>CAMCXS010000001.1 GCA_945883495.1 Akkermansia muciniphila
CTCTTCGCGAGGCGCAACTGGCGATCAACCGCCGCCAGTTTTTCGGCCGCTCCGCCACCGGCATTGGTGTCGCGGCCCTCGCCGCCCTGTTGAACCGGGAATCCGGCGCCGCGGAACACCACCCGCGGCGGGCCAAAAGCGTCATCTACTTGTTCCAGAACGGAGGCCCCACCCACGTCGATCTCTTCGACTACAAGCCGAAGCTCGGCCAGCTCCACGGTCAGCCTGTCCCCACGGAATACCTCGGCGGCAAGCGATTCAGCACGATGACCGGTGATCCCACCGGAAAACTGATGCTTCAGCCGATCGAGCCGTTTCAGCAACATGGGGAGTCGGGAGCCTGGGTCAGCGCGCTGATGCCGCACACCGCCGACATCGCGGACGAGCTTTGCTTCTTGAAAAGCCTGCACACGGACGCGGTGAATCACGCCCCCGCCATTTCGTTCATGTTGAGCGGTGCTCAACTCCCCGGACGGCCCACGATGGGCGCTTGGTTGAACTATGGCTTGGGCTCGCCGAATGAGGACCTGCCCGGCTTCGTCGTCATGACCTCGGTCAGCAAAGGGACCTCCTGCGGACAGATTTTCTATGACTTCTACTGGGGCTCCGGCTTTCTCCCCTCCCGCTTTCAAGGTTCCAAGTTCCGCGGCAGCCGCGACCCGGTCCTCTATTTGTCCAATCCGGACGGCATCAGTCCACAACTGCGGCGCGGCATGCTCGACGATTTGGCGGAACTCAACCAAGCCAAGTTCGCCACGGCCGGCGATCCGGAAATCCTCACCCGGATTGCCCAATACGAGCTGGCTTACCGCATGCAAGCCTCCGTGCCTGAACTGACGGACTTATCGACGGAACCCGATCACGTCCTCGAGATGTACGGACCGCAGGTGCGGGAACCGGGGACCTTCGCCTACAACTGCCTCATGGCCCGCCGCCTCGTGGAGCGCGGAGTGCCCTTCGTCCAGTGCATGCATGCCGGGTGGGATCAACACAACAGCTTGACCACCGAACTCTACACCCAGTGCCGGGACACCGATCAGCCGAGCGCCGCCCTGGTGCGCGATCTCAAAATGCGAGGTCTGTTGGATGACACGTTGGTGATCTGGGGCGGGGAATTTGGTCGCACCCCGTTTATCCAAGGAAACTTCGACAACCGCCCGCGCTGGGGCCGCGACCATCACCCGTATGCCTTCACCGTCTGGATGGCCGGCGGCGGGGTCAAAGCCGGGATCACCCACGGCGCCTCAGACGATCTCGGCTTCAACGCGGTGGAAAAGCCCGTCCACGTCCACGACTTTCAGTCGACAGTTCTCCACCTCCTCGGCATCGACCACGAACGGCTCACCTACCGGTTCCAAGGCCGCTACTTCCGCTTAACGGACGTCCACGGCCACGTGGTTCGGGAAATCCTGGCCTGAGGAAGCTTCCCCACGGAGCCACTCCCTGCTCAAGCCTGGGGCCCGCCTCCGCGGCCGCCTTCTTCTGCGGCCGCCCTGCCTCAACGACACTCCGGGCGGCGAAGTAGCCCTCGATAAACCCGCCGTCGCCGAACTGCTCCACCAAGCCGTCCATCTTTTGGAAGATGGCTTCCACGGCACTGAACCGATCCCGCAAAGCCGCCGTCAACGCCCGGCTCTGATCGAGTCCGAACTGCGGAACTTGTGCTGGATGTCTCCCCACGCCTCGGCGGCTGAGGCTTTCGCGAGAGGGTTCGGTTCAAGGTGGGGTTGCCCTGAGTCCCTGTCCCTTCAGCAGTTCAGTGGTCACAGATTCCAAGCCGCCGGGAATTGGGTCAGAGGAAAAATCGCCCGGGCCTCCCGCATCATTTCCCGCCAGATGAATTCCGGGTAACGCCGGGAAAGGTGGAACAGTTCCAACCGCCCCACGCCGGCGCGTCTGGCCAGCTCCGCCACCTGCGCGGTCGTGGAATGAAAATTTTGAGCGGCCAAAGGTGCGTCGTTCTTGGCGTACTGCGCTTCGCATATCAACACGTCGCACCCCGCCAGCCACGAAGCCAAGCGCTCCGTCCAATCCTCATCGAGCCGAAAATCCGTGAGATACGCGATCGAAGCGCCGGGAGATCTTTCCAGCAAATCGGCGCGAAGCTGCTCCAGATCCAACGATTGCCCCTGAATGTCCACCGTGCCGGTCACGGACAAATCTTTGAGGCATTGAATCCACGGCCCCGGTCGCAAACCGGATTGGGTCAATCTCTCTGGATTCACATTCAAGCGGCATTCCTCGTCCACCCGGTAGGCAGCGGAAGGACCGCGATGATCCAACAGCCGCACCGTGACCCGGTAATCGGGCCCATCGATCAATGGCTCGCAAGGGCCGCCTCCCGCTGGGTGACGCACCGCGAACGCCTCCGCCACCTCCATCCGCGCCGCATCGACAGAGTCAGGGCGAATCTCATGCACCACCCAGCTCCCGGTTTGCTCCTCATGGAGGTTCCACCAAAAACTGCGAAACCGGTGCTGCATCAAATCAATCGTCTGCGCTGGGCCCCATACGTGAACGGGCTTGGTGTCCCGGTTGAAATTGATCCGGAAAAAGCCATCGAACCCCGCCACGTGATCCATGTGGAAATGGGAAAAGAAAAGGTGATCCACCGCCTGAAGTTCGGCGGAACCGAGCGGCCCGATGCATCCATTCCCGCAATCAAAGAGTAACCGGTGAATCTGCTGGCCAGTGTTCACCCTCACCCAAAGAGCGTTATCCCCGCCCGGACGTCCCAACACCGCATGCTCGATCACCGCGCAATATGAATGCGGATACGCCGCTGACAAGGGAGCAGCTTACGTTGCCGTGCCACTTTGCTCAGCGCGGACTGGAGAATATGCGGGCGGCACCGAGTCCAATGCCGCGATCCCTTTTTCCTCGAGGTACTTGTGGAGCACCTGATCGCACTGCCGGATTTGCGCTTCCCGCTTGCGCCGCGCCGCATCCGCGATCTGGGAAAGCGCATCGATCGGGTAAAGATAGACATCAGGAATCCGCGCCACCATCGGATCGACGTCGCGCGGCACGGCGATGTCGATCACGATCAACGGCCGCCCCCGGCGGGATTTCATCGCGGCCGCAATCGCCTCCGCGTGGATCACGATGTGCGGGGCCGAAGTCGAACTGATGATGATGTCCGTGCCCGGCACCCGGCTTTCCCAATCATCGAACCGAATTGCCTCCCCGCCAATTACCTCCGCCAGTTCAACGGCACGGTCATGCGAGCGGTTCGAAACAATCACACTGCTGGCGCCGCGCGAGAGCAGACTTTGCGCGACGACCCGGCTCATGTCCCCGGCCCCGATGAGCATGACGTGGCAACGCTTCAGGTCACCGAAAACCTTTTCCGCGAGATCCACCGCCACGGAACCAACCGAGGTCGAACCCCGCTGAATCTGCGTGTTGTTGCGCAGGTGCTTGCCCACTTGGAACGACTGCTGGAAAAGCTTGTTCAGCACCCGCGAGGTCGTGCCAGCACTTTGCGCCGTGGCATACGCCTTTTTGACTTGCCCAAAAATCTCCGTTTCCCCCAAGACCATCGATTCCAAGCCGCTGGCCACCCGGAACAGGTGAATGGCGCCATCGCGATCCGACTTCCGATAAAACGGCAAATCGTCTCCGGTCGCCAAGTCAAACCGGCGCCGGAAATACTCCTCCATGCCCTCAAAGCCGTTGCCAGCATGCTCCGCGACGGCGTAGACCTCAACCCGATTGCAGGTATTGAGCACGACGGCTTCCTGGACGCCCTCCAAAGCCACGAGGTCGCGCAAGGCCTCCGGAAGTTCTTTTTCGGCAAAAGCCATCCGCTCCCGGATTTCCACGGGTGCCGTCTGGTGGCTAATGCCAAGACAAATGAGGTTCATGCGCAGGGATACTTCGACCGAAATGCGGGCGCGGGGTTCAACTTCGGTTTTAGTGTTCCAGCATCAAGAGCGTGATCACCGGCAGGCCGAAAACGATCACCGCGGCCCGCGCCGTTTCCAAAGACGGCAAACCGCGCCACCATTTTACGGCTAAAATCACGGCATAGGCCAGCCAAACCCCCACCGAAAGCAACAGATGGATCCCCGTCGGAGGACGCGAAGTGCCAAAGCCGCTGGCAATCCCCACGCTCAACAGCACTAATCCGATGCTCATCAACCGCACGATCGCCGTCGCCAGGTTAGTCACCGGTGGCAGCTCGTAACTCAACGCCTGCAAGTCCCCACGACGCAAAAGCCGGTCCTGGACGAGGAACATCACCCCCGCGATGCAGGCCAATGCGAACGCGCCGTAAGCCAGCAGCGAGACCGATGCATGCATCTCCAACCAGTAATCATCCGCCGGACGATGCACTGCCGGTTTGATCAGAAACGGCAGCGCCATCAACTGGAACAAACTCACCATGGGCGCAATGAACATTCCCAAGAGGGAAAGCCGGAAAGCCCGCCCCAGCACAAAATAAAGCAGCACCGCGCTCCAACTCACGAAAACCAGAATTTCTTGCGGACTGGTGATCGGGCAACGGCCCGTCGCCTGCCCCCGCACGGCCAGAAATAGGCACTGCCCCGCAAAACCCGCCGCCATCGCCACCAGCTTCGCCGCCGGGGGCTGGTAACGGCCGTGACGCAACGCCAACACCGCCTGGACGAAGCCGCCCAGAAAGCATGCCGTGGATATCGCCAGCCAAATCCAACCGGACCCAGTCATGCGCCCATTGTAAGGCCAATTCCGAATCTGTCACCTTCCGGAAGAACTGCATCACAAAGGAGCCAAGCGGCTTGTTTTGTTGTTGCGAGACGACGTCCGAACACGTAATAAGATATTACTCTGATACTGAGTCTCAATTGCACAGCTCCTTTTTTCAATGGACTCCGCCCGCATCACTACCATCGATCGTCTCCCACCGCGGGCCAAAGCGGTCGTCGTTTCTTGTTCCGGCCCCGCCTCATTCCGTCTCCAGGAACTCGGCCTGCTCCCGGGCGCCCACATTCGGGTCCTGCGGCGCGCCCCTTTGCGGGATCCTCTCCAAATCGAAGTAGGACAGTCGCTCCTGGCCCTCAGGCTTCGTGAAGCCCGGTCCGTCCAGGTCGAGCCGTTGGATTCCGGCACCACTAGCGCATGAGTTCTGCTCCATCGTCTTCCGGGATCCGCGTCGTTGCTTTGGCCGGTAATCCAAACTGCGGCAAGTCCACCATCTTCAACGCCCTGACCGGCCTCCGCCAGAAAGTCGCGAACTACCCGGGCGTCACTGTCGAACGCAAGGAAGGCGTCGCCTACGATCAACACGGCCGCGCCCTGCGCCTGATCGACCTACCCGGCGCCTACAGCCTGCACCATCAGTCCCCGGACGAGGCGATCCTCCGGGATGTTCTGCTCGGTCGCATGGCGGACGTCCCCCGGCCGGATGTCGTCATTTGCGTGGTGGATGCCTCCAACTCGGAGCGCCACCTTTTCCTCGCCAGTCAAATCCTCGAGCTCGGGATCCCAGCGATCATCGTGCTCAACATGATGGACATCGCGGAAGCTCGCGGCATTCGCCCGGATGCGGGCCGTCTCAGCGAAATCTTCGGCGTCACGGTGGTCACAATGGAAGCCACCTCGCGCAAAGGTCTTGCGGAACTCAGGATCGCCCTCGCCTCTGCCCACCTCAAGGCGAGCGCCCACGCCACTCCCCTGCCGGAAGAGAGTCTGCGCCACCTTCCGGTCCTGCCCGACGGCACGGTGGATCGCCGGCATCTCTATTTGGGAGAAAACCACGGCTCGCCCAACGGCGACGCGGAGTGGCGCGACCGCATCACCGCGAATCGCTACGGGGCGATCCGCGAGGTTTGCTCGCGCGCCGTCCAGATCATTGATCCCACCCGGATCCATCCCACGGAACGGATCGACCAATTCGCGCTGCATCCGCTGCTGGGCCCAGTGATCGCCCTGCTGGTGTTGACGCTGATGTTCTACCTCATCTTCAGTTTCGCGGAGATCCCGATGGGGTGGATTGAAAGTTTGTTTGCCTGGGCTTCCGGACTGGTGAGTCAGTGGCTCCCCGAAGGCGACCTGCGCTCCCTAATTTGTGACGGCATCCTGGCCGGCGTCAGCGGCGTGGTCGTCTTCCTCCCTCAGATCTTGATTCTCTTTTTCTTCATTGGCCTGATGGAGGATACCGGGTATCTCCCGCGGATCGCTTTTATGATGGACCGGATCATGTCCCGGGTCGGCTTGAGCGGGAAATCGTTCGTTCCCTTGCTAAGCTCTCACGCCTGCGCCGTGCCCGCCATCATGGGCGCGCGCACCATCGAGCACGAGAAGGACCGCCTCATCACCATCTTGGTCGCGCCCTTAGCCAGTTGCTCGGCGCGGCTCCCGGTTTACCTGCTGCTCATCGCGGCGATGATGCCCACGGAAACAGTGCCACCATTGACCAAATCCCTCATTCTCATGGGCCTCTATTCCGGCGGCATTTTGGGCATCTTTGTTTTCGCCTGGCTCTTCAATCGCATGCTGCACCGTTCGGAAACCGGGCCGTCCATCATGGAATTGCCGACCTACAAGCTGCCCGCCCTCTCCTCCGTGGCCTTCCAAATGGCTCAACGCGGCTGGCTCTTCGTGCAGCGTGCCGGAACGATCATCCTGGCGGTCACCATCGTTTTGTGGGCCGCGAACAATTACCCCAAAAACGACGATCCGCTCCTCCAGCGTGAGAAAAGCATCGCCGGCCGCCTCGGCAAAGCCATCGAACCCGCCATCGCGCCGCTCGGATTCGACTGGAAGATTGGCATTGGCTTGATCGCCTCCTTCGCGGCCCGGGAAGTCTTCGTGAGCGCCATGGCGATCACCTACGACGCTGGGGAGATCGAAGACGAGGAAGGCCAGCGCATGGCACTCCGCCAGCGGTTCCGGGAAGCGAAACGCGACGATGGCAGCCCCGCCTTCACGCCGCTAACTTACGTGAGCCTGATGGTGTTTTACGTGTTTGCGATGCAATGTGCCAGCACGACGGCCGTGGTTAGGAGGGAGACAAACTCCTGGAAGTGGCCGCTATTTCAATTCGCCTACATGACAACGACGGCCTGGATCGCCGCGTTTCTCGTTTTCCAAGGCGGCCAGCTTTTTGGCTTCAGCTAACGCACACGAAAGATGAATCAAGATTGGCAAACCTGGGCGACGCTTGCGATCACCGCTGCGGCAGGCGCATCGCTGCTTCGACACGCTTGGAGAAAAATCCATCAGGTATCCTCAACCTGCGGATCCGGTTGCGGCACTTGCCCGGCCCCCAAACCAAATCGCGGCGGCGAGGCCAGCCGTTGAATTCACCGTTTTCCTGAGCAGCGCTCCCTTTCGCAAGGGACCGGTTGAGAACCACGAGCTGATCTCAGGCGGCATCCTCGCGCCGCATCAGAATCGGGGCGGACTGCCCCTGCACGACTTCGCGATCAATGGTGATCCCCATCAGATCATTCCGGCTCGGCGCTTCGAACATCACCTCAAGCATCAACTTCTCGAAGATGGAGCGCAAGGCTCGCGCCCCGGTGCCCCGCTTGAAGGCATCTTCCGCCATGGCTTCCAAACCGTCTTGGGTCACATGCAATTCGACCCCGTCCATAGAAAGCAGTTTGCGGTATTGCTTGAGCATTGCGTTCTTCGGCTCAGTCAAGATGTGCATCAATTGCTGACGATCCAGCGGCTGGAGAGCGGCGATAATTGGCAGACGTCCGATGAATTCCGGAATCAAGCCGAAGCCCAACAAGTCCTCCTGGCTCGCCTGCGAGAGATCAACTGGGCGGTTGGTTTTGGCCGCCACTTGCGACCCGGTACTTCCAAAACCAAGCACCTTCTTGCCGACACGGCGGCCTATGATCTCTTCCATGCCGACGAAAGCGCCGCCGCAGATGAAGAGGATTTTTTCTGTATTGACCTGGATATACTCCTGCTGAGGATGTTTGCGCCCCCCCTGAGGAGGGACGTTGCACTGGGTGCCTTCAAGTATTTTGAGAAGCGCCTGTTGCACGCCCTCACCTGAAACGTCCCTGGTGATGCTGACGTTCTCCGTCTTGCGGCCTATCTTGTCGATTTCGTCGATGTAAACGATCCCCAACTCCGCCCGCTTCACGTCGTAATCGGCGGACTGAAGCAGGCGCAAAATGATGTTTTCAACGTCCTCGCCCACGTAACCGGCCTCGGTCAATGTGGTGGCATCGGCGATGCAAAACGGGACATTCAAAATGCGAGCCAAGGTCTTGGCCAACAGCGTCTTGCCAGACCCTGTCGGGCCAATGAGGAGAATGTTGCTCTTCTCGATCTCGACATCCTTAAACGGCCCTGAAGTCGAACCCGTCTGATTGATCCGCTTGTAGTGATTGTGGACCGCTACGGAGAGAACCTTCTTGGCTAGGTCCTGGCCAATGACGTGCTGATTGAGCTCATGCCAAATCTCGCGGGGCTTGGGCACCGTCAACTCTCCATGAGAGCGCAGGGGCGTCTCTCCCAACTCCTTATCAAGGATCCCCTTGCATACGTTGATGCAACTGTCGCAAATGTAAACCCCCGGACCAGCGATCAGTTTCCTTACCTCCGCGTGACTTTTGCCGCAGAAGGAACACATCGTCAGATTGGAGGGTCTCGCCATACTCAGAATCGCCGGGACTTACAAGTTCCCAACTATACGACGGACCGGGCCACGGCGCCACCCGGAATTCGAAAAAGCCGAATGGCGCCTTTCTGAAGGGGAAATCAACCGAGCTTGTCGGCGCCTTCTTGGCTCCGGTGAAGCACCGTGTCCACCAAACCGTAGCGGCACGCTTCCTCGGCGCTCATGTAGTTGTCCCGGTCGGCATCGTTGGCGACTTGCTCAACGGACTTCCCGCAATGCTGCGCGAGGATCTGGTTGAGCTTGCGCTTTAAACCGTACATGAACTCCACGGTCCGCTCCACGTCACTGGCGGTCCCCTGAGCTCCACCGGAGACTTGGTGAATCATGACGTGGGAGTTCGGCAAGGCAAAGCGCTTGCCCTTGGTCCCAGCGCAAAGCAGCACAGCGCCCATGCTCGCGGCCATGCCCACGCAATACGTGTTCACGTCGCACGTGAGGAACTGCATGGTGTCGTAGATCGCCAACCCCGCCGTCACCGATCCTCCCGGTGAATTGATGTAGAGGTTGATGTCCTTCTTGGGGTCCTGCATTTGCAGGTAGAGCATCTGGGCGATCAGGTAATTCGCAATCGGATCATCGACCGGCTGGCCCAAGAAAATGATCCGGTCCTTCATCAGGCGCGAGGCCAGATCGAACTGGACCACATGCCCCCCCTCTTTTTCGTAGATGGTCACGTTCTGGGGAGCCCCGGTCATGGCGTCAGCCACCCGGTCTTGCAGGTGGGACGGCAACATTGGGTTCGAGTAAAGGAGTTGGTCTCGAGTGGTCATAAATGATGAAATCAAGCAGTCTGGTGATCCGGGTGATCGCAATGATGTGGAGCCCGGTCCGTCTCGGTGACGCTCGCACTGTCCCGCAGAAGATCAAGCGTCTTGACCCGCACGATGTTATCGATGACGTCGCCGATCATGTTCGCCTTCTTTAGCTGGCCAATGAATTTCTTCACGGATACCCCGGCTTCGTGCGCTTGCTGCGCACAATACTGAAGAATCTCCCGCTCTTCCGCCTGCACCCCTTCCTTCTCGGAAATCTGCCGGAGGATGAAACTCGTTTTGACATTCGCTTCCGCTTGGTTGCTGGCGTAGCGGATGATCTTTTCCTTGTGCTCCATGACGTCACCGTCACTCGCCCCTTGCATATGGCTGCGGCGCACAATCTGATTCACTTGACGCTGAGTCTCCTGCGCCAGAACGCTCGCCGGCAGCTCGAAACTGGTCTGTGAATCGAGGTGCCCAAGAATCTGCGTAATGATTTCCCGGTTTCGTTCCTCTACCTGACCCATGCGGATTCGCTCCCGCAAACGATCGCGTAGCTCGGTCATGCCTCCTTGCCCACCCAGCAAATTCGCCGCCAGTTCATCGTTCCACTCAGGAAGCCGTCGCTCTTTCAGCTCCAAAACCGTTACCGTGAAATGGAGCTTCTTTTCACGCAATTCCTCAATCCGGTAATCAGCTGGAACCACGAGGTCAAACTCGCGCACCTCCCCAATTCCTTGACCCACGATTTGAGAGCCGAATCCAGGAAAAAGCACGTCTTCGTGAATCGGAAGCCAGCTCCCTTCAATCCAGCTCAAGCTTGCGGCCGCGGACACTGCGTCGCCAACCGGCACACCGTCGAGCTCAGTCTTAATATCAACCAACGCATGGTCTCCGGTCTGGGCCGACCGGCTGCTGACAGGGATCATCTCCCCAAGCTCCATCCGGATGTGATCCAGCTCATGATCCACATCGTGATCCGTCACTTCCACCCGCTGCACCGTCACCGGAATTCCGCGATACTCTGGCAGCTCCACCTCCGGAGCGGTTTGCAGTTGAGCCGTGAAGCTGAACGAGTCATCGTCGTGCAGCTCGACATCATCAATGTCGGTGACGTTGATCACCTCGATATTCTCCTTGGCAATTCCGTCACGGCATCCCAAACGCACAAGGCGATCGCGCAATTCATCGTCGATCGCTTTGCGATAGCGCTTTTCGATGACTTCGCTGGGAACTTTGCCGGGGCGGAAGCCCGGGATCTTCGCTTGACCGGCAAAAGTGGTTACGATTTTCTGGCGCTCAGCCCGGACCACGTCCGGCTCCAACTCGACGCGCATGGTTGCCCGGCAGGCCGGCAATTTCTCAAGATAAGTGGTCATGCTCTTAAACTGCTGAACCCGGCCACTTGACCTGCTCGGTCAGACGCCGGGGGAAGAGTTTAGGCCGGTGTCCGGGCAACCGCCAACACAAAATGATGCCAGCGGTCCAGAAAGCAGCTCATTGCCCACGCTCCGCCTTCAGCTTTTGAAGAGCTTCCCGGTGCCTGCCCCAAGCCTCGCTGCCATCCGGGACCACCGTAATATCCGTTTTGGCGTTACCAAATCCCGCGTTCAAATTCTCTAAGGCCTCCCGATGGCGCCTCCACGCATTCTCCCGTTCCCGGCTCACGCTGATGTCGTAGTACTCCAGCAGTGTTCCTTTGGCTCGCTCCACGTTCGCGAACGCCGAATTGTAAAGGACCATGCTGACTAAGAACTGCTCCTCCGCTTGCTGATTGCGATCCAAGGCGTCGAGAATCAATTGCAGCTGATAGCCCACTGTCTGCCCGTCGGTGCTGCTATCGACATCTAGCCGCTCCGTGAGCACCTTCACCTCTTCACGGCTCGCCAACACCGATTGATAGCGCCCTTGCATTTCCCGGTACGCGGTCATGAGTTCTCGATAGGTGGTCACCGCATCGAGAAGAACTTGATCAATCGTTCCGCGCAGCTGATTCACCTGTTGACGATATTCATACTCGCGACGCTTCAATCGAGCGGATTCCAGGTTTCGTTCCAAACTTTGCTCATAGCCGATCCCCACATTCCAGCCGCTGCCGTGAGCAAACTGATCGTTGAAGGCCCCTCCAATCTCCTTTCCTTCGTCCAAGCCCGCCACTCGGCTCTCGAAGGTCAAATTGAGCTGCGGCTGCGAATCCTGGCGCTGAACGTCGCGGCGAATCCCCGCAGCTTGAAGCTGGTAAAAGCTCTGCACGACCTCCGCCCGATGATACAGCGCGGCCAAGGCTGTTTCCTTTACGTCACTGGCAGGACGTGTCAGCACCGGCCGAGTCAGCGGGATAAACTCTCCTCCGCCCCCAATGGCAAAATCCGGGTCATTCACTAAAGCTCGAAGCCGCTCCTCTGCGTTTCGAATCGCCATCTCAGCCCGGATTAAAGCAGCCTGCCGTTGGGTCAACGAGCTGCGTGAACGCAACAGCTCACTGCGGGTCGCCTCAGCATCCACTCCTTGGCGGTGCTCCAATTGTTCGACAATCGCCTTGGTCTCGGCCACCAACGACTGCTTCTGCAAAAATGCCGCCCTGGACAAATAGACTTCCCAGTATGCCTTGTTCACCTCAATCATGTGCGTCTCCAAGGCCCGTAGATACTCAGCTGTTCCCATCCCCACGTCCAGCTGGGCCACCTTCAGACGTGCCCGGTTATATGCGTATCCGCCACCTCGGAGCAGAGGTTGCACAATGCTAAATACCAGCTCGCTTCCAGTCTGTGGATTAGGACTAACAAACTGTGAATTGCTATCTAGTAGATTGAGGCGATTCGCCAAAGAGATTTCCGCACCAGAGCCGAGCTTCTTCCGCAGTCCATAGTCTGCCTGTCCCAAGTCCTCCAGCAAGCGACCGGTGAATCCGCTCGTCAACTGACTTGGCGTAGGCTCGTCGACATGACCATATTTCACTTCACCGAAGGTTCTCCAATCAAACTCACCTTCCGCTTCCTGGATTGCGGTCTCCTGAATGAGAGGAAGGTCACTGAAGACCTTGACTGTGTTGGAGTGGATCAAAGCACTGCCGTACACTTGGACGAGGTCCTGACGAATTTTATCTCCCCCAGGCCAGAAGGGTTGCCTCACTCCTGCCGACCACGCGGCTTCGAAGTCAGGCCGCACCGAAGGTAGCGCCCCAAGTGTGTCGAGCTGGAGATCTGCACCCGACATATTCGCCACCTTGCGTTCGTACTCAGAGTAGATTTCCGCAATCGTCTCTTCAACTTGCGCTTCTTGGCGGGTTTTGCGGTAGTCCTTAGTCTCCTGAACCGGATAGGCAGATACAGCGCTAGAACCATCCCGGCGCACAACCTCAGAGGAGGCTGCGGGATGCTTGGAAAACAGTTTCCCGAACGGTCGCGGGCGATCTTGAGCCTCCACCGATACACAGATCAGCGCCACAACCAACGGGATCATCCGGGCTCGCGTTGGGAGAAGACGATAAGAATTCATCGCAAAGATCGCAAATCGACTCTCGAATTTGCGCTAATTCGCAAGATCGCGAAACACCACCCATACAAACACCCTCTCGTGAGTGGGTCAATCTGTTTGCGACGTGGAAGGCAGATTCCCTTTGCCCCAAAGGCACGACTACATGCTAAATCGTTCCCCGAGATAAAGTTCGCGACTTACGGGGTCATTGATCAAGTAGTTGCGATCTCCTTCCCGAACCACCTTGCCCTCAGAGATCAGATACGCCCGATCCACAATTGACAACATCTCCCTGACTGCGTGATCGGTAATCAAAATGGCCAGCCCCGCTTTGCGCAGGTCGAGGACGATCTGCTGCACGTCAGCGACGGCAATGGGATCAACCCCACTAAATGGCTCGTCAAGCATCAGCAAACTTGGCTCAGTTACCAACGAACGAGCGATAGACAGCCTCCGTTTCTCACCACCCGAGCAAGTGATAGAAACGTTGCTCGCGATGTGAGTGATACCAAATCGTCTCAGCAATGCCTCCGTTCTTGCCTCGCGCTCGCTCCTCTTCAAGTCGAGGGTCTCCATCACCGCCATGATGTTTTCTCGCACGGTCAACCCCCGAAAAATCGATTCTTCTTGAGGCAGATAGCCCATGCCCAAACGGGCCCTTTGATACATGGGGCGATTGGTCACGTCCACCCCGTTGAAAAGAACCCGGCCGCCGTTGGGCTGCACGATGCCGGCGATCATGTAAAAGGTGGTCGTCTTTCCAGCCCCATTCGGTCCAAGCAAACCAACTATCTCGCCTGGCCTGACGTAGACGTTCACTCCATTAACCACTGTACGCCCATCATATATTTTCACGAGCCCCTCGGTCATCAAGAGAACGTCATTCTGGGCCGAAGTGGCAGAGGATGCGGCAGGCATAGTGGAAAGAGAGGATGGCGGCGACAATTACAGCCCCCTTGTGCAGAATAATCAAAACAAGGCTAAGACCGAGTCCCCCCTCATGGCTTCCGCCCGGGTTTGGGAAGCTGATTGTCCGCCGTGACGAGTTCAAAAGTTGCTGGACCGTCCACTCGATACTTGCCGTCTGGACTGAGAATAATGCGTGTCCAAGCTTCTTTGCCTCGCACTAAGTTCTTTCCGTCGTCCAGGACTGGATATTCACTCAAGGTCACGATCTGACTCGTGGCGTCATACACTGTCTTTCGTGACTTGGCCACCTGGCTTCCCTCGGGTGTGAGCTTTTCAATCACCACATATCCGATTGCCGTGGCTGATTTGAGTCCGCCCGCCGCGACTCGAGCCGCCGCCGCTTGTGGATTCCCCATGTCCGCGGCAGCGCCGCCAACTTTCGCCGCTTTGTCCGGGTTGCTTAGCTCAGCAACGAGCACGTCGCACGTGAGCCGAAACTCGATATGATCGAGTTCCACATTGTCCTCGAAGGTAACCACGTTCGTTTTCGCATCGAACTCAGCCCGTCCTGCCGTGATTCGGGTCGGTTTCACGGAAGCATCTACATCGGGCCGCGGAATCCGATTCGGAAGCGGGTCGATCGGGGCGGGCACCTGGACGCCCGCTGGCAATAGGCGCACGGTTGGTGCTTGTTTTTTAACATCGGCCGCCGCTTTCTTGACCTGCGGGTTGTCGGCCATCACCTTTTCCAGCACAGGCCCTGCCACATCCCTCAATCCCGGAGCGGCCGCCGCCACCGCTGGCGCCAAACTCCCCAGGTCCACCTCGCCAGTTTTTGCCTCGGGCAACGACGACTCCAGCAGCTTCGCTCCCTGGGTGAGCATCTTTTCGGTATCGAGCTTGGATAGCAGCTTCTCCGTGTCCAGATTCGATGCGGTCAGCTTCACTGGAGTCTCCGGAGAGGCGGCAGAAGCCGCCCCAGACGCCTTGATGAGGGCATTCGCGGCATTCTCGATCGCCTTCATCGCCTCGGGATCTTCCGCCACGGCCGCCACTGCGGTCGCGGCCTTTTCCTTTACTTCGGGCGTCAATTCAGCCTGACGCTCAAAAAGTTTGCTCAAACGAACCGGCTGTTTGCGCTCCTGCAATTGACTGGACCGGTTCGCTTGGGAAGGTCTTCGATCTGCCCCGGTTTGAGCCGCCGCCGGACCAACGCCGAGGACATAAATGAGAGCGGCAATAAGCCAAGCGCTGCGTTTCATCCTTCTAAATCCATCCGATTCTATTTGCGCGGCGGAACTCCCGCCGGGTCCAGCCTCTCAACCGTAGAAGCATAGATGACCATCTCGACGTGCCCGTTCAATTTACCTGTGCCTAATTGGGTGTCAAAAACCAAGCTGTCCCCCTGCATGTCAAACTGCGGGTGCTCAATGAATGTCTTGGTGCGCGTCTTCAACTCCTTTGTTGCAAGGTCATAAGTGCCCTTCGCGGTCTTCAGCCGAAGCGAAATCGTTCGGTCCGGCTCGAACATCGCCAATGTCAGCCCCTCCATTTGCAGCAGTTGCCTCGCCTCCCGGGTCAAAAGCTCAGAATGCATGATGGAAGTGAGCCGGTCTTTCTCATCGTAACGAGGCACCCGCACATCCTGCCAAGGTTTCCCGATGGGAAACAAGTCAAACCCTGCGTCCTCCTTGGTGCCTCCTCCGGGCACGGTAATGGTCGCTCCCTCCTCCTGTGGCCCTTCCCCCGCGATCATGACGGACACCCACAGCCCTGACAAGAGAGCCAGACGCCGCAGCCATACGCTGTAAGGTAGTTTGATCACAAATTTTGAAGCGGACTGAGCGTGGATGCCCGGCTCACCCGGTGCAATTCGACGAGGGTGACAAGCAAGCTCTTCAACTGATCCATCGGAATTTGGTTCGGCCCATCCGAAAGCGCTTCGTCAGGATTGAAGTGCGTCTCGATGAACACGCCGTCGCATCCCGCCGCAACCGCCGCTCGCGCCAAGACGGGAGCCAGGCGACGATCCCCCCCCGACCGATGCCCTTCTCCCCCAGGGCGCTGCACGGAATGCGTAGCGTCGAATACGATCCGATGCCCCGCTTCGCGAATCCAGTGGAGCGAACGCATGTCCGCCACCAAGTTGTTGTAGCCGAAGGAGGCTCCCCGTTCCGTGAAGAAGTAACGATCATTCCCGAAGTAACTCAATTTCTCCGCGATCGCATCCACGTCCCAAGGGGCCAAGAACTGCCCCTTTTTCACGTTCACAACCCGCCCAGTACGCGCCGCACGCTCAATCAAGTCCGTCTGTCGACAGAGAAACGCGGGAATCTGCAAGATATCGATGAACTCCGCCGCGATGTCCGCCTCCTCGGGCGAATGCACGTCCGTGGTCACCGGCACCTGAAGGCGCTGACCGATCTCGCCTAGCACCTGACAGCCTTCATGGCAGTCCGTCCCACGGAACGATGAATGCGAGGTCCTGTTGGCTTTGTCGTAAGAAGCCTTAAAGACCCAGCGAATGCCAAGCTCCGTCGCGATCTCCTTGAGCGTATGCGCCATGCGCCACACGAACTCCTCGGATTCCATGACACACGGCCCCAGGATGAACACGGGTTCCTCACCGTCCACCACGGTGCGGCTGTTGATCTCAATTCGAGGAAGTTCTCTCATCTGGACCCCGCAACCAAACTGGCCGGAACGTCAGGCCGCAACCTTTTTTGATCGCGAAAGTCCGTTCAGAATTGCCCGGTCACCAAGCTGAGATAGCTCAGTCCACTGCTGCTCAAGGCGGCGCTTGAACCAGATCCCGTCAGGCGCCCCCGCGTGTAGTAGGCATGATACGTTTTGCTCGGCACGACCCAGGTCACCACCGGATTCGCCGTCGGCACCGTTGAAGGATACACCGCCAAGGGAATGCCCGACTGGTTGAAATGAATCTCCCAAGCCGTCGGCTGACTCGGCGCGGCTTGCTTCAGCAAAAACGGATATCGTGCGATGAGCGGAAACTTCCCCTTGGCCGGTACCCGGATCTTGTGATGCACTTTCTCCCGGGTCAAAAAAGTCGCCAAGGTCAAAGAAGAATCCGCTTGGCGCTCTTTGTAGAGCCGTGCCAAATCAATCCCCACCAAATTCAGTCCGTTGTAAACGCCATGATGGTTCGGCGTTTGAAACCGGGGCGCATGCCACTTTTCAAACCGGTCGCTCAAGAGAAGATTCAATTCCACGTGGAGATGCGCCCGGACGCGATCGATCCCCTCCCCGGTGTAGCCCAATCGCCCAACCACCGTCTCGGAATCGGCCTTGGCGCCAACGCTGACCCGCGTATCCATGAGGTGAGCGTAAAGGCTATAAAAAGGTCCTTCCGGCCAGTCATGCCGGATCACTACGTATTTTCCATAACTAGACTGGCTCGCCTGCGACGCCACATGGACCACGGTGCCAGCGGAGATCGGATGCACGAGGTCCAGGGGAATTCCCTGGCCGTCACGCTTCACCGGCTTGATGTCCAAGCCTTCGTGAAACTTGGTCAGGATGATCCCCTCCGCCGTCCGTTTTTGGTCTCGAACGAACCCGTACTGCCCGGCCGTCCATGGCTGGCTCTTGACTCCCTCGAAGTTCCGGTCCGTGTACATATAGAAGTCCGAGGGATCCCCCGAGAAAATCGCCCGGTTCTCCGTCGGCAGCGTCAACTCCCAAGCCTGCGCCTGGGACGCCAACGCCAGCGCCAACCACCAAGAAAAGCCGCGAATCATCATCCCACTTCAGCGAGCTTCCACATCCCGAACGTGCGGAAACCGCTCCGCGAACAGCCGCAAGTGCTTATCCGTAAACCCGTCCCACACCACCAGAATACCGTCATCGACACGTCGATCGATCTGCACGTAACTGCGCAACGGCCCGCTGTTTTCATCCAATGGCTGAACGTTGCTCGCCAACAGCTTGCCGTGGTTCTCCGGAGCGGAGGTGACCTGTTGGAGGATGTTGGTGCCGTGCTGGGAAAGTCTGAAGGCACAACCATAGGTCACGCCATCCTGGGAGATGAACGGGGAGAACCACTTGATCTCCCCGTCCGTGATGACCGGGCTCAACTTGAAGTAATATTGCTGAGCCGGATCGCCCATCTTTACCGCCTGCGCATACTTCGGCCAATCATCCTTGCTGGTCTCCAAGTGGAAAGAAAGAAGAACCGAGGTTCCCTTCTTGCTCGAGGCCATCGAGACCGCCCCGAGCAACAAAAGGACGATCGCCCACCAGCATTTTCGCATGGCGCTTCTTTTACCCCGAAATCCCTCGGGGTTCAAGACAGGACCGCAGCTCCGCTTTCGAATAGAGCCTTGGCGGCCGCGGCGATCCGGGGACGCTCCCCTTGCGGAACCCGGCTCATCAACGGCAGAAGCTCACCCGTGTCGGCGATTCCCGCGAGCGCCACCGCCTCGTGAAGAACCCGGATCGGATGAATCGCGTTCCGCAGATCCTCCAAGGGCCGGAAGATTTCGCGAATCGCCTCTGCCTCGTCCCAGGCGCCCGACTGAATCGCCAAGAACATGCGACGGGAAAGATCTGGAGCCACGCAAACGCACCCCGAGGTGTAACCGGTTAGCCCGAAATCCCGCACGTGAATGATCGCCGGTTGTTCACCGATGCCACTCACTACCAGCTCCCCACCGATCAAACCCAGCAATTCGCTCAGGTAGGCATCGCGCGAGGGATCTTCCCGGACGATCGCGTATTTGATGCAGGAGACCAAACCGTCCTGCACCAGCTTGGCCGCCGTCGCGGGCCGCAAGTAACCTTCGTCCTTCAGATACAACACGGACGGACGTCCCAACGCTTCTACGAAGTGCCGGAACCCCGTCGCCACGCCCTCGTCGGTCAAGACACCAAGCATCGGCAGCACCATCACGGTGGGGAATTCGTGCTGACGCAGGATGTCCGCTTGATCCATCATCGTCCCGTAGTACGGCCCCACGGAAGGAATCACCAGGGAGTCGCGCCCCGCTTCTTCCGCCAACATGTCCAGAGCGGCGCCGAACTCGCTGAGACGGATGTGGTAGAAATTCGCATTCCCCCCGTAAAGGAAGGTGGTCACCCCACCCGCTTCAATGTGGCGGATGATCTTGCGGTTCGCCTCGCGATTCAACGAGAGGTCGGCATGACGCGCCAATGGAGGCACGGCAATCACGGAGCCCAACAGGTGTTGGCGGGTTACGGGAACGGTTTGCATGTCGGTCAGTGGATTTCTGGGTCAGGTGTTCGGGAGCCGTCGTTGTGCAGAAAGCGGAAGTCGCACCCGAGGTTCGACTGGGTCACTTCATCGGCGAAAAGTTTGCCATAGCCACGCGAAAAACGCGGTTCGGGAGCCTTCCAAGCCGCGCGACGCCGCGCTGCTTCCTCCTCGGTGACATCCCAATGAAGACGGCGGTTCGGCACGTCAAGCTCGATCCAATCCCCATCCTGGACCAACCCAAGAGGCCCACCGGCCGCCGCTTCCGGCGCCACGTGAAGCACGCAAGCACCGTAGCTCGTCCCGCTCATCCGGGCGTCGGAAATCCGCACCATGTCGCGCACCCCTTTCTCCAAAAGATACTTCGGCAGCGGCAATTGGCCCGACTCCGGCATCCCCGGGGCTCCCATGGGTCCACCATTCTGCATCACGATGACATGTTTCGGCGTCAGGCCGAGCGCGGGATCGTCGATCCGTGCTTTGATGTCCTGCAGATCCCGGAAGACCACGGCCGGCCCCCGATGCACCAGAAGGTGTGCCTCCGCCGCCGAAGGCTTGATGACGGCACCGTCCGGCGCCAAGTTCCCGCGCAAAATCGCCGTGCCGCCCTCGCCAAAGACGGGATTGTCCCAGGTGCGGATCACTTCCGCGTTCCAAACTTCCGCTCCTTCCAAGGTTTCCCCCAAGGTCATGCCGGAAACTGTCGGGCAATCCAGGTGGAGCAAGTGCTTGATCCGGCTCAACAACCCCGGCAACCCGCCCGCATCAAAGAAATCCGCCATCACGAAGCGTCCCGATGGCTTGATGTCCGCCAAAACCCGGGTGCGACGCGAAATCTCATCGAACCGGTCCAGAGTCAACGAAACTCCTGCCCTTCCCGCCATCGCCAGCAAGTGGACGATCGCATTCGTCGATCCACCCAGCGCCATGTCCGCCGTGATGGCATTATCGAAGGACTTTTCGGTCAAAAACCGGCTCGGCCGGACATCGTCCCAGACCATGTCAACAATGCGCAGGCCGCATCGGGCCGCCATCCGGGCATGCGCCGCATGGAGGGCAGGAATCGAGGACGCCCCGGGCAAGGTCAATCCCAAGACATCAATCATGGCCGTCATCGTCGAGGCCGTCCCCATGGTCATGCAGTGCCCCGGACCGGCGGTGATGTGGTCCTCAAAACTGTTCCAGGCCTCGCACGAGAGGTTGCCCGCCTTCCGTTCCGCCCAAAAACGCCAAACATCGCTGCCGCTAGCCACCGCTTCCCCGTGCCAGCTGCTCCGGCCCATCGGCCCGCCCGGAAGAAAAATCACCGGGATATCGACCATTGTTGCCCCCATGATCAGCGCCGGCATCGTCTTGTCACACCCGCCCAGGAGCACCGCCCCGTCGATCGGATAACTCCGCAAAACCTCCTCGGTCTCCATCGCCAGGAAGTTGCGATAGGTCATCGCCGAGGGCTTCATGAAGGTCTCGCTCATCCCGAGCACCGGAACTTCCACGGGAACGCCGCCCGCCTGCCAAACGCCACGCTTCACTTCGTCCGAGCGCTGCCGGAAGTGCGCATGACACGGGATGAGATCGCTCCAGGTGTTGAGGATCGCGATCACCGGCTTGCCGGCGAACTCAGACGTGTTTAGCCCATTCTGCTTCAGCCGGGAGCGATGCCCAAACGCGCGCAAGTCATCGACTCCAAAGAATCGATGACTTCGCAGCTCTTCAGGTTTCTTGCGCGGCGAGGGGGCGTCCATGGACATCGGTCCCGCCATGATGGCGTAAAGACCGCGCCCGGCAAGCACTCTTCGCAGTCAGACGCAGGAACGGGTCAGCTCTTGGCCGAGCTCTCTTTCTTGGAGACAGCTTTCGTCTCCTTGTCTTTCACCGCGACTTTCGGCTGTTTCTTCGGCTTCGACTCCTTCTCGGCGGCAGAGATCTCTTTGCGGATTTGGCGACTCCACTTGCGGAAAGAAGCGTCGGCGGCGCCCCATCGAGTCAGCCCTTGCCCGGGGTCCCACTTAGGCGACTGATTGCGATCGATCACCGCGAAATACTGCTCGCGAGTCCGGGAGTCGATTACTTCCGCCTGCATGGCCGCCGCGCTTGCCCCGGGAACAGTGCCCGTCGCAACCCCGATGGCTGTTGACACCGCCCCTGCATATGGAGCGTAGCCGGCCAAGAAAAGAGCAGGATTGCCTGGATGCAATTCCACCAGAGCGGTCCGCACCGTAAGCGTGCTGCTTCCGGGCCGATTGACCACGGTGTGGGACTTACTTAGTTCTTCCTTCAGTTCAGACTGGAATTGGGCTTTCAACGTCCCGATCTCTTCCGCGCTCGCTTGCCCCGTCGTGGCTTCACTTGCGATCACTCGCACCGGCTCGATGTAGACGCGCTCATTGGCATCCAGCTCCTCGACGTCGCCTCGGTAGACTTGAGCGTTGCTGAGCCCGGAGGCTTTCTCCAAACCATCGTAGGATGAGAGGAACTTCGCCCTGGAAGGAGCCGTGGTCTCGCAACTCATGAGAGCCCCCCCAGCAAGAGCCAGTGTGATAAGATTCGTAAATTTCATAATTACAATATTTACCGGAAGCGGCAAACAATCAAGGAATCTTATGTATCTCCCCGTACAAATTTTTAATTTCCGATGATTTCCAACAGCTCCACTTCAAACATCAGCGTCTGATTCGGCCCGATCTTCGGCGGAGAACCACGCTCTCCATAGGCCAAGTGCGCCGGAATGCGGAACCGGTACTTCGAGCCCACCGGCATCAACTGCAGCCCTTCCGTCCAGCCCGGTATGACCTGCGTCAGCCCAAAAACCGCTGGCTCCCCACGTTGCACACTGCTGTCAAACACGGTGCCATCCGGCAAATACCCATGGTAATGCACCCGGACCGTGTCTTGCCTCCGAGGCTTTTGCCCCGTCCCCGCCCGCAACACGTGATACTCCAGACCCGACGCCGTGGTTCCCTTCGCGCCGGCCACCGCTGCTTGGGCGGCAGCTGGCTCCTCCCACTGAACGGGAGCGCCTGATTTCGAACCACCAGTTTGGCTGCAAGCCCAGAACAAACCCGCAACAGGCACGGTCAACAGAGAAACAAGGAAACGACGAATTGGAGTCACGGGCGCCATGCCTAGAGCAAGAGGACACGAAATGCGAGCCTCGTTCCAAAAAATTTGTCACTCAGCCGCTCAACGGTGATCTGTTTTACAAATCTCCTTGCAAACAGCCCTACTTCGAAAATCAGTCCCCCCCTTCTTGCTGACATGAACTTCATCTCCTTCAAACTTCTGCCGCTCTCGTTCCTCCTGGCCGCAGCCACCGGAATCTCCTCCGCTCAAGAACTCAAAGTAGGCGTCGTCGATTACGGCCGTATTCAACGCCACTACTACCGCACTGAGGTCGAGCGCAAGTCCCTCGAATTGCGCCGCGCCGAAGAAGAGAAAAAGCTGGAGAGTGAAGTCGCTGAGGCCCGCAAACTCCTCGAAGAGCAACAAGCCGCCCAGAAGACCCTCCAGGACCCAACCTTGAGTGACGACAAGAAAAAGGTCATCCTCCAGGACGCCGAAGGCCGCGCCCGCAAAATCAACGATCTCCAGCGCAAAGTCCTCGACCTCCAAAACGTCGCCAACAGCGAGTTGTCCCAGGAGGCGAATCGCGCCCAACTCGCTCTCCACCAGGAGATCTACGAAGCCGTCAACAAAGTCGCCGAAGCCAAAGGCATCGACCTCGTCCACAACCGCACCTTCGGCGTCAATGGCGTCCCTACCGTCGCCTACGCCAATACCAAGAAGATGGTCGATCTGACCGACGACATTGTCGGCGAACTCAACAAAAACGCTCCCGCGGATTTCGCCGTGCCAGCCGACGCCAAAAAGGAAGGCGCCGCGAAGAAGTAAGGCACGATCGTCGCCTGGTCACACCGGGGGAATCGCCGTCACCATGACGCGATCCCCCAGCACCCGGCTCACCTTTACCGGCGTGCCCCGGCCGACGAACTCGCCGTTCGTGGTCACATCCAAAATCTCGGTTCCGAGCCGTGCCCGGCCGGTTGGCCGCAGATCGGTCACCGCCTCCCCTTCCGCATCCAGCAACGCTTCCGGAGGGATCGATGTTCCCGAGGGGATCGCCGTTTCCAAAACCAACCGATGAAAGGCGTGCAACCCGGGCAAGAAGCGCATCACGGCGCCGATCAGCACAAGTGCCAGGACCATCCCGAGCGAAAGTGAAAAAGCTGGCAGCCCGAAAACTCCGGTCAGTCCCGGCGCGCCCTCGCCACCGCCCTTGAAATCGCCAAACGCGTCGCGATCGACCATCGCGAACCCGAGCGCGGATACCATGAGCACCAGCCCTAGGATCCCCGCCAAGAAGGTTCCCGGGAAGAGAAAGAGGTCGATGATCACCAGCACCAAGCCCAGCCCAAACACGAAGGCGGTCTCGTATCCGGCCATGTTCCCGGCCAGATAATTTCCGAAAAAGAACAGGCTGAAGACCAGCACCGCGATGATTCCCGGCAGCCCAAACCCCGGCGTGTTCATCTCCGTGTAAGCCGCCGCCAACCCGATCGCGATAAGGATCGCCGAAGCCAGTTGCACCCACTGCGCGAAGGCCTCGAACGGGGACGGTTCCACCCGCAAGATTTCGCCGGACAGCCCTTCCCGCTCCACGATCTCGTCGATCGATCTCGCCATGCCTTTGGCCAAGAGCGGTTTTCCGTGAAACACCCGGGTCGCCTCCACGGCGTTTAAGTTCAGCACCTCGCCCTTCCGGCTAATGACCACGCCGTCGATCACCAACTCCGTCTCCGTCGTGACGAATGCCTCGGCCACGTCTGGATTATGCCCTTTGGCGATCGCCACGTTGCGCACTTCCGCCCGCGTCATCGCCTCGACCTTCTTGGCCATGTTCCCCGGCAAATCATCCCCGAGGCCGGTCACCACCAATGCCGAACCGATCGTGCTCGACGGGTACATATAGATATGGTCCGTGGCCAACGCGATCAATGAGCCGGCGGACTCCGCGTGCGTGTGGACGAAGGTAAACGTCGGAAATGAAAGATCCTGGAACGGCCGCAGAAGCTTCGATGTCTCCAGCGCGTAGCCACCAGGCGTGTCCATGTCCAAAATCAAGGCCACCGGTTTCTCCTGACGTGCCTTGTCCAGCACCCGCTCCATGAACTGAAAACGCGCTTTCGCCATCAGATCATCCCAGCCCACCTCGATCACAATGATCTTGCCCGCGTAGCTCTCCCGGTCTCGCTTCCCGGGAAAAGTTGGCCCCGGTCCCGGCTTCCTCGCCTCGCTCGCGGGAGGCGCGGCGGCAATCGTTTCCTTGGCCCAATCCTGTGCCTCGATCCTCAGCAAATCTCCCGGGAAAGCAGTTTCCAAGCTGTCCGCCACCACCGCCGCCAAACCTCGCTCCTTGGCCTCCGACGCCGTCAGGGTGACCACTTGCAACTGCGCGGGCGTCTCTGGCCCGCCGTCACGCGCCATGCCGACCATCGATTCCAACAATTCGGACGACCGCTTCTTCAGCGCCGCCACCCCACGGAGCCGGGCCCGCAAGACCGACAAGGTTTGCAGCGATGCCGGGTCGTCCACCTTCCCGGTCAACGCCGGAGCCGCGCCGCCAATCACCGCGCCGGGGTGCAAAGCAATGGTGTCGCATCCCAAGGCCAGCAACGCCCCCAGGCCCAGCGCCGAGGAGCGGACATAGGCATGCATCGGCACGGTGTAGGTGAGCATGTCGTCGAGCAGCAAGGTGGCGAACTGTGGATCGTAGCCCGACTGCGCGGAGACCTCGAACACCACGGCCTGCGCCTGGGCCTCGTTCAGCTTCCGGACGTATTGGCGCAACGCCCGCAAGCGAACTCCGTCATTCAAGTCCTCGTGCCGCACCGTCAGCACCACGGTGCGGTCCTTGAACTCGGTTGACTCCGAAGGCGCTTCTCCCGGTTTGAGTCCGAGTCCAAACACTCCCAAAACGATGAGAGCCAACGCCCGCGGACCGCGGACAGGGTTGGGAAAATCTGACATAGGCAGAATCAGTTGCCGGATGGAGCTTTCGCCTGCACGTTGCCGCCCGGGGTTGCGGTCATCTTATCCCCGCTTGACGACCCGCGCAATGCCTCGCTCGATCTCATGGCTTCCAAGGAACTGATCCGGAAGGTCGCCGAAGCGAATGACATCGTCAGCGTCATCGGCTCCTATGTCCAACTCACCCGGGCCGGCTCCGAATTCCGCGCCCTGAGCCCGTTCACCACGGAGCGGACGCCTTCCTTTTACGTCATGCCTTCCAAGCAGGCGTTCTACTGCTTCTCCTCCCAGCAAGGTGGGGACATCTTCCGCTTCCTCCAACTCTACGAGAACCTCACCTTCCCCGAGGCCCTCAAGAAACTCGCCGACCGCGCCGGCATCCGCCTCGACGAAGAGGCCATCACCCCGGAGATGGCCGCCAAGGACCGGCATCGGCGCCACGTCCGCGCCCTCCAAGGCGCCGCTCGCGATTGGTTCCACCAACTCCTCCTCCGTTCCCCGGAAGCCGATCCCGCCCGCCAATACCTCAAAGGACGCGGCATCAACATTGAGGTCGCCAAGCGTTGGAAGCTCGGCTACGCCCCGGCCAACCGGCGATCCTTCTTCCAGTGGGCCCGGCAAAATAAGTTCAGCGACCAAGTCCTCATCGACGGCGGGCTCGCCCAACCTAAGAAAGACGGCACCGGCATCTACCCGCATTTCTCGCACCGCCTCATGTTCCCGATCAACAACGACTACGGGGAAACCGTCGCCTTCAGCGGCCGCGTTCTTTCCCCGGAGCAGACGGGCGGCAAATACGTCAATTCCCCGGAAACCCTCATCTTCGAGAAATCCAAGATGTTCTTCGGGCTCGATCGCAGCAAACAACCCATCCTCAAGGCCGGGCGCGCCATTCTCTGCGAGGGCCAGCTCGACCTCATCTCCGCCTTTGAAGCCGGGGTCACCAACATCGTGGCCCCGCTCGGCACCGCGTTCACCGATGGCCAAGCCCGCCTCTTGGCCCGTCAGACCAACGAAGTTCTCATCTGCTTCGATGCCGACCGCGCCGGCCAAAGCGCCACCGCCAAAGCGTTTGCGAAATTGGCGCCCGCCGGGATTTCCGTCCGCGTCGTCCCCATGCCCACGGGCGAGGACCCGGATTCCCTGATCCGCAAAGGCGGCGCCGACGCCTTCCGGCAAGTCGTCGAACAGGCGGAGGATTACTTCGATTTCCTGATCCGCATTCGCGGCGGCGCCTCGCCCAACGCCACCATCGCGCAACGGGTGGAACTCGCCTCCGATCTGGCCCGCCAAGCCGCCCTCGTGCCCGATCCCATTCTTCGCGGCGCGCTCCTGCAAAACCTCTCCACCCGTCTCGGCGTCCCGGTAGATCAACTGGCCGCCGCCGTGCAGAAAGAGACGCAGGTGGCCCGCACCCGGCAGGCCGCCAAGTCGCAGGCCAAAAAAACGGTCGAAGCCCCCGGCAGTCACGTCATGAAAACCTTCTGCCGCCTCCTCATCAGCTCGTCCTCCGCCCGCCAGTGGGTGCATGAGAACGCGGACCTGGCGCTGCTCAACGACATCGCGGACGCCGGCCTCGCCCGGTTGCTCTGGTCGGCGGACTTGGATCCCTCCGTCGCGTCTTCGATCTCCGCCTTCCTGGCGGAACTGCCGGAAGAACAGCAAAACGCCATCGGCCGCCTCCTCGTCGAGCCCGGCCCCGCGAGCGAGGAAAATCTCGGACCCGAGGGGGAAGCAAATTTGGCAATGGCCTGCTGGGTGTCCTTGCGCCGCAAAAGCCTGGAAAACCGGATCGCCGAATGCGAAGGCCGTTTGGCCCGGGTTTCCGCCGACTCCACGGAAATCTTCGACCTCATGAACCTTTCCGTGACCCTGGAGAAGCAATTGCGCGAACTGCCCACGATCAGCGGACTCCCGAATGAATGAATCCGGCTCCAGATCCGACAGAATGGAAGACCCCCTGGGCTCGCCCTCACAAAAGCCTAGAAGTCAAAACAAGAAGCAGTTGACTGCCCCCGCGCCTCCCGGGATAGTGCCTGGCCCCGGTCGCACGGGAAGGGGTGCTTCCGAGTTTCCTCAGTTTGTTAGTACCCCCCTTGTCCATTCGTGACTCTCATGGCCCGTCGAGTCTCACCCAAACAGCCAGTCGAAGCCCGTTCCAACCCGGGCGTTGCTCTCGCCTCACCCAAGGAATCTTCTCCATCGCCAAAGGCTGCCAAGCCCGCAGTGATCGATCTGGATTCCTCCTCGTCCGTCTTCAGTGACGACATCAATGGCGAAGAGATCCAGGCGCGCATTCGCGACCTGATCAAGCTCGCCAAAGAGCAGGAATATCTCACGTTCGACGACATCAATGAGGCCCTCCCCATTGGCGTCGTCAGCCCCGATGTCATCGACGAAATTCTGGAGCGCCTCCGCAGCATGGAGTTTGAAATCGTCGATGCCGCCGAGGTCGACGATTCCAAGCCCGAGGCCAAGCGCGAGGCCGCCGAACCGTCCGACGAGGAATCCGACGAGCCCCGCGAAGAGTCCAAACTGGAAACTCTGGACGATCCCGTCCGGATGTACTTGAAGCAGATGGGTCAAGTCCCCCTGCTCACTCGCGAGCAGGAGGTGGAAATCTCCAAGCGCATCGAAACTGCGGATTCCACCATTCTCCGCATCATTCACCGCTTCGGATTCGTCGCGGACGCTTACCTCGATCTCTCTTCCAAACTGGCGGAAGGCACCGAGCGGCTTGACCGTCTCGTGGTCGATAAGAAGCTCGACAGCCGGGAACGCTACATGAAGGCCCTTCCCAAATTGGTCGAGCAGCTCGCGGCGCAACGCGAAGATGTCTTGGCCATCCGCCGCCGAATCGGGCACTCGGAAGGCACCGATCGCGCCGCCGTGGAAGAGGAACTCAAGAAGGCGATGACCGCCCTCTCCCGCACCTACGCGAAGCTCCTGTTCCGCAGCAAAATCATCGAGGAATTCGTCGCCTTGGCCGATGCCTGGAACGACCGGCTCCTCGCTTCCAACGGCGAGGTCAATCCCCAGGACTTCGTGAACTCCACCTGGATGACCGTCGAGGAATTCCGCGCCGCTCACTCGGACCTGACCCGATCCCTGGCCGACTCCCGCCAAGCCAAGGAAGAAATGGTCGAGGCCAACCTGCGCCTCGTCATTTCGATCGCCAAGAAATACACCAACCGTGGCCTCTCCTTCCTCGACCTCATCCAAGAAGGAAACATGGGCCTCATGAAGGCCGTCGAGAAATTCGAGTATCGCCGCGGCTACAAGTTCTCCACCTACGCCACCTGGTGGATCCGCCAAGCCATCACCCGTTCGATCGCCGACCAGGCCCGCACCATCCGGATCCCGGTCCACATGATCGAGACCATCAACAAGCTGATGCGGGTCCAAAAGCAACTCGTTCAGGAGTTTGGCCGCGAGCCCAGTGCCGACGAGATCGCCGACGAAATTCATCTCCCTGTCGAGCGCGTCCGTGCCGTCCTGAAAATGGCGCAACAGCCGATTTCCCTGCAGCAACCGGTCGGCGATGGCGATGACACCAACTTCGGCGACTTCATTGAGGACAAATCCGCGGGAGATCCCAGCGATGCGACCGCCTTCAATCTCCTCCGCGACAAAATCCGCGACGTCCTCGATACCTTGACGCCGCGCGAGCGCCAAGTCCTCGAACAACGCTTTGGCCTCGTCGATGGCTGCAGCCGCACCTTGGAAGAGGTCGGCAAGCAATTTCAAGTGACCCGCGAGCGCATCCGCCAAATCGAGGCCAAAGCCCTCCGCAAAATGCGTCACCCCACGCGGATCCGGCAGCTCGAAGGCTTCATCGAACCACCGCGCTATTGAGGTAGTGCGGACTTCAGTCCGCGATTTCCACTTCAACTTCAACTAGCCACTTGAACCTCCAAAAAGGTAGGGCGCTTGGTCCTCCAAGCGCCGGTCTCAGGTGGCGCCGCATCGACGGTGGCGGCTGGTCTGGCGTGAATGGCCAACAGCAACGCTTCTTCCTCGCCGTAGCGCTCGATTGAAAACTTGGCGGTCCGCCGATGGTTGGTCTCATCCACCCAGGCGGCCTGCCAGTAGCGGTGGATTCTCCCCGCTTCGGTCTTCCCCACCACCTGGCTCACTCCATCGACACCGGCCCCAAGAGCTTTTTCCTCGTGCAACCGGCAAAGCGCCAGGACATAGTCCCGGTAATCTCTCGCCATCTCCAGCGCCCGTGCTTCTCCCCCCGATGACCGGTCGGGAAAATGCTTCTGGTGCACTTGGCCCTTGAAAGTGGGGCGCACGTAAAACCCAAAATTCTTTTCTCCGGCTGAGCGATTCGCGTAATCCCGAAGCTCACCTCCGCCGTCGTCTCCACCTTGTGATTTCGCGGACGATGGACGGCAATCACGCGATTCGCTGCGCGCAACCAGTTCTCGGTTTCACGGGTCACCTTGATCCAACCCAGGTCGTGAAATCGCCCGGAGCCCAACTTGAGGATCAAGCAGCTGGCCCCCTTTGCTTCAGACGTCAGTTCCAACACGCTGCATGCTTCCGGCGCAATGGCAGCTCCGTGGAAACAATCCTTACCTTCGCCTTCGTCCAACAAAATGGTTCCCGTCGCGGGGTCAATCGCCACGATTCCTTGCTCTTGATCGATGAAAAGCCCGTAAGGCTCCGTTCGCAGCGCCTTAATTCGCTTCATGTGTCTCCGTAGAAGCGATACCCCGCAATCCCTCCGATTGCGCAGCGTTCCAACCGATCGCCATGTGTCCGGGGTCATGATCACTCTTCGTGCCGCGTCCCCGCAACAGCGCTGAAATCGTTGATTCGCTTACCATGGCTTGGGAGTTCGCCTCGGGTAGAATTCAACTCAGGGCCAATCAGTGCCAGCTTCCTTTGTGACACAGCCGTCTGCATGTCAACCGCCATTCAAGAATTGCGGCAAATCACGAGGATAAAGTCGTCCACCAGATCTTCTGGACAGTGCGCCTTTGCCCCGTCTTCCAGATCTGGTTGTGATCGCCACCAACCATGTTGCATTTGGGGCACGGAGAGAGCTGCATCCGACCGGCAGGCGCTGGGGCGAATTTTGCATCGAGCGGCATCAACGGCCTGTTGCCGCCGCTCGATTGCGCATCGACCGGCCCTGGCGAGCCTCGGAGATCGCTCGATGTTGTATCGAGGCACCTCCACAGGCTGCGCGACCCGCTCGATGCGCAATCGAGGCACCTTCACGGTCCTTGGAGGTTGCTCGATTTTGCATCGAGGGGGCTCGACGGCTTGGAGACGCCGCTCGTTTCCCCATCGAGACACTTCACCAGCCCGCGAAGCCCGCTCGATGCGGCATCGATGCGTGTTCCCAGAGGAGAAAGCTGCGCCGACGCAAAAAATACTTAGGATGTATTGACTATTTCCTTTCTTACTCTAACATGGACCTCAACATGAAAACTTCACCTCTCCAGCCCATCCTGTTCAACCAACTGCAGTACACATCGGAGCAACTCTTCGACGTCTACGCACAGCTGCGGACTCTTTGGGAGAAATCACCGATCGTTGCCCAGGATGCGATGTTGCGGCAGGTGACCGGGCATTTCAATGAGGCGCACGATACACTAGGCAAGTGCTTGGGCCGCATCCCCAACAAGCCGGGAACGGAGGCGATCCGCGCCGCCGACGAAGAACGCGACAACCTCTGGATGGGCTTAAATGGCGAAATCTCCGCCAAAGTCCGCCTCAGCGATCCCAACCGCCGTGCCGCCGCGGAGCGCCTCAACAAACTCATCTCGGAACGGTTCGATCGCACCCTCCACCGCCTGGATCTCGAAGAAAACTCCACCGCCTTGGAGCAATTCTTCGCCACCATCGATGGCAGTAAGGAATCCCAAGGAGATCTCGCCCTGCTCGGTCTCGCCATCGACTGGTATGTGCCATTGAAAGCCGCCCAAGAGCGGTTCAGAAACCTGGTCGCCAGCTCCAAAGAAGACGCGGTCAACCGGGAAACCCTTCCGCAAAGCCGCGTGGCCAGCCAACAAGCCGCCCGCAAACTCCGCCTCATCATCGATCTCTGCGAAGACCACGCCGAAGAAGGCCGCGAGGCCTACATCCAGCTCCACCGGAGCATCGAGGAAATCATCAGCGGCGTGCGGACCAAAGCCAAAGCCACCGAAACTCGGGACCGCAAGAAGCGGACAGCGGTTAAGACGGCGTTGGCTTCTTGATGGCGCCGGGGGCTCCGTTGAGAGTTGAGGGGCGGGAGCGTTTGTCGATGGAAGTCGCGATGACTCGCCTTCCGTGACCCGGCGGGCCATTTCGAATCCCCCCCTCGTTGGGGCGCTTGGTTGCCTAAGCGCCAATGTCCGTCAACGGCTCAGTGGCGCCCTAAGACACCTTCGCGAACATCGAAGCTGTCTTGACAGAGTTTTTTGGATCCGGGAGAAACGGATTCGTCATGCCCTCCCGCTCCCGCATCCTTCTCGCCTTTTTGCTTCTTGGAACCGTTGGTCTCTGCGCGCAGGAGCCGCCGGCCGTCGAGGAGACGATTCCGTTTCAGTATGTTTCCGCGGTAGGCGTTCTCTACAAAGTTGTCGAAAAGCCAATTCCCGAAGGGGCGGAGCTCCCAGACAAGCCGATTGCCCTCACCACCGGGCGCACCAAGCTCACCGGAGATCCCGGAGCGAACACGCTGACGATTTCCGGACCGGCTGCGGAAGTGGCTCGGCTCAAGGCGGCGGCAACGCTTCTTGACGTAAAGCCCGTACAAATCATTGTGAGCGTGGCGATTGGGCGATGGCACATACAAGGCACAGGGGAGCCGCAGGATTGCATCGGAAGTCAGCTCCCCCGGTGGGAATGGGATCCTGCGAAGGTCCCCGTGAAGGAGGACCGGACACTCAAAGCTTCAGCTTGGCGCATTGGGATGGAACTCCCCGATCTTCTCCAAGGATTGCCGATCGCCTTCAAGGTGCTCGCGAAGCCGACGGCATATACGCTGGCTCGGGTCCCAGCCAAGATCTCAACCGGTCAACGGGGCTGGACGCTTCAAGCCAATGGGCCCGAAGTTGGAATCTTAGAATTTGAGGTCGTTCCCACGTTGCAAGCCAACGGCGAAATCCAGTTGGACCTCCAATTCACTTTGGATCCGCAGGCTCAGCTCCCCTTCAACGACTTTCCGCACCTAGACACCGGTCCATTCCAAGCCACCATCACCGTTCCCTCGCGACAATCGATTTATGTGGGGGGCATTTTTCTAGAGAATTCCGATGGCAGCCGATGGGAATTGCCGGTCTTCATCAGCCCGAGGGTAGTGGAGGACGCTGCGGACCAGTAACCGTAACGGGGTTGCCTCAACATGCGGCCAGAGCTTGCAGGAGGAGGTCCTCGACACCCAATTCCGCAGCGCTACTTCTGAGAAGATCAATGTCGAGTTTCCCGGAGTTCAGCCGCAAGACTCCGATGATATCCCCCCACTGGCGCTCGGAGGCTTCCCCCCCCAGCCGGTACCATTCGAGCTTTGCGATGACAATGTCTTCGGCACAACAGATTCGCACGTTGAAGGTAACACCTTCGAGAGCGATTCTCTGGGACCTTGCAAATTCACCGGCATCGAAGCTCCGTAATTTAGGAAGGAACACATCCACTTTCATCGCCGTGTCTAGATGAATTAGATTGAAGGATGAACGGTGACACATTGCATCAGCAATGGCCCCTTCGTCCGCATACCACGCGTCGCCCAAAGCCTGCAGAAAGGGCTGCACATGCTGAGGACGGATGTCTGCCATGATGTCGGCATCCAAGGTAGCCCGAGGGATTCCGTGGATGGAACTGGCCAGTGATCCGCCAAGAAACCAGCGCACCCCGAGCTTTTCCAGCTCCTCGGCAGCGGCAAGCGCGGCGCGCAGTGTGTCATCCATCGGATTGAAGCGGCCCGTAGGCCTTTGCGGCGAGTTCACTGCCCAGCAAACGCTCCGCAAGCATTCGTTGCAGCACTGGAGACGCTACTTCAGGGTGCTGTTGCCGAAGGGAGCTACGCATCAACTCCCGCAAAGACTGGCTCCAACCAAGTGCCAATCCTAAGCGACGCGCGGGTGTCATTGCTTGTAAGGCGCGCAACTGCATGAGTTCCGCCGCCGCGCTTGTGTCGTTCATCTGCAATAGACTGGCATGCTCGGGAGAATTCGCAATTCGCTTCCGCCCAAGTGACACCCAAGCCTCGATGGTGAAGTCCTCAGCTCAGGCTCTTCCGGAACTCCAGAATCGCTTCCCCAGATTCCTCGATCCGCGCGCACCGGGCGACTGCGGAGAGGTCGATCCCGGGGAGCACAGCGCTGGCGGCGGCCAGTTGGTAGCGGCCGGTGGCGGGATCGAAGAGATGCACGTGGAGATGTTCCGCTTCCCAGATCCAGACTTCGGGAATCTCGAAGCGCCGGTAGACCGAAAGCTTGTTCAGCCCCCCGCTGGTGATTCCGACCTCCACCGCCAGATCCGGGAGCTCCTTCTTCTCTCCAAGACAGAATTGCTTGTCCGGCTCCAATCCGGCCTGCTCGAACACCCGCAAGGTCCGGCTTCCTTGGGCCCAAAAGCGGATTCCCGCATGCAGACAGTATTCGGCGATGAGGTGCCCTAAATGGGAACTTCGGCTCTCGTGTTCTTCGGAGATCGGTGGTGCCATGATTTCAAGGAGCCCGTCCAGATACGTCAGGCGAACGCGGGTGCCATCGAAGTCTTCGGAGAGCGCCAGGTATCGCTCCCACGAGATGCCTTCCATCAGGACGAACTGCCCGAGCGCTGGGACCGATGCGGCCTCAGGCGCCTCCAAAGCTGGTTGGGCCAAGCTCATGGACTTCAGTTTGCCGTCCGGGCAGACTCGGCGCAAGCCCGCATGTCGCTTACTCTTCCGGAATCGCAAACGCCCGCAGCACCGCCATGTGTTGCATATTGGGCGCACCGCTGTCGCCCCGCTGCACCGGCGCCACTTCGGAGAGCGGTTCGTAGGTCCGGGAATCGAAGACCAAACCGTGCGGAAATTTCCGGGACCCAAGCCTCAAGGGCACGCTCAGCCGGTGCAGATCCGCGTCCGCGAGCACCCAATCATACGGCTTATTCCGTTTCGCATTCGTATCGCCATCGCCCCGGGCATCGGACGGATACGGACCTGCCGTGACGAGATCCGACGACAAGGTCCGCAAGCACGGTTCCGAGCGATCCTGCGTATTGAAATCCCCGCCCAGCACCACGTAATCCTCAGCCGGAATCGAGCCGAGCCGGCGAAGCAACTCCTTTGCCTGCTGATTGCGTTGCGCGGCATCGTCGCTCGATGCTTTGAGGTGAACGCTGATCGCCCATAGATCGCGTTTCCCAGGGATGTCAATCCGAGCCCAGGCGAAGTCGCGATTATCGAGCCACGGATCATCCCACTCACCCGCTTGCACGATGGGATACCGGCTCACAATGCCGTTGGGGATCCCCGGGCCTGATTCCTGGTAGTAGCGGAATTCTGGACCGAACGTGCTCTCGATCCAGCGCCGGAGATCTTGCGGCGTGTTCGACAGGTAGCTCATCTCTTGGATCAGGACGATATCGGGATCCAGACCTTGGAAGATCCGATTTCCATGTCCCGGATCGTAGTCTTGGCCGTTCCCGCTCGTCAAATTCGCGGCCATGATCCGGAGCGGCCGTTGGGAACTCGGCTTGCCTTCGCTCGCTGGCGGTGGCGCCGGGCAGCTCGTCAGCGCGGCTAAGGTCAAGCCCCCAGCCAAAGCCGGCAGCCAGAATCGACGAAATAGAGGCAAGCAGCGCACGCGTCCCACCTCAGCGCAGCGGCCGATGAACCGCAAATCCAAACGCTGAAACGCTGACAGGACGCCCCGGAGATGACGGATCACTCCCCATGGCGATTTCGAACCCGTCGAGCTTGCCATCGCCGTCACTATCACGCCGATTCGCTCCGGTGCCCGCCCGGAATTCCGAGAGGTTGTCCAGCCCGTCACCGTCTTGATCCAAGGCGGCATCGTCGAACAGCGGATCCAGCCCGTTCGCCAGCTCATAGACATCCGGCATGCCATCCCCGTCCCCATCAATGACCACGGTGAGACGAAGGAATCGGGATTGGCCCGGCGACAACGGGAAGGAATCCCGAACGGTGACCCGAAGCAAGGATTCACCGGGGATCGGCTCGGCTTGAACCTCCGCCGGCCCCTGCCAACTGGTTCCTGGCTTCAACGTGGCGATCGGAAGCCAACTAGCGGCATCCCCACTCCCCTCCACCCGGAGAATCGCATCGTCCAATCCCGCATTGGTGATGGCAAAGCTCACGGCAGCATGTCCCGCCATCTGTGAAAAATCGATTCCCAAGCCGCCACTTTGACGGACAAGGGGTTCCTGGCCGAGCACAAACTCCAGCCCGTTCGGCTGAGAGTCGCCATCTGGATCCGCCGCGAATCCGCGTTGATTCTCCGGAATCTGCCGACTCCAGCTCGCATAACTTTCCCCTGCCTCCGATTCAGCGCTCGGCAGCAGGATCAACCACGCCCAAACAAAAAAAATCCGATTCACACTCCCTCTAGTTGCCAGGATCTCAGACAAGGCAAGCAACAGTTCGCTAATCTTTTCCCAGTTTCGGACGGGTGTAGGGTCGGGGGATTGGGCGTTTGGAGCTGCCGAAATGACTCCATGACCTCGATCCGCTTCAATACACGTCGCGCAGATAGCGCTTGGTTTGACGCAGACCTTCGATATAGGACTCAGCCTCAGCGCGGGGCTTGCCACCGCATGTCTCTGCGATGCGGATCAGCGTTTCATGCACATCGCCAGCCATTCGGTTGGCGTCGCCGCAGACATAGACAAACGCGCCTTCTTCGAGCCATCGCCAAAGTTCCGCCGCGCGCTCTTCCATGCGATTTTGCACGTAGATTTTGTGCTTCTGATCACGCGAAAACGCTACATCGAGGCGAGTCAGTAACCCGTCTTTCAGATATTCCTGCCACTCGACTTGGTAGAGGAAATCCAACGTATATCGCTGATCACCGAAGAAGAGCCAGTTCCGCCCCGTGGCCCCAACGGCCTGCCGCTCTTGTAGGAAAGCCCGGAAGGGAGCCACGCCCGTTCCGGGTCCGATCATTATGATCGGCGTGTCACGATCCGCTGGCAGCTTAAAATTTTTGTTCGGAGTGATATACACCGGAACTGTGGCTCCGGCCAGGACTCGGTCCGCGAGATAGGTCGAGGCCACGCCCACTCGCTCCCGGCCGTGCGACTGGTAGCGAACAGCCGCCACCGTGAGATGCACTTCATCAGGATGCGCCCGCAGGCTGGATGCAATCGAGTAGAGACGTGGCGGCAATCTGCGAAGCAGGCCCAAGAAATCAGCAGCCGAAAGCCCTTTGACCGGGAAATCCGCCAACAAATCAACCACTTGGCGCCCGTAGAGATAATTGCGGCAGGCTTCGCTATCCGCGAGTAGCTGCGTAAGCTTTCCTGATTTGGCGATCTCGTTGTATTTCGAAGCTACGTTCTTGGTCAGCGTGGTGCAGTCGAAGTGAACCCTGAGAGCGGTCGCCAAATCACAAGAGGAGCCTTCCACCGTCACGCTGGTCCCCTGAAAATTCCCGGCCGCAAGCAGGGCATCGACATCCTCCATCCGATTTGCGGGAACGATGGCGAGGGAATCCCCCGGCTCATAGGACATACCCGAGCCTTCGAGAAGAAATTCGTGGTGCCAAACTTCTTTTTCGCTCCCCCGTCCGCTGAGAAGGATTTTCTCTTTTAGAGGCGCCGGAAAGGGATTCTTCTTGCCATACCCACTCGCCACGGCCGCTGAAGCCACTGCCGGAACCGCTGCTACAGTCGCTCCGCCGGAGGAGCGCTTCTGCAACTCACCCAGTGCTCCATCCAGCCACTTGGCAAAGGGCGCATCGTAATCGGTATCGCAATCAACCCGGTCAAAAAAGCGCTCTGCCCCAAGTTCCTCGAGCCTGCGATCAAAGTCTTTTCCCGTCTGGCAAAACTTGTCGTAGCTAGTGTCCCCCAGCCCGCACACCGCATAGGAAACTCCGGCGAAGGAAGGGGCAGAGGGAGCCATAATCGCGGCGTGCAGCGCGACCGCGTTGTCCGGCGGATCCCCGTCGCCCCAGGTACTGGTGATCACCATCAAGTTCTTTTCTTTGGCCAAAGCCGCGACACTCCGATCCGCCATATCAATGACAGTGGCCTTGAATCCACGCTTCCCAGCCTCCTTACGGGCTTGCTGCGCGAGCCCTTCAGCATTGCCAGACTCACTGCCGTAAACAATCGCAAGCGACGACTGGGTGGCGGCTGTGCCCGGCAGCGAGGGCAACGCGGCTGGGGCTGGCATCACAGACTGCTCCAATGCGGAGGCGGGCGCCAGCCCGGGTTGCTGCAAAGCCGCCTGCAACCCAGCGACAAATCCCGTCAGCCACGTAAGCTGCGACGGCGAGATCGAGGGCAAAATCCGGTTGAGAGCGGTGCGCTGCTCTTCCGAGAACGGAGCGGAATCGGGAATCTGCATAAGAAAGGCCGGAATGCTTTGCCTGGAGCTGACGAATCCAACCGGAAATGATACGAGCGCGAAAGTTCAGAGGGAACCACGCGCTCGCACCAAAAGCCAGAACCTGCGTTCGTTCAGCGGGCCGAGCCGCGTCGATCAGGCTGCTTCTTCGGCCGCATCCTTGGCAGCACCACCCGGCATGTCCACCCATTCGATCACCGCCATCGGAGCCGCATCGCTGCGACGAAAACCGAGCTTGGTGATACGAGTGTAACCACCCTGACGGCCCGCCGAAGCCGGGACGACTTCTTCGAAGAGCCGCTTCACAGGCTCTTTATGGCGAAGATACGCAACGGCAGTTCGCCGGGCATGCAAGGTGTCCTTCCGGGCCAGCGTGATCAGCTTTTCAGCGATTGGTTTGAGGGCCTTAGCCTTGGCCAAGGTGGTCCGAATGCGACCGTGCTCAATCAGGCTGCAGGCCATATTGGCCAGCAAAGCCCGGCGATGGGATGCGGTCCGCTGAAGCTTTGCGGTTTTCTGCCGGTGTCTCATGGAATGTTCAGTTCAGGTTTGCGAGGGGCAACCCTAGGCTCAGTCGTCGGAATTGCCAATATTCAAATCAATCAGTTCGGAGAGACCGCCGCCACGTGGCTTGAGGTCCGCCAAAAGAGGAGCCGGGAACGGTGAATCCATCAAGTGCGGATCGATTTGCATCCCCAAGGAAAGACCCAATTCGGAAAGCTTCTCTTTGATTTCGTTCAGTGACTTCTTGCCGAAATTCCGATACTTCAACATCTCCGCCTCGCTCTTCATCGCCAATTGTCCCACCGTGGTGATATTGGCATTGTTGAGGCAGTTCGCGGCGCGCACCGAGAGTTCGATCTCGTTCACGCTCATGTTGAGGAGCTTCTTCAGCTCGGCGTTTTCTTCGCTCTCCGCCGGAGCTTCAGATTCAAAGTGGATCAACGAATCGTCGTAATTCACGAAGACATCCAGGTGGTGGCGCAGAATCGCGGACGATTGCAACAATGCCTCGGAAGGCTCAATCCGGCCATCCGTCCAAATGTGCAAAACCAGCTTATTGTAGTCCGTCCGCTGCCCAACCCGCGTGTATTCCACCGCGTATTTCACCCGTTGCACCGGTGAAAAAATGGAGTCGATCGCGATGACGCCGATCGGCATTTCCGCATACTTGTTATCGTCGCTGGTGTTGAACCCGCGCCCAACGCGCACTTCAAGATCCGCCTCAAATTTGGTTTTGCGGTCCAGAGTGCAAATCAGCTGGTCCTTGTTGACGACCTCATACTGGCTGGACTCTTGGATATCACCGGCGGTCACCGGCCCCTCACGATCCACGGAGATACTCAACGTGGCAGGCTCCTTCTTATCAAAGTGGCGGAATTTCACCTTTTTCAGATTCAGGATGATATCCGTAACATCCTCAACCACTCCGGGAAGCGAGGTGAACTCGTGATCCGCACCAGTGATTCGCACCGAAGTGATCGCGGCCCCCTCTAGAGAAGCGAGCAAAACCCGGCGCAGTGAGTTTCCGATGGTGTGTCCGTAACCGTTCTCGAACGGTTCCGCAGTGAAACAAGCGTAGGTTTCAGTGGCCGTGGCCTCGTCTTTCACGAGGTGTTTCGGCATTTCAAAACGGGCAAGATGGGTCGGCATAGGATTCAAAATCGCCGGGTTTCCTCCGGGGGGAGTCCCTTTGGGCGACGCACTCTCACGCGACGCTCAACCCCAGAGACCAACGGCATTGTTCAAAACAACTCCTTACAAACGGGGTGGAGACCTAAGACGCAGTCGATCCCATTGTCAAACAAAATTCCCCACAGCCGCGCAGAATGCCATTAGCACCCGGCCGCCTCTGATCCCGGAGCGGGCTGATCAATCACATTCATTATGTTGTTATCCCGATCAGTCCGGACCGTCCTTTTCTTTATCTATTTTCCATGATGGCTATTGTCATAACATAAAATTCCCGTTGACATTGTTTTCTTTATAGCGGAAAAGCGCGGCATGAACACAAGCGATATCGCGCAAATTGAAAAGCAAATTGCGGTGCTGGAAAAGCAACTTAGCGGACTGCACGCTCAACGCCTGGCCGTATTGGAACAACAAGTCCGTGAAGCACAAAGCCGGATCCAAGCGCTCTCCGGTAGCGCTCGCCGCGCCTCTGTAGTTGAAGTTCCGTCCGCACGCGCCATCGCTCCCGTTGAGCCAGCCGCTCCCCGCGTTGCTCCCCGTGTATTGCGCGGCCGTCCCCCGAAAGCCGGTGCCAAGAAGAAGCGCACTCGGATGCCTTCTGACCTCGTGAACGACAAGATCATGAATACCATCAAGGAAGCCAACGGCGAAGGTCTCTCCCAGAAGGAAATCAGCATCCGTTCCGGCGTGAATTATCAAACCACCGCCAAAAAGCTTCGTGAGCTTCCGGGCATCGTGAAGAAGGGTTCCGGCAAAGAAGCCCGTTACACTTTTAAGGCCTGAACACCTCCATCCATTTCAACAGACAAAAAGAAAAGGGAGCCAATATGGCTCCCTTTTTTATTTCCCTGGAAGCAGGCCCTGGACTTACGGCTGCCCTGTCTGGACCTGATCGGGGAGCACCACATCGACGAGGCGCTTGATGCCTGCTGAGGCAAAACTGCTCGCCGGATAGAGCTGCCGGGATCTCAGATACCACGCCAAGCCCGCGCCGGTCTGCCCGCGTTCTTCCAACTCTTCCGCCTTCTTCAACGCGCTGACAAATGGCGCGACCTGAATGGCATAATCGGACCGGGCTTTGCTCAGCGGAGGATCATCCGGAAATTGCGTAAAGGCGTCCTCGACCGTCTCCCAAGCACCGTAGGCGTTGCCAACCTCCGCCAACTTTCGGGCTTGTTGGATGGAGATATCGATGGTGTTGATGTTCGTGATGATCTCCTTGAGTTCTTCTTTACGCTTTGGATCATCAACGACGGCCACCATGTAGCGCTCCTTGTCCGTATTAATCTGGCGGAAGCTGCGCGTGGCGATGAGCCGGTCGAGGTCAATGGTGGTTTGGCTCTGGCGGTTGCCTTGCTTCGAGATGGTATCAAAAGCGGCCTTTAATTCCGGGTTCGTCGGCCAAATCTGCGTCGCGGCGGCGATGTTCTCCTTATAGGCCTGTTCGTTTCCTCTCAGGGCTTCGTTAATCGCCGTTTGCACATGCATGCTGCTGGTGAGCCGCGCGGTATTGATTGCCGCTAGAGGCTTGGAATGATCGAAATCCTGCGCCAGCTCCCGCAATTCGTTTACCTTCTCTTCGGCCAGGGCGTAATCTTTGACCTCAAGCGAGGACAACAGCTGATTATAAGCCTTCACGAATTTAAGAATCGACTGCTTTTTCTCAAGTGAGACCGTCTGGACTGGGGGCAGAAACTCCCCGATCATAAAGGCTTCCATCAGGCGTTTGCTTGCACTTGCGCGTTCCGCTTTCTCGATCAGAAAGTCAAAAGCCTCAACCGCCTGCGCGGTGTCTTGGATTGCCTCGTTGGCCAGGCTGTCTAGAGTGGTTACGGTGGGATCAAAGCCAGCAACGTCCTTGAACATGTTGCCCGCATCCGAGCCCTCTTTGAACTGAATGCGGCCGCCACCATCGTTGTAGAACTCCGTGTAAATCCGGGCGGCGGCAACCACGTGTTCGAAACGCCGTTGCGTGAAGAATTGAACCATCAAGCCCTGGAATTCGAGCTTGCTCTCCAACTCCGAAACCGCCATAACCCCTTCGTTAGCAGTAATCTTCGCTTGGACTTCGGCATAGCGCGTCGCATACTCCCCGGCCGCGCTCAAACGGCCCACCATGTCCTCCGCTTTGTTTGCCTGCTGATCGGCCGCTCCCGCAGCGGTGCCATTGGATCTACGGCGTTCCAATCCAGTAGGCCGACTCGCCAACTCGGCGTTCCTCACGGTGTCGGAGCGATCCTTGCGCAAACGGTCATTGGCGAGCCCCAATTCGCGGGTTTGCTTGCGTGCCAACCAGATCCGGTAAACCGCATTCGCGATGGATTCCGACATCCGTCCGTCTTGTGCAAATGTCGAGGCTTTCTCAAGCAAGGCCACGGCTCCGTTCAAATCAACCCTCCCTCCCTTGGTCTTGTTGTGCGGAGACAACGCCTGCCGAATCCCATCCATCGTAGCGCGGTAGGCGGCATCGTCCTCGCCGTTCGCCGGCGGAGCGTTGAGATACTTTTCAAATCGCGCATTGAAAATTCGGTTATCATTGATGTCCCACATCTGCCCCTCAAACATGACCGTCTCACTCGAAGGATCGAACAGCGGCAGTACATTGCCCATCACCGGATCGTCACCCTTGGACTGCGATGAGGAAGGAGAGCCCATCGCACTAGATGAGGCCGGTGAGGACGACGGGGCCGAAGGGCTTCCCGATGACGAACCAGCGCCCGTAGATTGTGGCGTAAAGACTTGCGCGAATCCAGGCGACGCGACAACGGCAAGGAGAGAGACCAAGACGAACCGAGGAATTTTCATGGCAGCGAGAGATACTTTACTTCGGACGAACGTCCCGAGCGATCAGCAACCCGTTGTCGCCCACTTCAGCGACCAACGATAGGTTGTTGTTCTTCTCAATATTTACGTGACTAAACTCTTGAGGCACCAGTACAGGAACCGGTGATCCGTCGCTGGCGCTCTCGACATGAAGGCTGATCAAGCGCCCCCGGTCGCGGGTCCAGCGAAGTTGCTCCTCTACTTTGCCCTCCAAGCGATAGGTGTTTCCCCGCAGGGCGTTGGCGTTGTCTAGATAATCCCGAAGATTGAACTCGTTCGCCTGAATAGCTCGGGAACCTCGTCCCGAAGAGGATCCGCCGTCCCCAAAGAACAGAAAGGCGACCCCGCCGCCCACGGCGAGAATGAAGAGCAAGCCACCCACCAAACCCAAAATTTGGGCGGAGTTGGCTCCTGACGAGTTCCGGGAACGGCGAGGCATGAGAATTTTCGAAGGGATGAAACGTTGGGTGGCAGTATAGGATACTCCGGCGATTTCGGAAACCGTTATTCGGAGCCGGGCTCAATGCCCCCACCGGGAGCGGGAGGCACCGGCGAAGGAGAGGACAACGCCAATGACGAGATGGACCCCGAGCGCCAGCACACAGAGACCTACCGGCCGCAGGCTCGCTTCCGTCACCGTATCCACGGCAGCGAAGAAACGGTCGTCCAAGGACCGTACCACACCGGACCAACTCCAATACGCGGAAATAAACGGCTGAATCACCGGTTCCACCGCCCCTGGAAGCGCCAACACCGCGCCGGAGAGCGGCAACTGGAAGCCCACTAGGTAAATACTGAGCAAGGAGGCTTGGTCGGGCGAGGTCATGGCGGCGGAAATGCCAAGACAGATGGCAGTCATCGCCGCGTTGACTAGAATGAGAAGACCGCCGTGGATCAAAGCGGGCGCTGGCATTTGCGCGAAAATGTTCACGAATAGATACATCCAGGCGGATTGCACCGTCACCAGCACCGCCAAGAAAAACAGCTTGCTGCCGAGATAGCTACTCACCCGCAGCCCGCCCAATTTCTCCTTCTCAAAAATCAAACGCTCTCCAGCGATCTCCCGCGCCGAGTTATTCGATCCCATCAGCGCTAGAAGCACGACCTGGAACATCACCAAACCAGACAAAAGCCCACCGACTTCCATCCGGTTTTTCTCGATTTGGATCTGCTCGATGAGCTCCTCGACTCCCGCCGACCGAGTTTCCGAAGCTCTTTTCAGCGCGGGAATCCCTTCAAACGCAAAGAGCACCACCACCGCCGGAAAGATCAAGAGCATGGCGACTTGGAGCAACAACTGGGTGCGATCCCGGAAAAAGATCGTCCACCGCCGAGCCAAGAGCACAAAAAGCTGTGCAAAAAACCCCGGTGTCCCGGCTCGTTTCCCCGAAGCCGGTTGACTCGCGGCCGACGGCATGGCCGATGCCGCAAAACCAGGCATCGCCGAGTAGTAGTGTTCCCGGTGCTTCTCCCAGGACTGAGCCCACTGATCCGGTTCGCGCGTCGCCAAGGCCGGATACACTTCCTCGGCCAAAGCCACGCCAAAGTAATGCGCGAGGGCCGACGGCGGTCCGTGATACACGACGCGTCCGGCATAAAGCACCAGCACGGAATCATAGAGATCCAAGTGCCCGAGGCTGTGCGTCACGCTGGCTACGATCCGGCCATCCGACTTGGACAGCCGGTGCAGCAAATTCACGATCTCGTTCTCGCTCTTCGGATCCAACCCGCTCGTGACCTCATCACAAAGCAAGAGCCGCGGATCAGTCGCCATCTCCAACGCCAATCCCAAGCGGCGTTTTTGCCCACCCGAGAGCACGGAAACCCGTCTCTCGCGAATCGCGTCAAGTCCCACTTGCTCGATGATGCGGTCCGCCCGCTGCTCCACTTCCGCCCCGGACTTGGTTTTCAACCGCAAACGGATCGCATTGTCGATGCTCTCCTCCACGGTGAGCTGGTCAAAAGCGATACTGAACTGAGGCACATAACCGAACTCATCCGGCTGCAAATCACCGTCCTCGGAGAGATTGCGACCGTCCCAGTGGAGATCGCCGCCCGTTTCTACATTGATCCCCGCGATGGTTTTGAGCAGCGTAGATTTTCCACAACCCGATGGTCCCACGATAGCCACGAAGTGCCCCGCGGGGATTTTCACCGAGATGTTTTGCAGCAGAGGAATCTCCGCGCCGTCTTTTTGTATGGTGAATTGGAGATCGCGGATTTCGAGCACGGTGACGAGAGAATAAGAAGGTTCCGGGGGAATCCTCTCTTCTTTAGGAAACAATCGAGCATTCGGCTAGAAAAACCGCACGATCTTTGGCAAGGTGACCGCCAAAACCGCCAAATGAGCAGGAGATCTCGACGCAAAACCCAGACTGGCGCGAATTTGGGCGCCGCCATCGGCCAAGGTGCCCTCATCGGCGGAGCGCTCTTCGTGCTCTCCTTGGCCATCGCCGCCTTCGCCATCGTGTCGTATGCCAAAGGCTTTCTCCGCAGCACCGCGTTCCGCGAGAAAGTAGCTGCTGCGATTTCCAAAAGCCTCAAGGCGGATGCCGAGTTGGACATCGTCCGCTGGGAGGGTTCCTCCGCCTATACTGATCGATTCCGCGCCACCGGATATCAGGACGCCGCCTTCGGGTTCCTGGAAGTCTCCGGCTTTCGCGCCGAATTGGATCTGAGCGCAGCACAATTCCGCCGTGGCGTCTGGAAAGTTCCAGAAGTCATCGTGAATCAAGCCGATCTCGATGTTTCCGAGAAAGCCAAGCTTCCCCAATCGTTCCCTGCCCCTGCGATCGTCTCCCCCGAACCGCGCCCCCAAGCAGCCCCTGGAATGATTGCGAGCATGATCCCCAACCGCGCCGAAATTGACGTCGTCCGCATCAGCAATTTCAACCTCCTCTGGACGGAAGGAACCGGCCCAAAATCCGAGGCCGTCGGCATGCAAACCATCATCAAGCCAACCCCGACCATGGATGCCTACAAAGTCGAAATCCGCGGCGGTTCCATCCGGCGCCCCGGTCAGGAGAAATTGGAAGTCGATCGCGTCGATTTTCGATTCAAGGACGGCGATGTCTTTCTATCTCAAGCGCTCTTGCGAACGGCCGGCGACGCCGAAATCCAAGCGGAAGGAGATATCATCAAGGGAACCAAGGAAAAACCGGGCTCGATGCTGCTGCGTGCTTCGATCGACCACTTGCAAGCGCAAGAGGTCGTCGCGGACGCTTGGACGCAAAAGGTGCGCGGCGACCTGCGAGTCGCGGCCAAAATCGAAGGAGATCCCGCCCGGCCGGATCAAATCTCCCAAACGGGCACCATCACCATGGACAAAGGCATGCTCGAAGCCTTCCCCGTTTTGGAAACCTTGGCGACCTACACCGGCAGCGAGCGCTTCCGCCGCTTGGCGTTGCGGGATGGCGCCAGCGCGCAATTCAGCCGAATTGGGAATCGCACCATCGTAGAAAACATCGATGTGCAGTCGGATGGGTTGGCTCGACTCACCGGGAGCCTCCAAGTGGACGGCAAGGCATTATCCGGCAAATTGCGCTTAGGCATCATTCCCGGCAGCGCCACTTGGATTCCCGGAGTGGAACAAGCGATCTTCGTGACCACGGACAACGGCTATCTCTGGACGGACATCAATCTCTCCGGAACGGTCGATGCTCCGCAAAACGATTTGGTCCCGAAACTCGCCGCCGCTGGCGTGAAGACGGCCATTGATACCATCAAGAGCCCAGCAGCGATCAAGCAGTCGGTGGAAGGAGCAATCGGCGTGGGCCGGGATTTGCTGAACGGCTTCTTGGGCCGTTGAAAGTACACTTATAGTTTGAGCGTTTCCGCCGGACCATTGCCGTTCTCTTCAATCCATTTGCGGGTGATGTGATTGAAGAGGGCATCGAGTTGCTGCTTTTGGGATAGATTGAACTCCACCGTCTTGGCGTGCGTGGTGTCGGGGTAATGCTTTACGACCTGGCGCGCGTCTTCGCCTGTTCGCTTCTCGGCCAGTTCAGACAGCTTTTGGGCGCGATTGTTAATGATCTGCACCGCGTTCAGAGGATTGTTTTCGGAGAGGCTCTCCAAATAATAGAAGCGGGCGATGACCCCTCCGGTGGTATCCACCGTGACTTCATCGACCTTGCCACCACCATCGATCACGAATTGTGCGCGGCTCACCGAGACGATCCGGGAATAGGGAATTACGAAACGCCCCTCTTTGTGGGTGATCGCCAAAAAGCCCCGCCACCCCTCGGGCTCGGCGGGGGAATTGTTATTGTTGGGAGCAGGCTGGTTTTGCGCCGGCAGTTGTGCAGCGCCGAAAAGACAGAAACAAAGCAGATACTGATAAACTTTCATGGCAGGATTTTTGGGTGGAACACCGGGATGGGGAGATTGTCGCGAACGGATCACTCAATGTCCAGAAGTTCGCGCAAGGCCCCTGGCTCATACCCCTCCAGGCTGGTCAATTCGACTTGATCGATCCGGTGCAGGCGCCAGTCCCAGGGCAACCACCCCGCCTTCCGCCAGGTAAACACGAAGGGTTCCCGAAGACGATTCGCACGCTCTCGGATAAATTGGCCCGCCCCCACCGGGGAACCTTGGAGCCTCAAGCGCGCTTGGTAGCTCCCCGTTCCCCCGCTCACCTCAACCTTTTCGTCCTGGACCGCAAAACCGACCGCCAAAAAACAGCGCCGGAGGTCATCGCACGCCAAAAGCACATCCAGGCGATCGAATCCCCACGCATCCGCATAATTGGCCGCGAGCAAGCGGTCGATCTTCTTGGCTTTGCGATCTTCGACCGCCCGGAGAAACTCCTTTTGATGCGCCATCACCTGGGCTTCGGCCCGCCAGATCGTCAGTGAAGCCACCACAGTCACCACGAGACCCACCGCGCCCGCGATGGCCAACCATTGCCCGCGAATTTGCATCGCCGCCAGGCTCCGCCGGTTTCCTTGCGCGATCAAGTTGACGCTGCCCGTGCCGATGGCTTTTGTGTCCAGATGCTTCTTTATCGTCCGAATATTGCCGCCATCCTGCAGGACGATTTGGGCCGCATCCTCGTCGCGGAACGGATCAGCATCCGCGGAGCTTGGCAGTTTCCCCAAGGCGGAATCGACGACGGCGAGGACGTGATCGATGCCCTGAAGCGCGAAGTCCGCGAGGAACTCGGCTTGCCGGAAACCTGCTTTGAGCCCCTTCATTCCCGCACCGGGTATCGCTACGATTTCCCGCCCAACCATCGCCGCAAAGGTCCCTGGGCCGGGCAAGAGCAAACCTATTTTCTCTGCCGCTTTCTCGGCACCGATGCGGATATCGATCTGGCCCAAGATGACGCCGAGTTTTGCGCGTATCGCTGGATCGCACCAGCTGAGTTTCGCCTCGGGTGGCTTCCTGAATTCAAGCGCGAGGTCTACCGGCAAGTATTCCAGGACTTCTTTGGCATCGATCTTTCTGAAGAAACGCCGTGATGGCCTCCGTCCAGGAATGGCTTCGCCAGGCAAGGACGGCCCTCATCGCCTTCCTGCTCACCCGGCCGGTCGATCCGCTGCCGTTGTTGCGTGATCTCAAGGGATACAACGGCCATCGATTTAAATCTGACTTCTGGGCCGGCCTCAACGTCGCCCTCCTCGCCATTCCCCAAGGGATGGCCTACGCGGTGATCGCCGAAGTGCCGATCTATTTCGGCATCACATGCAGTGCCATCGCCTCATTCGTGGCCGCCCCATTTTCAGGCTCCCGGCACACCATTCTGGGCCCGACCAACGCCACCGCCCTGATGATTTTCGGGTTCTTCGGAACGCTCCAAGAACCTTCCGCCAAGCTAATCTTGCTTCCGCTGCTCGTCTTCTTTGTCGGGCTCCTTCTCGTCCTCGGCGCCTATCTCCGGGTAGCGGACCTCATCCAATACATCAGCCGCAGCGTGGTTGTCGGTTATATCACGGGCGCCGCCGTGTTGATCATCGCCAATCAGGCAAGGATCGTGCTCGGGGTCGACTTCAATTCCGGGGAACCTAGGCCACGAACGTTCTTCGGATTGCTCGCGTTTCTGGTCCGCTCTTTGCCGGAAGCTCAATGGGAAACGCTGCTCCTCAGTAGCATCACGATCGCGGTGTTTCTGGCGATCCGGCGAACTCGTCCTGGCTGGCCCGTTTTTGCCATCAGTTTGGCCCTGGCTAGCGCCGTGTATGCCTTCCTCCACGTATTCCATTTCCGGGTGGAGACTTTTGAAGCGTTCAACCTCGCCAACCTCCAACCCACCGTTCCTCACTTTCCTGGAGGCTTGTTCAATACAATCAGCCTGCTCTTTGGAATCGCCATTTCGGTCGCGTTCCTCGCTTCCTTGGAGAACAGCGTGATGTCCAAAACTCTGGCCAGCCGCAGCGGCGACCGACCAGACCAGAATCAGGATATGCTCAGCTTGGGCATCGCTAACCTCGTCACCTCGTTCTTCAGCTCCCTTCCGGCCTCGGGCTCGCTGACCCGCTCCCAGCTGAACTATTCCAGCGGAGCGGAAACGCGCTTGGCAGGCGTTTTCAGCGGCTTGCTTTGTGCCACGGGCGCCGTTCTCCTCGCCATTCCGGGGAATCAGATGATCACTTGGATCCCGGAGTGCGCCCTGGCAACGTTAGTGATTTGCATCGCGGTCTCGCTGGTGCATCGACGCCAGATCCGCATTTGCCTGGCCGCGACAGGCTCCGACGCCACGGTCACGTTATCGACGTTTCTAGCCACCCTGATTCTGCCGTTTCACCAAGCGGTGTTCCTGGGCGTGGCGATTTCCATCATGCTCTATCTGCGCAAAGCGAGCCGCCCCGAACTGGTCGAATATCATTTCACCGACGAAGGCGACGTCCGGGAATCGTTCGATGGCACCCGCCAACACCCGCTCATTTCCCTGGTCCACGTGGAGGGTGAATTATTCTTCGGTGCGGCGGAATTGCTCCGCAGCCAGATTCAGCGCTCCTGCATGGATCCGAACTTGCGGGTCATTATCCTGCGGATGCGCAACGCTCGTCGGCTGGATGCCACTAGCGTGATGGCCTTGGAAGATCTGGCCCGCTTCCTCCGCGGCTCGGGCCGGCATCTCATCCTCAGCGGAGCGACCCCCGAAGTGCTCGGAGTTCTGACCCGCTCGCGCACCCTGGAAGCCATCGGGCAGGAAAATGTCTTTGCCCACGATCCCCGCAAACCGAACTGGTCCACCCGCGAAGCCCTGAGCCACGCGAAAACCTTGATCGGAGCGGACGATGCCGAGGTGCGAATCTTCTTCGACCCCTCCGCCAAACGGCCGGATAACGGCTAGCCCAGTCTCAGACATCCTGACCTGCTCCCGGAAACACGAATTTTGCGAGGAAGTCAAATCAGACTTCCTGCCTATCGGTTGCCGTCTCAGGCTCCACGGGCTGCGGGATGACATTCCGGGCTCGGAATGGGCGGCTGCAGCGGTGCGGGAGGACATTCCGGGCTCGGAATGGTGACTGCAGCGGTGCGGGAGGGCATTCCGGGCTCGGAATGGGTGGCTGCAGCGCTGCGGAAGGGCGTTCCGGGCTCGGAATGGACAGCTGCAGCGCTGCGGGCGGGGAAAGCTGCCGCCCGGCTGCATGGGTGATGCGGAATTCTACGAAGCGCAGCCGCTACGTCGTAGAGGCGGGGCTTCCCCCGCCTGTTTCATCCAAAGCACCCGGCGATTGGGTCGCACGTTCAGGGCTCGGGCTCTGGCGAGATGTCCGCGGCTCGACGACTGAAAGTCCTCGCCACGTTGAAGGTTCGGAACGCTCACCAGCACTCCCGCTTACTTGGCAGGAGCTGCCGGTGCGGGCGTGGGAGTTGCCTCAGGCTTGGCGGGAGTCGCTGGCTTGGCCTCGGCTTTCGCTTCCGGTTTCTCCGGGGCTTTCGGCGCTGCCGCTGCCTCGGTTTTGGCGGGAGCCACCGCTGGAGTCTTGGCTGGGGTCGGAGCCGTCTCCGCCGCCTTGGGAAGCACAGGAGCCGGCGTTTTCGCCTTGGCTTCCGCCAGTTTCAAAGCTTGAAGCCGCTGCGCAACTTGCTGACTCCAGGGATTCACCGGGTAATTGGCTTGGATCGGTTCGTAGATCGTTTTCGCCTTCACCAAATCGCCCTGCTGGTAGGCCAAGTCGCCCAATTGCAGTTGGGCCAGGGCGGCCAGGTCCGAGCTGCTGGGGATCTCACTCAGGAAATCCCGGGCCCTCTCCAGTTCATTGGCGTTCGTGGCCAAGCGGGCCAAGGCCAGAGTTGCTTGATCGATCAACGCGTGCTGCGGATGACGTTCCCGCAATTCCACCAACGCGGCGCGGGCCTCGTCGATTTTCCCTTCATCCTCCAGCAGGGCCGCCTTGCGCAAGAGCGCATTCCCCGCCACGGGCGAACTGGGATATTGCGCGATAACGGCATCGAACTCACTCAACGTCGAGGCTTTCGAGAAGGCTTGCGCGGTCTCCAACTCTGATTCCGCCCGGGTGCCGCTGAACCAAATGGCGGCGCTGACGCCCACCACCACCGCGGCGATTCCTCCGAAAACGGTAACCTTGTTGTCCTCGATGAATTTTTCCAGAGGAGACGGGCCCAGAGCGGCGGCCAGCGGATCGTGAGCTGGGGCCTCTTCCGGGTGAGATGGGGCGGGTGCTTTGGCCATTTGGCAGATGGGGTAAAAATCAGCAACTTGGCCCCGAATGCCACTTGGTCAAGTGACGGGACCGCCATTCCTTGATTCCTGGTTCGTTCAGCCGCCCACTTGCTGGCGGGCTTCCTCGGCGAGCGCCGTGCTCAGGTAGCGTTCCCCGGTGGAGCAGGCCACCGTGACGATCAGTTTGCCCTTGTTCTCCGGACGGGCCGCCACTTTGATGGCGGCGGCTACGTTCGCCCCAGTGCTGATCCCGACGAGGATGCCCTCCTCCTTCGCGATCCGGCGCGCCATGGCGAACGCCTCGTCGTTGCTGATCTTGACACACTCATCGACGATGTCGAGGTGCAGGTTGGAGGGGACGAAACCGGCTCCGGTCCCTTGGATCTTGTGCGGCCCGGGGACCACCGGTTCACCGGCCATCGTCTGCGTGATGACGGGGGAATCCGCGGGTTCCACGGCGATCGCTTGGAACCCCGGACGCCTGGGCTTGATCACCTCGGCGCAGCCGGTCAAGGTTCCTCCGGTGCCCACAGCCGACACCAGAATATCGACTTGGCCATCCGTGTCCGCCCAGATTTCCTCGGCGGTGGTCTTGCGGTGGATCTCCGGATTCGCTTCGTTGTTGAACTGTTGCGGCATCCACGCGCCCGGTGTCTCCGCCACGATCTCCTCCGCACGGGCGATCGCTCCCTTCATCCCTTTGGCTCCCGGGGTCAGTTCAAGCTTCGCCCCAAGCATCGCCAACAAGGTGCGGCGTTCCAAGCTCATGGTTTCGGGCATCGTCAGAATCAACGAATAGCCCTTGGAGGCCGCCACGAACGCCAAAGCGATCCCGGTGTTCCCGCTCGTCGGCTCCACGATGGTCGTGCCCGGCTTGAGGATGCCTTGGCGCTCCGCGTCCTCAATCATGGCCATCCCGATCCGGTCCTTGACGCTACCCAGCGGATTGAAGAACTCGCACTTCAGGGCGATGGTGGCTTCCAGACCAGCCGTCACTTTGTTCAGTTTGACCAACGGGGTGCGGCCGACGGTCTCGACGATGTTGTTGTAAAGGGGCATTGCGAACGGGGGAATGAAAATCCGTGGAGGGTTGCCATAGCCTCAGAAAGCCCGGAAAACAAGTGGCGACTCACGATGGCGTGCCTATTTCGGGAAAGTTTGACAATTCCCGCTTGCGTTTCCTAACACTTGCTCCAATGGAATCGCCATGGAAAATCTGATCCCTGAGGAAGAATTGGAGCAGTGGATGAAAAAGATCCCCGAATGGGAACTCGAGGATGACTGCATCTGCCGCAGCTTCGAGTTCGATTCCTACATGGAAGGCATCGATTTCGTAAACGGCGTCGCCGAACTTGCCGAGGAGGCCGATCACCATCCAGACCTCGAAGTCAGCTACGGCATGGTCGATGTCACCCTCACCACTCACGACCTCAAGGGCCTCACCGAACAGGACTTCCTGCTCGCTCAGAAGATCGACCAAATGTTTAGCTGACTTCAGCGGCCCCACGCTCCGTTTCGAGAATCGCCAAGGTCGTCTTCAGCACCGTGTCCGGATTGAGAGAAATGCTGTCGATCCCCTCCTCCACCAGGAATTGGGCAAACTCCGGGTAATCGCTTGGAGCCTGGCCGCAGATCCCGATTTTGCGCCCACGTTCCCGGCAGATCCGGATGACTTGAGCGATCATCGTCTTCACCGCCGCATTGCGCTCGTCAAAGATCGGAGCCACGATTTCGCTATCGCGGTCCACTCCAAGGATCAACTGCGTGAGGTCGTTCGACCCAATGCTGAAGCCGTCGAAAATCTCCGCGAATTCGGCGGCTAGAATGACGTTGCTCGGGATCTCGCACATCACGTAGATTTCCAGCCCATTCTCGCCGCGCCGGAGATCATGCTTCGCCATTTCCGCCTGGACTTGTCGCCCCTCCTCCACCGTCCGGCAAAACGGGATCATCACCTTCACATTCGTCAGGCCCATCTCTTCCCGCACGCGGCGCACCGCTTGGCATTCCAGGGCAAACCCATCCCGGTAGCGTGGATGGTAGTACCGCGAAGCGCCGCGAAAGCCGATCATCGGGTTCTCTTCCACCGGCTCGAACTCTCGGCCCCCGATGAGATTCGCATATTCGTTGGACTTGAAGTCGCTCAACCGCAGGATCACGTCCTTCGGATAGAACGCCGCCGCCAGCATCGCAACGCCCCGGGCCAAACGATCCACAAAATACGCGGCTTTGTCCGGATAACCCGCCGTGAGCCGTTCGATTTCCGCCCGCGCCGCGAGATCTTCCAGGCGGCCAAAGTCGAGCAAGGCCAACGGATGCACCTTGATGTAGGTGTTGATGATGAACTCCATCCGCGCCAAGCCGACGCCGTCGTTGGGCAGAAAGGAGAACGCGAAAGCTTCCTCCGGATTGGCCAAGTTCAGCATGACCTTGGTGCGCGGCCGAGCCAAGTCTTTGATGCTGGCCTGCTCCACCTCAAACGCCAGCGCGCCGCTATACACGAACCCCGTGTCGCCCTCCGCGCAAGAGACCGTCACGACTTGCCCTTCCTTGAGAATCTCCGTGCCATGCTCGGTCCCCACGATGGCCGGCAATCCCAATTCCCGGCTCACAATCGCGGCATGACACGTGCGCCCGCCACGATTTGTGATAATCGCGGATGCCTTTTTCATTACCGGCTCCCAGTCCGGGTCCGTCTTGTCCGCCACCAGGATCTCGCCTTCGCGAAACTCACGCAAAAAATCGACACTTTTGATGACGCGGACCGGCCCGCTCGCAATCCGCTCACCCACGCTGCGCCCGGTGACCAAAACTGGACTGCGTTCCTTCAACCGGAACGTCTGAATCACCTCCCGGTTCCGCCCCGCCTGCACCGTCTCAGGCCGCGCCTGTACGACGAACAACTCGCCAGTGCGTCCATCGCGCGCCCACTCAATATCCATCGGCACTCGACGTCCGCGCTTCTGAGAATAGTGATCTTCAATCACACAAGCCCACCTCGCCAATTGCAGGATCGCATCGTCGTCCAAGGCAAACCGCGCGCGATCACCGGGAGATACCGGCACATTGCGCACCATCCGGCTCCCGCCCGAGTCGTAGATCAATTTGAATTCCTTCGATCCAACGCGCTTCTGGAGAATCGGACTGAAGCCCCGCCGCAACGTCGGCTTGAAGACGCAATATTCGTCTGGGTTCACCGATCCGAGCACCACGTTCTCTCCTAAGCCGTAAGAAGCATTGATCAACACCGCGTCCGCAAAACCCGTTTCCGTATCAATCGTGAACATCACCCCGGCCGATCCCAAATCCGAACGCACCATCCGTTGCACGCCGATCGATAAAGCAATCAACGAATGATCATATCCCTTATCCGTCCGGTACGAAATGGCGCGATCCGTAAATAGCGAAGCAAACGATCGGCGGCAATGCTCCAATAGAGATGCGTTCCCCTGGACGTTGAGATAAGTCTCCTGCTGTCCCGCGAAGCTGGCATCAGGCAAATCCTCGGCGGTCGCGCTGCTGCGCACGGCCACGTCGAGCGGGATTCCGCCATCGCCACTCAGTGTGGCATACGCCTCAAGGATCTCTTGTTCCAAATCCCCTGGCAAGGGCGTGGCCAATATCGCGTGACGCACTTCACTGCCTCGCCGTTGCAAGTTATCCATGTCATTCGTGTCGAGCCCAGATAAAATCTGCCGGAACCGACCTTCCAACCCCGTCACCCGAATGAAATGCCGATATCCTTCCGCCGTCACCGCGAAGCCATCCGGCACTCGCACGCCCTGCGCAGAGAGCTCCCGGATCATCTCTCCGAGCGATGCATTTTTGCCACCAACCAAAGGGATATCCTCAATGGCCGTATCACAAAACCAACGGATAAAACGAGGAGGGCTCATGGCAGCAGTGGAGGAACGATCATCACGGGTTTGTGGGCTTTGGAGAGCACCCCAATCACCGTAGATCCGAGCAAGGCTCCTGTTTTGGAGACTCCCTTGGATTCGAGACAAATCAGCTCCGCCCCGATCCGGTCCGCCGCCTCGCAAACCGTCGTGGCCACGTCGTCATGCACGATGACTTCCGAAGTGATCCGCACGCCAGGAATCGTCGTGAAGACTTCCGGTAATTCTTGAAACTTGCTCTCCGCTTCTTCCCGTTCCCGGACGGTTTCTAGGCAATGATCGAAGTAGACGGCGGAGGCGACCAACGGGTTGATTCCACGCTTCGGTTCCGCGCAAACATGCACTAGGTGGATGCGCCCCCCGTCAGGCAGCAACCCCACCGCGGTCCGCAGGGCGTCCGGCCAATTCTCCTCAAACTTGGTGGCCACGAGAATGCGCTCCACCTTCGGCAGTTCCATGTCCGTCGCCCCTGCTCCACTTCCGGCCGACGCTGTAACGCAGAGCACGTTCTCGTGAGCATGCGTCACCACTCCGCGTGAAAACGAAGGCGCCTTGAGCCGTTCCCATCCATGCCGCTGGTGGCTGCCCACGACCAAAAGCTCCGCCTTCCGTTCCTTGGCGATCTCCAAAAACGCCGCCACTGCGTCCCCCGCCCGGTCCCGGACATGCACCTGCACTGGCGCCTCGCCGATCGTTTCTTGCAGCCGTTCCCAAATGTCCCGCTGCCGTGTCTCGGGATCCCCGGAGTAGTCCGCTTGCCGCCCTGTTCCGATCGACGCCGCTTCGATCTCCAACCCGCCCAGCGCTTTGAGCGCCGCCAATTCCGTCAGCGCCGCGCCCGTGGAAGCCGTCCGGTCCACCGCGCAGAGCAGACGCAGCCTGGCCCCAGCGCGAAGCCAGGAGAGCAAGACGGCCGGCTCGCGCACCACTAAGGTCGGCACCGGCGCCCTTTCCGCGACCCGCTCCGCGACACTACCGATCAGCCAACGCTCCGCCCGGCCCCGGCCCGTGGAGCCGATCACCAATAGGTTCGGGCGATCAAACAAGGCCGAGGCGACGATCTCCTGATACGGCACCCCGCTGCGCGACTCGATGCGGATCTCTACCCCGGCGTCACGGCCCAGCCGAGTGGCCTCCGCGTCCAATTGACGGCGGATCACTTCTTCATCGCTCAACGGGATCACCACCTCGCCCGCCGTGATCCAATCGCTGGAACAATACAGCAGCCGCAGAGGCACGCCGAGCCTCTTGGCCAACGCAAAAGCGACATCGGAGGCAGCCGCCGCGGCGGGGGAGAAATCAGTGGGACAAAGGATCGACATGGGGAATTTGCCGGAATGGAAGTCACCTGGAGCCCGACCGCCATCCGATGCCAGTTCGGATGACAACCACAGCTTGCACCGGACGGCATGGAAAGTCTTCGCTTATTTTGGCTTAGACTAAGCCAAAGTTGTCGAGCCACGTCAGACACGTCTGGCATCGAGACTCCGGACGCGCCGCCAGAATCCTGGCGGTGGCCCTTACTTCACGATGCCATACTCCAAGAGGCTTGCCTTCGCTCCCCTGCCTGCCGGATTCCAAACTCGATGGGCAGGACTACCCATGCCGAGAGCCTACCTTACTCCATTTTCCCTGTCCACTCCGCCGGAGGGGCGATCACTGTCAGCCCGTCCACCCGGTGAAAATGCGCATCCGATGTCATCACCGCCGCGCCGATCCTCAGGGCACTGCACGCAATGATCACGTCCGGCCCCGGGATAGGCCGCCCTTGCCGGTCCAATTGCCAGGCCAAATCGCCCGCCTCCGTCCACAACCGGTTGTCCGTGGGAACGTTGATCATCACGTCCATGAACGCCCCCAGCTTATGCCTCGCTTTCAACGAGGTAAGCCCGCGCAACACTTCAAGACGGACCATCCCGCAGATCACCAGCGACCGGTCCATGCGATCCGCCCAGTCGAACAGCAACGCAACAGTGTCCCGCCGGGCCCGGAGCAGGTCGATGTACACGTTGCTATCGACGAGGACGTCACTTCCCATATTTCGTGGGAGTCTCCGCCACGCGGAGGGAGTTCAGATCATACGCCGGGTCCACGGCATCCTCCAATTCATCCGGAGTCATCCCCATCCCGGCTTTGCCGATCTCACGGAAACGGACTTTGCGATCCAACTCACGCAAAGCCATCTCCACGGCCTCCGTCTTGCTGACGAAACCATAGTCCGCCATGACGCGCGTCAACAACGCCTCATCAATGTGCATGGTCATCTTCATGTTGCCATACCATGTATGGCCCCTGCCTTCTTGTCTACTAAAAAAACAGATCCCGCACTCACTCATACTTCACCCGGAACAACGCCATCCAGGTGCAGGCCACGGTGCTGAACAGGGCTGCCTGAAATGCCTGCGCCCCGATCTGCCCCAACTGCGGCACCGCCGTCACCCAGGCAATCACCACCACCGCGCATACCGTCACGAAGCTGGCGATCGCTCCATACATCCGCTGCCCAAAAACGTTACTATTCGATAGCGACAGCGCCCACGGCACCGACATCCCCGCCACCACCGCCCCGGCCAGGGCGAACCGTTGCGACAGCTCTCCTTTCCAGACCAGCGCGCTCAAGAGCAATACCAGTCCCAAGATGGCGGATCCGCCCACCGCAATGCCTTCCCACCGCTCCCTCGGCTTCAACGCCAGACGCGCCCGTTGGTCTGCCAAAATCAGCAGCGTCCCGATCCCCTTCCCGACGTAGCCCCAAAGGACGAAAAGCAAGTAAAACGCCACCACCAGCCAGCCAAGCACGGGCGATACGGAACTCGCCGCCGCGCGCAGAACTTTGTAAGCGACGTAGATCCCAATGAAGAACCACATCCGGTACTTCTTCTCCAAACTCGCCGCGAAGAACGAAAACCCCAAATGCGCCCGGTAAATCAACGACCGCGAACGGAACGCATCGAGCAATCCCAACCGGGCCGACTCATTGGAAGCATCTAAACGCAACGCCTCCAAGAAGTGCGTTTCCGCTTTTCTCCGATCCCCCGCGCGCAACGCCGCCCATCCCGCCGAGGAATGCGTCAACGTATCGTTCGGATCCCGCGCCAAACGTGAACCGATGTTCTGGGCCAACTCATCCGGCCGATTCTGAAACGTCAGCGCGGCGGACAAGAGATTTTGCGCCAGCACGCAATCTGGATCCAGCTCCAACGCCTTCCGGGACACCTGCTCGCACAGGGCCCACTCTCCCTGCTGCTGATGCACATAAGCACGCACCGCATGAAAACCCGCATCGCCCGGATCGAATTGCAGCGCCTGCTCCGCGCTCGCCGCCGCTTCCTTGGGACGCTTCAAGTCCGCCAGGATCTTTGCCTTGAGGGCGTGGTGATTCCCATTCTCCGGCGCCCGCGAGATCGCCTGATCCACGATCCGCAAAGCCTCCTCGTCACGCCTCTCCCCCATCCGCGCGCAGATCGCCAGCAGGTGCAACGCCCGGTCGTCCTCCGGATCAAACGAGAGGTGCTCCCGGAGCAGCTTCTCCGCCTCGGTCCATCGTTGCCGCTCCACGAGGAGGCAGGCCCTGGAAAATGAGTCACTCATGGCTTCTTAAGTCCGAGATATTCGAGCACGTCGTCGTAGTAACCACCTTGGTTCGCGTACAATGCGTAATTCTTGGCGCTTTCGAACCACGCCTGCGTCGTCGGCCGGTGCTCTTTGGCCGCCCGCAGCAAATGCTTCTGCGTCACCGGAATGATCCGGCCCGCCTCCAACGCGGATTCCAACACGCTTTCCACCGCCGCGTCGAACACCGCCTTCAAATCCGCTCCCGAGAAATGCTTCGTTTTCCGCGCTAACTCCTCCGCGTCCAAATCCGTCACCGGTTTGTCCTTCGCCAAGAGCCGGATGATGGACGCCCGCGCCGCTTCATCCGGGGGAGGCACAAAAACCGTCCGGTCGAACCGCCCCGGCCGCCTGAATGCCGGATCAATGTGCCAAGGCGCATTCGTCGCGCCCAGAAACAGCACGCCGTCGTTGTTGCTCACCCCGCCATCCAACTCCGCCAGGAACTGATTGATCACGGAACGCGACGTCGCGCTCGACTTGAAATCCTTCCGGTCCGCCGCCAGCGCGTCCACTTCATCGAAGAACAACACACAAGGCGCATTCGCCCGCGCCATTTCAAACACCCCGTGCAGGTTCTTCTCACTCGACCCGATCCACATATCGAGGATGTCGTGCAACCCGATGCAGAAGAAGTTCGCGTCGATCTCCCCCGCCGTGGCCCGGCTAATCAACGTCTTGCCACAGCCCGGCGGTCCGTAGAGCAACACCCCGCCCCCGGCGGATTTCCCATACGCCCGGAACAGCTCGGGATGCTTCATCGGGTGCAAAATGCGCATCCGGATCTGCTGCTTGAGCTGATCCATCCCGCCCACGTCGGCAAACGTTTGCTTCGGCTTCTCGATCTCCGACGCGAAGTCCGGCTCATCCTCCGGCCCCCCGCCCGACTCCACTTCCCGCCAACCGCCACCAACCCCGGCCCCCATTGCCACCGGCCGCAGCTCATCTGGGTCCTGTCCTCCAGGGGAAATCCCCAACTGCTTGGCCAACGGCTCATCCATCGTGCCCCGATCCAGCTTCACCGCCGTCCGGTAACAATCGATCGCCGTGGCCTTGTCCCCTTCCGCCAGGTGCAACCGCGCCAGCATCAGGTGCGCCGCCGCAAACGACGGATTGCCCTTCACCAAGGCCTCCGCCCGCACGATCGCCTCGGAGAATCGTGCTTCCCCGAACAGCACCCGCACAATCCCCAAGCTCGCGTCCAGATGGCCGGGCGAAATTCGCAGCACATGCTCATACGACTCCCGCGCCTCCTCGAATTGAAAGTCATCCAAACACGATTGGGCAAACAACAACCGCAGCGGCACGTTGTCGGGAGAGTGGCGCAGCGCCTCGCGCAAACCATGGAGATCGGACATGTCACCTCTTCGTTACCGGATTAGACGCACTCTGGCAAGTCGCGGGCGGAATGCCTGGGGCGATTCCGCTACGAGCATCATTCCGTAGCGGAATTCCCAAGAATTCCGAGTCTCCGATTCATCACCATAATTCCCCCGCGCAAACATCCGCATTCTCAGAATTGACGCCGCAAGGCACGTGCGGAGCCCCGCACATGCCCCGTACAGCCCGAAATGCCACGTGCAACTCTCCGCACCTGCCTATTTGTGTCAGTTTCGACACGTGCGGATCTCCGCACCTGCCATTTCCGGCCTGCAAAGCCACGTGCGGATCGCTGCAGCTGCCATTTCAGGCCTGAGTGAGCACGTGCAGCTCTCCGCACTCTCAAATCTGATCCGGAATGCCACGTGCGGAGAGCTGCACTCGCAAAAATGCACCGACACCCCCAGGTGCGGCTAGCTGCACGTGCCAAAACCGTCACAATTGCCTCCAGCAGGCAAAATCCGCCTCGGCCCGCAGATCCACCGTTGGGTCACGCAATCCACCCCATCCTCCCAAACCGCGCCCCCGGCCCACGGGGAAAACGCAGGCAAGATCCACCGCGTCCGCCCGGCCCCCTGTTCCGCGATGAACGCCGGCAACTTGAGCCGCAGCCCCGCCCCGTCCCGCAAGGTCACCGCCGGGTGAAAATGCCCCGTCACCTCCACGCACCCGTCCGGCACCGGCAGTTCCAAATGCCCATGATGAAAGAAAAAACCGGGCTCCGAGTGACTCTCCACAAACCCCGCCGCCCGGACCGTGGGACTCCGGTCATGGTTCCCGCCCACCAAAACGACCCGGGGCGCCAAGCCGCACAACCGCTCCAGGAATCCGCCAAACACCTCCCGGCGCACCCGCCCATGCACCAGATCCCCGTTGATGATCAACGTCTCTGGCCGGTAATCCGCGCACAGCGCCCCCAGGCGTTCCTCGATCGGCGCATCGCCCCAAACCGGAAACAGCCCTCCGGAAGCACGCATCGCCTCGGAAAATCCGTAGTGCACATCCGCCACGGCAAGCCACCCCTGCTCCTTGTGAACCAACGCCAACCGGCGATCCAACACGACCCCCGGAGCCACCGGAGCTGAACCTGAATCCGAACCCGCCACGGCCATCCCGGAGAACCTGGGAGGGGTTGGCAAAAAGCGCAAGCGACGCTTCTCCCGCGGAAGGCTCCCGGCACCCCTCACTTCGGCGGCAGCCGGCAAGATTGCCAAGCCAGGAAGCGCCAGTTCCCGTCCGCTTCCTGGCGCCACACCGCCAGAAAGCTGAGGACGACGTCCATGCCACCGCTGTGCGTCTGCACCACGATGCGCGCCCGCCCGGTCATCAGCGCAATTTGCGGCGCAGGGACGGTGAACTTCCGTTCTTCGTAATCGATTTCGACGTATTTCGTCTTCCCCGAGGTGACCAGTTCCATGAACGAATCCTTGGTATCGACAAGGCCATTCGAGTGCGCGTAGTGCAGCTCTTCAGAGAGAATGGCTTCGAGCCCGACGCGATCCGCCGCTTTGGTCGCCTCCACCCGGCGATCATCCAGCGCCGCCAACTTGGCTAGAGTGGATTCCTCCGCCGCTCCAGCGCCCAGCATGGATCCGGCGAGCAGAAGACAGGTGATCAGGGTTTTCACGGTCATCCCCTTACATTCCCGCGAACCGGTGCGGGCCGACACTTTTCTTCCAGCTCCGTCGGGTGTAGTCGTCCCCCATGTCGACCAAGCCCGATCCCGCCACGCTCCCTTGCAGCCCGTTGCAGCAAGTCAACGGCTTCGCCTACTTCCCCAGGATGCTGGCCAAGATCCGCTTGGCGGCCCAAGGAACGCTTTGGGAGGAACTGCACACGAACCTGGGCAAAGGCCAAGACGCGTCTTGCGTCGAGTTCCTCCACCTGAACTACGAGGCGTTGCAAGCCCGAGTCCTCCAGGGCGGCAGCGACGAAGAGATCCTGGAATGGTGCCAAACCGAAGGCCGGACGCTCAATGAGACCGATAAACTGGTCTGGAATTATTACGTCTCCAAACTCGGTTGGAATGATCACATCACGTCCATCCTGGCCCGCCGCAAAGCCGAAAGCGGCCTGGCGCATCGGGATGACATCGTCACCATGCCGCACTACATCGATGTCGATGAAGGACGCGAGGTTTGATCCTCACTGGAGCCGCCACCAAGCGCACTCCACCCAGAAAAAGGTGGAGTAGTAGAGCCCTCGGTAATCGAGGTACGCGATCATTTGCTGAATGGCCGGCCGGTGCTCCTCCACGACACTCCGGTCGGGGCATAGCGTGACGATCCAAGCCGCCGAAACGGGTTCGCGGATGAAGCTTGTTTCCCCGTGACGGCGCGTGGAGATCTTCACGAATTCGCGCAGTTGCCGGATCGCCAAATCGGAAGCCTCATGTTCGGTCTTCTGCGGAACCCAAAGCGGCATCATCGCGGAACGCCAGTCTTGGCTGAAGGTCGTGCCATCGTCGGCCTGAAACTTCACTCCGTCCGGAAGACTTTCCGCCGCCAGCAAGGCGCTCTTGCGCAATCCCTCCGCGAAGGCAGCGCGCCGCTCCGGATCACTCTCCATCTCCCACAATCCCCGCAGGGCGGAGACCGAGACACAGGAGGTCCAATTGTGGGTCCTCGCGTAATCGAAGACCATCCCAGCTTGGCAAATCTCCAAGCGACTGCGATTTCCTTCCCCGCCGCGCTGCGTCAGCGACTCCAGGTAATCGGTTTGCCACCGGCTCTCTCCGGTGATCCGGTGCATCAGCTGGAGCACGAACAGCTGCCTCGGCGCGGACTCGAACGTGTAGCCGTTAAATCCGCCGCGAAAGCCAAACGGAGCCTCCGCCGGCATCTTCCAGCCGGAAGCGATGATCGCCGTGGTCGTCGTCGTGAGGTGGCGGATGATGCGCTCGCGTTCTTCCGGCGTGGCCAAGCCCGACTCCAGATAGCGCCACAACCCGAAATACCACGGCATCGTTTGATCATTCGATCCCATGGGAAAGTGGGAACGGCCATCCGTGCTGACGCCACGGCCGACGAAACCGGGCACGTCGCTGATGGAATTCAGGAGCAGCAGCCCTTCCATGAGCCTCCTGGCCTTGGCAGCGTCGTCGTCCGACTTCGTGGCCTTCCACCGGTTCAGCGCGCCGTCCAAGTAGAGTCCATTGAACATCGCGCCGTTTTCGATTGGCTGAAACCAGCCCAGGGCATTGGGCTTTCCCTCCCGGCACTCTTCCGGCGTGGGTAACTGAATCGTGCCATCCAGATCCGTGAAATCGACGAGAACGCCGTGGCGATCCACGAAGCGACGCCAAATCTCCGCGTGGGCTTGCTCCACCGCCGTGCCAGGGTCCACGGCCAAGGCGGCAGAGGTGCCCGAGAGAAGGATCAAAAAGCCAAGCCAGAAGCGCATCACCATTTTCAATGCCAGCGTTGCAACTCCACGATGTTCCCCTCCGGGTCACACATGTAAATCAAGGTCAGCCGCCCCGCCCCGGGAATGTCCAGGGTCACGAGCTTCCCGAGATCGCGCCCGCCCTCACGGATCACCTCTTCCCGCTTGGCTTCCACATCCGGGACCTCAAAGGCCACATGGGCGAACCCGGGCCGGATCAGAGAGCTCGGCAGGGAAGGCTCTTGCTCGACATATTGAAAAATTTCCAGAGTGGGTCCGTGATCTCCATGACCGGGTAAGCGCAGATGACACCCCTTGGCATTCGCCGCCGGAATGCCCGTCAAGGCCTCGAACAAGGGGCCGCGATGGTCGCGTTCACTGCTGACGGGGACGCAATCGAAGACGCGGGTGTAGAACTCGACCATGCGCCGCCAGTCGTTCGCGATGAGGTTGGTGTGGGCGTAGCGGATCATCTGTTTAGCGGGCAAAATGAGTGTAGTGAATCATGAGCAGGCCCGACAACACGAGTCCACCGCCGATCAACAAACCCGCTCCGGTGAGCACCGGCTGGAGGCAATCTCCGGGCCGCTTCCAAGCCAGCCAACCCGGGACGCCCAGGGCAACGAGTCCCGCCGCCGCTTGGCAGAGCACACGCGGCCATCCTGGCAAAAAGAGCCCGACGCCCAAAAGAACCAGCGGAACGACCACCCCGGGCAAAAACCAGCGTCCCTCCTCGGTCAACTCCGTGGCGATCAGGATCATCAATCCGGCCACGGCCACGAACACGGCGGCCACGGCGCCAAGTGAGAGAAAGAGTTCCGGAACGGTGATGAAATCCATGAGCTGAAACGCGGTGCGCTTGGAGTCTCGGCTTGCTCGCTTAATGCCGTTGCAAGCCCGCCGGCCGTTCCGAACAAACGAGAGCAGGATACCCCATCGCTTTCCAAAACTGCACGAACTCCCCCTGGGAAATATCCACGTAGCCATACTGCGGGTCCATCAAGAGCACGCGGCTGGCCGATGCTCCCATGACGACCACGTAATGCGCTTTGGTCTTGTCTCCCAGACCGGTCACCGTCCGGCGGTCCACGGTTTCAATCACCGGCACCGTGGCCCCAAAATAAGGCCCCTTCGGCAATTCGAGGGCCGCGATCACCGGACGCCCGGCGGCGACGTGTTCCAAAACCTGCTTGAGCGGCTCGCGCTCCATTCCCAAAGCGAAGGCGAGCAGCCCCTCCGCTTCAGCCACTTCCTTGAGTTGCAACAAGGGATATCCCTGCTTCGATGACGGCGGATGCCCCTTCACCAACCCAGGCTCCGTCACCGGACTTGCCGGGTTCCAATAATGAATCACGCTGGCCAAGGCCGCCGCTCCACAGGATTTCTGCCCTGATTGTTTGGTCAACGGCACCTCGCAGTAGTTGTAATCCGCATACCGCTGCGAGAATGCCGCATCCGTGGGCGAATCAGGAGACGAAGTGGCACAGCCGGTAGAAAAGAAAAGACCGGCGCTGATGAGGGCAGTGGCAAGAAGCGGAGGCGGATTCACGGAGCGGGGTGATTCGGTCGGATCCCTTGACCGAAGCGATAATGCCCGAGGATCTTCCATTCGCAAAGCCGTTCTTCGTGCTTCGGTCCAGAACCGATGTTGTGGACGATCCAGGAGCTCCCCCGGGTCAACTCATTCGAGCCCGGGGGCGGAACGACGATCCCGATGTGGGTCAGTCCGCGGCCGTTTAAATCCCAGGCCACCAGATCCCCCGGCAAATAGTCTTCCGGCCGGTCCGTCACGGGCAAAGCGGCGCCGCGCCTTTGAAAATAGGTCTGCAAGTTCGGAACGCGCCGGTGGTCGATGTTCCGGTCGGTGCGCTGCAAGCCCCAAAGCTTCGGGTAGCGCGAAAAATGGGCCCGCATGTCCTCGTGGACCAAGACCTGAAGATCAATGCCGGCCGCCCGGTAGGCCCGGATGACTACGTCCGTGCAAACACCGCGATCCGCCGGGACATCTCCGCCAGGATAGGGAATCACGAAATACGCCGGATCATAGCGCACCGCCTCCGAGGTCTGCTTGAGCGCCGCCGCCACCAACCCGCCGGCCAGCGGGTTCAGCGTCTCTGCGATCGCCCCAGTTGCAGCGATGAAAACCGCCAGCGTCAAAACGACCCGCATCATGATTCGCCGGTTTTGACGGCATTCCAGGCCGCATCCATTTCCTCAAGACTCGCCTCCCGCAACGTTTTGCCATCACCGGCCAGTGCCGACTCCACCTGATGAAAGCGCTCCACGAACTTCTCGTTGGCCGCGCTCAGCAGCGTTTCGGCATCGAGCTTGTGATGCCGCGCCAAGTTCACCACGGAAAACAGCAGATCCCCGATTTCCTCCGCCACCCGCTCGCTGGCGCCCGAAGCAATCTCCGCCGCCACCTCGTCCAATTCCTCCCGCACCTTGTCCAGAACCGGCTCCGGCGAGGGCCAATCGAAGCCCACCTTAGCCGCTTTCTTCTGCAATTCCCGGGCGCGCAACAGAGCGGGAAAGCCACGCCCCACGTCCTCCAGATAACCGCGCACCTGACCGGTTTGCTCCTTCTCCGCCGCCTTGATTTGGTCCCACTGCTTCAGCACTTCCTCGCTCGTCCCCGCGCTCGCGTCCGCAAAGACGTGGGGATGCCGCCGGATGAGCTTGTCGGAGATCGCATTGCAGATGGAATCAAAGTCGAACGAGCCCGTCTCGGATCCCAGTTCCGCGTGAAAGACCACTTGGAGCAGCAGGTCGCCGAGTTCTTCCTCCATGTGCCGGATATCCCCGGACCGGATCGCGGCCACGGTTTCGTAGGCCTCCTCAATGAGGTGCGGGAGCAAGGAAAGATGCGTCTGTTCCTGATCCCAAGGGCAACCTCCCGGGGAACGGAGGGTGTGCATGATCTCGCGCAGCCGGGTGATCGGATCGTTCATGGTGCCGGAAAAATCGCCACCCTGCCACGCGGCGCCCCGAGCGCACGCGAAAACGGCGCTCCATCGGAATTCTTGGGAATTCCGCTACTCAATCTCCCTCAATCGTAGCGGAATCGCCCACGATTCCGCCTAGTTTGATCGTAGCGGAATCGCCCACGCATTCCGCCTAGTTTGATCGTAGCGGAATCGCCCACGATTCCGCCTAGAATGGCGAAAACTGCCCGGTTGACGCTCGGCGGACGATGCGCGTGGATGGGCCATGCTGACGAGAAATGACTTGGCCCTGGTCTTGGCCTCCAGCTCCCCGCGCCGACGGGATCTTCTGACCGAGGCAGGTTACGCGTTCCAGGTGGTCCCGGCGGATGTCGAGGAGATCGAGGACCCAACGCTCGATGTCGAAGAACTCGTCCGCCGCAATGCCGTTCTCAAAGCCCAAGCGATCGCCGGCCGGTTTCCTGAATCCATCGTCATCGGCTCGGACACGCTCGTCGCCTTGGACGGAGTCGCTCTCGGCAAGCCCAAAGATCTCGACGAGGCTTTCGGGATGCTCTCCCGGCTCGTCGGCCGCACCCACATCGTGCTCACGGGGGTCTGCTTGATTCGCGCCAGCGATGGGGTCGAGAAGCTGTTTGTCGAAGAAACTCGCGTCACCTTCCGGCCCCTTGGCCCCGACCAGATCCGCCGCTATCTCGGCATGATCCATCCTCTCGACAAAGCCGGCTCCTACGCGGCTCAGGAGCATGGCGACTTCATCATCGAGCGCACCGAGGGCTCCTGGACCAACGTCGTCGGTCTGCCCATGGAAAAACTCGCCGCGGCCCTGGCCACGTTCTGAGGTGTCCTCCGCCACGATCGATTTGCTCCCGGCCACGCCGGAGGACGCCGACGAGATCCGCGCTTTGGCCGAGTCCATCTGGTGGCGGGTCTATCCGGCCATCCTCGCCCCTGAGCAAATCCGGTTCATGCTGGATTGGATGTACGCCCCGCGGCAACTCCGCTCGGAAATCGCCAGTGGCCAAGTTCAATACCAGTTCTTCCTGCTTGGCGGAGAGCGCATCGGCTACTCCGCGCATCATGCCGGCCAGGAAAGCGGCGAAATCCACCTCTCCAAGTTCTATCTCGCGACCCAATACCACGGTCAAGGACTCGGCTCGGCGGCGCTGCAGGCGTTGATCGCTCAAGCCCGCTCCGAAGACGCCCGTTCCCTGACGCTTCGGGTCAATCGCCAAAACCACGCTGCCCTGCGCTGCTACCTCCGCAATGGATTCCACGTAATCCGGAATGTCCTCACCCACATCGGCGGAGGCTTCGTCATGGACGATCACTGGATGCGCCTGGATCTGCCGCTTACGGTTCCCGGTCCAAACGAGCCCGCGCCGCCTGCACCTCCGGCATGAGGTCGAGAGTCGACTTCCGCATCGTGAACGAGGCGTCCGCCTGTCGCGCCTTCGTCAGCAACTCCATGGTCGATCCCGCCAGAAGGCGGCGCTTCGCATCCAAGCGCGCCTCCAACGCATCCCAAACTGGATGCACTTCCGGCGACAGGATGGCCCGTTGCCGGTTCAGCGCGGACGCAGCCTGAAACATTCCGTTCGAGTCCGTCAGTTTCATCACCGCCTGCGCGCTGTCCAGCAACCGCAATGACCCCAGCAAACTGAGATGAGCCGGCGTGCGCTTCTCGGCGATCGCCAACAACATGCGCGCCGAAGCGTGGCCCGGTTCCAGTTCGAGCACCTTGTGCAAACGCAATAGCACCGATTGGTGCCGCAAGTCATCCAGCCGGGGCCGGGCCCCAAGCACCGTCCGGACTTCCCCAAAAAGGCGGAGCGCCTCGTTCAGCAAACCATCCCGGCTCTCCGGTGCTGGCACTAGCCGCTTCGCCTCCTCCAGGTTGCTGACCGTGAAAATGTGCTGCGCCAACCAGGGACTGATCCCATCCGTTACCAACAGATCCACCAGATCTTCCCGGTTCGCGTCCGGTACCACCAAGAGGCTCGCGCCGCCACCCACCGATTCCCGGATCTTGCGAGCGAGGGAGTTCACCGCCAAAACCCGCGAGTCGTCCGGCGCATCCGGCAGCACTCCAGTCACCGCCACGCCAGGATCGCACTCGACCCCGTTCGCCAAAGCATCCAGGGCCAGGTTGATGGCGAGATCCGCACTCTCCATGTCCAACCGGTGCCAGCGCTGCCCAACGTGAACAATGACGCCCGTCCCGCCCCGGGCCGTCCGGGCCGAGGCCGTTCTGACACGTTCCGGGAGCCCAATCGTATTCGGCCCCGTCAGCCGGACCCGCCCGTTCGCATCCGGAGCGGCCGTCGCCTCCACGGACTCCAGCCGGAACTGCTGGGCCCCCTCGCCCGAATCGACAATCGCTAGCCCGCGGACAGTTGCCGCCTCCACGAATCCCGCCCAAGCCGTGGCCAGCCACAGAATCGTCACCCCGGTTCTCATCTCGTTTCCATCGTTTCCCGGATGATCTCGCTCACCAGCCCCGGTCCGCGGTAAATCAACCCGGTGTAGACTTGCACCAAAGCGGCGCCCGACCGGAGCCGTTCTCTGGCGTCCGCGCCGCTCAAAATGCCGCCCACGGAAATCACCGGGATGGAAGCGGAGAGCTCACTGCGCCAGAGTCGCAAGCATTCCAACGATTTCGCAGCGAGCGGCCGTCCACTAAGCCCGCCCGCTTCTCCGGCCAGCGGGTGTCCCTGTACGGCGGAGCGATCGATGGTGGTGTTCGTCGCGATCACCGCATCCAACGGCAAGCGATTGATCACGGCCGCCAAATCCGCCGTCTGCTCGGGACTCAAATCCGGCGCCACTTTCACGGCGATGGGCCGGTAAATTCCGTGCTCGGCTTGCAACAACCTCCGCTCCTCCAAAAGTCGATCGAAAAGGGCCGCGAACGCATTCACGGATTGCAGGTCCCGCAACCCCTTCGTATTCGGGGAGGAGAGATTCACCGCCACGTAGTCCGCGACCGGATAGAACGCCCGCAGGCCCGCCACATAATCCTCCACGGCCCGCTCGTTGGGCGTGTCGAAATTCTTCCCCAAGTTCACGCCCAAGACGCCCCGGAACGTGCGCCGCCGCTCCAAATGGCGGAGCATCGCCTCCAAGCCAGGGTTGTTGAAGCCCATCCGGTTGATCACCGCCTCCTCCCGGATCAACCGGAAGAGCCGGGGCGGTTCGTTCCCTGGTTGCGGCCGGGGCGTCACCGTTCCCACCTCAATGTGCCCGAAGCCGAGCGCGCCAAAGCCATCCACCGCTTCCCCAGTCTTGTCCATACCGGCGGCCAGCCCGATCCGGTTCGGGAAACGCAGCCCCATGACCGTGACTCCCCCTTCGTCGCCTTCGTAGGCGGGAGCCCGCAGCAGTCCAAGCCGCTCCGCCCAGCACAAGCCGTCCAACGTCACATGGTGCGCTTGTTCCGCGTCCATCCGGAACAAGAGCCCCCGTGCCAGCTTGTACGCGCCCTCCCACATACTCCCATCAACGGACATTTCGCCGCGCTGCCAACCAAAAACACTTGCAAACGCCCTCGCGCGCGAGTGGTTGCCCCTTCATGCCGCTGCCTTCCAGCCTGCCTCTCGAACGTCTTGGCGAGCCTTTTTACGTCGGGTCGGTCCAACGCCTCTACCCCATCCCCGGGGACGACTCCCACATGGCCACGGAGACCACCAGCCGGGGCAGCGTCTTCGACGTCGGCTCCATTTTCGAAATCCCCGGGAGCGACGTCTCCCGCGCGGTGTTCCGCCATGTCCTCTACTCGCGCATGGCGGATCCGGGGCTATGGAACGCCGTCCGGGAATCGATCCGCGAGGCGCCGGGACTGGATGATTCCTACCGGGCCATGCTCCTCGGAGAAACGCTTGACCGGCTTTGCCAGGAAGGCGCGACCACGCACCACGCCGGAATGATCGACGCCGTCACCGGACAAATCGTGAGCCACGGCCTGCCGCAAAACCCGAGCGCGGTCAACGTGGTCCGGCGTTACCGGATTCTCAAGCCGGAGCCGATTCGCATTCTCGGCCGCCTCTGCTACGACTATTCCATGATGCCGGGACAAGACGGCTACGTGGTGCCGCTGGAGTTCATCGTCCGGTTCGGCATGACCTCGGCGTCCTCGGTGCTCCGCAAGTATGTGACGCTCCCGGAATCCGCCCGGCGCGCCTTCGAGACGGAACTCGGCGTGGACGGCCCGCTGCAAGCCTGGAAGATGCTGCCGCGGCCAGTGACTGATTGCACGACGAAACACGAGCCGGAAGACCGCGCCGTGAGCATTCAGGAAGCGCTCACGCTCAGCGGCTTGACCGGTCCGGAGTTCGCCCGCGCCCTGGAATCCGCCGCGCTCGGCGCCTGGGCGGTGCGCCATCTTCTGGAACCCACCGGCCTCCGTCTCTGGGACCTCAAATGGGAATTCGCCAAAGACGGCGACCGCATGGTCTTCGTCGATACGATCGATACCGACTCGATCCGCGCCACGCTTTCGCTCAGTTGGGAGGGCCACCCGGTGGCGGTGCATTGCAACAAGCAGTCGATGCGGGATTACTACCGGATCGCGCACCCGGAGTGGATCAACGCAGTGAATCAATCCAAGGAAGCGGCGCGGTGTCTGGGCCGCAACTTCACGGACGTGCTCCGGGAAGGGCGCGAGCAGGGGCGATTTCCGGAAACTCCGGTGGTGCCCGATGCGTTTCTCCAGTTGCAGGCTCGCAAACTGGAAATCATCCGGGATTGCCTGCTGCAAAAACTCTCAGGAGAAACGGCACGTCGTGACCTAGCCGAAACCGGCCTGGAAGAACTAAAATACTTTGATTCGCTAAGAAAAATCGGAGACTTTTTGCGGATCAATGATATGACGTGAGTTTGCACGTGCGCGCTCTCTTGCTTCAACCCCGTTCGCTGCTCGTTCTCGCTTTGGCGCTGCTGACGGGGGCGTGCTCTACTCCCACGCCCCCTGGCCGGGGAGAATCCGTGACCGCGACCGTGCGCAACGGACCGTTCCCGGCCTACGAAACCAGCCCGCTGCCGCCCAAGACGAAAATTCTCCTCGTGGCAGGAGGTTCCACCCTGGCGAATTTCCTCCAAGAGGTGATCGACCAACGCGCCTTTTGGCTGAAATCCGGCTACCGGCCCTCCGAGATCGCCTGTTACTACGTCCGCCCGGACGCCCGGCACTACTTGGAAGACAAGGAGCAGTTCGACAAACTAGCCCTCCAAGCCCGCGGCTTTTACCAAGCCAAGCCCGCGCAAATTTACGCGCACCTTTCCCAGCTGGCCGCCGAATCGCCCCCGCACATCTACCTCTACACCACCTCGCATGGCGTCGCGCCATCCGACGACCTGGATGACTACGCTCTGGTTTACGACGCCGATCCGCTCGAGTTCGGCACCCACCTTCACTCCTACGTAAAGCCCGCGGAACTCCGCAACGCCCTCAACCGCCTCCCGGCCTCCACCTCGAAGACCTTGGTCCTCCAGGGCTGTCACGCCGGTGGATTCATCGACGCCAAACAGGCGCCCTACCGCTCCCGCACCTTGCGGGATGTGCCTAAAATCTGCGTCCTCGCGGCCTCCCGCTACGATCGCACCAGTTTCGGCTGTGGCGCCACGGATGACTCGACTTACTACGGCTCCGCCTACCTCGCCGCGCTTCGCGAACAACGAGACAAGCGGATTCCCGACATCAATTTTGAGGACGTGGCCAACGCCGCGGTGGATCGAGTCGAATGGATGGAGCAGACCCATCATGTCCCGTTCGACAAGCGTTCGTTGCCGCAGTTCTACACGAATCGCCCTTGATTGCCCAATAGCGGGCGCCTGCGCACAATCTCTCAAAATATTGTGCATTGATGTCACGGTGGCGGATTCCGGGACAAATCACCGAAAACCTGCTTTCATTGAGCTGTTTTCACCACACCGTTTCGAAACCTCTCTCCCAGTTATGCAACGTATCCGACTCCTCCCCATCCTCCTCTCGCTGAGTCTCTTCGCGGGAACTTTCGCGTTCGCAAATCCTTCGCCCGCTCCCGTGGTGCTGTCACACCGCAAGGTAGGGACGAATCTCACGGCAAGCTTCCCGGGCGCGACGACTCAACAGCTGGTCCTTGAAGCCAAAAGCGGAGCGGGCTGGAAACCGATTTCCGTGCAATACGGCGGCAAAGGCATCGTCACGTGGTCCAGCCGGACCACCAACGCAGGCCAAGGCACCGTCAGCTTCGCGATTCCGGCGGGCTACTCCCTGAATCAACTGCGGATCACCGCCAGCCCGGCCAAGTTCCCGGTTTCCCGATTGCGGGGGCCCAAGAGCTTCGCGGGCACCTCTGCTCCAACGAATCGGGTGCTGAGTCCAGGGCTCGTTTCCAACGTGGGGGTATTAGCAAATGCCTCAACCTCGGAAGCGACCGATGCTCCTGCCCCGTTGACGGAGTCGGACATCTGGAAGCTTGCCGGCAACCGGCTCTATTTCTTTAATCAGTATCGCGGCTTGCAGTTGTTCGACCTCACGGCCCCTGCCAATCCGATTCGGACCGGCGGTCTCCGGCTTCCCGCGCGGGGCGAACAGCTCTTCTTGCTAGACAACGCAGGAACGCATTTGGCCCTGCTCGGCCGGGAGAATACCGAGGATGGCTCCCAGGGGGTGGTCTACATCGTCGCGGCGAACGGCGGCGTCCCCTCGCTCGTGACGAAGCTCCGGATTTCCGGCGATGTGATCGACAGCCGTCTCTCTGGCTCTCGCCTCTACGTGACCACCTTTGACTGGGGCTGGTCAGACAGCGGACTCGCTACCTTTTCTCCCCGGATCACCGTCTCGGGCTTTGATTTGGCCAACCCGCGTCAACCCGTCACCTTGCCCTCCCTGCCCTTGTCCGGCTACTGGCCGACCATGCAGGGCGACAGCCAAACGCTTCTCATCGCGGCGGGATCTCCGGACGATTGGGCGCAGTCCTCCCTGCATGTGATTGATATCGCTACCCCCACCGGGGAACCGAAGTTGATCAAGACCCTCAAGACCAAAGGCACCGTGGCGGACAAGTTCAAGATGCGCGTCGCGAACGGCATCCTGACCGCCGTGAGCAACCGGTGGAACTGGAATCAAGAAGGCAACCGGAGTGCCACCTGGGTGGAAAACTTCGCTGCCCGGGACACCAGCACCGAGCCGCTAGCCCAATTGGAACTGGAAGAAGCTCGGGGCGAATCCCTCCATGCCACTCGGTTCGATGGACACAAGCTCTACGTCGTCACGTTTGAGCAGGTAGATCCACTCTTCGTCGTCGATCTCTCTAATCCCACCGCTCCGGCCGTCCTTGGCCACATCGAGATCCCCGGCTGGTCGACCTATATCGAGCCGTATGGCGACCGCCTTCTCGCGGTTGGGGTCGAAGACTGGAAAGTCACCGTCTCCGTGTTCGATGTCGCTGACCCGTCGAAGCCGTCGCTTGCCTCGCGGATTGCGCTGGGCGAGGGGCACAGTTGGAGCGAGGCGCATTACGATGAGCGGGCCGCCGGGTTCTTCCCGGACCAAGGCGTCATCTTGGTGCCTTACCAAACCTCCAGCAATCAAGGATGGCAAAGCGCCACCGCTGTCATCCAGCTTGACTCCAACGGACTGACCTGGAAGAGCTCCATCCAACACGAGTTCACCGCGCGCCGGGCGGCGTTCACCGGGAACCACATCCTCTCCCTTTCGGGTCAAGAACTGATCGTGGCCGATGCCAAGGATCTCTCCAACCTGCAACAGACGACGCAGCTCTCCCTGGCCTGGCAGGTTGATCGGGTGCTCCCCTTTGGCAGCGATCACCTCATCCAAATCGAGGATGGCGAAGAAAACACCGGATACTGGGGATGGGGGGTCCTGAGGGCTTGGTCCCCCGCGCAGAGCAGGCAAACCATGCTCCGCATTTCCTCCGCCACCGAGCCGGACGACTTGATCGAGGAAATCGATCTGGGCCCTGGGCGGGTCATCGGCGCCGTGGAACGCAACGGATTTCTTTACCTCGGGCAGTTCGTGCGCGGAAGCGGAAGCGATGCCACCGACATCATCCGGACTTGGGTTTTCGATAGCTCCAATGCGCCTGAACTGAAGGAGATTTCTCACACGGACTCACTCCTCACCGAGGGAGGTTCCCGTCTCAATCTCGAACAGGCCCAAGCTCTCTGGCCGGATGCATCCACCCTGGTTTGGCATCTGCCGGCGTATGCGTTCTTCTACGGGGGTCCCATTCTAATTGACGATCCGCTGGTGCAGACCACCAGTCCGACGGTCCGACCGGCTTCCGTCTTGGAGACCGCCAATGTCACCACGGCCGTCCACGTGACCCAGGCGTCCTCCATCCTGGTGCCTTCCCTGCCCTGGCGTGGCACTTCGAGCGACGTCGCCGCCCTACTCTGCCCCGTGAAAGTCGCCGATCCGAAGGCCCCCGCAGCGCTTCCGGCGGTGGCCATCAAGGGGGTGAACGGCGCGCCCGTCCGGTGCAGCAGCGGTCTTCCTTTCGGTTCGGCCGGCTTTCTGTTCGTCTCCTACCATGAAGATCCCAATCCAGCCAAGTCCGCCTCGGCGCGGGACGCCAAGTCTCAGGCCTGGCTTCAAGTCATCGACTTCCGGGCAGTCGACACCCCTGTGGTGCGCGACCGGGTCTCCATCCCTGGTGAACTCGCTTCCGTCTCGGACGTCGATCACCGAGGCGCGATTCTGATCACGGTGGATCCAGCGCGAAATGCGTTCCGGGCCTGCGCCTACGATGGAACCACCGCTTACCAGATGGACGTCTGGAACAGCCAAGGCGAAATCAGCGCATTTGCCCCCGGCGAGGGCGCCCAAATCCTCCTGGGACGTTACCTCCAAAACGCCAATCAACTCTCCTCCCTCCGTTTCGAAACCAGCACGGGCAAGTTCCGCGTCACCGGCACGGAGAAACTGGCCCATGGGATCAACGAGATCGTGGTCCGATCTGGGCTCGTTCTCGCCAGCGAGTGGGGCAAAGTTTCCGCGCTCCCGCTCCTCACCGGCGGAACGTTCGGCCGCCCCTTGACGCTCGATACGGACCAGAACCTCTGGATCCAACTCGCTCGCGCCAGCGTCCGCCCGTCTGTCGGGGTGTGGTTGCCCGCCGGTGCCTACGGAGTGGAATTCCTTGCGATCCGCGCCCCCTCCAGCAGCGCTCGCTGAGATTGAGCGCTTAGCGGAGCCCGAATGTGGCGCGCTCCGCTTCTGATCCGAGCTTCCGCGCAACTCGCTGAGCTGCGCGGAAGCGCCCAAATCGCAGATGCCGCGACGCCGGTTCGCCCGTCCGTTTGATGGAAGCCATGGACTGGGATTTGCGGTCCCGCAAAATGCGGCCTCATTTCCCTCATGCTCCTGCCCGAACTCCGCCATCAAGTCCTCGCAGCCAACCTAATGCTGGAGAGCGAAGGTCTCGTCAAACTCACTTGGGGGAACGTCAGTGGCATCGACCGCGCATCGGGCCATTTCGTGATCAAACCCAGTGGCGTGGCCTACGCGGACCTCCGGGTGCAAGATCTCGTCGTCGTGGATCTCGATGGGCAGGTGGTAGAGGGCGATCTGAACCCCTCGTCCGATACCTCGACCCACCGCATTCTCTACCGCGAGTTCCCAAACATCGGAGGCATCTGTCACACCCACAGCGTTCACGCCGTGATGTTCTGCCAAGCCGGCCGTGAGCTGCCCTGCCTGGGAACCACCCACGCGGATCACTTTCACGGGACCGTGCCGCTGGTGCGTGAATTGACCGAAGCCGAGGTTGAGGAAGATTACGAAGGCAACACCGGCCACGCCATCGCCGCCCGTTTCCGCGAATTGGGTATCTCCGCGGACGAAATGCCCGCCGCCCTGCAACGTTACCACGCCCCCTTCACCTGGGGAAAGAACGCCCTCGACGCCGTGAAAAACAGCGTGGCCCTGGAAGTCTGCTGCCAAATGGCCCTCGGCGCCTACGCCCTCAATCCCCTAGCCCCGCCCCTCCCCGCGCATATTCTGCAGAAGCACTATCTGCGCAAGCACGGGCCGGGAGCGTACTACGGGCAAAAGTAAAGTATCCAGGACTTCCGTCCGGGAATTCACGGCAAAACCTGGTCTGATCTCCCGGCCGATTGTCCGCAAGGCGGGCTAGCCCAGGCCATGGTCCATTTCTTGTGAGGGCGGTTCCCCCCTGAAAAAAGCCGGTTTTGCAAACATCCCGGTCGATTCAGAGCCCTTCCCGGCGGGTCTTGGAGTCTTGGAGTCTTGGAGTCTTGGAGTCTTGGAGTCTTGGAGTCTTGGAGTCTTGGAGTCTTGGAGTCTTGGAGTCTTGGAGTCCACCACTCCACCACTCCACTACCTCAAACCCTCACTCCCAACAACTTCCGCCGAATCACCTCGAAGACCTGAGTCGAGTGCAACGGGACATCGGTTGTTCCCTCTCCAAACCGGCCCGCGAGCACAGGCCAATCTTCCTCTTCCACCGGGCGGCAACCGTGGGAGCCGCGCACCAAGGAGGCGTCTAGCGGGATCACGTCCATGAGCATCCGGAAGCCGAGTTTCTTCTGTACCAGCCGGAAGAGGATCTTGGCTTTGCTGATGGCCTCGGGGGATTCCAAAAACAGCTCCACCGGATCGTAGCCCGGTTTGCGGTGGATATCGACGGTGCGGGCGTAGTCGGGCGCCTTCTTGTCGTCTTCCCAAAAGTAATAGGTGAACCAACTCCGCTCGTCGGCGATGGCCACGAGATCGCCAGAGCGCGGGTGATCCAAGCCGTAGCGAGCTTGCTCGCGGCGGTCCAGCACTTCAGCAATGCCCCGGGTCTCCCGAAGCAAATCGGCGACCCGTCCCAGAAGCGCCGGATTTTGCACATAGACATGGGCCACCTGGTGATCGGCAATAGCGAAGGCGTCGCAAGCGCCGAGCTCCAAAGTGTCGGTCCCCAACTCATCCTTAATCTCGAGCCACCCTTGTTTGCGGAAGAGGCGGTTCAGGTGAATCGGCCGATCCACTGGAGTGATTCCGTACTCTGAAACGAGCAACACCTCGACACCCCGCGCCTCCAGGGCATCAATGAGATCGCCAGTGACATCATCGATGGCGGCCAAATCAGCATCGATCGCGGAATGCCGCGGCCCGAGCTTCTGCAAATTGTAATCGAGGTGCGGCAGGTAAACGAGGTTCAGATCCGGCGCGTGATGCTCCTCGATCCACTGGGCGGACTTCGCGATCCATCGGCTCGACTCAATCCCCGAGGCCGGCCCCCAAAACTGGCGGAATGGAAACGGACCGAGGTCTTCCTTGACCCGGTCCCGGAGTTCGAGAGGTGAAGCGGTGATATCGAAGATCTTGCCGCCATCCGACCGGTAAATGGGCCGGGGCGTGATCGAGTAATCGACGGAGGAGAACATGTTGTTCCACCAGAAAAGGCGGGCGACGCGAAGACTAGGCCGGGTTTGGCGGACCACTTCCCAGACTTTGGGACCGCGCACGAGGTGATCCGATTGTTTCCAGAACAGGTGTTCCGCGCGTTCCCGGTCGTACCAACCATTGGCCACGATCCCGTGATGATTCGGCATCTGGCCGGTTAAGAACGAGGCCTGAACCGTCGAGGTGACGGCGGGGATGACTGGTTCCAGGACGCGGTGGCAATGGTCTGCCCTTTCCACGAACGCGCGCAAGCGGGGCAAGCGGTCTCCGCGGAGAAATCGACGCGTCAGTCCGACGACATTGAGAACGGCGAGACGGGGAGCGGCGGCGTTCTGAGCCATGGTGGAGCCTGAAGCAGGAGCCCCTATCAGGCAACCCAAATGTGCACGCGGTGCAACCCGTCCTTGACCCAGCCCCTGGAACGATCCAAAAGTGCAAAGGTTTTTACCTCTAACCAAGAACACCCAGACATGGCTGACATTGACGGAACCAAGCAGGAAAAGAAGGAGAAGGAATATTTCACCCACATCCCCCAAGAGGCTCCTGGCTTCTTCCTCAAGGGGTCCCATCAATACGACTGGGGCATGAAAAACCGCCTATCCAAGGTTTTCAACCCGAAGAACGGCCGCACCATCATGCTCGCGTTTGACCACGGCTACTTCCAAGGTCCCACGACCGGCTTGGAGCGCGTCGATCAAACCATCCTCCCGTTGGAGCCCTACTGTGACTGCCTCATGCTCACCCGCGGCATCCAGCGCTCCGTCATCCCGGCCTCCACGCAAAAGGCGATCGCCCTGCGCGCTTCCGGTGGAACCTCCATGGTGAGCCCGATGGAAGAATGGGAAGGGGAAAGCGGCGAAGGCGATTCCAAGCGCGCCTTCAAACTGCAGCGCCCCGGCTTTGAGCCCCTCTCCAACGAGAGCCTCGCCTGCAGCATGGAAGAAGCGATCCGCCTCAACGCGTCCGTCCTCGCCGTCCAAGTCTTCATCGGCAGCGCCTACGAGCGCCAGTCCTTGAAAAACCTCACCGACCTCGTCGATGAAGCCAATCGCTACGGCATCGCGGTCATGGGCGTCGTCGCCGTTGGCCGCGCCATGGCCCGCAACGCCCAATACTTCCGCCTCGCCACCCGGATCATGGCGGAACTCGGCGCCCATATCGTCAAATGCTACCACACCGACGAAGACTTCGAGACCATCACCAGCTGCTGTCCGGTCCCGATCGTGATCGCCGGCGGCAAGAAGCGCCCGGAACTCGACGCCCTCAAGATGGCCTACGACGCCTGTGAACAAGGCGCCTCTGGCGTGGATATGGGCCGGAATATCTTCCAATCGGACGCCCCCGTCGCCATGATGAAGGCCGTTCGCGGCGTCGTTCATGAAGGTCTCAAGCCCGACGAGGCGTATCAGCTTTACCAAGACCTGAAGGCCAGCCCGGCGTTCTGAGCGAATCTGAAACTCTGGTGATCTTCGACACCCTGCGCAAAGTCTTCGGCAAAGGCCAGCCGCCATCTGCGGCTGCGCCCGCGCCTGAGGGCGTGTCCGCGCCGGTCCCGTCCGCAAGCGAACCCCCATCAACCACCGTAACGATGTCTCATTCCGCACCCAAACTCCACAACGCCATGTGGCCAGGCCTCGTCGGCAAGGGCACTGGTGAAGGCCAGGAACCGCCCATCAGCCTCGAGCGCATGCTTGAACTCACCGCCAACGCGGAAGTCAACGGCGCCCGCTATGACGGGATCGACTATTTCCTCTTCTTCCCACACACCGATCCCGATGCCGGCGACGATGAGTTGCGCCGCATCGCCGATCTCGTCGCCTCGAAGGGTCTGAAGATTGGTTCGCTCGTGGCTCCAGTTTGGCCCGGCACCGTCGGTGATTCGGCCATGGGCAACGCGGAACAACGCACCAAATTCATCAGCGCGGTGAAGAAGGCTTGCCGCATCGCCAAGGTCTTCAACGAGCACGGCGTGCGTCAATACGGCGTGATCCGCATCGACTCCGCGGACAGCCCGGCGCATTGGGCCGCGAATCCAGAAGGCAACACCAAGAAGATCGCTCTCACTTTCCGTGAGGCGGCCAAGGTGGCGGAAGACTTCGGCGAGCGCCTGGCCGCCGAGGGCGAAATCTGCTGGGCCGGGATGCACGGCTGGAAGAGCATGCTCAACACGCTCGAAGAAGTCGGCCGTCCCCAAACCGTCGGTTTCCAAGCCGATTTGGCCCACACCTACCTCTACCTGCTCGGTTACAACGCCCCGGAGCAAGCGCTGCTCGCGCCGAATTACACCGAAGCCGAGTTCTGGGATGCCTACGCGAAGATGACCGACGCGCTGCGTCCCTGGACGATCGACTTCCACGTCGCCCAGAACGACGGCCAAGTCAAAGGCGCCGGATCGCACGACAAGACGGGCAAGCATTGCCCGGCGGATGACCCGAATGGCAAGCTCGACATCGTCAAGTGTTCCTCCTATTGGCTCAAGGACGCTCCGGCGCGAGGCATCCAGCACATCTGCTGGGACGGCTGCATGTTCCCGAACGCGACGCTGGAGACCCAGCAGACCTGGAACACGATCTTGGCGACCATGCTCAAGGTGCGGGAAACCGCGGGCTGGAGTTGAAAAGAGCGTGAGAGGCGGAGAGCTTGGGAGCGTGAGAAGGGCCTGATCGGCCTGAATGGCGGCTCGACTCTCCGCCTTGCTTCAAGGAAGCGGCAGCTAGAGCAGGTCTAGCGCCGCCCTCGGGTTCACGTCAACCAGCCGCCGGATCTCCGCGGAGGATAGTCCGATTTCCTCCGCGAGAATCTGCTCCACTTTAGGCATCGTGGCCGTGGATCCGACGAAGTGATCTCCGCCAGGGCTCCGGGCGATCCCGTCCGCACCGATCTCCAGCTCCCATCCGGCCAGCCGATAACGCCCGGGACCAAGGCGCGCGGCGGAAATGGCGTCGGTTACACCGATCGCGCGTTCCAGGCCGGTGCAGCGCAGATAATTCTTCAAGGTGAAGGCCGGAACGTGAACGCCGTCCGGGATGAAACAGCACCAGATCCGGTCGGAGACGCTGAGAAAGCGCTGGATCACGTTGTCATGCCGGTGCATTTGCAGCGGACATGCATTCCCGAGATGCGTCACCATGGAGAGCCCGCAATCGATCGCCTCTTCGATCTGCTCCAAGCTCGGATTGCAGTGACCGGCGGAGACAACGATTCCTTGGTCCGCCAAATACGAAGTCACTCTCCCGCCTGAATCTTGTTCCGGAGCCAGAGTGATCAGGCGCACCAGACCTTCCCCAGCTTCCAAGATTTCCGATGCCGCGTCTTGCGAGGCGGGTCGCACGGCGGCCAACGGATGCGCGCCGCGATAGCCATTCTCCGGACTGATGAACGGCCCTTCGATGTGAAATCCGCGGACCACGCGCGCCACCACCTCGTCTTCTTGCCGCCAACGGACGATCCGTTGCAACCGTCGGCAAATCGTCGCGATTTCTTCGGTGATGAACGTCACCAGAATGCCGTCGCAACCATCTTCTTCCAGCGCCAGACAAGCGCCGTGGAGGGCTTCCAAAGTGAGATCGTCCGAGTTGAAATCGGCGCCGTTGTACCCGTTGACCTGGAGGTCGAAGCTCATGGCTTGGACAGCAACGACGCCGCCGGTTCATCCAGGAAGATCCGGCAATCCCGATGCTCTTGGAGGATCGAAGCGGGCACGTCCGGCGTGATCGGACCTTCCAAACTCTCTTTCACCGCCTTGGCTTTGCGCGCGTCCGGCACCGTGCAGATGATGGTGTTCGCCCGCAAAATCTCGCGGACGGACATCGAAATTGCTTTCTTCGGGACGGAGTCCAGATCAGGGAACCAACCTTCCCCAAGCTGTTGCCGGCGGCAGGCTTCGTCCAAATCGACGACGAGATACGGCGTCCGGGTCTCGAAGTTCGCCGGCGGGTCGTTGAAGGCCAGGTGGGCGTTCTCGCCAATCCCGACGAAGGCGACATCGACGGTCCGTGCCGAGAGCGATTCTCCCACCCGGGCGCATTCCGCCGCCACATCGCGCTCCCCGTTGAGAAAGTGAAAATGCCGCAGCGGCAACGGCAGCTGGCTCACGAACCGCTTCCAGAGATACTGCCGGAACGAGGCGGGATGGGAAATCGGGAGACCGACATATTCATCCAGGTGGAAGCCGGTGACCTTGCTCCAATCGATCCCCTCCTCCGCGATCAAGGCTTCGAGCATTTCAAATTGGGAAGCGCCCGTGGCTACGATGATCGTGGCGCGGCGGCGTTCGGCGATGGCTTGACGGATCCGTTCCGCGCCAGCTTTGGCCGCGGCTCGTCCCATCTCCACTTTGGCTGGAAAAATCGATACCTCCATGTCGTTTGTTCCCTGTTCCCTAGCAGCCGGGAGGCGGGTCCGGCAAGCGGCTTTCCGCCTCAAACCTTGGGTTCCCAGCCGGGACGGTATTCCCGGCCCCAGAACTTCATGGCTGCGTCCTGCCTCGGACGGCCAGTTTCAGCATCAATGTCCAATATCAGTCCGCTTCGATACGCGATGTTCCCCAGATGACACCAGAGCGTCGATTTCTGGCCTTCGGCGATCTCGGAGTTGAGTGGGACGTTGTTGCGGATGGCATCGGCCAAGTTTTGGAAGTGCGCCACGTCGGAGCCCGGACCGGTCTTGGATTCGAGCTGTTTTCCGGTGAGATCGTAAATGGAATACCCACTGCTCGTGAAGTGCATCGCCCCGCCGTCGCCAGCGAAACTCGCAAAGGCTGGTGCCTCCGGCTTGCGCGGGTGACACGAGCTTTGTTCCCAGTGGGCTCCGGTTTCTCCGAGATCGAAAATGGCGACTCCGGTGTCGGGGGTCTCCTGGTCGTCCTTGAAGTGGTAACGCCCGCCGAGGAACGTCACCCGCTTTGGAATTCCAGCTTTCAGGCCCCAGCGGACGATATCGAGGCTGTGAATGCCATTGTTCGCCAGTTCGCCACCGCCGAAATGCCAGTGCCAGTGCCAATTGTAATGCACCAGATTGTCCTTGAAGGGATACTCCGGGACCGGGCCTTGCCACAAGGCGTAGTCAAGCTCCGCCGGAATGGCCGCGGGTTTGCCGATGCCGATCGTTTTGCGTCCTGAAAAGTAATAACTGCGTCCCGACCGCACCGGTCCGATCACGCCCTCTTGGAGCCGCTGAATTCCTTCGATAATGGTGGGGAAACTGCGGCGCTGATTGCCCATCTGGACCTTCCGATCATGTTTGCGCGCGGCGGCCACCATCAGCTCGGCTTCCTGGGCGTTGTGGCTGCCTGGCTTTTCGACGTAGACATGCTTGCCCGCCTGGCAAGCCAGGATCGTGGCCGGAGCGTGCCAGTAATTGGGCGCGGCGATCGAAATGACATCGACCTCGGCATCGCCAAGAATTTCCCGGAAATCCTTCACGAACTTCGCCGGACGCTCTTGGCCGCCTCGTTGCACCACCCGGGCGGCCTCTTCGCCACGAGCGGAATCGACGTCGCAGAGATACGCGATTTCCACGCCGGGCACCGCCAGCCATCCGCTGATGTGCGCTTTGCCCCGGCCCAGCCCCATGATGCCCACGCGCAACTTGTTCGACGGAGCCTCTTGTCCGCGGCTTGGAGTGATCGCCAATGCGGTGGCCCCCATGGCGGCGGTCCGGGCAAAGGTGCGGCGAGAGGTGGAGGAATTCGGGTCAGGAGTCGGAGTCATCGCGAAACGGGTTGAGCCTTACACGCACCGTTCCCGCCGGATTTGTCTCCCTCTAGTTTGACTTGCCAAGGCCCCGCACCTGTCGTGACTGTGACGTCATGCGATTTGTCCCCTTGTTTGTCCTCTTCGCGCTGGCTTCCGTCCGCGCCGAAGCCCCCCAACCCCAGCCAATCTTCACCGGCACCGATCTCACTGGTTGGAACGTGCCCGAGGGAAATGACGCCAGTGGCTGGTACAAAGCCGAGGGCGGCATCCTCAAAATCCAAAGCGACCCGACGCAGAAAGGCTCCATCCTGTGGACGGAGAAAACCTATCGCGACTTCGTCATCACGTTCGACTTCAAGTTCGGCGCCGGAACCGTCGACAGCGGGATTCACATCCGCAACAACGACCAAATTCAGATCGGCATTTCCGGATCGCTGAAACGCGACATGACCGGCTCGCCCTACGTCGGCAAGTATCCCGTGGAGGCCACCGGAGTCGCCGAGCTCTTGAAGCAGGACGATTGGAACTCCATGAAAATCGAAGCGCGCGGGCTGCGCTACCTCGTCTGGCTGAACGGCCAGCAGGTCCTCGATTACACCTCGGAGACTGGAATTCCCGAAGGACCGATCGGCATCCAACTGCACGCGGGCAAGGACATGGCGATCGACTACCGCGAGATCAAAGTGGCCGAGCTGCCTTAATACCGAAACGCCGCAACGCCGAGCGCGCCGCGTGATACCCGCACATCCCGTGAACTCCGCCTCCGGGCGGGGTGGACGCGGAACAGATGAAGATATCCCGCGCCGGGGTGGAGTAGGGATCCAGCCGCGCCACCGGACGGGCGTAAAGCTGCGCCAAATCCTGGACGCCACCGGCGATGTCGCCGCCCACGTAATTCGGGTTGTACGCCTCCATGGCCGCCGGATTCGTGACGTGACGGGCCAAAATCAAATCGCGGAAGCCAGGAGCAAAACGCTCGATTTGGCTCTCGATCCGCGCGAGCGCATCCTCGTTCGATCCGTTCGGGACGTGGGCATATCCCCAACCCGTGTGTTTCCCTGCCGGGGCGCGCGTAAGATCGACCACACTTTGTTGAGCGACGATGAGGAACGGCCGGTCCGAGATTTTCCCCTGCCAGGCGAATCGCTCGCTCTCGGCGATCTCCCCAAACGTGGGCCCAATGTGCAAACAAGCCGTCCGGCGTGCGGCTTCGTTGCTCCAGGGAATCGGCCCGGAAAGCGCCCAATCCACCTTGAACGCGGCGGGTCCGTGCCGGAAGCGGCGCAAGCCAGCCCGGTAGTTTTCTGGGAGCCGGTCCCCGCAAATCGATTCCATCACCTTGGGAGAGGTGTCAAAGAGGTAAACCCGAGCGCGGGGCAAATCCTCCAACTTCCGCACCGGAGTATCGCAAATCACCCGTCCGCCCAGTGCCTCCAGGATGCTCACCAGCGCATCGGCGATCGCTTGGGAACCGCGTTCCGCCACGGGCCAACCAACGGCGTGGGCGCTGATCGCCAACATCATGGCAAACGCGGCGGTCCCCGGAGCTTCCAGCGGCAAAATCGAGTGCGCTCCGTGCCCAGCCAGCAGCGCCCGAGCCTCTGGCGTCCGGAAAGAGAGCTTGGCGAGCTGATCCGCCGAAAGCAAGGCCCGCAAGCCAAACCGTATCAGCGAGAACGGATGCTTGGGAATTTGCAGCGGACCCAGCAACGTCTCATACAGGTGCGGCGCGGAATCCACCAACGGCTCCATCAGCCCCATGTAGGCCTTGCGATCCCGGCCAAGCCGTTCCGCCGTGGCACGCACACTCCGCTCCTGCACGATCGCGCCGCCGCCATCAAGCGGTTGGACAAGGGGAAACTCGGGGTGAATCCAGCGGACGCCATGGGCCGCCAAATCAAGGGATTGAAGAAACGGCGAGGCCATCCCCAGCGGATGAATCGCGGAACAGACATCGTGCCGGAAACCCGGTAGTGTCAGCTCCGCCGTCCGCAGCCCGCCGCCCGGCGTGGAGCGTCCTTCCACCACGGACACCTCCAGCCCCTGCCGCGCCAACGTAATGGCGGCCGCCAGGCCATTTGGGCCCGAACCGATTACCACGGCATCGACTGCGCTTCGGGCGGGCATGCGATCGCGTCAGGCCGCCTCCTCGGGAACTTCGGGATCGGCGATGTGAACCCACGTGTGCACATGCGGCTTGCCCCGGAAATGCCAGACCAAGCCGGGCCCTTCCAATTGCCAGGTGTCGTAAACCCCGTCCTCACCGATGTCGTGCGCCTTGTAAAACGCCAGCGTGTGCTTCTCCAAGCCCACCTTGTTGATCAGCGCCATCGATTCCGCGACGTCCTGGGGCCGGAAAGGCATCAGCAGATCCTCGAGCACTTTGAGGACGTGCGCTTTTTGATCCGCGCTGAGGTCCGCCACGGGAATTCCCTCAAGCCCCACTCCATCCCGGCGCAACGCCACTGTCGCATTCCCTTTCTCGGAACGCGGCTGGGTCAGGAGCGCTTTTTCCCGCTGCTTGCCATCAAGCATCGCAAAGACCTCGTTGGCCCGCTTGGCCTGGAACCAGTAGACGTTCCCCGGGTGATCCGGCTTCTCGTTGAACCCCTGTGCCGAGTGCCCGTAGAAGATCGGGCCACCGAATGCCTTGCCGGCCACGCTGTCCCCATCGCAACGCCGGGTCACGTGCCGGGAAGTGAGAACGAACTCGAACTTGCCCGTCCCGGGCTCGCCAAAAAGCGCGATCGAGCTGTCGCCGAACCCACCCGCACCGTTGTCGTGCTCCACCTGCTTCATGACCTCGCCGCGAAAGGCGTCGCTGTGCAAGTTCAGAAAAATCTCGCGGACCATCTGCTGTTGGTCGGCGTTCAGGAAGTCCCGGATGATCGGCTCGGTGACGTGCCAATTGTTGTCCACCTTGCGCCGCAGCGGGTGGTCGAACGGAAAGCAGAGATCCTTGCGCTGCTCCTCAGTCAGGGAGCCGTAGAGCGTGGTGACCAAGCTCTCGCTGACCGGCATCGCGTTCGCCTGCGCGTTCGGCAACACGCCCGGAATCGTGAGCGCGCCGGTGGCGGCCATGGCGTTGCGCAGAAAGCGGCGGCGGCTGAAATGGGGGTTCATCGGAGCAAACTAGCACACCGGGCGAGCGCCTGGAAATCGCAAAGCTTCCCTCCGTTCAGTAGCGCGGCACGTTGGGGTCGATCTCCACCGACCAAGCCTCGATCCCGCCTCGCAAGCTGAAGACGTTGGCCCGCCCTTTGGAACGCAGGAAACCCGCCGCCTGGGCGGACCGCATCCCGTGATGACAGTAGACCACCACCGGGACTTCGGGGGCAGGCAGCGCGGGCTCGATCGCCGCCACGAACCGGCTCAACGGCACCAGAACGTCACCCGGAATATGGCAGTAAGCGTGTTCCTCCGCCTCCCGGCAATCGATGAGCACGAATGACGGCGCCCCATCTTGACGGACCGCATCGACAAACACCGGTTCGACCTCCAAACCCGCTTCGGGCGCCGGAAACGTCAACTTCACGGCCGGACCGTCACGGGGGTGCCGGCATCGACATTCCGGAAGAACGTCGCCGCCATGTGAGTCGGCATCCGCACGCAACCGTGGGAAGCGGCAAATCCCGGCAAATAGCCGCCATGCATCCCGACACCGCCAGCGAAGCGCATGAAGTAGGGCATGGGCGAGCCCTCGAACCGTGATCCTGGAGGCTTTTTGTCTTTGGTCACATCGATGTCCTTCTGGGCGATCTCGCCGTTCGGCCACACGTAATTTCCGTAGAGATTGGATCGGTGATCCTTGTTCCTTTGGATGATTTTAAAATCTCCTTGAGGTGTGTCGAAGCCGTCCCGGCCGCTGGAGACCTTGGAAACGCCGACCAATTGGTTCCCCTTGTAGAAGTAGGCGCGCTGATCGGAGACATCGATGATGATCCGCGCCGGGCCGGAAACGCTATCCCCCTCCCAATACGAAACGCTGTCCTCGATGGGGCTATCCTCGGTCTTCTTCGCCCCCAGAGCGGAGGGAGGCGCCACGGAATAGGGAACATACGCCGCGGGCTTGCTCGACGGGTTGCTGCAGCTGGAGACGGCGAATGACGCAGCCAAAAGGCCCATCAGGCCCATAATCCGGAGCATCGAGTTGGAGACGTGGCGAGGTTCGATCATGGCAATAGCGCGCCGCAGGCCGGACTCGTTGGACGCCAGCGCCCGCGCACTATGGCGAAAAATTTTATTCCGACAACCCGAAAAGCGACTTGAGTCCGTCTACGCGCAAAGCCGGTTGCGCTCCGCACGGATCCAGGCAACGGTGGGCGGTTTCCAAACACTCTCATGCCCACCTACGAGTACGAATGCGAGACTTGTGGACACCACTTCGAGGTGTTCCAATCGATGAAGGACGCCAAGCTCACCGATTGCCCACAGGATAGCTGCGAGGGCCACGTGCGCCGCCTGTTGGGGACCGGCGCGGGTGTCATTTTCAAGGGAAGCGGGTTCTACGAGACCGATTACCGGAGTGAATCCTACAAAGCCGGAGCCAAAAAGGCCGAGGAGAGCGCCAAGGCTTCTAGCGATACCGGTGGCGGCAGCACCGCCAAATCCGCTGACAGCAAGCCATCCACGTCTCCCTCCGCCGCTCCGGCCGCTCCCGCGAAGAGCGACACCGCCAAAGCGTGACTGCGTCCTTGAATCTTCCGGTGAAGCCGGGTTACAACTGAACCAGATGTATCAGAAACGCGTCGTCAAAAAGGTCGCCAAGAAAAAGGCCGCCGGAGCCCGGGGGAAAGTGGCGGCCAAACCCGCGATCGAGAAGGATTACTTTGGCAGCAAGCCCAAGCCGAAGCAGGGCGCGATGTCCGGTTACCGGCCTGCCGCAAGCGAGACGCCAGGTCTGGGCATTGGTGCGTTGTTCTTGTTTCTCTTCGCGGTGGGGCTTCTCGGAGTGGTGGCGGTCTGTTTCATGCCTCCGGATCTCAGTGGCATCTCGGGTTATCCTGTGGGGGACAAGCCCGCCGCCCCTGGAAACCTGCTCCGCAAGCTGGATGATGCCATCTCCGCCGGCTACATCGACAAAAAGGAGTCGACGCTCTCCTTCTCCGAAGAAGACATCAACGCCTACATCAACCAACGCCTGAAAAAACTGCAAACCGGGCCGTTCGCGGCCTCTTTGCAGATGCACGGCCTTTTCTGCGATCTCCAGCCGGACACCGCCAACATTTATGTGATCCGCTCCATCTTCGGCAAACCTCTCGTCATCTACACGTCGTGGGCGTTTGAAGGGGATCCCGAAGACCAGAAATTCACCTGCCTGGAGAGTGGCATCGGAGCCATCAAGATGAAGGGCCCCAGCCTGCAACCGGTCACCGCGCCCTTCTTCCGTCTCCGGGACACCTGCCTCCGCGAGCGTGGCGCCCTGCAAGATCGAATCATCGACCGCTTGCGCATTGAGGACGGCAAGCTGGTGGTTCACGTCCAGCCCTAGTGGTCCGCCCAGCCTGGCTGCCGGCTCGTTCCGGACCTGGAATTCAGTTCAATCATCACTGGAGTTCGCCGTCGAATTTGCGTTACACTCCGTCGATGATCCGGCATTTTCCCCTGTCCGTCGCCGTCATCATGTCCGGGCTATCCTGGACGCTCGCTCAAGACCAGCCGGCGGGGAAAGTTGTTCCAGAAAGCATCCAAAACGCGATCAGCGAATCCGGTCAGTTCACTGTCTACGGAGGCAATTCAACCCAACGCGGGGAGTTCGCGGCGCGTTGTGAGTCCCTCAGCCGCGACGTGGCTAATGTGACGGGCCGCGACAAGTCGGCATGGGTTCATCCTTATGTGATCGAACTGACCGTGGCCGACAGTCCTCAAGTCGTTCAGCGTCGCGCCTCGGCCCGCGTGTTTGTCCTGGAACCTAGCGGCTACCGATTGCAGCTTTACCTCCTGATCGACGAAGACTTCAAACTGTCTGAGTTTCAACAGGAATTCATCAAGCTGCTCCTGATCGAGCGCATGTTGCAAACCAATCGTCCCAACGCAAATCTCGATCGATTGCCCAACTGGGTCCTCGCCGGGGTCGCGGATCTGGTGGAATACCGGCGGGCTGGCCGGCCCTCGGATGTCTTCAACGCCCTCATGGAGGCCCGTCAGATCCCGCCCGTTTCGGAGGTCCTCAGCGCCTCCCTCAGTGACTACTCGGATAGTGTTTCCCGCGGCATTTACCGGGCCTGCTCGGCGGCTCTGGTTCAATCGTTGTTGGATCAGGCGAATGGTCCTGCACGATTTCAAGCCCTGCTGGAGGATTTGGCCCACTCCAAGGCCCCGGTGGATGAGCTGTTGCGCACCCATTTTCCGGCTCTCGATCAAGATTCCGCCGCGGTGGCGAAATGGTGGACGCTTCAGTTAGCCGCCATGAGCGAGCGCTCCGCGTATGATCTCCTCTCTCCGCGGGAAACCGAGCGGCTTTTGGAGCAGTCGTTGCTCATCGATTTGACCTCCGTAACGGACGAAGCCCTTGCGAAAAACTCCCAACCTTCTTCCAACCGCCTCCTCAAACTCCCCAAACGATCTTCGGGGAAGCCGCCTGTCAAAACCGAGTTTTCCACTGGGACAATCACCCAGTTCCCCGAGTTCATCAAAGATTCACGGGCTCCGGTAGCGCTCAAACAATGCGAAGAACGCCTCACGAAACTCTCCGCACGTTGTTTCCCGCTTTACCGGCCCATCCTCACCTCCTATGGGAAAACCATCGCCATCCTCATTTCCGGCAAAACGGATGGAGCCGCCGCGGAGCTCGAAACCCTCGGGATACGCCGTCAAGAGCTCCTTACTTTAATGGGCGGGGTGACCGATTATATGAATTGGTACTCCACCACCCAGGTCAAAGAAGCCTCCAATGACTTCAATGGCTTCGCAGAAGCGCTGAAGACGCTGAAACGGTTGGAATCCCGGAAGCGGCAGGACCCGATCACCGAATACCTGGACGCCATGGAGCAAGAACTCGCCCCTTGAACCAGGCGGCAGGGGCGAACGGAACCACAAGCAGGTTGCGCACCGGCCCCTCCCGCATACCTTGGGCCCGTCCGCGCCTCCCCAGATCAAAGCCAATGCACGAGAAGATCGGCTTCGAAGAAGCAATAGACCGGATTATCCTGAGCGATGGACGCTTCCACCGGGACGCGTACCTTTTTGTCCGTGAGGTTCTCGATCTCACCGTGGAGAAGCTCGGCCGCGCCAATGCCGGACGAGGCAACAGCCACGTCAACGGGCGCGAATTGCTTCTCGGCTTCCGCGATCACGCCTTGGAACAATTCGGCCCCATGGTCCCGTCCGTGCTTGATTCTTGGGCGGTTTCCAGTTGCAGCGACGTCGGCGAAATCGTCTTTCGCTTGATCGATTCCGGCGTCTTCGGAAAGTCGGAGACCGACCGGCGAGAGGACTTTAACGACGTTTTCGACTTCGAGGAGGCTTTCGTGCGGCCTTTCCTTTGCGAGCCCGGCAGCAACGTCGCGCAAAACTGCTGACCGGCTGGATTCTTCGCCATCCGCCACGTCCTGGTGCCCCTCCCGTGGCGGCCAATCGTCTCTTTTCTTCCCGTGATTCATTCCATCAACCTCCCCGCGCATCAGCCGCGGATTCTCAGCTTGGAAAATGGCTTCCAAGCTCTCCTCAAGCCCGATCCGGCCGCCCCGATTGTCAGTCTTCAGGTTTGGGTCCGCACCGGAAGTATCCATGAGGACGCTTGGCTCGGCGCCGGCTTGTCCCACCTTCTGGAGCACATGCTCTTCAATGGCACGGAACGCCGCGGCCCCCGCCAAGTCTCCGAGGACGTTCAAGCCGCCGGTGCCTACATCAACGCCTACACCTCGTTCGACCGCACCGTGTATTGGATCGAAACGCCGCCGGAATCGACCGCCGATTGCCTCGACATCCTCGCGGACATGACCCTCCACTCGACGCTTCCGGAGGACGAATTCCGCAAGGAACTCGACGTCATTCGCCGCGAAATGGCCATGGGCGAGGACTCCCCGGGCAGCGTCGTCAGCAAGCTCCTCTTCGCCACCGCCTTCCAAAAGCATCCCTGCCGGCATCCAATCATTGGACATCGCCAGGTCTTCGACCAGCTTTCGCACGACGATCTGACCGCATTTTACCGTCGGCATTATGTGCCCAACAACATGTTCTTGGTGGCCGCCGGTCCCTTTGAGGAAGAGGACATGGCCTTGCGCATTGAAGCCCTGTTCGGCGCCGTGCCCCGTGCCCCGCGCGGCCCCGTGATGCTTCCCTTGGAACCACGCCAGCAAGGCCAACGAGTCGTCTTCCAACAGGGCAGCACCCAGCAAACCCATCTCCGGCTCGCCTGGCATGCCCCGCACGTCACCGATCCCAACGCGGGCGCCTTGGATCTGGTCGCCTCCATCCTCGGTTCCGGTCACAGCTCCCGCCTCTACCAAAGGCTCCGCGAAGAGCAGCATCTGGTGCAATCCATCGGCGCCTATTATTATGCCATGGGCGACCTTGGCCTTTTCATCGTCGGCGCGGAAGTCGATCCCGACAAAGTCGAAGCCGCGCAGGAAGGCATCCTCCAAGAGATCGAGCGGATTCGGGAAGGCGGCGTCACCGAAGCGGAGCGTTCCAAGGCGCTCAACTCCGCACTCTCTGAAGCGCTGGATTCCCTGACCACCACCCGCGGCGTCGCTTCCGATATCGGTTCCAGCTGGATGCTCACCGGCAGCCCGGAGTTTACACGGGTCTTCATCAACGGCATTCAGGACACCACCGTGGACCAACTGCGGCACGTCTGCCGCACCTTCCTCGATCCCGCGCACGCCACCATCGTGGCTCTGGCGCCGAAGACGGATCGCAGCGGGCCGTTGATTCACGTCCCCACGGCGGCGGCCCGGGATACCGAGAAGCGCACGCTCAGCAACGGCCTGACCTTGCTCCTGAAGCAGGACGACCGGCTCCCTCTCGTCTCCGTCCGGACCGCCTCGCGCGGTGGTTCCTTGGTCGAACCAGAGGGTGTCCCCGGCGTCACCCGGCTCTTCTCGCGGCTCCTCGCCAAGGACACCACGCAAATGTCCGCTGCCCAGATCACCGACCAGATCGAGTCCGCTGGCGGAAGTTTCAGCAACTTCTCGGGCGGCAACAGCTTCGGCTTAGAGGCGGATGCCATGGCCCCGGATTGGGAGTTGGCGCTGCAAACCGTTGCCGCCGGCTTGACGATTCCCGCCTTCCTCGCTCCGGTGCTCGATAAGGAAAAACAGGCGCAACTGGCCTCGATCCGCTCCGATCAGGATCGCCCCATGACGATCGCTTCGAGCCTCATGCGCCAAGCCTTGTTCGCGGGGCACCCCTACCAGTTTCCCTTGTCCGGCACCGAAGCAAGCGTCACGGCCGTGACCCGGGATCACTTGCTCAGCCTGCACCAAACTTGCGTGACCGCCGCGAACACCGTCATCTCCGTCTACGGTGATATCGATCCCGATGCCGTCGCCGCCCGCGCCGAAACCCTCTTCGCCCCCCTGCCCCATGGCGAGCGGCTCTTCTCGACTCCGGTCCTGGCCCCCGGGATTTCCGAGACGGTGCGCCTGGAGCAAACCTACGCCAAGGAGCAGGCCGTCGTCCTTTTCGCCTTCCCCACGTCTGGCCTCTACGATCCCGATTCTCTGGCGTTGGAACTGTTGAGCGATGCGTGCAGCGATATGAGCTCCCGATTCTTCAACCGCATCCGGGAGGACCTGGGCGCGGCCTACAGCGTCGGAGCCAGCCGTTTGCTTGGGGTTGCGGGAGGCTGTTTTTACTTCTACGCCGCCACCTCCGCGGAGATGGCCAACCAAGTGGAAGACGCGCTCCGGGGAGAAATCGATTTCCTGGCCCGGAACGGTTTGGAATCCGCCGAGTTCGTCCGCGCCAAACGTTCTTGGCACGGCAGCCACAAGAACCGCCTGCAAAGCACCGCCGGCCAAGCGGGGATCCACTGCCTGGATGAAGTCCAAGGCTTCGGCTGGAACCACGCAAACCTCCAGCCCGGCCTGATGGACGCCCTCGACGGCGACCGGCTCCGCGAAACGGCGCAACGCCACTTCCTCGACCGGCCACACGTGGTCATCCGGCTCTTGCCAGAAGCGCAGCCATCCTGAGCTGGTCGAAATTCGCGGGGAATGGCCGTCCGGACGGGGAAACAGGCTCCCGCCGTCGCCGGAATCTCCACCGGACGGGGAGAACACGCTCCCTTCGTTGCGGAGACCTGCGCCGGACGATGGAAACGAGTTCCCGACATTTCGAGAACCTCCACCGGGCGTCAGGAACACGTCCCCGCCACTTCAGAAACCTGCAACGGACGCGGGGGACGAGTTCCCGCCACTTCAGGAAACCCGCAACGAACGGGGGAACCAGTTCCCGCCATTTCAGCAACCACTTCCGGACGTGGGGAACCCGATTCCGCCGGATGATGCTCTTGGGATCGTCGCTCAGGCTCGTTCCGAGGTCTCGATCAGACGGCAGGGCCAGTTCAGGTTCTCCGCTGGCGATGACCGGCGGACGGGCCAAGCCTAAAAACTATCTTCCTTTCAAGGCTAAGGCGAAGCCGGAGCCTCAGCGCGGCGGATCGCATCGCACCGGTTGGTCAGCCGCCTCCCCCATAAATTTCCGCACTTGCCGCGCCACGGTGGCAAAACTGAGCAAATCCAGCGCCCGCTGCCGCGAGGCTTCGATCGCAGCGCCAAGAGCAGCATCGTCCGTGAGGAACCTCTCCAAACGCTCTTCCGCGTCCGCCTCGGTCAAGGTCGGATAACTTTCGTTCTGAAAGGCAATCCGCTCCACGGCGCTGTTGCCCCCCACGCAAACCGTCCGGCATAACAAAGCATCCCCGGCCACCTGACCCGGCACGCCGCCTCGATCCAATTGGAAGACAACACGATGCCGGGATATCTGCCGCATGTATTCGGTGTACGGCAATCGGCACTCGATGATCCGGAACTGGTCCGCCGGAATTCCCGCACCCAAAGCACGTAGCATCCGCCGCCCGCGCGATTTCTCGGAATTGATGACCGTGACATGGGTCCCGGTGCGCTTCGCCACCCGCAACGCCATGGTCACCGCTGCCAAATGATTGCGCGAGGCCGTGAACAGCTCACGCGTCCCGAGGAAAACTCCCCGCCGCTCTGAGAGGTCACAGGAGAAATCCCATTCGGGTAGATCGACCGGATACGGGGTCGGAATGCCCAAAATCCGCGGTTCTTCAATGGCCAGTGGAAGCGGAGGCGGTGCCATGGTGGGCGTCACCACGGCGTCGCAGAGCGCCAAAACCTCGGCATAGAGGCCCCAAAGCCTGGGATCTTCCAATTGCGCGGCGATTTGGAAGGAACTGCACTCCTTCCAGGCCACCCAAACGTGGATCCCTTCCTGTTTGAGCCGCTGCACCGCATCCAGACAGGGCCGCAGCCTCCGGCGCAACAGAACCAAACAATGTCCAAACCGGCGTCCCGCCAACACCTGCTCCACGGAATCGCAGAACGCCCCTTGCGTGGCCGCCGCGAACGCGTGAAAATTCACTGGCGGATGGCCCCCGGCATTCGGCGCCCCGGCGCCCGACGCGTAGTCGATCATCGGGTCGCGACCGCCTGGATTGAGGACGGCGAGGGCCGGACCCGAGGGCGTAGAGGAAGCTCCGTGCACTTTCGGACCGATCCTAGTGTCGATCTGGAAAACTGTCAAAGGAACGGCGGTTGACAACTTCCTCCACTGCGGTATGGTCACGGCCCTTTGTCTCCCGGGCCAAGCCCAGCGGGCCTCGGGAATCTCAAACCAGAACAGCAGGACATGAGCAAACGGACGTACCAACCCTCCAAGCGCTGCCGCCGGAGCCAATTCGGTTTTCGCACCCGCATGGCCACCAAAGCAGGCCGCGACCTGCTGCGCCGCCGTCGTCAGAAGGGCCGCAAGCGTCTCGTGCCGAAGGGCGTTGAGATCCCTTACCGCCGTCACTGCCACCAGGACTGATCGCTCCGGCGCCTTGCGCCCGTGATCCACGGCCATGCGCCTGTCCCGCCAAAAGCGGTTGACCCGTAGCGCGGATTTCCGCCGGGTCAGGGAACGTGGCCGCAGCCAAGCAGGCAGATTCCTCATCCTCGGGGTGCTCCCGGAGGAAACAGAGCCGGCCATCAAGGTCGGCTTTATTACGACCAAACGTCTCGGCCCCGCCGTGACGCGCAATCTCGTCCGGCGTCGCCTGCGTTCCGTCGTCACGGAAATTGGCGACGAAATCACGTCCGGTCACCTCATCGTCACCGTAGCCCGGCCGCTCGCCGCCACCGCTTCTCGCGAGGCGCTGCTGAAAGAATGGAAATGGCTCGCCCGCCGCGCTGGCATTCTGCGGACTCCGGGTTGATGGTAATTTCATCTCCCTCGTCGCGGAATTCCCAAGTCTCATCTCCCTCGTCGCGGAATTCCCAAGAATTCCGAATTCGTCCACGATCATTTCCGTATGCGCTGGTTCATCTGTGCCCTGATCCGGCTATATCAGATCTTGATTTCGCCCCCGCTTCACTTTTTGTTGGGTCCTCTCGCGGGGTGCCGGTTCACGCCGAGTTGCTCGGAATACACCTTGCAAGCCGTGCGCCTGCACGGGGCATTTCGCGGAGGGTGGATGGGAATTCGCCGGATCGCGCGTTGCAATCCTTGGGGAGGTTGCGGACACGATCCCGTCCCGGCGGCAAGCGATCCGGAAGCTTCCGCGCTGGACAAACCCGCAGCCTAGGGGAGACTGCCCGCCTCTTTTCGCGGGAGCCAAAGAAAGAAAACCACATTGATTTGATTGAAGCATGGATCGGACTGGATGGATTGGGGTAACCACCTGCGCGGTGTTGTTGGTCTTGTGGTACACGTTCGTGCTGCCAAAGACGCTCACGCCCGCGCCTGAAGCGGCACCGGCAGCCGCCACCGCCACCGCTTCCGCGGAGACCGGAGACGGACAAGCAGCCCCGGCGGTGCCACCCACGATCGGAGCCGCGAACAAACCGGCAGATCCCGGCAAAGCGCTCGATCTCACCACGGATCGCGCCACGTTCACTGTTGTTTCGCGCGGCGGCGGCATTTCCACCGCCGCCCTGAAGGACTACAAACGCGCCATGGACAGCGATGCCCCGCTCGTCCTCAACAGCCCGAACCGCAGCACCGGCCTCACCCATCCCATCGGCACCCTTGGCACCGGCTCTGGAGAATTCGAAGACGTCCTTTACAGTGCCGAGCAGCAACCTGAAGGCGTCGTCCTCACCGGCACCCACGAGAACGGACTCAAGGTCGTCAAGCGCTTCACCACCGTTGCCCCTTCGGAAAAACTAAAGGGTAGTCCCAAAGATCCAAGCGGACACCTCGTCTCCTTCCAACTCCGCTTGGAGAACACCGGCAAGGAACCCCTCCCGATCGGAAACTATTCCGTCTACGGCGGAGCTATCGCCACCACCCACACCCGGGGCCAGATGGATACCGGTTTCTTTTGGAAGCAGGGGAATTTCATCTTCAAGCGGGTCGACTGGCTCAAGGGCTTCCTCCTGCGTCCCGACCGGGAGTCCTACGAGAAGGAAGTCAAGCACCTCGATTGGGCCGGGGTAAAGAGCGAGTATTTCATTATGATCACCCGCCCCCTGGAGCATCGCCCCGGGAAAATTTGGGCCCAGCGCTTCGGCACCATCGTCGAGGGCGAGGAGGAGCAGTCGCTCAAAATGCAAATAAAGGGCATCGAGTGTGCCCTGGGCCTGCCGGAAAGCACCTTGCAACCCGGTGAGAGCCGCGTCTTCGACTACGAAATCTACATGGGGCCGAAGAAGTTCAGCCTCATCGCCGAACTCCCCGACGGTCAACGCTCCGCCATGGGTTACGACAAGGTCCCCATGATGGAGACGCTCTTCGGCTGGATCATCAAGCCTCTCGCCCAGGTCTTCGTCACTCTGCTCACCGCGTTCAACGGCTGGTTCGGAAACTACGGCATCGCCGTGCTCCTCCTCACCGTTTGCGTCCGCGCGATCATGTGGCCGCTTCACGCCAAAGCCCACGCCACCTCCAAGCAGATGGCCCAGCTCACCCCCATGCTCAACGAGCTGCGGGCCAAGTACGAGAACGACCCGCAGAAAATGCAGCAGGAGCAAATGAAGCTCTGGGCGGAATACGGGATCAACCCGATGGGCGGATGTCTCCCGGCGCTCGTGCAGATGCCGATCTTCATCGCGTATTTCCGGATGCTTTCCTCGGCGGTGGAGCTGCGCCACGAGCCCTTCGTGGCCTGGATCAAGGATTTGTCGATGCCCGACACGATCGTCACGATCAACGGCTTCGACGTGAACCTTCTCCCCGTCCTGATGGCGGCCACGAGCTATGTCCAGTTCGCCATGATGCCCAAGACCGGGGATAAGAACCAGCGGATGATCTTCATGATGTTCCCGCTGATGTTTCTCTACTTCTGTTATACCTACGCATCGGCGCTGGCCCTGTATTGGACTTGGTCCAACATCATCAGCATCGTCCAGACCTACGTCCTCAACAAGCGTCCCGTCCCTCCGCTAAAGAAGCTAGGGAAGCGCAAGTCCACTTGGATGGAGCGCCTCCAGCAGCAAGCCGAAGCCGCACAACGCGCCCAAGCTTCTGGCCGCCCAGCTCCCGCTGCTGGTCCAAGCCTGGCAGGTCCGGCCTCTTCCTCAAATTATGGAGAAAAAGGGCCCCGCAAGCAAAAGCCCAAGGCAAACCGCCGCAAGCGGCGTCCGTAATCGATTTGCCATCTGAGTCGCAAGACACCGCCTCCGTGGTCAGAACGACCAGTGGATGCACTTGCTCAAGCCCGATCCGGGCGATTCAAAATTTGGCGGCAATCACTCTCCATTCCTAGCCTTAGCCAGCCAGCGCACCGCGTTCTCCACCACGCGCAGAGGCTCGGCTTGTTTGAAAATGGGATAGGTCTCATGCCCCGGGCGGAAGTAGAACACGCGGCCTTGGCCCACGTTCCAGACGCAGCCGCTCCGGAAGTGTTCGCCCTTCTCCCACTTTTCTTCGAAGACGACCTGGTCAGGCATTGGCACGTGATTTGGCTCGCCATACATTTCCGTGCTGGGGATGTCCCACTGCGCTGGCAACCCAGCCGCGATGGGGTGCTCTGGCAACAAGGTCGTGACATGAGACGGGGCACCGTCATTGCGATACGAGGGGAAGACGCAGGACGGTAGCGTCAGCTTCCACAGACCAGCTTCCACCTGCTCTACGAAGGGCGTGAGCCGCGCATCCGCCTTCACCCCTTTGTAATACGGCTGCTCGTTGAGGAACTCCCACTTCGCCGAGCCCCGCTCCGCCTCAGGAAGCTGCGCGATGGCGTCCGCTTTGGCCCGTTCCTGCATCAGGCGCACGAACGGCTTGGCCCAATGCGCGGAGTGCAAGGCGACGAGTGCCAACCTGCCCTCCATGACCCGCCGGACCACGGCCTCGGCACGGGCATCGTCCTGTTCCTTGACCCGCCGGTGACACCAAAAGACGAGGACATCCGTCGCTTCCAGGGCAGCGTCGCTCAATCCTTGCTCGAAATCATCAAGCTTAGCGGTCTTCACCGCCAACCCCGGCCGGACGGCCAAGTGCCCGGCGATAGCCTCCCCGAGAAACGTCTCGCCGTAGCCTTGCCTCTGCTCGGGCTGCTGCTCGTCCCACACCAGGACGCGGACGGGGTCGGCGGCCTGAGTGGAGCTGATCAAGGGCGAGAATAGGAGGAGGAGGACTGGGAGCGGCGGGAACTTCATGGGTTTGGTTGTGGAGATGAAGTGGTCGGACGGGTCGGACCAATCTTCATGCCGTCAGTGCTTGCTTTGGGTATTCAGCTTCTTTACGTGGTCTACACCTCATCATCATTTCAGTACTCATTCACACACGTCAAGCCGGATTTCTTTTTTCGTGAATCTCTCGCGCAACCACGCCACCCTTCTTGATGATACGCTACTCTTCCCCGGCCTCGGGACGCCTTCTTCTTCTGTTGATCGCGGTCGCGCTCGTATCGATCGTTTGGCTTGAGCCCTCGCTGACCCTGCGGGCGGCGTCGGCCCCGGGATCGGTGAGTTCGCCCCCGGCCAGGCCCGTGCATTGGAGCTATGAGGGCGAAGACGGACCTGCTCATTGGGGCGGCTTAAGTCCCGCCTATTCCCGTTGCGCTGAGGGCAAGATGCAGTCGCCCATTGACCTGATCCCGAGCCAGGAAAGCAACGCGATTCCCCTGATCTTCGATTACAAGCGGAGCTCATTGCGGATCGCTCACCACGAGCATGTGGTCGATCTCATCGACAACGGTCACACGATCCAAGTCACGGTGGATCGGGGCAGCACGTTGACGACGCGGCGCGCTGTGTATCACTTGGCGCAGTTTCACTTTCATTCTCCGAGTGAGCATACGGTCGATGGCAAGGCGTTTCCGTTGGAGGCTCATTTCGTGCATCAAAGCGAGAGCGGAAACTTCGCCGTGGTTGGGGTGCTCTTTGAGGAGGGCGCGCCGAATCCCAATTTGGAGTCCATCATCGCACATTTTCCGGCGGCCAAGGGGGAAACCCGGCATGAGCCCTCCGTGGAATTGGATCTGGGCATTCATCTTCCCGTGAGCCCTTTGGTTTACAGCTACCGCGGTTCCTTCACCACGCCTCCTTGCACGGAGAATGTGGAATGGTTTGTCCTCAAAGCCGCTGCGTCCGCCAGCCGGGAACAGCTTGCGGCCTTTGCGACGCGTTTGCAGGGGAACAATCGTCCGGTGCAATCGCCGCAGGGCCGGAAGGCGGAGTTTACCCGCATCCGGGAGCGAGTTGCGGAGTGACTGCTAGCGGCTTGCTCATTTGACGCGCGGCACCTCCCTGCCTCTCCCCATCCCTCCCCTCTTGACGAACTCCCTGTTCAGGGCTCCTATCTGGGTTCCTTTTTCAGGCAATGAGCGAATCGCTTTCAGGCAAGACAGCTTTCATCACCGGCGGTGCACGCGGCATCGGACGTGCCACCGCCCTCAAGCTGGCTCGGGCCGGGTGCGATGTCGCGATCGTCTACTTTAACAGCCACCAGGAAGCCGAAGAGGTTTGCCAAGCGATCCGCGACCTGGGTCGCCGGGCCTTGGCCGTGCAGGCGGATGTCAGCGATCCCGCCAGCCTCGCGGAAGCGTTTGGCGAGTTCCGCAAGCAGTTCGACAAGGTCGATATCGTGGTCAGCAATGCGGCGATCGGCGTGTTGCGCCCCGCGTTGGAGATGACGTTGAAGCATTGGCGCCGTTGCATGGAGACGAACGCCCTGGCGCTCAATACGCTGGCCCAACAGGCCGTGCCGATCATGCCGGAAGGCGGGGTCTTCATCGGGCTTTCCAGCATGGGCTCGGTGCGGGCGATCCCTCATTACTCGTTCATCGGCGCTTCAAAAGCAGCTTTAGAGTCGCTGGCCCGGGCCTTGGCCCAAGAGCTCGGCTCCCGCGGCATCCGCGTGAACATCGTCAGCGCGGGCGTGGTCGATACCGACGCCCTCAAGCACTTCCCGAACCGCGAAAATCTCCTCGCGGAATCCGCGCAACGCACGCCGATTCCCACCCCGCTCACCCCGGAGCACGTGGCGGACGCGATTTACCTTCTTTGCCTGCCGGAGGCCGCTCTGATCACCGGACACACCCTCGTCGTCGACGGCGGGTATTGCATTTCAGGATAGGATGACAGCCCCCACCCTCACAGATTCAGGCTTGGCCGGCGGAGTGGCCATCGTCACCGGCGGCAGCCGGGGCATTGGACGCGCCATCGTGGAAACCTTGGCCGCGGCCGGCATGGACGTCGCGTTTACGTATCGGGAGAACGCCGCCGCCGCGCAGGAAGTGATCGCGGCGGGACCAGAAGGCAAAATTACGGCCGCCCAGGTGGACGTGAAGGACTCGGCAGCCTGCCAAGCGTTCGTGGAATCGGTCGCCGATCGCTCCGGGAAGATCGACGTCCTGGTGAACAACGCCGGGGTGATCCGGGACAATCTCATGGTGGCGTTGAGCGATGACGACATCCGCGAGGTGTTGCAGACCAACGTGGAAGGGACGTTCAACATGTGCCGCGCGGTGGTGCCCTTCATGATGTCCAAACGCCGGGGCAGCATCATCAACCTCAGCTCCGTGTCCGGGGAAAAAGGGGGACGCGGCCAGACGAATTACGCCGCCAGCAAGGGAGCGATCAACGGCTTCACTCGGTCCCTGGCCTGCGAAGTGGCGGCCCGCAACGTGCGCGTCAACGCGGTGGCCCCGGGCGTCATCGAAACCGAGATGTCCCAAACCGTCCGCGATCTGGCGGGCGATCAAATCACTTCGCGCATTCTCCTCAAGCGCTACGGCAAGCCGGAGCACATCGCCCATGCCGTTTGGTTTCTCGCCTCCCGCTACGCGGAGTACATCACCGGTCAGATCCTCTCCGTCGACGGTGGATTCAAAATGGAGTGAACTCTGATTCTGATTGATATGAGCAACGTGAACATCACCAAGGAAGAAATCGACGCGATCCTGCCCAAGGTCGCCGAAATCATTGCCGACGCGCTCGGGTGCGATCTGGAGGAAGTGCAGCCAACCGCCTCGCTGATCACGGATTTGGGCGGCGAATCGATCGACTTCCTCGACATCGTTTTCCGCTTGGAACGCGAGTTCAAAGTGAAGATCCCTCGCGGCAAAATCGTGGAGGACGCTCGTGGCCCGCTGGCCGAAGCCGAATTTGAAAAAGGTGGCGTCGTCACCCCAGAAGGCGAAACCCGCCTCCGCGAGTTCCTCAGTGAAGTCCCGGCGGATCGCCTCAAGTCGCCCATCAAATCGGCCGAGATTCCCAAGCTGTTCACGGTGGAAACCTTTGCCAAGATGATCATCCGCGAACAACGCGCGGCCAGCGGCGCCTGATGGATCATCGTTATCGCGCCTTTTCGTTCGTCGATCGCATCTCCGTTCTGGAGCCCGGCGTCCGCGTCTCCGGCTCCTGGCGGATTCCGTCCAGCTTGCCCGGGTTTCCGCTCTCCTTGGTCGCGGAAGCCGCCGGCCAGCTCGCAGCTTGGTCCGCCATGGCGGCCATCGATTTCTCGCATCGTCCGGTCGCGGGCATCGCCGGACGGGTGGAACTCCTCGGTGAAGCGCTTCCTGGCCAGACCTTGGAGCTTTCCGCCGAGTTGGAAACCGCCGATCAAGAAGCGGTGGCGTATGGCGGAGTCGCCTCCATCGATGGCACGCCGATCCTCCGATTGCACCACTGCGTCGGCCCGATGATGCCGGCCGAGGAATTCGATGATCCGGCGGCGATGCGGGAACGCTTGGCGTTGCTTTGCGGTCCCGGCGCCGAACCTGGAGCGTTCCGTGCCGTCCCTGAGTTCACGTTGGACGACCTCGCGGTGGAAGCGGGCGCCGTGGCCCGGGCGAAGTTGCAGGTTCCGGCCGAGGCGGCATTTTTCGGCGATCATTTCCCACGCCGGCCCGTCTTTCCCGGAACGCTTTTGATGAACATGAACCTGAAACTGGTCGATGCCCTCGCCCGCTCCGTGGCCGTGGAAGGCGGACCTTGGGTGGCCCGCGCCGTCGTCGATATGAAACTGCGTTCGTTCATCGCTCCCGGCACCGCGCTCGATTTGGAAGCGAAAGTCTTGGAACATTCCGGCGACCAATTGCTGGTTTCCGTACAAACAAAGGCGAGCGGCCGGCTCCAAGGCGCGGCGCGTGTGGAACTAGCCCCAGGAACAGCGAAATGAGCACGAATGGAAGGACGAGAATCGCGATCACCGGGATTGGCCTGGTGACGCCGGTGGGGAACGACCGCGAATCGACTTGGCAGGCGCTGCAAGAAGGCCGGCCCGGGCCGGGACCGATCACGACGTTCGACGCCAGCGGCTTCACCACCCGGATCGGTTCCGAGGTGAAGGGCTTTGACTTCGACAGCGTCGCTCCCCGCAAACTCCTCAAGCAAGCGTCGCGCTGTCACCGCTTCGCTTTGGCGGCCGCGGAGGAAGCATTCTCGGAAGCGGGGATCCGCCCCGAATCCGCTACGGGCGAGCGTTGGGGCGTTTCCGTGGGCGCCGGAATGATGAGTATTTCGCTCAAGGAACTCGATGTGGTGCATCGGCATTGCGCCCCAGACGGCTCCTTCGATGCCACCAAGATGGCGTCGCCGAACTATCCCGCCGATCCCGTTTACTTCTGCCGGACCCAGTGCAACGCCGGGTTGGGCCTGCTTGCCAATCACTTCGGGATTCGCGGGTACAGCACCGCCGTCCACACCGCGTGTGCCTCGGGCGGACAAGCGATCGGCACCGCGCTCAAGGTGATGCGCCGTGGGCTCGTTGACAAAATGCTCGTGGGCGGGTTCGACTCGATGCTCAATCCGATCGGGCTCTCCAGTTTCTGCCTGCTCGGCGCGCTTTCAACGGACAACGACGAGCCGTGGCGCGCGAGCCGTCCGTTTGACGTGAGCCGCAACGGGTTTGTCCTCGGCGAGGGCGCCGGCTTTTTGGTGTTGGAACGTTGGGACGACGCCGTGAAACGCGGGGCGAACATTTACGCGGAACTGGCCGGGGACGGAAACTCCCTGAGTTGTTACCGGATCACCGATTCCCCGCCGGATGGCGACGGGCCAATCCAGGCGATCCGGCAATCGCTAGCCAGCGCCGGGTTGCAGCCCGAGGACATCGATTACGTGAACGCCCACGGCACCTCGACCCAGATGAACGACCAGAGCGAGTGCGCCGCGTTGAAAGTCGTCATGGGCGATCATCTACCCAACGTTTCGGTCAGTTCCACCAAAGGTTGCATGGGCCACCTCATCGCCGCCGCCGGAGCCGTGGAAGCCGCGGTTTGTGCCTTGGCCATCCGGGACGGCATCGCTCCCGTGAGCGCGAATTTCCAAACGGCGGACCCGGGCAGCGAAGCGGTGAACATCGTGGCCGGGAAATCGCGTCCCACCCGCATCCGCGCCGCCATTTCCAATTCGTTGGGCTTCGGCGGTTCCAACAGTTGCCTCACCTTCCGCCAACCTTGATTCGAACGACTCGATGAGCACGTCTCCACGCATTGCCATCACCGGTTCGGGCGCGGTTTGCGGCGCCGGACTCAATCCCGCGGCGATTTTCGACGCCATTTTGGAAGGACGTTCCGCCGTGGCTCCCATCGCCTACTGGGACGCCTCCGGTTGGCCCATCCAAGTGGCCGCCCAACTCACCGGCGTGAAGGACCAGGTCCTCGTCGATGACCGCAAGCTCCACAAATCGATCTCCCGCACCGACCTGTTCGGGATTTACGCCGGGGATGAAGCGATCAAGTCCTCCGGCCTGCGCGCCTTCCGGGACGGCTTGCCCGAGGGCGAAATTCCGGAATTCAACGACCGTTCCGGCCTCGTCGTCGGCTCCGGTGGCGGTTCGTATCAGGTCAATTACGACTTCTTCCCGCTCCTCAGTTCGTCCGCGGGGGACATGGTGAAGTTCGGCCAAGAGCTCGCCTCCTCGGTGCACCCGATGTGGCTCTTGCGGATTCTCCCGAACAACGTGCTTTGCCACGTCGGCATCCGGAACAACTTCAAGGGTACCAACGCCTGCATCACCAACCAATGTGCAAGCGGCGCGCTCGCTTTGGCCGAGGCTGTGGCGTCCCTGCGGATCGGCGAAGCGGACCGGATCATCGCGGTAGGCCACGATGCCCCGATTGAGCCCGAAGCCGTGCTCGGGTATCACCACCTTGGACTGCTCTCGGCGGATTCCGTGCGCTCGTTCGACGCGGAGCGAACCGGGACGATCTTCGGAGAGGGAGCCGCCGCGGTCGCGCTGGAACCGCTCGAAGCCGCGAAGGCCCGTCAGGCCACGATCCTCGGAGAATTCCTCGGCTCCGGCGCGGTGAGCGAAGCCTCGGGCATCGTCCACTTGCAACCGGATGGGGATGGCCCCGCCCGTGCCATTGCCCTGGCTCTGGCCGACGCCGGGATTGCACCCAAAGATGTCGGCATGATCGTGGCGCATGGAAACGGCACGCCGAACTCCGACGCCTCGGAAGCCGCCGCGATTTTGCGGGTGTTTGGCGACAACCCGCCTCCGGTGACCGCCTTCAAGTGGGCCATCGGGCACACGCTCGCCGCCGCCGGCACGCTCGATGCCGTTTTGGCGCTGGAAGCTTTGCATCGCAACGTGGTGCCCGGCATCCCCACGCTAAACCAAGTCGATCCCGAATTCGCCGCCCTGCCCGTTTCGCGCGAGCCACGGGAACCTCGGAGCGGCATCGCCCTGATCATTTGCCGGGGCTTTGGCGGCATGAACGTCGCGCTCGTGATCCGCCGGAGCACCGATTCATGACTCCCGAAGCGCCGCCAGGAACGCGGTGCGGGATCGATACAGTAGAGATTCCGCGCATTGAAAAACTGCTCCGGGCCACGCCGCCGGAGGATCTCGACAAGCTGTTCAGCGCCCAGGAACTGGCGGACGCCGGGGCCGGGGCTGGCCGCATCGGAAGCCTGGCCGCCCGCTTCGCCGCCAAGGAAGCCTGCTGCAAACTCTTCCCCCGGGAAACCGCGTTGGGGCACATCGGGCCTGCCGATTTTTCGGTGCGCTCGGATGGTTACGGAGCTCCACACATCGAGGCCAGTCCGGCGGCTCGCGTCGCGATGAATCGGGCGTTTGTTTCGGACATCCGCCTCTCGCTGACGCATACCGAGAATTCGGCATCGGCCGTAGCCGTGGCGGAGAAGCGGAAGTTCAACCCGCCCTGGTTCGGCAAGCTGGTTTACCACCTTCTGCCGTTGCGTCGCGGCGTCGTTCTGAAGAACCTGCGTCGCGTGTTCGGCGAGGTGCTGGAAGAACCGGAGATCGCGCAATTGGCCCAAGGCTACTACGGGCATTTTGTCCGCTGCCTGACGGAGTTCTTCCTCCGAAAACGCAGCATCCGGATCGAAGGCATGGAGACCGCCGCCGCCGCTTTGGCTCAGGGCAAGGGGATGCTTTTGCTCACCGGGCACTTCGGAAACTGGGAGGTCGCCACCGTCGATGGCATTCGCCAGTTCACCGAATTCAAAGGGCTCTTCCACTTCGTCCGCAAACCGCTGAAACCGGAGTTCTTCAATCGCTTCGTCACGTGGCGGTTCCATCAGGCCGGGTTTGGAACCATCCCGAGCCGCGGCTCGCTCGACGCCATCTTGGAGCTGCTCGGCAAGGGCCAGATCGTGGTCTTCATCTACGACCAGCACGCCACCCAGCGCGATGGCGTCCCGGCGGATTTCCTTGGATCCCCGGCGAACACCTTTCGCAGCCTTCCCATCATCGCCATGTCCACGGGCGCCCCGGTCGTTCCCGCCACGAGTTGGCGCGAACCGGATGGAACCCACGTCTTGCGTTTTGAGGAACCGGTCTCCGTCGTCGAGCACGAGAAAACCGAGGAAGCCGTCCGCCTCACCGCCACTGCCTTCAACAAAGCGCTTGAGGAAGCGCTCCTCCGCCATCCAGAGCAATGGATCTGGATGCACCAACGCTGGAAGGAAATCTTCCCGCCCAAGCGCAAGCGGAAAAAGAAACCCAAAACGTCCGCGTAACCCCGCTCATGTCCGCGCGCACCCCGCTGTTCCGCCGTTTACGCCGTCTCCTCCGCACCGGCCTTTCTTCAAATCCCGGGTGGCAAGAGCACGTTTCCAGACGGCGGTTTCTCCAAGCAGCCGCCATGGGCATCGGATCCGCCGCGGTGCTCCGTCCTGGATGGGCGGCTCCGGCTGGTCCAGTGGCCATCGTCGGCGGTGGAGTGGCAGGTCTCACGGCGGCCTACCGGTTGCCATCACGGGACGTGCCTGTCGAACTGTTCGAAGCCGCCCCTCGGCTCGGCGGCAGGATGTTCACGAAACGGGACTTCAACTCGGACAATATGTTCGTCGAGCTTGGCGGGGAATTGATCGATACCCAGCACACGGCCATCATGGATTTGGCCAAGGAACTCGGACTGAAACTGCAAAACCTCCTCGAAGGCGAAACCGGGCACGACTTCCTCTGGTTCGAAGGCCGGGCGCGTTCCGACGAAGAATTGCTCGCCGGGCTCCGGCCAGTGATCGCCCGCGTCGCTGAGGACGCCGCCAAATTGTACGACAACGACGACGCCTTCACTCCGTTCGCCCGGCAGCTGGATCAGATTTCCCTCTCCGGTTATCTCGCGGAAATCCCCGGCGTGGAGCGTTGGATCATCGATTTCCTGCTCGCGGCCTACGAACCCGAATACGGCCTCGACGCCGCGCAGCTTTCCTGCCTGAACCTCGTCGACTTCATCGACCACGATTTGTCGGATGGCTTCAGCGTTTTTGGCGAGAGCGATGAAGCCTGGCGCATCCATGGCGGCAACGGACAACTCCCAGAAGCCTTGGCCGCGCGGCTGCAAGGACGCGTGCCCATGCACACCGGGAAACGCCTCAACCGGATCGCGCTCCACGAGGGCAAGGTTCAATTGACGTTCCACGGCGAGGACGCGCCTCGGGAGTTTGCCAAAGTCATCCTCACCCTGCCGTTCACCCAGTTGCGCAAAGTGGACGGGATTTTCGATCTGCCGCTCTCCGAAGAAAAGGCCAAAGCCATCCGCGAACTCGGCTACGGCCAAAACGTCAAGGTCATGCGCGGCTTCACCAGCCGCATTTGGAGAGAACAAGGCGGCAACGGCTCCGCGTTCGCCAAGCTCGCGACCTTTCAGAATATCTGGGAGACCAGCCGGGGCCAGAAGGGCGACAGCGGAATTCTCACCAATCTCCTTGGCGGCCGCCGCGCCATCGACTTCCGGCTGCAAGCCGACGAACGCGATCTCAAGGACATCGATACCGTTTTCCCCGGCAGCGCGGAAGCCTACGACGGCCACAACGCCGTTATGAACTGGCCCAAACTGCCGACGCACCAAGGAAGCTACAGCTGTCCGCTCCCCGGCCAATACACCTGGATTCAAGCCGCCGCCGCCGCCCCGGAATGCGGAGGACGGCTCCTCTTCGCCGGGGAGCATACCAGCGCGGATTTCTGCGGCTTCATGAACGGCGCCGTCGAGTCAGGGAATCGGGTCTCCACTGAGGTCTAAAGCGAGGCCGGACTGGCACGCAAATTGCGCCAACATTGCGCAAATTTTTCGTCACGCGGCGTCCCTATCTTAGCGACGCCATTGCGTCCTAGTATTGCCTCATGCACCTCTCCCGGTCTCACCTCCCCGCCGCCAGCGCCGTTCTGCTGGCGCTTGCCGCATTCTCGACTGCGGCGCAACGCAACTTCGGAATCCCCAAGCGCCCCGATTTCAAGGCTTACCAGGGCACCGTTTTCCCCAAGGATGCTCCCATTCTGGCGGGCGCCTGGTCCGTGCAACCCGCGTTCCCGGGCCTGAGCTTCCAGAATCCCATGGGCTTGACCGCCGTGCCCGGCACGAACGACCTCCTCGTCTGGGAACGCGAAGGCCGCCTCTGGCGCTTCGCCAACGATCCCGCCACCACCGAAAAACGCCTCGTGATCGATCTTTCCGAAGAATGCCAGGGCTGGCACGATAGCGGGCTCCTCGGCGTCGCACCGCATCCGGCGTTCGCGGAGAATGGCTTCCTCTTCGTCTATTACACCGCCGTGCCGCCCGGCCAAGTGGGCGGCAGCGCCGAGCGACAACCGGCCACCGAAATGCCAAACCGCGATCGCTTAGTCCGCTACACCTGCGATCCCGGCGGCTCCGCCGATCCCGCCAGCGCCATGGTCTTCATCGACCAAATCGCCGAAACCGTCTGGCACGAAGGAGGAGGACTCTTCTTCGGTCCCAAAGACGGCTTCCTTTACCTCTCGGTTGGCGACGATGCCCGTGCCGGGAAGAACCAAAAACTCGATGGCGGATTTTTCAGCGGCGTGCTCCGGATCGATGTCGATTGCCGCGGTGGCAAGATCAGCCACCCGCCAGTGCGCAAGCCGTTGCCGGAAGGGAGCGTGGCCGAGCACTACTTCATCCCCAACGAAAACCCCTTCGTCGGCCGGCCGGATGCGTTGGAGGAATTCTTCGCCCTCGGCTTGCGCAATCCGCACCGCATGACCGCGGATCCGGTGACGGGAAGGATGTTCATCGGAGATGTGGGTGAAGGCGCGCACGAGGAACTGAACGTGATTGAGCCAACGGATCCGGGAGGCTTGAACTTCCAATGGAATCTGCAAGAAGGCGCTCCCACGAAGTCGATCAAAGTTCCGATCGGCGTCAGCAAGGGACCGCTCCTCAGCTATCGCCACCTGGAGGGCCGCGCCATCATCGCGGGTTACGTTTACCGGGGTAAGGAGTTCGCCCGCGACTTGGGCGGCAAATTCATCTTCGGGGACAACGTCACCGGCACGGTCTGGTATCTCGACGAATCGACAACTCCGGCCAGCAAACACATCCTCTGCACGGTTCCTGACGGCCCAGGTCCCAACGCGGGGGCGAACTATTGCGGATTGTCATCGTTCGGCGTCGATGCCCAGGGTGAAATCTACCTCTGTCAGATGTCGAGCACGGCGGGGGCCATTCTGAAGCTCTCCCGTCAAGGGCCACCGCCGGTCGCGCTGCCGAAGAAGCTTTCGGAAACCAAGCTCTTCGCCAGCCTCGGCAAACTCACGCCTTCCGCGGCTTTGATCCCCTACGAAGTAAACAGCCCGCTCTGGTCCGACGGCGCCTCCAAGCAACGCTGGATGGCGATCCCTTCCACGGCGCGCATCGGATTTCAGGCCAGTGGCGAGTGGGCGTTCCCGGAAGGCAGCGTTTTCGTGAAGCACTTTGAACTGCCCAAAACCGGTGCCGACGGGAAGCCTCTGGCCAGCACCCGCCTGGAAACCCGCGTCCTCGTCCGGGACGCCAACGGCTATGTCTACGGCGCGAGCTATCGTTGGCGGGCCGACCACAGCGATGCCGATCTCGTACAAACCGGGCAAAGCGTTGATGTCGTGGTGGCCACCGGCATGAAGGGCAAGCCGGACAAAATGCAGAACTGGTTCTTTCCCGGCCGCCAGGATTGCCTCACCTGCCACACACGGGCGAGCGGCGGCGTGCTCGGAGTCAATACCCGGCAGTTGAATCGCCCCTACCGCTATCCGTCCGGCGTGACGGACAACCAGCTCCGCACGCTGGCCGCCATCCAGTTGTTCGAGGGCGCTCCCGAGGAAGCAACGTTGGCGGACCTGGGCCGCCTGGCGCCAGCCGATGACCTTGATGAGCCGGTCGAAGTCCGCGCCCGCAGCTACCTCGATTCGAACTGTTCGCATTGCCATCGCCCCGGTGGCGTCCATGCCTTTTGGGATGCGCGTTACGAAACTGCGCTGCACGAAACCGGGATCGTCAACGGGCTGGTAAACAACACGCTGGGCCAAAACGGGGCCAAGGTCGTCGCGCCCGGCGATTGGACCCGCTCCATCCTCTTCAAACGGATCAGCGTGGCTGGGCAACCGCATTCCATGCCGCCGCTCGCGAAGCAGCGCGTCGACAAAACCGGGATCGGCCTCATCGCGGAATGGATCGCCAGCATGGACGATGAAGAGGACGAGCCGCTCCCGGGCGGATGGCAGCTCGCCGAAATCGGCTCCCAAGGCGGCCCCGCTCAAGCCGGCTGGCGCAAGGGAACCTTCTACTTAAGCGCGCAGAATCACGACTTATGGGAAAACGCGGACAGCGCGATCATGGTTCATGCCTCGCCCATGGAATCCGGCCAAATCACCGCGCGCGTCCTCAGCCTGACGCCCACCGATGCCTGGACCAAGGCCGGCGTCATTCTCCGCTCTGAGACGACGGCGGACGCCGCTTCCGCCATCATGGTGGTCACTCCTGGCCAAGGCAGCGCGTTCCAGTATCGCGAGACCGCCGCCGCATTTACTCAGCATTCCACCGGGCCTTCGGTGACCGCGCCGCATTGGGTGCGCCTCGCCTGGAAAGATGGCGCCGTCATCGCCAGCATGTCCACGAACGGCCAAACCTGGAACGAAACCGGCCGCGCCCTGATCGCCTTCCCCGGCCCAGTCTTGCCCGGCCTCTGCCTCTCCGGCCACCAATCCCAAGCCGTGGCCTCCGCCGGGTTCGATCAGGTGAAAGTTGAGCCCTATCCAGGGAATCCGTAACCTTGGTCCCGCCAATCTGGTAAGCGCGACGCGGCGAACTCAAACATTCACGATGAACGCCCGCATCCGATCGTAAAGCTGCGCGGCCAAGCTGCGTTGGGTGCGGGCGGCGAGGGCTTCTTCGTGGCCGATGCGTGCTTGCTCCAGGGACAAATGGCGGGCGGCGACAACTTCGGAGATCTTGAGAGCCAGCTCGCTGCGGCTGCGGAAGAGTTCTTCCATGAGCTCCTTGGTGATCTCCAAGGTGAAGACTTGGGTGGCGGCCCGGACGGTGGCGGATCTGGCCTCCCCGGTGAGAAGGGACATTTCTCCGAAGCACTCGCCCGGTTCGATGCGCGAGATCAGAGTTGACTCGCCGTTGTCCTGGGTGCGCCAAATCTCCAACAAGCCTTGTAAGACAATGAACATGGAATCCCCGTGTTCGCCCTGCCGGATCAGGGTTTCGCCCGATTTCCAGAGATGCTGGCGGCCTCGCGCGATGACTTGCTCCAGCTCCTTCTCGTTTAGCGGGGATAGAATCTCCACGAGGTGGAGGACTTTGCGCATACTGGCGGCCAAACGAGTCTCGGTGCCGACTTGGAGTCCTTCTGGCTTCGGTTCTTGGAAGTATTCCAGCTTGCGGTAGGCCGGGGTGATATCCGCGAGGCGGAGATGCCGGAGAATGCTGCCATGGATCAGGTCCGCCGCGGCACTGGGAGAAATCCCTTCCCAGGGCTTGATCCAATAGCGAATCGAATACTCGACGCCGTTCTCCCCCAGTCCAGAGATGACCACCTGCGGGCCCGGCTGTTGGACAAAGCCGTTGGCCCCCGCCACCGCGCTGGCCGCCGCCAGGAGAATCCGTTTGGCCTCCTCCGTGGCCACTGCGTAATCGATAATCACCGGGATCTCGAAGCGGTTCACGCGATCCGTCCTCCAATAATTGATCACCGTGGAGTTTCCAATCTCCCGGTTTGGGATGACGAGGTAGTTGTTGCGGTCGTTCCGTAGATGGGTGGAACGCCAGTTGATTTCGACCACCTCACCGGTCTGCTGCCCACCTTCCACGTCATAAATCGTGACCCAATCCCCAATCTGGAACGGCGGTTCCAGGTTGATCGCCAAGCCCGTGGCGATGTCCGAAACCAGGCCGCGCACTCCGAACGCCGCCGCGACACCTAGGGCGCTGAGAGCGGTGACAAACGCGAGGATGCTTTCATCGAACACCACCCGCACGATGAGCAAGACGCCGATGAAAAGGATGACCAAATCCGAAACTTGCTTGAGCAGCACCGGGGTGGGCCGTCCCAAGGCGTGGCGGACGATCCCGTCCCAAAGCACATGCCGGATCAGAGCATTGAGGAACCAAACGCCGGCCAGCCAGGCGAGCACGTCGATCGCCATGCCTACGCCGAGTTCCCATCCCTCGACCGCTGCCGGAGACGGAATCACCCGGCGGAGGAGCTCGGCTTGTTGGTCACGGAGAACGAGGACACCGGCCAAAGCAAGGGCGGTCAGAATGATGTGCAAGGCGCGGCGCATGAAGCGAGTCGGAAAATGCGCCTTCACCCGAACAAGCAAAGGCAGTCGCGCAACTGAAATCCTGTTACGATTCCGGCCCTTCCGGCGCGATGATCCGCGGGTTCGCGAGATCGTAGGTGGAAAACTCAAGATAGATCTTCTCCCCCACCGCCAACTCGGGCGGATGGTTCCGCAGCGTTTTGTCGAGATGCGCATCCGTGCGGTAGCCATTGGGCATGACAACGGAGCAACGGTGCCCCGGGAGCAGAGCTTCGATGCGCCCCCAGGCACGCAACGGCTGGCGTGGGATTCGTTCCATGGAATTGAATTTGAGTTTCGTGAGGATCGGGTTTGCGCCTGGGGCCCACTGAGATACGTTTCGGGCGTTTTCGCAATCCTCTTTCCAGCTCCCATGAGTGCGTCCATCCTCCCCGCCTTGCAGCAACTGAGCAGCCAGATGCGCCAACTCGGTGAACATCTGCCCCCGTACACGAACGTTCTGGACCCCGACAACGTCGCCTACGTCCGGGACACTTCGGCCGCCCTCATCAAGGTGCTCGACGGCTTGGCCGCGCAGCCCGGTAATCCTCTCCAAGACCGCGAGGTCCGGCATGACCTCCGCAACCAAGTCGCCGTCGTCAAAGGCTTCGCCGATCTCATGATGATGGATCTCACGCCCTCGCATGCCGTCGCGCCAGCGTTGAAACAGCTCGGCGTCCTCGCGGATCAATTCGTCTCCCACCTTGATTCAGTCAAGGAGACCTCTGCTGGGTGACTTCTTGACGGCGCCCTCCATCCTTGGCGACTGCATAACTCCCTTTCGCCCTGCCAGAGCCCGCGGCTGCCGGGCTTCACTTGCAAAGATTCTCCTTGGAGAACGCCGGGGAAGCGAGATAGGCTGGACGCTGGTTTGCGAATCCCCATCCACGATTTCAATTCATCATGCAACAGCGCTTCCTGATCCATTCCGCCGTCGCCTTGCTCACCTTTGCCTTTGCCTTCACGGCGTGTGACAAGCTCCCGAGCCCTGGCGGTACGTCCCCAGTTCCGGTGGCGAAGACTCCAGGCGAGACGGTCCAGGCCTTTTACCTGGCCCTCAATGAAGGGAAATATTCCGAGGCAAAAGCCATGCTGAGCGAAGAGGCGCTTGAGGCGTTGAAGGCTTCCTCGGAAAAGACGGAGGGTGGCCTCAAAGAGCTCGCCAACGCCGCCACGAAGAACGGGACGATCTCGGCCGTCGAGCTCGCCGGAGAGGACATCCAGGGGGAGAAGGCCACCGTTATCGTCCACCTCCGCTTCAAGGACGGCACCGCCGAAGAGAACACAAAGAATGGACTCCGCAAAGTAAACGGAGCTTGGCTCCTCACCGGCGGAGAGTGAAGCCGGGTCGAGGTAAAACAAACCTTGGATGTCTGCGCATCTTTCAAGCAGTCAACTCCCCGATCCTGGTTGGCGCTGAGGGGCCGTGGCTCGATGATCCTGAATGCGGGAATGGCGTGACCTCTCGCTGAGGACAGACACACGGGGCCAACTCTACCTCGTAGCGGCTGCGCTTCGCTGCCGTTTTCTTTTGCGTCGTCTCTGGCCGCCCGATGGAACCAGGCGGGGGAAGCCCCGCCTCTACAAGTGCGCGAGGTCGTGGTCGTGGCAATTCCACCTTGCACATCCAGCCACTTCTTCGTTTGGTGGTCCCTAGTTTATGGGAAGCTCTTTTGGCCATCTGTTCCGCATCTCCACTTGGGGCGAGTCCCACGGGGGCGGTGTCGGCGTCGTCATCGACGGCTGTCCGCCCAATCTTGACCTGACCGAAGCCGATATCCAGGTCGATCTCGACCGGCGGCGCCCCGGCCAAAGCAAGATCGTGACGCCGCGCAAGGAGGCGGACCGCTGCGAAATCAAATCCGGAACCTTCCAAGGAAAAACCCTCGGCACCCCGATCGCCATCGTGGTCCCCAATGAGGATCAACGCCCTGAGGCCTACACGGAAATGGCCACCGCCTACCGGCCCTCCCACGCGGACTACACCTACGACGCCAAGTACGGCCTCCGCAATTGGCAAGGTGGCGGCCGGGCGTCCGCGCGGGAGACGATCGGACGAGTCGCCGCCGCGGCCGTCGCCAAGAAAGTGCTCAAAAAGTTGGCCCCGGATCTGGAGATCGTCGCCTACGTCAAGAGCATCAAAGACATCGTCGGCCAGGTCGATCCCGAGACCGTCCAGTTCGAGACGGTGGAATCGAACATCGTCCGTTGCGGCGATCCCTCCGTGGTCGATGCCATGATCGAGCTGATCCAGGCGGTTCGCTCCGAGGGGAACTCCGTCGGCGGCGTGGTGGAATGTGTGGCCCGCGGGGTGCCCGCCGGTTGGGGGGAGCCGGTTTTTGACAAGTTGGAGGCGGACCTCGCCAAAGCGATGATGAGCCTCCCGGCGACCAAGGGATTTGAGATCGGCTCTGGGTTCTCCGGGACGACGATGACCGGATTGGAACACAACGACGAGTTTTACATGGAAGGCGACCGGGTCCGCACCCGCACGAACCGGTCTGGCGGGATTCAGGGCGGCATTTCCAACGGAGAAACGATCTTTTTCCGGGTCGCCTTCAAGCCGACGGCCACGCTGTTGCGCTCTCAAGCGACAGTCTCCAGCGAGAAGAAAGAGACGGAGCTGGCCGCCCGGGGCCGTCACGATCCTTGCGTCCTGCCTCGCGCGGTGCCCATGGTGGAAGCAATGACGGCGCTGGTGCTTTGTGACCACGCCTTGCGGCAAGAAGTGGTCCGCTTGCCGGGACACTAAATCGAACGCTCCTGGTCCATGGAAACCTACCTCGGCGAAGACACCCTGCTGGTTGTGATGGCGGCGATGTTCGTCATCTTCGTCGCGATCCGCGCCTGGCATCATGGGGCCTTGGAGATGGTTTGGACACTGCTCTCTTGGGCCGGTGGGGCCTCCACGGCGGCCCTGGCCTTTCGCCACGGGCCCGAGCTGCTGATGACCTTCGGAGGAACGGAGTTCGATGCCGGTCAAAAAATGATCGCGAGTTTCCTGTTTTCGATTGGCACCTTCGCCGCCGTCCGGGGCTTGATCATCTGGCTCATCCGGCGGGTCTTTGGGCCAGAAAGCCAATTGGGCGGATGGATGTATGGCGGCACGGGCTCCATCCTCAGTCTGCTCCCGAGTTTGACCTTTTTGATCCTCATCTCCCTGCTCATCCGGGGGACGGGGACGATGTTTGAATTGGCATCCATCGACCGCATGTCCGCCGCGGGCAGCTTAGCGGAACGCTCCAAGAGCGCCGGAGCTCCGGGGCCCACGAAATGGCGCAACGGCCTGGAAGCCTTGCCAGGTCTTGCAGCGGTTCTTGACACCTTTGATCCGGTGGCGACTCCCGCGCGGCGCAACCTGGCGGCGATTGTGCTGGCCAGTCACAGCGAGAACATGCGGGTTCATTTGCGGAGCTCCCCGATCACCGAACTCGCCGCGAAGCACCCGATCACCCTGGAACTCGTGGATCACTCGCCGGATCTCACGGAGCTGATCTCGGGCACCAAAGGAGAATTCAAGTACTACCGGCTCTTGCGGCACCCAAAACTCAACCAAGCCTTGGCGGACACCGAATTGCGGAATTCACTGGCACAAATGGACGTCGCGGACGAAATCAGAGCGCTGGTCACTGGCCGGTCGACGCCCCCTCGCAAAAAATGGCTCGAAAAGATTTTCTCGTAACCATCGGATTGGAAGTTCACGTGCAGCTGAAGACGCGGACCAAGATGTTCTGCGGCTGTGCGGTGGCCTTTGGAGAAGAACCGAACACCCTTTGCTGCCCGGTTTGCCTCGGTTTGCCGGGAGCGTTGCCGGTGCTCAACAAGCGGGCCATCGAAATGACATTGCTGGCCGGCCGCATGCTCGGATGCTCCACCCCGGAGATTTCCAAATGGGACCGGAAGAATTATTTCTACCCGGACATGCCGAAGAATTACCAGATCTCGCAGTTTGATCTGCCGCTCTGTCTCGGCGGAGGCGTGCCACTCTACGAACTGGCCTATCCCAAGGATCATCAGAAATCCATTACCAATCCCGGGAAGGTGGTCGGCTTGACCCGGATTCACCTGGAAGAGGACGTCGCCAAAAGCACGCACCTCCCCAAATCGACCCTGATAGACTTCAACCGCGCCGGCACGCCGCTCATGGAGATCGTCTCCGAACCGGAAATTGAGTCGCCCGAAGAAGCGGTGGCCTACCTCAACTCGCTCCGGCAGATCCTCCTCTACGGGGATGTCAGCGATGCGGATATGGAAAAGGGACAGATGCGTTGCGACGTGAATGTCTCGGTGCGCCCAAAAGATCAAAAGAAGCTCGGCACCAAGATCGAGCTGAAGAACCTCAATTCCGTCAGCGCGGTCCGCCGGGCATTGCATTACGAGATCGACCGCCAAATCGGCGAGTTAGAGGAAGGCAACCGCATCGTCCAAGCCACTTGGCGTTGGAACGACGACGCCGGACAAACCGAGTGGATGCGGAACAAGGAAGATTCTCAGGATTACCGCTACTTCCCAGATCCCGACCTGCTCCCAGTGCGCACCGAGGCGATGCTCGCGGTGTTGGACGTGCCGGAACTGCCCCACCAAAAGCAGGATCGCTTCGTCCGGGATTTCGGCGTCACCTCGTACGACGGCGGCGTGCTCTCGGCGGACCGTGCCCTGGCGAATTACTTTGAGGAATCCGCTACCGGCACGGCTTACGGGAAAAAGCTCGCGAACTGGGTCATCAACAACCTGCTGAGCGCCCTCAAAGAAGCCGATTTGTCTCTCGAGGAATCCCCCGTCCGGCCGGCCCAACTGCGCGCTTTGGTGCAACTCATCGAGGACGGAAAGATCACCAACAATCAGGCCAAGGAAGTCTTCGCCCGCGTTTTCACCGAACCACAGCACGTAGATCTCGCCGCGCTCGCAATTTCCATGGGTTTCGAACCCGCCAGCGCCGGAGAGGTCGAAACCTTCGTGGATCAAGTGATCGCCGCCAACCCAGGACCCGTGGCCGAGATCAAGTCCGGGAATTCCAAGGCCATCAACGCCCTGCTCGGCCAAGTGATGAAACTCTCCGGCGGCAAGGGTGATCCCAAGGTCATCCGGCAGTTGCTCGAACAGAAAACGGGTTGATCCATGCCTCGCGCCGCTTCCATCGCCCTTCGCCTCTGCGTGGTCGCGTGCCTTTCGCTGCTCGCTCCAGGCGCATTGGCGGCCCCGGCGGACAACGTCAAGGCGCCCCCGGCCAAAAAGGGAGGCATCTCCGTGCTCGTCGCCACCTTGGGCCCCAAACTGATCGTTCAGCGGGTCATCGCTGGCGGCCCCGCGGACCAAGCGGGCGTTCTGCCAATGGACGAGATCGTGCAAATCGAGCAAGACTGGATCAGCGGCATGTCCACGACCATCGCCATTTCCCACCTGCGGGGCGAACCCGGCACCCCGGTGCAGATTTTTGTCCGCCGCCAAAACCGCCCGGACCTGCTCAAATTCACCATCGTCCGTCAACCCTTGCCCGAGCAACCTCCCGCGGCCCCCGAGCCGTAACGATTACGTCCGCTGGCTCGGCTCCGGCGTAAAGCAACCCGATGTTCTTACATTCCCTGGCCAGTGCCTTCCCGCCGTATTCGTTCACGCAACGGGAGTGCTGGGAAGGGATGAAGGACTCGGCCCCAGCGCTCGCTCTCAAGGATTCCTCGCGCAGCTTGCTTCAAAAGATCCTGTTGGGGAATTCCGGCATCGAGCGGCGCCACTTCTGCCTCCCGAATCCGCCCGAGTTGTTCTCCCGGGATGCCAGTTCGTTGAATCATGAGTTCGAGCGCAACGCCCCGCGCGTCGCTGCCGAAGCCCTCACGACCGCACTCCACCAAGCCGAAAGCCGACCCGCCGATCTCGACGCCATCTTCATTTGCACCTGCACCGGATACCTTTGCCCCGGCGTTTCCAGCCACGTGGCGGAGCAGACCGGCATGCGGCGGGATGCCTACTTGCAAGACTTGGCCGGCCTCGGCTGCGGCGCGGCGGTCCCGGCGTTGCGCAGCGCCGCGAACTTCCTCGCGGCCCATCCTTCCGCAACCGTGGCGGTGATCGCCGTGGAGATTTGTTCGGCAGCGTTCTATGTGGATGACGACGCCGGGGTGCTCATCAGCCTCTGCCTGTTTGGTGATGGAGCCAACGCCTCGATTTGGTCTGGCACCCCGCCCTGCGATCGCCCAGCCTACCGGGCCGGAGATTTCCGCACCGCGCATTTTCCCGAGAACCGGGAGTTGATCCGCTTCGTCAACGATGACGGGAAGCTGAAAAACAAGCTCCATCGCTCCGTCCCGGCACTCGCGGCCCGCGCCGTGGCGGATTTGTATCGGCAATCTGGCGACGATCCGGGCCACATCTTGGCCCACCCCGGCGGGCGCGACGTCATCGACGCCATTGAACGCGAGCTCGGCTGCCCGCCGTTGACCGAAAGCCGCGAGGTTCTCCGGGAGTTTGGGAACCTCAGCAGCCCTTCGGTCATGATCGCTTTGGAAAAGCACCTGGCCTCAGGCAATGTCGCGGACCGGATTTGGCTGACGGCCTTTGGAGCTGGCTTCTCTTGCCACAGTGCGCAGCTCGTTCGTATCTGATTTGTCGTGAATCGCGAGATCACCATCGCAGGCGGTGGCCTTTCGGGTTTGGCGCTCGGCATTGCATTGCGGCGGCGGAGCATTCCCGTGGTCATTCTCGAGGCGGGGAGCTACCCGCGGCACCGGGTCTGCGGAGAATTTCTCTGCGGGGTGCAACCGGAAACCTTGGAAACGCTCGGGATCGCCGATCTCCTCGAAGGCGCTCCTGAATTGACCGAGGCGATTTGGTTCCGCGACGGAAAACGGGTGGTCGAGCATGGTCTCCCCATTCCCGGTCGAGGCCTGAGTCGGCACCGCTTGGATCACCAACTGGCGATTCGCTTCCGGGACCTGGGCGGCACTCTCCGCGAACGGGAACGGCTGCCGCCGGAACGATGGACCGAGCCCGGCACCGTCGTGGCCACCGGCCGGGAACCGGATCCGAACAGCGATCTGATCGGGTTGAAACGTCACCTGCGGGATCTTCCGCTCCAAGCCGGGTTGGAAATGCACTGTGCTCGTGGTGGTTACATCGGACTCTGTCCCGTGGAAGATGGGCAAGTCAACGCCTCGGCCCTCTTCCGCCTCCGACCGGAACTCAAAGGGCCGCGGGAGAGCCTTCAACGGCAGTATCTAGTGGCCTGCGGCTTCCACGAACTCGTCGAACGGATGGATCAAGCCACGCCAGAGCCAGACTCATTCGCCGCCGTCAGCGCCATTCCACCCGGCAGGCTTCCGCGCCGCCAGCCAAACACCGGGCCCCGGATCTGCGGCATCGGCGATCGCTTCGGGATGATCGGTCCATTCACCGGAAACGGGATGTCGATGGCCTTGGAGAGCGCGGTGCTGGCCGCTCCAGCGCTCGTGGATTACAGCCGAGGCGTGCTCGATTGGGAACGTGCGATCGGCGCGGTGCAACGGCGGCAGGTCGGACAGTTTTCCAAGCGTCTCCTGCTTTCCGCCGCCCTGCACCGGGCGCTCTTCCATCCCGTGGCGTTGCCTATGCTGACCAAGATGGGCCGGACTGGATTGCTGCCGATGCGCTTTCTGTTCCGGCAGCTGCGCTGAACTCAAGAACCAGATCCAGCCAGTAGCCGGTCCAAGATCTCCTTAGCCAGAGCCTTCTGCTCCAGTTTATCGAGCTCACTTCCAGAATAACTGACTTCAGCCAGTTGTTTTCCGCCCGTATCCCGCAGCGAAAACCTGAGATACGAGAGGAAGTCGATTCGCCCTTGGCCCTGCTGCTTGGTGTCACCGACGTGGGCCAAATTGAGGATGAGCGCATCGGAACGGAGCGTTTCCCCTGGTGCCAAATTCAGCTTCACGGCCATGCCCCGGCGCGCCAATTCCTGACCGAGTACCTGCACCATGGAATGGTTCGCCAGCCAGGCGTTCCCAAACTCAAAAAATACCAGCTCACGGCCAGCGATGGACGCCCCGGGAGCCACGGTGACGGCCGGCCTAGGCGAATGGCATGAGACGGTCAGAATCGAGACCGCCAGCAGACAAATCCATCGGGGAATCATGGCCGCCATTTTGTCAGGCTTGCCGCAAACCTCCAACAAATCCTCGTGAAAAGTCATCAGGGCCGCACCGCGAGAATCGCCGGACGGCTGCTCTGCACCACCGCCAAATCCCGGCGGAACAGCACCGGATCAGCGATGTAGGTCTGGTTCCCAAAACTGGCCGCACCAAATTCACTGTCTACCGCCACGATCACGCCCGCCAATTCCCAGCGCCGTTCCCGAGGGTTGAAATGAAACGCCGCGCCACCGGAATCCCCCGGAGCTGCTTGGCATTGGTTGCTCGCGCTAAACCTCGTCGCGAATCCATAGCTCTCAAACTCGTGCGTCAGCATCGGTGCCGAGTAGATTTCTTGGATCGCATTCAACCCCCAGCGCACCCGGTAATCGTCGCCCCAAGCGAAGCCCGGTTTCTCCGATTTCCCGTCGCGCTTCCAACTCGCCCCCCCGCCGATCAGCAGCAGCTCGCGACCCCGGCGGGGCGGCAAGGTCGCCAACGGGATCGTCGGCAGTTTGGCCAGCGGATCGCTCTCCAAAAGCTGGATCCGGAACAGACAGAGATCCGCCGTGGATCCGTCCCGATTGCGAAAGAATTTCACCGATTCGGGCACCACCGGATAAATCCCGCCATCGCAGCTCCGGAAACTCCCCGCGCCGACGTGCGCCGCCGTCAGCACATAGCCGCCGCCCAAATAAACGCCCGTGGATCGCTCGATCTGCCCCACATGCTTCCAGTACGGGAAGCTGACTTGATACCCCGACCGGCGCAGCGCTTCGTGCAAGGCGGGCTCGCTCGAGGAAGCCTCGAGATCCCCTGGTGCGATCAAGGCGAAAGCAGACGATTGGACCACGGAAAACAAGACGGGAACCAGCAGGCAACGCAAGGAGAAGCGAGGAGCGGAACTCATAAGCGGGAATTTGGACGAGCTTTCGCGCATTTGATTCGCAGAGGAGCTAAATTATGCAAATTCTAAAATTTTGCAATAATTACGTACGATTTCTCGTGCAAACTTTCCTTCCCGACGGTTCCGCTTGCCCGGCGGGCACTTCCTGCTATCCGGAGGGATGGCTCTGGGCAAACCGAATTGGCGGGCTACCGCCGTCGTTATGGGGACTTGCCTGATCTATGCCATTCTCCGGTGTCATATCGCCCAAGGGGTTTCCTGGGCGCACTTGCCGCTCTGGACGACGAACAAGGCAATGGCTTTGGGCGGGATGGTGATGATTTGCCTTTCCTACATCTCCAGCCGGCTTCCCAACCCTCGCAGCTGGCCCCGGTACTTCGGCTTCTCCGGGTTTGGCCTCAGCGCGATTCACACGTTGGCGTCGCTGTTGCTCTTTTCGCCAGCGAACTACCCGGAGCTTTTTGAACAAGGCACCGGTCGTCCGAACTGGACAGGCGAAACCAGCCTCCTCTTCGGCTGCCTCTGCTTGGCGTGTTACGCACTCGCCGCATTTGTTTCGGTGCCCGGCATCAAGTCAACGATCACTCCGCAGTCCTGGCTGCGTTGGCAATGGCTCGGCGCCTGGGGACTTTACCTGGCGCTCGGCCACATCGTGATCCTGGGCGTCCGGGAAGGCGCCGGAGAAGCCTTCAGCACTTGGTTCCACCCTCCGCGTTGGCCTCGGCTCGGGGTTGTCCCACTCCCCTCCTTTGCGCTACTGGCGACGGTGCTGATTCTACTGACCATCCCCTACCGGCACCTCCGGACCAGACGGCGCCTGAACCGTTAGCTCTAGGTTGTTTGCCGCTGGCCCGGAGATCGGCTCACCGGGAAAAGACGACGGCGGGGTGGTGCTTGGCACGGGCGGACTGAGGCTAGAATCGAATTCTGAGCACGGAAACGCTTGATTCCGATTCAAATGGCGGAGGATCCGGTCATCGATCTCAAGGGGAATCCTGACGAGGTATTTTCGTAAGGGCGCGAGGCAGCGGAGACAACTGTGTTTTGCGGAGAGGCCCCATTCACTCGGCCGCCGCCCGGATCGTCTCCAGCTCGTCCCACCGGGCGTAAAGCGTCGCGATCTCCGTCCGGAGCACTTCCAGTTCATCGTGAACCTTGGCGGCCTCGGCGGCGCGTTCCCGGTAGAACGCCGGGTCTGCCAAGAGCTTTTCCAACTCCTCGGCCCCCGTCTCTTTTTCGAAAATCAGCGGCTCGATGGCATCCAACTCCCGAGTCTCTTTGAACGTTAGCTTGCGCGGCCGCTCCGCCTTGCGCTTCTCGGCCTTGGCTTCGGCAGCGACCGGCGCGGGCTTGGCTGGGGCCAGTCGGGCCAAACGCTCCTTCCGCTTTTCAACGTAGTAGCTGTAATTCCCCTCCTGCACCTCGACCCGCCCCTCGCCTTCGAACGCGATGATGCGGTCCGCCACGCGATCGAGGAAAAACCGGTCGTGACTGACCACGACGACGACGCCTTCAAAGCCAAGGATCGCCTCTTCGAGAACGCGCAATGTCGCCAAATCAAGGTCGTTGGTGGGCTCGTCGAGGATCAGGAAATTCCCGCCATGCCGCATGAGTTTGGCGAGCATGACCCGGTTGCGCTCCCCGCCGGACAAGGTGTCAATCCGCGCATGGAGCTGCTCATCGAAGAAGAGGAAGCGCTTCAGATAGGTGACGATGTGCAGCTTCTCGCCGCCAAATAGCACGAAATCCGAACCGGCACCGACTTCCTCGACCAGGCTGCGGTTCGGATCGAGCGCGAGACGGTTCTGGTCGGCGTAGTTGAACTGCACGCGGTCGCCGATCACCACGGTGCCTTCGTCCGGCTTCAGTTTGCCCATGAGGGCTCGGAGCATCGTCGTTTTGCCGAGCCCGTTGCGGCCGATGATGCCGGTGCAGGTGCCGGCCTCGAATTGAAGATTAAGGCCGGAGAAGAGACGTTTGCCGCCCAAAGTCATCCCCAAACCTTCCGCGTTGACAGTGACATTCCCCAGCTTCGGCGCTGGAGGAATGATCAGTTGCATATCGAGTTCCTTGGCCGGGCCTTCCTGCGCGGCGAGTTCGTGATACCGGTCGAGCCGCTTCTGTTCCTTGGTGCGGCGCGCCTGAACTCCCGCGCGAACCCACTCCAACTCCTGGCGGAGGAAGCGCTGCCGGCGCGCATCGGTGCTCGCCTCGATCGCTTGCCGCTCCGCTTTGGCCGCCAGGTAATCTTGATACCGCCCCTGATGCGAGAAAAACCGGCCGCCATCCAATTCCGCGATGCGCGTGGCCACCCGGTCCAGGAAATAGCGGTCGTGGGTCACGAAGACGCAAGCGCCGCGATATTGCTGCAAAAAGCCCTCCAACCACTCGATCGATTCCGTGTCCAGGTGGTTCGTCGGTTCGTCGAGCAAGAGCAGGTCCGGTTCCCCGACGATGGCGCGGCAAAGGGCGACCCGGCGCTTTTCTCCCCCAGAAAGCCCGGCCACGGGTTTGTCCGCCGGAGGCGTGTTGAGCGCCTTCATGGTGGTCTCGATCCGCGCATCAAGACTCCAGCCGTGCAAGGCTTCGATCCGGTTTTGCGCCTCAACGAGCCGGGCACCGGAGAGATCCCCGCTTTCGAATTGCTCAATCCAATCGAGGATGTGCCGGGCCCCGCCGCGCACATTTTCGAGCACGGTGGCGGAGTCATCGAGCTCAAAGTCCTGAGGCAAGTAGCCGATGATCACCCCGCTCCGCAGGGAAACGGTTCCGCGATCGGGTTCCTCGATCCGCGCGAGGATTTTGAGGAAACTGGATTTGCCGCAGCCATTACGTCCGACAATTCCGAGTTTGTCGCCCGCGTGGCAAGTGAGCGCCGCGCCGTCGAGCACGACATGACGGCTGTAGCGGAGGTGCAGGTCTTGGCAGGAGGCGAGAACTTCTCCGGGGTCGGCCATGTCTCGCTGGGGGCTTCAGGAACCTTACTCTCTCTACACACGAACCGAACGGAGCGGACGGGGCTCGAACCCGCGACCTCCAACGTGACAGGCTGGCGCTCTAACCGACTGAGCTACCGCTCCAATAAGCATCCGTTCAGATGCTCTCAAGTTCGGGCGGCGAGAGTATCCGCTTCCGCAACCGCACGCAACAAATTTATGCATTTTCTTTGCGTTCCTCCGGTCACCGGCTATTTATGACCCCCCGCCACTGAGGCGGCCCGAGTTATGTCCTCCATTAGTCCCATCATCGACAAGATCGAACGTGAGCAGATGAAGTCCAACCTTCCCGAGTTTGGGCCGGGGGATTCCGTCAAGGTCCATACGCGGGTCGTCGAAGGCGGCAAGGAGCGGATCCAGATCTTCCAAGGTTTGGTGCTCGCCCGCCGTGGCACCGGCTTGAACCAAGCGTTCACCGTCCGCAAGATTTCCGATGGCGAAGGCGTCGAACGCGTCTTCCCGTTGCATTCCCCGAAAGTCGCCGAAATCGAAGTCGTCAGCCGTGGTGGCGTCCGCCGCGCCAAGCTGAACTACCTTCGAAGCCGCGTCGGGAAAGCCGCCAGCTCCGTCCGCCCCGCCAAGAGCGGTTGGAAGACCAAGGCCAAGCTGAAAATCGAAGAAGCCGCCGCCGAAGCCAAGGAAGCCTCCGGTTCCAAGCGCCAAGAGCGCCGCAAGGCCAAGCGCGAGGCTCAAGCCAAGGGCTGATCTATCCCCTCACTCTCCGGCCTCGCGTCCCGTGCCCAGTCTCGTTTGGGAGAACAGACTTCGGGCACAGGGCCATGAGTATATCGCTGGAATCGATGAAGTCGGCCGCGGACCTTGGGCTGGCCCCTTGGTGGCGGCCGCTGTCGTTCTCCCCCCACGTTTCCGCCTCCGGGGGTTGGACGATTCCAAGAAACTCTCCCCAGAAGAGCGCGAACGCCTCTTCGACCGGTTGGTGAACCACCCGTCCGTGGTCTTTCATTGGGCGGTCGTTCCATCGGAAGAAATCGATGGATTGGGCCTCCAGCACGCGAATCACGCCGCGATGCGCCGCGCCTTCGAAGGACTTTCCATGAAAGCCAGCATCGCCCTCATCGACGGACGCCCCCTCCCCAATTTTCCGGTCCGTCATGAAGCAATTGTCCAAGGTGACTCCATCAGCCTTTCCATCGCCGCCGCCAGCGTGATCGCCAAAGTGCATCGCGACCGGCTCATGACGGAGTTTGCCGCAATCTTTCCGGAATACGGGTTTGAGAAACACAAGGGCTATGGCACCCGGTTTCACTCGCAGCAGCTTCGCCAACATGGACCTTGCCCGATTCATCGCCGCTCCTTTCGGCCCGTCGCTGAAATCGCCTTGTCGTTTGTGGCGGACCGCTCCTAATGGCGAGAGAGTCCGGATCAGCCCGATCGAGTTGGGGCAATTCGGGGAAGACATCGCTGCGGCGTGGCTGCGTAAGGCAGGATGCAAAGTGCTGCACCGGAACTACCGGGCCAAACGCGGAGGCGAAGTGGACATCGTCGCTCGGGAGCGCGCGGCCCTCGTTTTCGTGGAAGTGAAGACCCGGACCAGCGTGGCGTTCGGGAATCCGGCGGATGCCGTGGACGAGGAAAAACAAAAGCTAGTGATTCGCGGCGCTTTGGATTGGCTCCGAAAACTCGGTCACCCGGATATCCTCTACCGCTTCGACATCGTTGAAGTCGTGGCTCTGGACGGTCAACCGCCCGCCGTCAACCACATCCCCAACGCCTTCACGACCGCGGACTATTATTACTATTGATCGAGCATGGAAGAATATCATCGACTGCTCCGCCTAGTCCTGGACCACGGCAAACCCGTAGCGGACCGCACGGGAACGGGAACGCTTTCCGTCTTTGGGGCACAGGCGCGCTTCGACTTGCGCGAGCGTTTTCCCTGCGTCACCACCAAAAAGCTGCACCTGCGCTCGATCATCCATGAGTTGCTCTGGTTCCTCAAGGGCGACACGAACATCGCCTACCTGCACGAACACGGGGTCACGATTTGGGACGAATGGGCCGACCAAAACGGCGACCTCGGTCCAGTTTACGGCAAACAATGGCGTCGCTGGGAAGGAGCTCCGGGCGCGGCGCCGATCGATCAAATCGCGCAAGTGATCGAGCAAATCCGAAATAATCCGCACAGTCGCCGCCTCATCGTGAGCGCTTGGAACCCGGTGGACGTCCCGCAAATGGCCTTGCCTCCGTGCCACAGCCTGTTTCAGTTTCACGTGCTCGACGGAGAACTCAGCTGCCAGCTCTACCAGCGCAGCGCGGACTTGTTCCTCGGCGTGCCGTTCAACATCGCATCGTACGCCCTGCTCACCCTAATGGTCGCCCAGGTTACCGGTCTGCGTCCCGGAGATTTCGTCCACACCTTCGGGGACTTGCACCTGTATCAAAACCACCTGGAGCAGGCTTGCCTTCAGCTCTCCCGGGATTGCCGACCGTTGCCTTTCATGCGTCTGAATCCGGCGGTGACCAAAATCGACGCCTTCACGTATGAAGACTTCACGCTCGAAGGCTACGATCCCCATCCGGCGATCCGCGCCCCAATCGCCGTCTGAAACCAGCTTTCATGAATCGCCCCTTCACCGTCGCCGTCGTCGCGATGTCGCCAAACCGGGTCATTGGGCGCGGAGGTCAGCTGCCGTGGCATTTACCGGGTGATCTCCGTTTTTTCCGGCGCGCCACGATTGGACAGGCGGTTTTGATGGGGCGTAAGACCTGGGAATCGATCGGCAAGGCGCTTCCGGGGCGTCGCAACATCGTGCTTTCGCGCTCAAATCTGGATTTGCCGGACGGGGTGGACCTGATTCACGCGCCGGAAGAGATCGCGGGATTGCGGATTTCGACGAAGCTTTGCGTGATCGGAGGCGCGGAGATCTACCGGTTGCTCCTGCCGGAGTGCGACGAACTATTGCTGACGTGGGTGAAACGGACCTACGAGGGAGACACGTTCTTTCCGGACTTTGAAGACCGCTTCGTATTGTCAGAAGTCCTGGAAGACGCAGAAGAGTTTGAGGTGAGGCGGTACAAATTAAGAAGATCGGAATGAGGCTTTCCTGCAAGGCGCGATGCGGATTGCGTCTTGCTCGCGAATTTCTGAACGCTCCCCGCTTGACGACGGCAAACGGGGCGTTAGGTAGATAACTGGCTTCTCCCTGCCACAGTCATGGTTGCGCTAAAAACCCCCAGGGCCCCGCGCCCGTCTTGCGACCGATATGGTCATCCGGTTTGCGCCGATCCGAATAACGGACAGTGCGAACAGTTGCGCAGTTACCTCGAATCTCACGAGACGGAAATCGCTGGACGATGGCGGGCGCTCTACCGTCAGCTCTACCACGATGGTGGGCACCACGTGACCGATGACTGCTTGGTGGATGCGGTCCAAGCGACATTGCGCGAACTGGAGCGTGTCGCTGGCAGCGCCCCCGAGCCAGAGCAACTGCTGGGCGACGAGAAGCGGAGGAACCTCCTTAAGCAGGTCTGCCTCACCGGCTTCGAGTGCCACAACCGGCTCATCCCCGAAGGTGCCTGGGGAGACCAACGAGTGTGCCAGGAAGTCCGCGAGCAACTTCGCCGTCGGCTTTTCTGCTTGGTCAAGGATCTGCTGAACTGAGCGGAATCCGAGCCGCACGCAGACAGATTCCTGACAAACCCACATCCCGCTTGCATTCCGTTCGCGTTCAAGCGAATAGTCTTCAACCGCGCCATCCGCGCCTGTTTTTCGCTTCAAAGCCCCCGATTTATTGTCATGCCTTCTTCGTCTTCGCCCCGCCTGGGCCGCCGCCGTTTTCTGCAACTGCTCCCGATCGCCACCGGCGCCGCCGTTGTGCGCGCCAAAGCCGAAACGAGTGCGGCCTCACGATTCCCGATTTCCTTGGCGCAGTGGTCGCTGCATCGGGCGTTAAAGGGGGGGCAGCTCGATCCCTTGGATTGGCCGGCCTACACCAAGAAGAAGTTTGGGCTCACCGCCCTGGAACACGTGAATCAGTTTTTCGCGCAGGGCGACCGAGCCAAGGACCGTTACGGCTTGCAGCCCAAGCCTCAGGATTACTTCGTTGAGTTGGCCAAGCGAATCACGGGCGAAGGAATGCGTAGCGTGCTCATCATGTGTGATGGGGTGGGCAATCTGGGAGATCCCGACCCTGCCCGCCGCACGGACGCAGTGGAAGGTCATTACGCTTGGCTCGACACCGCCCTGCTCCTTGGCTGCCACGCCATCCGCGTCAATGCGGGCTCCGATCCAAAGCTGATGCCCGAGGAGCAAGCCCGCCTGTGCGCCGATGGTCTGCGCCGGCTCTCGGAAGCAGCCGCTCCACGCGGATTGAAGGTCATCGTAGAGAATCACGGAGGACTCTCCTCGGACGGCGCCTGGCTTGCCTCGGTGATGCGGATGGTGAACCTGGGGAACTGCGGCACCCTGCCGGACTTTGGGAACTTCTACCTTGTGAAGAATCGGGGCAATGCGGAGGATTACGAACGTCAAAAGCCCCTTTTCGTGGGCCGCAAAACCTCCGAGGACGAGAAAGGTCTGTTTTACGATCGCTATCAGGGAGTCACGGATCTGATGCCCTTCGCCAAAGGCGTCAGCGCCAAGAGCCACGACTTCAACGACGCAGGAGATGAGATCCATACCGATTTCGCGCGAATGATGCAGATCGTGGCCGCATCCGGTTACTCAGGCCATGTCGGCATCGAATATGAAGGAGACTCGCTCTCCGAAGACGAGGGGATTCTTAAGACCAAAGCCCTCCTGGAGCGCGTCTTGGCCACTCTGGGTTGAATCTTCGCTCCAGGTTTGCCGACCTATTCTCAAGCGCCCATGCAGCCATGAACAAGAATGCGGTGATTGGAATCCTCGGCGGCGTGGTCGCCCTGGCGATCGCGGGGTTTGGCATCTCCGAGCACCTCGTGAACCAAGAGTTGCGCCGGAGCTTTGACAAGGAACTGGCCAAGCTCGAAGACCAGGCATCGATCACCTATGACCGTTTCCACTACAGCCTGCTGACCCGGCAAGCTAAGGCCCGAGGCATCACCGCCACCACCGCCGACGGTACCCTGCGCCTTCTCATTGAGGAACTGACGGTGCATCGTTGGGAGCGGAATGAGGAACTCGACCTCCTCACTTCCCTCCGCTTGTCCGGTCGCGGCGTTCGCCTGCGTCAGAAGAAAGGCGACGACTACACCCCGTCCCTTTCCGGGCTCGGTTACAGTGATCCCAAACTGAGCTTTCTCGTGGATCATGCCTTCGACCCGGCCACCCAAACGCTGACTATTAGCGAGGCCAGCGTTGCGGGAGCGGAAATGGGCAGCCTTGATCTGAAGTCACAATTCAGCGGCTTACGGCAGCTCAACACCAAGGAGCTCACCGGCGGCAACCTCCTCCAAATCGCCGCCAGCATCGGAAACTTGCAATTCCACGGGGCCACCGTCGCCTACACCGACGAAGGCTTGACAGAGCGAATCCTGGCGCAGCGCGAGACCGAACAAAAGACGAGCCGTGAAAAGATCGTCGCCGGCGTGGCCAAGAGCATGCGCGAACAGCGGTTTTTCCGGTTTTCCGACGAAATGATCCAAGAAGTGTCCGCCTTCCTCCAAAAACCCGGTAAACTGCGGATCGAATCCACTCCTAGCCAACCCGTGGGTCGCGAACTGATCGGGATGACCTTGCTCTTCCGCGGCAATCTCCTCCAAGTCCTCGGCGTGACCATCCGCAACGGAGTCGCCGGCTGACCCGCTCGATGAGGGAATCATCGCAGTTCCTGCGTTGCGGCCCGCGGGTTTGTTCGTAAAGAGAGAGCATGGACCCCAGCCGCATCGCCTTTGGACTTTGGAACAGCGCCTCCGCCGCACCGGGGCGCGGTCAGCCAAGCCCCCATGAAGCCCTCGTCCGCGTCGCACTCGAAGGCGGCTTCCGTACCTTCATCACTTCGGACGCGATCGAAGCGGGGGCAGCCGATCGGGGGCTGGGCACCGCGCTGGCAGCCACCGGGTTGCGTCAGGAATGTTTCATCGCGGGCTGCATCGGCGCCCCAGCCCCTGGTCACGGCGGTGATTACGGCGGAGCCGGAGCCGCTGGCGAGGGCCAGTCAGACGAGGAGATCAAACGATTTGTCCGAGAAGCGGCCATCGGAGTCCTGCAACGGAGTGAGGTCGGCCATCTTGACCTGCTTCTCTTTGAATCTCCCAGCCGCTGGGCGTTCCGTAGCGCCGCGCTGTGGGAGGCGATGAGCGAGCTCAAAACCGAGGGGCTGACCCGAGGTATCGGCATCGCGCCCGGCCCCTCCAACGGTTACGCTTTGGATCTGCTCCATTTTCTTGACCATTTCGGGGAAGGGATCGATTCCACGATGATCGTCTTTAATCCGCTCGAGCCCTGGCCGGGCGAATTGATTTTCGCGGCGGCGAAAGCCAAGGGCGTTACGCTAATCGGGCGAGAAAGCGCCCCTCCACCGGGTCCGATGGCGCCTCGTGCCAATGAAGAACGCAGCGTTCGCATGGGACGAGTCTTTGAGCTGGCGACTCGTCACGGATTGGACGGCTGGCAACTGCTGACCGCTTGGACCACCGCCCCCGAGCCGGCGATCTCCTACGCGCCTCGGCTCTTACCGTCGGCTACGCAGTCGTTGGAGGACGTCATTCGCGCGGCCGGTTCCGCACACACACACACCGATTCGGCCGAAGTCGCCTTCTCGGAACTCCGGCAAATCGGGGAAAACAAGGGCCGGGTTGCGCTCAAGGGCGGCAGCCAACAGTTTCAAGGCAAGCCACAGGCGGAACAATGGCCGCTCGACGTCGCGTTGCTCGAAACCGCGGCGCGGCATCAGCTCGTGCTGGACCGAGATTACTTCTGCGCCCACGATCCTCGGGATCTTCGCGATTTCGGCATGCCGGTGCGTGGCGTCCCGCAGGCGATCGATCGCCGGCTTTTCATGCAATTGCAGGTGGTGACAGGCATTTCCAATCGCCAACAAGCGGTGAGCGATCTTCAGTCCGCCGATGCGGCCGCGGTGCTCTACGCGGACCTCAACGATCCGCGCGCGGTGGGCCTTTTGCTCTGGGACGAAGATCCGTTGCAGCTCAGCGCCAAAGCGGACGCCGTCCAGGCCCTCCCCTCCTTTGCGGCCGGACGGATTCGCCCTGAATTCACCATGCTGGCCCGCAGTTACGCCTTCGGCCGGGAAGACGATGTTAGATATTGGCTCACCCGCCGTCCCATCGAAGTCGCTACGTATCCGAATCGCCCATGGGCCGTTTGGTATCCGTTGCGTCGCAAGCCGGGCTTTTACCGATTGCCCAAGGATGAACAAGCCGAGATGCTCCGGGAACACGGCATCATCGGGCACAACTTCGGCGCGGCGGGCTACGCCACGGACATCCGGCTGGAGTGTTTCGGGATGGATCCCGCGGACAATGAGTTTGTCCTCGGCTTGCTCAGTGAACGGCTCGACTGGTTGTCCCGCTTGGTGAAGGAAATGCGCGCGACTCGCCAGACAGGAGAATTCATGGATCATCTGGGTCCGTTCTTCGTCGGACACACGATCTATCAGAACGCTGGACCGCATGCTTGATCTCGGGGACCTCGCTGAACTGGTGGCACGCTACGGGGACAGCCTCCAAGCGCGCCCGGCGGCCTTTGCCCTGCGTGGCCGGACGTTTCGCCACCACCCGTATCCCGATCTCATGGGAGTGGTCAACCTCTCTCCGGACTCCTGGTACCGGGAAAGTGTCAGCCTCTCCACTGAAACGGCCATTCGCCGTGGACAACGGCTCTTGGCGGACGGAGCGACGGTCATCGACATTGGCGCCGAGTCCACTTTGGGTCACGCCGCCCGCGTGGACGAGAAAGGCCAACGCACCGCTCTTTTGCCGGTCATCACCGCCCTTGCCGAGGCAGGCGCCATCGTTTCCGCGGAAACCTACGATCAGAAAGTGGCGGAAGCCTGTCTTGATGCCGGGGCGGGCATCCTCAATTTGACCTCCGCAACGGAGACGGAGGACTTTTACCGGCTCGTGGCGGAACGGGAAGCCGGAGTAATCATCTGCTACATCCAAGGGCGGCATGTCCGCGACGTCACGGATTTCTCATTAGCAGAGGACCACATCGCCGTGCTGGAAGAGTATTTCCGGCGGGAAACCGACTTGGCGTTCAGCCTTGGTGTGAAGCGACTCTGGATCGACCCGGGCCTTGGGTTTTACTACCGGAACTTGATGGATTCCAAGGAGCGGATCCGCTACCAGATGCGGACGTTTCTTCATACCTTCCGGCTCCGCGCACTCGGCTGGCCCGTTTGCCAAGCATTGCCGCACGCCTTTGAATTCTTCGAGGAAGAAGTGCGCTCGGCCGAGCCGTTCTTCGCCGTTTTGGCCTCGCTGGGCCGGACGGATCTGATTCGTACCCACGAAGTCAACAGGGTCCGCGCCGTGATCCACACGCTTCAGGCTTATGAGTGACCATCCCGTGGCCCTCGTCACGGGCGGAGGCAGTGGATTGGGTGCAGGTCTGTGCCGTCACCTCGCCCGCTCGGGCTGGAACGTGGCCATTCATTACCATTCCTCCCGAGCTTCCGCCGAACTGGTGCTCCGCGATATCGAATCCGCCGGTCAAGAAGGAATGCTGCTGCCGGCGGACCTTGGACGCGAAGCGGAGGTTACCCAGCTCTTGGCAGAGTTTTCCAGCCGGTTCGGCCACCTCGAACTTCTGATCAACAACGCAGGGGTTTACCACGAAAAAGGCTTCGCGGACCTCACCGAGGCGGACTGGTTCACGGAATTCAACTCCACCGCCACCGCCGTCTATTTCACGACTCGCGCCTGCCTGCCGCTGTTGCGGGCCTCCCGGGGCCGGGTCATCAACATCGGCGATAGCGCATGCGACCGGCCAGGAGCGCGCACCATGGCCCCGGCGTATCACATCGGGAAAACCGGCGTCTATATCCTGACGCGCTCGTTCGCCAAAGCGGAAGCGTCGCACGGCGTGGCGGTGAATCTGCTCTCCCCCGGCTTGCTGGAAACAAGCGTCGGCTTGGGGGAGCCAGATGAGGTCCCCGCCGGCCGCTTCGGCACGTTTGAGGACATCTTCGCCGCTGTCGATTTCCTTACAAACGTGGACACACCGTATCTCACCGGATCTCATCTCATCGCTGGCGGCGGTTGGAATTTGTGACGTGACCTGCGCCGATCAGATTCCCGAACCCGTTTGGATTCACCCCTCCCGTTGGATGGAGTCGATCGCGGAACGCCGCCGATTGGCTCTGCCCCTCGGCTCGATCCCGGCGGAGTTTCATTATGTCGGTCACCGGCAAAGCGAACTTTGGCTGGCGGTGGCCCGCTGCCACGCGCCGACCGGTCTCGATATCTTTTATCGCGGGGCGTTCGCCGCTCTACCGATTCCCCACCTACCCCACCTCGTCGGACTTGGCCCCGGCAGCGCGCAGAAAGAGGCTTGGCTCCAAGAAAAGCTCCAGGCTCGACGATTCACTCCGGTCGATGTCAGCGAGTCCCTGTCGCTGTTTTCGGCGCTCCGCCTGCGGCCTCATGTAGCCCATGCGCCTCGACCGCTGGTCGCCGATTTGACGCGATTTCCGAATCTACCGGACTGGCTTTCGGAGTTTGACGGCGGAGAGCCGCGGCTCTTTTCCGCGTTCGGGGTGACTCCGAACCTTCCGCCCGGCGAGCTCGATCCAGCGCTCCGTGCTTTTCTCAGACCAGAGGATTGGCTGCTCATCAGCGCCAATTTGATCCCTGGCGGCGACGCGAATTCGATTCTTCCTCAGTATGACAACTCCGAAACCCGGGCCTGGCTGCGGGAGCTGCTTTTGCAATGGGGCATCGCCCCCCATCTGGGCGAGATAGACTTCGACGTGCAAGAGACCGCCCCTGGAGAAGCTTGCATCTCGGCTCAGGCTACTTGGAAGCAAAACGTTTGCTTCCCTTGGGCAGGCTCCCTGTTCCAGCCATCGCCCGGCACACCGTTGCTGCTGTTTCGCAGTTTGCGTTACTCGCCGGAAGCCTTTGGCGCCCGCCTGCGACGTGCGGGCTTCGACGAGGCAGGGGTATCGATCAGCCAGGGCGTTGAGGAAGGGCTCTGGCTGGCAAGAAAGCGACCGGCGTCCCAACTCGGGAACGCCGGTCTTCTCAACACATTCAACAAATGAAGATCTAGAACCTAAAAGGAAGGGTTGGATTAGAACGGAACGCGAACGCCGAGACGAAGGTGAAGCGCGTCTGGCTCTTCTTGAATCCAGTTGTAGGTCGCATCGGAGAAGACCGCGATGCAGTTGTCCAACCGGTATTCTAAACCACCGCCCAGGCGGTACGCCCCTTCGGTGAAGGAGTTCGCAAAGACGGCGCCACCGCCCATGACGTACGGAGCCCAGCAGCTGTAGCCGAGCGGCAGTCGGTAAATCAAGTCCAGGGCGTTGATGTGCATCTCCGAGTCCGTGGCGTGAACGGAGTAGCTGTATTCGAGTCCGATGTTCTCTGTGAAGAAGTAGGTGAAGGCGACGCCACCGCCGGCAGCGCTTTCTTCATTTTCTCCTCGCGGCAGATAGCCAGACGCGAAGGCCCCAACTTGGAGACCCGGGAAGAAGCAGGGGCAGCTGGGATCCACGGGGAGCGGGTTCTTGTCGATCACGGGACCGGCGGAGGCAAATCCCATGCCAAAGGCAAGAGTCGCAATTGTGACTTGGAGTAGTTTCATGCGACTCACTGTAGAGAACCTGTTAGGATCGTCAACGCGAATTTCTTCGTAAGCTTTAATACTCGGATAGACAAAATTTCCCAAAAGATTGGAGGATTAAAGCGGTGGAGAATCAAAGATTTTTTATAAGATCAGCCAGGTTGAATGCCTTCCAGCGGGCAGCGTAAAAACAAACAAGGCCGGGCGTGATGCCCGGCCTTGCCGATTTAAAGATTAATTCTTCAGACGATTCAATTAGAACGCGAAGCGATAGCCCAAGCGCACTTGAACAGAGTCGTCCAGAGTGGCAAGCCAGTTGTAAGTGCCGTCAGCGAAGATCGCCGAGCAATTAGCAAGGCGGTATTCGATCCCAGCACCGGCACGGTAAGCACCTTGGTTGGATCCATCGGAGAACAGCGCACCACCACCGATGATGTACGGGGCCCAGCAGCTGTTGCCAAGAGGCATACGATAGACCAAGTCAAGGGCATTGACGTGTTCTTCGCTGTCGGTAGCGTGAACGGCATAGCTATAAAGGACGCCGAAGTTCTCATTGAAGAAATAAGAGAGTTCGACACCGCCCCCGAGGGCGTCCTCTTGAGGTCCGTTCAAGAGACCAGAAGCGAAAACGCCGACACCCCAACCAGCGTTGAAGCACTGGCAGGTGGGATCGACCACAACGTTCTTATCAATCACAGGGCCGGCGACGGCGAAACCGACGAGGGCCCCAAGGGTTGCAACTGACGCGATTAGCTTTTTCATGTCGCCTCTCCTACCTGATGTTTTTCCTAGGGTCAATCATTTTTCTGCAAACGGCCGAAGAATCCTAGCACAAACACAGCGAGCCCACCATGGACCTCAGAGTATTTTCCGGACGCCGCAGCTCAAACCACCGGACCCCAGCCCCCTTGGCGCCAGCCCAGTCCGCTACGGGGTCATCCCCCACATGAAGCACATTCCTAGGGGCCACCCCATGCGCCTGGAGAGCATGGGTGAAAACGGCCAAGCCGGGTTTTCGCGCTCTAGCTTGTGACGAAATTGTCACGGCCTCGAACAGCTCGAACACCCCTAGTCCTTGCAGCACGGGAACCAGGCGATCGTCGAAGTTTGAGAGGACGCCGAGCCTGTAGCCCGCCTTGCGTAAATCACAAAGCACCTGCACCACCTCCTCGTATAAGACCCACGCGTCCGCGCGCGCGTAGAACTCCCAGAGGTTGGTAAAGTAAAGATCAAAGGCATCCCCCGGCTCAACCACGCCAGCCGCCTGAACCACCCGGTGGACCAGGGACCGCCACCACGCCTTCTCCGGATCTCCCTGAAGGCACTCCCAATCCGGCTCCGGCATCGAGCTCCAAACTTCACGGAACACCGCACGGAGTCGCGCCGGATCCATCTGCCACCGAAACTCCCGGCCCACCGAAGCATAGACCTCCCAGACCGGCTCCGCAGTCCGAATTAAGGTCCCGGAGGCGTCAAAAAGGATCACCTCGATCTCCCAAGGGCCGGTTTCGTCTAGAGGGCTCATGTTTTCAGGTTGCGACTCCTTGATTTGTGCGTAGGTTCACTCTCCCCGAGGGGAAGCGCTGCCAGAATCCGGATTTCACAGTTTTGGACGACGACAGGGCGGGACCAGTTCCCGCTCTTTTTTGTCTTCAAGACACGAAACCCACAAGGTCAGGGTGACCCGGCGTGTCTCTCGGATCCAGACTTGATTCGAAAATGACCAACGAACTCCTCGCACTCTTCGAGTACTACGAGAAGGAAAAGGACCTGAGCCGCGCCACCATGGTCGAGGTGATCGAATCCGCTCTGCTCTCTGCTTCCAAGAAAAGTATCGGTCCAGCACGGGAATTGCGCATTTCCGTCGATCCCGACAAGGGAAAAATCAAGGCGATTGCCACCCTCGTGGTCGTGGACAACGTCAAGGCCCCATACGATGAGGTAAGCTTGCAGATCGCTCGCCGGATCAAGGCCGACGCCAAGCTCGGGGACGAGATCGACGTGGAAATTACGCCCAAGGATTTCGGCCGGATCGCCGCGCAGGCCGCCAAGCAGGCGCTTATGCAGCGCTTGCGCCAGGAAGAAAAGGCCAAGATCTACGACGAATTTAAGGACCGCGCGGGCGATATCGTCAGCGGAACCATCCGCCGCTTTGAACGTTCCGACGTGATTGTCGATCTCGGAAAATTCGAAGCCGTAATGCCTTCCCGCGAGCGGGTTAAAACCGAAGACTACAACATTGGCGACCGCATCCGCGCCTACGTTTTGGCGGTGGACAACGGGCCGCGCGGTCCGGAGATCATCCTTTCCCGCAGCCATCCCAGCTTCGTTCGTCGCCTTTTCGAATTTGAAGTTAGCGAAATCGCCGATCGGACGGTGGAAATCCGTGGAATCGCCCGGGAAGCAGGATATCGTACGAAAATTGCGGTGTACAGCGCTGACGACAAGATTGACCCTGTTGGCGCCTGCGTCGGCCTGAGAGGGGCGCGCGTCAAAAACATCGTCCGTGAACTGAATAACGAGAAAGTCGACATTATCCGGTGGAGCGATAGCCCCCGCGAGTTCATCCAGGATGCCTTGAAACCGGCTAAGCTCCGGACCATCGAGGTGGATCCTGTGAAGAGGACGGTCCGGGTCACTGTCGATGAGGAGGAGCTGTCCCGCGCAATTGGGCGGCATGGCCAAAATGCTCGCCTCACCTCCAAACTCATGGACTGGGACGTCAAAATCGAACGCGACGAGACGGCTCACGAACAATTCGAGGCTCGCAAGAGCGACGCCGGCGACCTGCTCGCGGGCCAGATTGGGATCGATCCCATCTTGGCTCACGGGTTGGTCACAGCCGGGATGAATACCCTGGAAACGATCGCCACGGGCGTCGGTCCGGAAGACATCGTCTCCGAACTTCGGAACCAGGAGATTGAAATTGATGAAGCGACTGCCGAAGAAGTCATCGCCAAAGCGGCGGCGGCTTTTGCCCGGCTTCGCGAGGGCGGGGACGCTTGACGCTGGATTCGTCCAGTTCCAAGCCCCTGCCTGGAAAGAGCAAATACCAAAACCCAGCGCATGGCGAAGAAGAAAGCAGCCCTCGACCTCATAAGCAGCCCTCCTAAGGGTAAGGAGGAAGCCTCCGCCCGGCAGGTTCCCCCGATTCAATCCCCTTCCACCGAGAAGTCGATGATGGGTGGCAAAGTGGTTTCCGAGGCCAAGAAGGAGGCATTGAACCTCTTCGATGAGCTGGAGAAAAAGGCGGAGCGGCGCAAGGACCGCCCGGCGATTCAGAAATCCGAGGCCAGCGTCTTCCAGCCAATGGCAGACGCGCGTCCTCGGGTTGTACCCCCTGCTTCCGCTCCGGCTCCATCGCCTGAACCTGTTCCCGCGCCTGCGCCCGTGCGCGCTGCGGCTCCGGCGTCCGAGCCCGAGCCTTCCGGTGAAGAAGGCGGCGACAAGAAGATCATCCAGATCAAGCCCCCCATCATCGTTAAGGATTTGGCCGAGCTGATGGGATTGAAGCCCTTCAAGATCATCCAAGACTTGATGGGCTTTGATGTATTCGCCAATCAGAACCAACAGATCGAACCCGACGTCGCCGCCAAGGTCTGCGAAAAACATGGCTTCATCTTTGAGCGCGAGAAGCGCGAAAAAGGAGCAGGCGTCCACAAGGTCGAGGAAAAGATCGAAGAACCTCCGCCGGAGCCCGAACCGGAGGAGCATCGCCTCCAGTTGCGCCCGCCGATCGTCACCGTGATGGGCCACGTTGACCATGGGAAGACTTCGCTGCTAGACGCGCTGCGGGACGCCAAGGTGGCCGCTGGCGAGGCCGGCGGCATCACCCAACACATCGCGGCCTACGCCGTTCCGCACGGAGGCAGCTTCATTACTCTCATCGACACCCCGGGCCACCAAGCGTTCACCGCGATGCGGGCCCGTGGCGCCAAAGTGACGGACATCGTGGTGCTCGTGGTCGCGGCCAACGACGGTATCAAACCGACGACAATTGAGGCCATCGACCACGCTCGCGCTGCCGGAGTCGAAATCATCGTGGCCATCAACAAGATGGATCTTGAGACGGCGAATCCGCAATTCGTGCGCCAACAACTACAGGAACGCGGTTTGTCCCCGGAAGAATGGGGTGGGACCACGATCTGTTGTGAAATTTCCGCGACGAAGAGGCTCGGATTGGACCACCTGCTCGACATGATTGCGTTGCAATCAGAGGTGTTGGAGCTGAAGGCCGATCCGAAGGCGACGGCTCGCGCCACAGTCATCGAAGCCCGCCAAGAAGCCGGCAAAGGCCCAACCGCCAGCGTCATCGTCCAAGCGGGCACGTTGACCGTCGGTATGCCCTTTATCTGCGGGAACTATTGGGGCCGGATCCGATCGATGCTCGATGACAATGGGAAGCCGATCAAATCCGCCGGGCCGTCGATGCCCGTAGAAGTGCTCGGCTTCAGCGGAGTCCCCGCCGTGGGCGATGAAATGGTCCAGATGGACTCGGACCGCCGGGCCAAGAAGCTCAGCGAGGAGCGTCTGGAGAGTCACCGGTTGGCGGGATTGGCCAAGCCAGTTCACTCGACCCTGGAGTCGTTCTTCCACGAGATGACCGAAGGGAAGAAGAAAGTTCTCAAGATCATCCTCAAGACGGACGTCGCGGGATCAGCCCAAGCCATCACCGGGGCGCTCCAAGAGATCGAGAGCAAGAAGGTCAATTTGGAGATTTTGCATGCGGCCGCCGGACCGGTCACGGAATCCGACATTCAGCTGGCGGATGCCTCGGACGCGATCATCATCGGGTTCAACACCAAGCAGGAGCCAAACGCAGTCAAGGCAGCGAAACGCGACGGCGTGCAGGTGCGCCTCTACTCCATCATCTACGAGCTCATCGATCAGGTGAAGGAAGCGATGCTTGGTCTATTGGATCCGGAAACCCGGGAGAATTCCCAGGGCTTCGCCGAAGTGCTCAAGGTTTTCAAACTCAGTGTCGGCCGCGTCGCCGGTTGCCGGGTCAACAAAGGCCGGATTATCCGGTCTGGCCGTGCCCGTGTATTGCGCGGCGGACAGCAGGTTTACGATGGCGGCGTGCACACGCTGAAACGCTTCACTGAAGACGTGAACGAAGTGAAGAACGGTCTTGAGTGCGGCATTCGCCTTGGCAACTTCAACGATTACGAGGAGGGTGACGTGATCGAGTGTTACGAGCTGGAGAAGATCCCGCAGACGCTCTAATTCCTTCCCCGTTTCCCTCCCCTTTTCATGAGTCAACGAGTTCTGCGTGTTCGCGAACTGATGAAGCGCGAGTTGAGCACCTTGCTCAGCCGGGATTTCGAATTCCCGGGAGTTTTGGTGACCGTGAACGACGTCGACGTCACGCCGGACTTTAAACAAGCCCACGTCTTCATCGGCATCCTGGGCACGCTCGCCAATCCAGAGGAAATCATCGCTCAGCTCACCGAACGCCGCGTGTATCTCCAGAACAAGGTCGCCAAGCGGGTCGTCCTCAAATTCACCCCAAGGCTCTCCTTTCACCACGACAGCTCCGTGGAACGAGGCACCAATGTCGTCTCCTTGATCGATCGCATCGATATTCCCGACGAGATTCGCCCGTTGGGAGAGGACGACGTCGCCTTGTAACGACCCGATGGCGTCTCCCCAACCCAGCTTGCGCGAGATTGGAGAGGTCCTGCTCGGGGCCTCTTCCATCGTCATCGCGAGTCACACAAGGCCGGACGGAGACGCCCTGGGCTCCACCATCGCCTTAGCGGACACCTTGCGTGAACTCGGCAAAACGGTGCTCGCCATCAACCAGGATGGAGTTCCTCCGCGCTATGCATTTCTGCCGTGCGCAACTTCCGTGCATCAGCCAAGCGCGCTCAAGGACAAGCTTGGTTCGCCGCTCTTCGTGTCGCTGGATACCGGAGATCCCGACCGGCTGGGAGATCAGGTCTGGAAGCTGGTGACCGAGCGGCATTCGACCCTGGTCATCGATCACCACACCAGCAATCGCGGGTATGGTGAGGTGAACTACGTGGACTCTGAAAGTCCAGCCACCGGCCAAATCATTTATGAGTTGATTGAGGCGATGGATTGGCCTCTCACCCCGACCGCCCGGGACAATTTGTGGGTGGCGATGGCGACGGACACCGGATCCTTCCAATACCCCGCGACCACGCCGCGGACGTTTGCGATCGCCTCCCGTCTGTTGGAAGCTGGCGTGGACCTCGCCTGGATGAGCGCCATGCTGTTCCAGAATCATCCATTCCGCCGCCTCGAACTGCTCCGGGAGCTCCTCGGAACCGTGCAACGCAGCAGCGACGGGAAGGTTGCCTCCTGGAAGGTATCCCGGGAGACCATCAAGCGTCTCGCCATCCAACCGGATGACAACGAGGGACTGATCGATCAGCTCCGCTCGCTTTCCGGAGTGGTCGTAGCCGTATCATTTGAAGAGGAAGCGGACGCCACCGTGCGAATCAGTGCGCGCTCCAAAGATGCCAAACAGGCCGACGTCGCGCAGATTTGCCAAGCGTTTGGCGGTGGCGGACATCGTTTGGCCGCCGGAGCCCGGATTCAAGGAACGTTGGATACGGTTGCGGAACGCTTTCTCGCTGCTCTCAGCCAAGAACTGGATCATGATGGAACCCCCTGACGGAGTGCTGCTCGTCGACAAGGCTCCGGACATGACGTCGCATGACGTCGTGGCCATTGCCCGTCGTTGCCTCGGAACAAAGAAAATCGGCCATTGCGGCACGCTCGACCCCATGGCGACGGGCCTGCTCATCCTTGTGATTGGCAAGGCCACCAAAATCCAGGATCTCCTGATGGCGGAAGACAAGGAATACGAGGGCACCGTGATGCTCGGCAAATGCACCTCCACCCAAGACCGCGAGGGGGAAGTGACCGACGAGCGCGAGGTGCCAAGCCTTTCCAACGAGGCGGTCGGGGAAGCGTTTGCCCGCTTTGATGGCGATTTCCACCAGATCCCGCCGATGGTGTCCGCCATCAAAAAGGACGGCGTCCGGCTCTACAAACTGGCTCGGCAAGGCCAGGACGTGGAACGCGAGCCGAGGCTGGTTCACGTCTATGCGCACGAGATCAAACGGATCGCGCTACCGGAGATTGATTTCCGGGTGGTATGCAGCAAGGGCTTTTACGTGAGAACCTATGCGCACGATGTTGGCCAAGCGCTGGGTTGCGGCGGCCACCTCAGCAGTTTGCGGCGAACCCGCTCCGGCCGGTTCACCTTGGCCCGTGCCGTGGGCATGGCGGATCTCATGGAAGGCAAGCGGGACTCCGTTTTGCAAAAATTGCTCAGCTTGCCGGAAGTCTCACGCCTTCGGGGAGCTTGAACGGTTCGAGGAAGCTGCGTGTAGGCCGCGATGACGACCATTCACCGCCTCGAGGACTTGAGCCGCTTTCCAGCGCCGCATCACTTGGCCATCGGGGTGTTCGATGGGCTGCATTTGGGTCACCAATCCGTGTGGGCCCGTGCGGCGCTCCACGCCAAGGATAGCGGAGGGACGGCGGTGTTGGTGACCTTTGATCCACACCCCCGTGCCGTGCTCAGCCCCGGAAATTGTCCACCTATCCTGACCCACACCAGTCACAAGCTGAGGATCGCCGGCCGGTTGGGCATCGAAGCCGTCCTCGTCGTTCCCTTCGACCGCGAGTTCGCAAGCCGCCCAGCGGACAGTTTCGTGGCGGAACTGCATCGCTGCAGTCCATCTTTGGCGGAGATCTGCGTGGGCCTCGACTGGCAGTTTGGCCACAATCGTTCGGGTAATTTCAACCGCTTAGAAGAACTGGGCCGGCAGTTTGGCTTCATCGCCACCGGGCTCGATCCGCTAGTCGTCGACAGTGCCCCCGTGAGTAGCACCCGAATCCGGGAGCTACTCAGCGCTGGTGACTTGGCCGCAGCCAAGCGCCTGCTCGGCCGCGATTACTCGGTTTTGGGAACGGTCGTCACCGGGAACCGTTTAGGCCGCACAATTGGATTCCCGACCGCCAACCTCGTCGTCGAGAACGAGCAACTCCCCCCGGAAGGCGTTTACGCGGTGACCTCCGCACTCCAGGAGGGCGAAATTCTCCACGGCGTGGCAAATCTGGGACGGCGTCCGACGGTCTCCGGCGTTGAGGAGCGCCGCTTGGAGGTGCACCTGCTCGACTTTCCTCCGAAAGAATTTTATGGAGAGTCGATGGAAGTATGGTTTTTCCGGAACCTGCGAGCCGAACGGAAGTTCCCAAGCTTGGACGAGTTAAAGAACCAGATCGAACGTGACGCGCTGGCCGCAAGGGCAGTGTTGCGGGGTTGATTCGGCCCTAACCCCGGTCTACCATCGGGTCCTCGTGTCGCCGGTCCGTGCCGTATCCCTCCTCGCGCTACTTGCGTGTCTCCTCATCTGCCGTCCGGCCAAAGCGATGGGCGCGGAAGCGGACGGGATTTCATTTGAGGCTTTCAAGCCCCGTTCCGGCTATGGCGCCCCCCAGACTCCGCTTTTCGCCCGGCTCGGGCCCGAACAGACGCGCCTCGACTTTTCGCACCAGATTGCCACGTGGCACGATCAGAAGCGGCTTTATCTTTCCAGCTTTGCGGGGGGAGGTTTGGCGCTCGGGGACATTGATGGCGATTCGCTGACCGATCTGTTCGTGGCCGGAGGAGCCGACGACAACCGGCTCTACCTCCAAGGGGAAGATCTCACCTTCCTGGACATCACCGCCGGGCTTTCCATTGAAGGCGCGGGCCGCTGGTCTCCCAGCGCGGTGATCCTGGACATCGATAATGATGGGGACAATGACCTCTACGTCTGTCACTACGATCAGCCGAATGAGCTTTTCCTCAATCAGCTTAAGGAGACTGGGAAGCTCGCCTTCAAAGAAGACGCCGCCCGCTTTCAACTCAGCATCGCGGATGCCAGTCTCATGCCAGCGTTCGCGGACTATGACCTGGACGGCGATCTCGATCTCTACCTGCTGACGCATCGGCTCCACCGGGACGGAGGCCGTCCCGCGACGGCGATTCAGGTGCAACAGAACGCGAAAGGCGGCAGCCTCGCGGTGAGCGGAGATTTGGCACGCTATTACGCGGTCGCGGATCGGCCCGACGCCTCGGGGAAATGGACCTACTGGGAGCATGGCCGTCCCGATCGCCTGCTGCGCAACGACAAAGGCGTTTTCCACGACGTCACCGCCGTCGCCGGGATCTCCACCGCGCCGGCTACGGGAAATTCCGCGATTTGGTGGGACTTCGATGAGGATGGCTGGCCAGACTTGTTCGTCGGAAACGAAGATGCGCCCAGCCTACTTTACCGCAATTCGGGCAAAGGCACGTTTGTGGAGGTGAGCCAAACGCACCTTCCGCCCGGCCCGCAGGTTGCCCGCGGCTGCACCACGCTCGACGCAGACCACGATGGTCGGCCAGATTTGCTGGTCGCCACTGTCTCCGGGCAAAGCCATTACCAACGCTATTCCACGGGAACGAGTGGCGAATCCGCTCATAACGCACTGTATCTTGCCACCGGCACCGGCGGCTTTTTGGAAGCGGGATGGATGAGTGGCTTGGGCCGCACTGGTCACACCTGGTCTGTCCAAAGTGGCGACTACGACCTGGATGGCTGGGAGGACGTCTTTTTCACCAACGGGGCGGCCCGGCACTCCTTGCATGGGGATTTGCCCAAACTCGGTCACGAGCAGCTTGTGGGCCGAACGTTGTGGGATCACAACGAGACCGCCGCGCCGGAACTGCGCCAAGCCAACCTCGCCTACCGCGGCTCCCCCACCCTGCCGTGGCCAGACGTCTCGTCGCAATGGGGACTCGATCTCGTGGGCATGAGCTACTCCTGCGCTCAAGCGGACCTCGACAACGACGGCGATCTCGATTTGGCGGTCTGCGGCCTCAATGATCCGATCTTCGTCTTCCGCAATGACAGCGCCGGGCATCACTCGGCTCGCATCCGCCTCACTGGCGGCAAGAGCCATCGGGCTGGAATCGGTGCCCGCGTTGTCGCCACCACGCCGCTCGGCCGCCAAGTCCGAGAGATTCGCTCCACGCACGGGTACCTAGCTTCGGGAGATGGCTCCGTCCACTTCGGCCTCGGCCCGCACGAGAGAATCGCCTTGCTGCAAGTGCATTGGCCCAGCGGCGCGACCCAGGAATTTAAAGATTTGCCCGCAGACCGGCTCTATACCATTGCCGAACCAGCCTCGCGGAAAGCCGCACCGTCCCGGGGCGCCGTCCCGTTGCCACTCTTCGCCTCCCAAGATGCCCTTGCGGAGCGAGCCGACGGCCGGGCAATCCCAGGAGATCCCGAGCAGCCTGTCTACCAACTCGCTCGCCTCGGTCCGGGTCAAGCTTGGGGGGATGTGGACTCCGACGGAAAACCCGATCTCTACCTTGGCGGGGGCGCGGGTCAACCGGGCCGACTTCTCTTCAACCGCGCCTCTCCCACCGGAAAGCTCTCGTTCACCCTCTCCGCCCAGCGGCTCTTCGATACGCACTCGGAAAGGGAGGATACCTGCGCGCTGTTCTTCGATGCGGACGGCGACGGCCACCTCGATCTCTATATCGGCAGCGGCGCGACCGGACAGGAAGAAGGGGCCTCGACGCTGCGTGACCGGCTCTACATGAACGAGGGATCCGGAGTCTTCGACGATGAGTCGTTCCGGCTTCCGGACATTCGGGAAAACACCTCGACTGCTTGCGCGGCGGATTTCGACCGCGATGGCGACCTGGATTTGTTCACCGGATTCCTGGGGCAACCTGGACGCTATCCGCTTTTCGCCGGCGGGCGGCTTTTGGCGAACGAAGCCAGTAAGGAATTCCGCGACGTCACCAAGGCGAAAGCTCCGCATTTGGCCTCCGCGGGGCTGATCACCAGTAGCTTGTGGGCGGACTGCGACGGTGATAGCTGGCCCGAACTCATCGTCGCTCAAGACCGAGGCCCCATTTTGATCTACCCGAACCGCGAGGGAACTCTGTCCGCCCCCATGAAAGCGTCTTCGTCTGGCCGATGGAACGCCGTGGCAGCAGCCGATCTCGATCAAGACGGAGACATGGACCTCGTCGCGACCAACTGGGGAATCAACCTGCCAAATCCAGCGACTCCACAATCCTCAGATGTCCTCTTCTCCGGCGAAGGTTTGGGCGACGGCAAGCTCACTCTGGTTGAGGCTTACCGCGAAAACAAAATCTGGTATCCGCGAGGTGGCCTCCGCTTATGGCGCCAGTCTCTCCCCGCTTTGTTTCCGGAAACGATGACCTATCATCAGTTCGCGAACGGTTCGTTGGGCGAACTGTTCGGGATCGACCGGCTCCGCAAGGCAAACATTCTCAAGGTGACCGAATCGAGGTCGGGCTACTTCGAGAACGACGCCAAAGGCAGATTTTCCTTCGCCCCCTTTCCGCAGATCGCCCAGATTGCTCCCGCCTTTGGAATCGCGCTGTCGGACTTTGACCTGGATGGCCGGATTGACTGTTACCTGGCGCAAAACAACTCAGCCCTTCCCGCAGCATTCGGCCCACTCGCGGGCGGCGCGGGTCAACTGCTCCGCAACACGCCATCTCCGAAACGCCCAGAGGATCGCTTCGTCGCCGTGCCCGCTGCCGAGAGTGGAGTTTACCTTCGCGGAGATGGCCGCAGCGCAGCGGCCGTAGACCTGAACTCGGATGGCCGTCCGGATTTGGTCACAGCACGAAATGGGAGCGCCCCCTCCGTGCTGGTGAGTCAGGTGAAACCGGCTCATTCTCCGCTCGCCGTGCAACTCAGTGGCCCACCAGGAAATCTGCTGGGCATCGGCGCACAGGTCATCCTGCGCACCAGCGGACTGCCTCAGCAAACCCGCGAAATTCGCGCCGGAGAAGGACTTCGCTCTAGCGTGGTCACGGCCGTCCTGTTCGCCCTACCCAAGGGAGGCGGCGCGCCACCAGAACTCCAGGTGAATTGGCCCGACGGAACCATCAGCCGCCACCCGATCCCTGATTCCGGCGGACGAGTGGAAATCGCCTACCCACCACCAGCGCCCGTGGTAGCGGAAGAGACCCAGCCAGGGAATTGATCCCAGGCTGAATGATAGGGAGTGCCTCACAAAGCATTCTCAATTTTGAAATTGATTAAGATTTCTTAACAATTTATTCTGGCATCGATGCACACGCCATTTCGTTCCTTCTCGCTTCTGGCAACAACCAGCGGAATTGTTTTTTGCCTCGCCGGTTCTCTTCAGGCCGGTATCTCTCCCAGTTGGACATCCTCGACCAAAGAAAAGCTTTCAGCCGGCGGAGTCTCGCTCTTTTACCCTGGAAAGAATCCCTCCACTGGAGCGCGCCTTGCCGCCGCCGTTCACGTGGACGCCACCCGCGAGGAGGTCTGGAAGGTGATCAGTAATCCCGGAGCCCAACCGGAGTTTCTCTCGAACGTAAAACAAGCCCACGTCACTCAACTCTCCGCCGTCTCCCAACTGGTCGATCACCGCGTCAAGCCGAGCTTCTTGCCCATGACACTTTCGTATCGTTACCGGACGCAACAGACGCCGTTGCAAAAGATTGATTTCGTCCGGGTCAGCGGCCAAGTGCAAGCCTTCGACGGTCGTTGGGTTCTCTATGATGCGCCGGCGCTCATCGGCAAACCAGGCACCGTGGTCTTCTACGAACTCTTCATTGATCCAGGTAACGGCATCCCCCAAAAATTGGTCCGGCAAAACCTGCAGAAAGACATGCCCTCCATGCTGACGAAGGTCCGCCAGCGTGTCTACACAGTGCGCGATCGCGCCTGAGGTTACTTTTTGGAGTCAAGCTCCCGCGCGAGGGCTTGACTCTCCGTATCCAGCTTATCGAGCGGGTAGCTGTATTTGACGCCGTTCGCCAGCAGCAATTCCACCTTCTGGCCGGCCAATCCCGCGAAGCGCGCTTTGATTTCCTTGCCGCCGGAGTTGCGCCAACTGTGAAACTCCGCCGAAACGGTCTTGGCGGTCATGGCCCTAGACTTTTGAGGATGCACGTTGGCGCCCTCCGCGAGCCAACGCTTCACCAAGCCAATCTCCTCGCCCGTAAGTCGCTCTCCCTTGCCCTTCGGCGGCATCGTATCGGGATCTGCCGGATCGCTGATGTAACGCACGAGGTCGCTCTCCTCAGGCTTCCCGGGCTTCATCGACGCGTAGGGGCCGATGTAGATTTCCTCCATATCGACGAGGTTATCCAGCTGTAGACTGCCTTTAGAGACGCCCTCGCGTTTGCTGTGACAGTCAAAACACTTGGCGTCAAAAATCGGCATGATGTCCGAGACATAATCCAACGCCATCGCGGTGAGGCCCGGACAACAAAGCACTACGGAGACGAGGGCAACCTTCCTCATGCCCAGCATTCTGGAGGCGACGGCCGCCCATAGCAAGGACGGGGCTTCGCGCGAACTTCAGCGATCGCACTCGCCCATCACGAAATCCAAGCTGCCGAGGATGGCAGGTACGTCGCTGACCATGTGGCCCACTAGGATTTTGGGCAACACGCTCAAGTTCACGAACGAGGGACTGCGGATCTTGAGCCGGTGCGGGACCCCGCCCCCTTTGCTGTTCACGTAAAAGCCGAGTTCTCCCTTGGGATTCTCCGCCGCAAAGTAGACCTCGCCCACGGGGGCATCGATTCCCTGGGTCGCCACGATAAAGTGGTGAATCAGTTCCTCCATCTTCATCAGTACGCGCTCTTTCTCCGGCAGGCGCCCCTTTGGATCGCCCACGTTGAATGGACCGGAAGGCAGTCGCTCCAGCACTTGGTTGAGGAGACGCACGCTCTGGCGAATCTCCTCCATGCGCACGAGGTAACGATCGTAGCAATCGCCGTTGGAACCAATCGGCACGTCGAATTCATACTTCTCGTAGCCGAGATACGGATGGGTCACCCGCAAATCGCTATCGATGCCGCTTGCGCGCAGATTCGGTCCGGTGATGCCGTAGCCAATGGCGTCCTCCTTCGAGATCACGCCGACGCCTTGAGTGCGGTCGATGAAGATCTTGTTCCGGGTGAGCAGTTTGTCGACCTCGTCCACCACGGGCAGAACCTCGCGGAGGAACTGACGCAAACCACTGATGAATGTATCGGGGATGTCCCGCGTCTGTCCCCCTACCCGAGTGTAGCTCGTGGTAAACCGCGCGCCGGTGAGCAACTCACTGAGGTTGTAGATTTTCTCCCGTTCCGTAAAGGTGTAGAGGAACACGGTGAACGCGCCCACATCCATCCCGTAGACGCCAATCCCGAGGAGGTGAGAGGAAATCCGGGCCATTTCGCAACAAATTACGCGGATCGCTTGGCCCCGCGGGGGAAGCTCCCATCCCATCAACTTCTCGATGGCGCAGGCGTAAGCCACGTTGTTCGCGAGTGGCGCCAAATAATCCAACCGGTCCGTGTAGGGCACGAACTGGTTGTAATGCATGTTCTCGGCAATCTTTTCGTCCCCGCGGTGCAGATAGCCGACCTCGGGAGTCGCGGCGGTGATGACCTCGCCGTCCAGCTCCAGCACCAACCGGAGAACTCCATGAGTGGCCGGGTGGGATGGGCCCATGTTCAGCACGAGCTTCTCACCGATCACATCGGTGGCAGCTTCCTGGTAGGCCTCCATTTCGCGCGCGGCCCCAGAGGCACGCGCCACGGAGTCCCCGGCCTCAATCTCCTGCACGATTTTCGTCGCCATGGCGGTGAAACTACGATGCTTCCCCAGTCATCCGCCGCAATGGGAACTTGTGAAATTTTTCACAAGCCCTTTTTACGGGAAGGGCACTAGCTGCAGAGGAGAGCGGTAGACACGCAACGTTGCGGTGCGACTCGTCGGGCTGGAATCTCCGCCTCCCGTCCAGGAGCCGGGCGTCCAACTGCCGGTATCGTCGGTGCTCTGGATCGTGAGGGTGACATCCACTGCCTGCAACTGCAACCCGGAGATCGTCTCAGACGCCTGCGTCCCAAAACTAACGGACGCTTGAGGGTCCGTGGGCAAAAGTGCGCTTACCTGGGCTGTCGTCAACCCAAGGCCATAGAGGGCACATGCATTTTCCAACAAGGCGTTTCCACGGGATACGCGCCACGCAATCTCATCCTGCGTATTCATTCCCAGGCTCAAACTGGAGGCGGCACTCACAGCGATTCCCAGAATGGCCGCCGCGATTAAAGTATCCGCGAGGGAATAGCCACGACGGGAAAAGGAGCTTGATTTCGACTGCACCTGCATGCTTGGTTCAAAACTGTTGATAGGTTTCCACCCAGAATGAGCGCCAGAGTAGCTGATCGAACCATTCCGGACGGGCTGTCTCCGCGCGGAGGTGAATCGTGCCTGACTCTATAGTCAGATCATCATCCGTCGAAATCCCGCCTCGCAGCGTTGTGGTGCTCGTGGAACTGAGTGTCAACGGCTGGTGGTCTGCGATCAAATGAAGGCGGTAATCAGTGCCGTTCTGGAAGAGAAGCGTAGGGGCCGCCGCGTTGTTTGATGAAAAGGCAATGATCAGGGGACGGGAATTGTTGTCGTGAAATGTCACAGCCACGGTAGTGCTCGAACGAATAATAATCATGACGGGAGCTAAATTCTCTACCGCCATTTGCGCCGCAGTGCTTGTCTGGCCGATCAGTGATAGACTCAGCGGCTGATCTAATACCACGCTAGCTAGGTTAAGGCTATTCAGGTTGATAGTAAATGACCCGGCTCCATTCCCTGTGATCCCATTCTGATTGTGCGTGCTGTTCGCCGCCAGTGAAATAGCCCCCAGCGAGATCGCTCGTTCCGTCATGGATACCGCTATCGCGTTGCTGGAGAATGGGCCCCAATCATCCGCGAAGATGGCGGGGTAGGAGCCAGAAGCAAGAACGGACCCGGCTGGAGCAAACCAGTTCGGAAGGCTTAGCCCGGGAAGATTCTGAGGAGCCAAGGTTGCCCCAGCAAGATTCTCTACGGCGACGTTCGACTTTGCCACCGTTCCGCTATATCCGGAAAACTGTGCAGCTTTGAAACTGAATGTATTGTTTGAGGCCTGGGGCTGCCAAATCAGCGCTTTGCCGAAAACGGTTAAGTTGCCGCTAATCGTGCGACTTGCGTCCTGGCTGCGAGCGTCCAGCAACACCCCGGTATTCGCCAGAGCCCGGCTCTGAATCCGAGTGGAAACGGTCTTGGGAGCTGTCGTGATCCAGTTGCCCCCGTCATCAAGTCGATTGAAGACTGAGATGTTCACCGACATCTGGTAAGGCAATCCGTCTGCATTCGGGCCCACATGGTTATAGACCGAAGCCCTCTGGGTCGTGGTGAACGCAGTCCGGTTCCAAGCAGGCACCACGATCCGGCCCCACCCACCCGAAATCTCTACAGTCTCGTCCCCTCCAGATGATGAGGTCCAAATCCGTCTGAATGCATAATCCTTCGCCAGCTGACGACCGTTATATTCGCGCAAGCGCCGTACGCACCCCTCATCCAGCGCGTCCACTTGGCCAACGCGCGCCTGCATGATCGCAATCATCCCAAGCAGGCCAACTGTGCCAACCGCGCAAATGATCAGGGCGACAACACTTACCGCGCCCCGAAAGTGATGATGACTGATTGGAAGGTGCACTGCTTGGATTCTATTGCTGGCTCGGAAAAGCCGGAACGGTGAAGAAGAAACGCGTCCTCCCGCCCATCCGGTAATAATCCCAAACCGCACTACCGGCGGGAGCAGTCGGCTCAGGAGGTGTGGTTGGCGACTCAAGAGTCCGCGCCGCAGGATCGGGCCACCAAACAAGGTAAAATGGGTGCTCCTCAGCTACCATATACTTCTGTATAGCCGCATTCGCCTCATACGGCGCCAAGCCCTTTCGGTAGAAATGCACGGCAGCTGGGGCAAATGCCGTCCCCGTTCCAGATGGATAGAGGATGTCGTAGTAGCTTGTCAAAGACCCATCCACATAGCGGCGGACCGCCACGTAGTTCCCAATTCCCGTCACTGCGACCAAATCCAAGTCATAGATCGACAGCACCTGAAGCGCTGTGGCCGTGCCACTCGGCTGTAACACCATAATCGTCAAATCCTCCGCCATGGACGGACCGCTGTAAGAGACAAACTGAGCGGTGTCCGTCGCACCGAACTGTGTCACCAGATGGGACAGAAATCGCTCCGGAGTGTCCAACACCGGACTTCCAGAGGGGTAAGGGATTGTGCTAGGCCTCAACGTGTTTAGCCCATTCCGTCCCAGACAGTATACAGCCGACGCCGCCGCTACATCATCTCGAAAAAGCTCGGCCAACTGGCCAGCGAAAGCTCCGCGCCCATGATTTGGCGCCGAGTAGACGCTCATGGTGTCTTGGTCCACTCCGAGCAGGTTCTGAAACGTCGATCTGCCCAAGGTGATTGGCTGCAGCGAACTAAGGCTCCTGGAGTTTGCCGATATGTTCTGATATACCAGCGTAGCCGCAGTGAAGAACACCGCAGAGAGGCTAATGGTAGCGATGACCTCCACTACGGTGAACGCGGCTGAGGGACTTCGGGAGCAACGCATAGCCCCTGAAATTATACTCAATCTTATTAATTATCAAACTTTATTTCGCATTACTTCCGTTCGGCACTTGTGTTGACTTCTCTTCCGCTTCCAGAGGTATCAAGAGTTCGATCTTGGCCACGCGCCGCCACTCATCGACGTTTTTGCGCATAATTTCTGCTCGCTTCATTTGGAGCATGCCATCGCGGACTTGATCCTTTATTTCGAGCAGTTCCGGCTGCCTCGCAGGGGATCGTGATTCCACCTTGATCAGGTGATATCCCATGCGCGTCCGCACGACGTTCCCGATCTTCCCTACCTGCTGAGCGAAAGCCGCATCGGTGAATTCCGGCAAAAAGTCACCTCGCCGCATGAAGCCCAGATAACCACCATTCTCCGCCGTAGGCCCGTCCGATTTCTCTTTCGAGATCCGGCCGAAATCCAGGCCCGGATTCTCCAAGAGCATCGTGCGAAGCGCCTCAGCCTGGCGTCGCTTGTCATCGATCTGCTTCTCATCTTGAATCCCCTCCAAATCGAAGAAGATATGTCGGCACTCAATAGTCTCTTCTCGATAGAACTGCACCTTGTTCTCTTCGTAGAATCCCGCGATCTGCGCATCCGTGGGGGGATCGACGTTCTTTGTGATGTCCTCAACCAGCTTTTGAATAAGCAAATTACGGCGGACATCCTCCGCTAACTCGGCCTTGGAAATCCCGGCCTCCTTTAAAAAGCTCTCTGGCGATCCGCCATCTGCAATACTCTTGACCACCACGGCGAGCCTTTGATCAATCTCCGCGTCCGTAATCTGAATTCCCCGGGAGCGCGCTGCGTTCACCAGCAGAAGCTTACCAATGAGATCCTCAATAACTTGCTTCTCCGCCTGCTGACTCATCGCCTTGGCTTGATCCGGAGGAAATCCTCGCAAGCGATCTAGAAAAGCGCCCAATTCACGGCCAACGTCGCTTTGGTAAATCGTGACCCCATCGACTCTCACCACCGGCCTGTCTTCCTGCTGTCCCCAGCAAGAAGAACTGCACAAGAACAGCCAGCAGATGGAAAGAACCAGTTGAAAGGAGAACACACTGTTCATGAAGCAAGTCGTAATGGGGAATTATCCAGGAAGATCGGCGTTCATCCAACCTTTTCCTCGACAAGCAGCCGATTCTCTCGCTCATCCCAGTCAATCACCAAGCATTTCCCGGCATGTTCGGGTCCGGCCACCAACATCCGAGCCAGGGGCATGACCACCTCTTCTTCAATGGCTCGTTGCAGCGGCCTCGCGCCGTAAACTGGGTCGAAACCATTGGACGCCACCCTTCTTACCAAGCGCTCTCCAAACGCCAGCGCGATCTTCCGATCCATAAATCCCTCGCGACGAGCCAATCCATCTAGCTCCAGCCGGGTGATCTGCTCAATGGTGGAACGCCCCAACGGCTTGAACTCTACGATATGATCGATCCGGTTGAAAAACTCCGGCCGGAAGAATGCCCGGATCGCACGCGCATCCGTCCGCACCGGCGGAGCTTCGGGATCGGCCTGCCCCCCGCTGAAGCCGAGCGGCCCTGAACTGGTAGAGCCCAGATTCGAGGTCATCACGATGATGCTGCTGTTGAACGCCGTAACCCTGCCCAACGCATCGCAAAGCCGCCCCTCCTCAAACACATTCATCAGCAAGTCGAACACCTCAGAGGACGCCTTCTCCACCTCGTCGAAAAGCACCACCGAAAACGGATTCGCCCGGACCCGGCGGATCAATTCAGCCGGACGCCCATGGACGTTGCCAATCAAGCGCTCGGCGGCGTCAGGACCTGCATATTCACTCATGTCGAGCCGAATGAGCCTCTCTTTTTCGGACTTACCGGGAAACAGAAAATCTCCCAGCAGCTTCACTAACTGCGTTTTGCCCACTCCAGTCGGCCCCACGAAGAGCAGCACCGCGATGGGCCGCGCCGGATCGTTGAGCCCGGCCTTAAACTTCGCAATCGTCCGGCAAACCTTGCTCACTGCTTCCTCCTGCCCCAGCAGACGAGCCCCAAAATTCGCGATCAACGAATCCAGAACCAACGGTTCATCGTCCCTCAAAAATCGCTCCGGCAATCCGGTCACCGAGGAAAACTCCCGGCGCACGTCGTTGAGCCCCGTCTCAGGCGCCCCATGTTCTCGCAATTTGCGATCGACGATCCCGCCCATCAACTGAATCGCCTTGCCGGGAAAAGCGACATATGGCTGAAACCGCCGGAACAAGTGAAACACCTCAGCCGAAGCGGCGTGGGAAAAGATCACCGGCTCATTTTGGGTGTAAAACTCTCCGGCGAGCTCAAGCACCGAGAGGGCCTGCCGTTCCGTCAGCTCATCGATCTTGAGAATCCGCATTTCATCGATCAACCCCGGGAGCACCCGGTCGCAAGCGTCGATTTCCTGAGGAGTGGCCTCGGCCACGATTCGGAGTTCGCCGTTGCGCAGATAAGGAATTAAGAATGCGGCCACGCTGCTCTCGGGACCGATTCCCCCGGTCCCCGCCAAGTCCACCAAGTTCTCCACACAGAGAACTCCCCGCAGCCCCGCCAGCTCCCGGATCGTCTCCTCGCAGCGTTGTTGCCACTCACCGAGATAGCGCATCCCCGCAATGATCCGGGCGGCGCTCGACAACCAAAACCGTGGCCGCGCCGCAGCGGATTCATCCTCCTTAAGCAAGCGTCGCACAGCCTCCACGAGGATACTCGTTTTCCCGCTTCCGGTCTCCCCCACCAGGCAAATGCTGCCGCTTTCTTCCCGCAGGGCGCGCATCAATTCCTGCACTTCGGCATCGCGCTCCCAGGCCCGACCTATCCTTCCCGCAGATCGCTTATCCACCGGACTGGCTACCCGCGAAAGCTGCGGAAAGAGTTCCGGCGTCCGCTCCCGGGGCGAACTCTCTTTAATCGATACCGACAGGGTTTCAATCTCACAGGCGGCGGGCGGCAGAAACCGCGTCAACTCCCGGGGGGTGCGATCGCTCAAAAACTGCCGCGCGTAGTGGACTGCCAACTCGTTGAACCGAGCCATCTCAAAGAAATCGAAGTAAACGTCGAGCGTGGGAAAACATGCCGCCCACAATCCGGATGCACGGCGCCCCACCGCGCAGGGGAGTTTGAAATGAATCGGCTCCCGACACGGAAAGCGCCGCTCTCCATCGCGGTACTCAGGGACAATCGCCACCTTCACCTGGCGGATCGTCCCTTCGGCGAAATCTGGATCCAGCCAAAAGAAGTCGTCCTGACGGGAGCGATGCACCAAGTAGTCCCGGAGGTGATCAAGCACCTCTTTGCGCGTTTCACCCACGGCGATTCCTTCCTCGAAGTCATCGATCAACCGGGCCGTGAATTTGCCTTGATGACTTTGCCAGATGAAGACCGGACATTGATACGTCGTTGCCATGAGAACCAGCGGAAGCCCGGTAACTTCCACGAGGCGAGCCCGGTTGAAAACCGGAAGTTGCTTTCCTCAAAGCGAGGCGTTCAACGTCGGCTCCGCCAGGGCCATGGACCAGTTGTTCTCACTCCAGTATTCCGCGGTCCAACCCTCGAAATTCTTAAAGTACATCCGAGCGTGGTCGAATTGATACTCCGGTTCATAGTCGAAAGCCAACTCTGAGATCAGCGGCGGCCGTTCCTCCGGAAGGCGCGAAGCGGTCGTTTCCAGAAGATACGATTGCCCTTCCCAACGGAGGACACACCAGGCGTGACCTTGCCCCTTGTGCTTGCCCAGAACCACCCTCGCCTCGTAGCCTCGTGAGAGAAGGAGTTGCGCCAGCGCCAGGGAAGTGTCTTCACAATCTCCAGTGCCACGGCGCAGCGTTTCCTCCGGCATATTCCAAGAGTCCGCGCCACCGATTCGTTCGGCATCCCTCTGGTATCGATTGGTTGAAACCAATCCAGTCCAAATCTGCATCACGTCGGCCAGTCCCCGGTGCGCCGTCTCTCGATCCGCAACCGGCTGGAGAAACTGGCTAGCACGGCGCCAAAACCCATCCGAATCCGTGGCTACCAAATCGTTGGTGCGGCGGCAATCCGGACATTGAATCACCAAAGTGGTTTGCCCGCCCCCTGTTACGGAAACCCCGTGTCCCCGCCCGCACCAGCGGCACACGTTGTAGAACCCACTCACGCCCTGTGACCTCATTGGCGGGCGAAACTCGGGAAACACCGTCGCCAGTACCACGATGCAACCCGGTCTGGACTGCGCCGGATCCTCAAAAAAATCTACGGCCAAGTGGGTGTAGCCCGGATCAACAACGTCGCTCCAACTCCCGACCTCCGCGAAGAGACGCTGGTCTGAAGCCCCGTAAATTAGATTCCCAGCCAAGGAGCGCACCGCAGGTATTCTCTGCCCCGCAAAACGAAATGCGCCCTCCAAGCCCCCATTCGATCCGTTCCGAGTGTAGTCATCCAAGGCGACTTGGAGCTCTGGGTGCACGCTGAGCTTGGGCACCCCGGCCCGTGTCCTCGCGATGTTGGCCGCAGCCAGAAAATCAAGAACCTTCGCCTCGGAGTCGATGGAAGATCCATGATCGGAGAGAGTGGCTTTAGCAGCCTGCGGCCGCGCAGTGGAATGAGCTGCCCAGAAAAAAGCGCCGGCGATAAGGAATGTAGTGGCGAAGGCAAGAAAGCGGCGCATCGGGGCTTCGAATTTCCATAATTATAATTAATATGGAAATTTTAGCAACCCCGCACCCAAGTTTTCCTTCAGCCTGACTGGAGACGCCGCTTTAAGATATCCATGACCTCGCTTACGTCGAAGCAGACTTCACTTCCTTCCTTCGTTTGGATCACGTCAATGCGCCGCCCACCGGCTTGACGCAGGGTCTGGCTGGCCCAAGTGAGGTTGGAGGCCGCGAGAACGTCATACTCGTCCGATGGGCGCGTGACCTGGTAGGGGCGCTCCATTGAGCCATCGCCCGTCGATAAAATTCCTTCGATACAACGGATGGCGATGGCTCGTTCCCTCTCCATCTCCTCGTTCTGGCCCAACCTTTCATAGACGAGGGCCAATTTGAGATGGGCGCCGGCGCTCAGAATGTGACTGGGGCGCATTCTTTGGCGCAGTTCCTGCTCGGCTTCCCGAAAGTGTTCGGAGGCGAAAAGAGTTTCAGCTTGGCTCAAATCACGAGAGTATGGATCGAAACCCGGTGCCTCCAGCAGGGCAGTCCGCAGCGCGAGAAAGTTTTCGGGTGCCGGGTTCTGGAGATAGCCGACGAACAATTGATCCATGGCGATGCTGGGGCGGGTAACAGACATTTCGAGGGCTGCCGGGCAGTCCCGGGCTTATAACTCAGCCAGCCCAGCGGGGCAAGCGCGGATCGGAGGAGGGCCAGGGGAGATGCCCAATGTGGTGACGACAGGAATTCCAGGCGGTAAAACCTTGCAGGGAAGCCCGTCAGATAGCAAGATTGCTGGGCGTCAGGGCGCGTTGACAAGCCGCACGGAGAACCGCACTCCCGCTTTCCCGTCAAAATGCCCCGATTCGCCCCTAAATTCAAGAGCACCCTACGAGACAACGTCCAAGGTTTTCAACGCATCCATGAGATCGATTTTTGTGTTCATCCTCTCCTTCGCTGTCTTGGCTGGCGGACCGTTGTTCGCTCAACAGGGCGCTCCGAGTGTCCCGCCCCCCCCCACGACTCAAGAATCCCAAGGATCGCGCGTACCGTTGGCGAAGGATCTTGCCAGCCAAGTGACCAGGGAACGAGCCGTGCAGTTCATCGAAATCGTGAAAAAAGGCGGTTGGGTAATGTATCCAATGGCGGCCCTGTCCTTCACGATGGTTCTCCTCATCGTCTACTACATGCTTACGATCCGGCAGGGGAACATCGTCAGCGATAAGTTCATGAACGCTGCGGACGCCCTGATCCGCAAACAGGACTACCTCGGCCTCATTGCCGTCTGCAACCGGGAAAATGAGGCCATCGCACGCATCACTTACAAGACGCTGGACTTCGCCACGAAAAATCCGACCGCCAGCTTCGAGGAAGTCCGCGAAGTCACCGAAGCTGAAGGCAGCCGCCAGGCGAGCATCCTGAATCAGCGCATCACCTATCTAGCTGACGTCGGTTCCGTGGCTCCACTTGTGGGCCTTTTGGGCACTGTCACTGGGATGATCCGCTCCTTCCATGATCTCAGCGCCGCCACCGGCGCGGTGCAGTCACAAGTTGGAGCCGGCGTTTCCGAGGCCCTCATCGCGACCGCCGGAGGTCTGTCCATCGGCATCCCAGCCCTCATTTTCCACTCCATTTTCCGAGGCCGGGTGCAAATGATGATCAGCGAACTGGAAGCAGCCATGACGCACCTGATGGCCCTGCTTGCAGCCCAGTATAAACGCGCCAGTTACCGCAACGCAGCCCGGAGTGAAGCAGCGGAATCTGGAGCCAAGTCTGGCCGCCGCTCCGACCCGAAAGGCATCTAGTCTCGTAGCGCCCGCTCTCGTCCGCTCCGCTCCGCGACCGTGAAATTCCGCGACCACAGCAACCCGAAAACGGCCGAGCTCCAGCTTGCGCCGATGATCGACGTGGTCTTCTTGCTGCTCATTTTCTTTATCGTCTCCTGGAACTTTGCGCGATTCGAAGTAGATGCGGCCGTGGTAGTTCCTGAAGTGGAAACCTCCGAGCAGACCTCGAGAGTCCCTGGCGAAATCATCATTAATGTCACCGGCGAAGGCACCGTTAAGATCAGCAACGAACTGATGGGCCGCGAGCAGCTGCTGGCGAAACTGAGCAGCCTAGCTGAACGATTCCCCGATCAGCCAGTCATTCTGCGCGGGCACAAGACCGTCCCGTTTAAACACATTATGATGGTGCTCGATACGTGCCAGAAAGCAGGTATTTGGAACGTCGCCTTCGCCGCCGAGCAGCCAGCCACAGCCCCTCCGAAACGGTGAAATTCCGCGACAACAGCCAGACTCGCAAGGTAGAGCTGCAACTCGCCCCCATGGTGGACGTAGTTTTCCTGCTCCTTATGTACTTCGTGGTGAGTTGGAACTTCGCCAAGTTTGAGTCAGAGGTGAACATCTCGGTCCCCAAAGCGGAAAATTCTTCGCCGACCGAGCAGTCCCCGGGAGAGCTTGTCATCGGGGTTGCCCCAGACGGCTCTGTCACGGTGAACAACCAAGCCCTCACCCGCGAGCAGCTCTTCGAAAAACTCACCCGCGTCGCATCGCTCTTCCCGGGACAAGCCGTCATTTTACGGGGAGATGGGGACGCGGAATTTACCTACGTCATGGCCGTGCTCGATCTTTGCCAAAAAGCCGGCATCTGGAATGTCGCGTTTGCCTCTGCCCCCCCCTCACCACAGGGTTGAATCTTGAACCTTTCGCGAAACCCTCCAGAATCTAGCAACATTCCCCGTCTCAGCTTCAACCCATCCCCAGCTCTCTCCCCTCCCTCCCCGACCACCCCATGATTCGCAACCTGATCCGCGGCACGGTCGCTCGCCTTCTGGCCCTGAGCCTTTTGCTCTGGGAGCCAGCCCACCTTCAAGGCCAAGGATCCGGCATCCGCGCCACTCCCATCCAGCCAGGCTCTGGCCCCGCCCCTGCGCCAACCGCAGACACCCTGGATACAAGGCTGCGCTTTGCGAACATGCTTTACAACTACCAGAAGTACGACGGCGCCAAGGAGAAGTACATTGAATATCTCCGCGCTTCGCCCGATGGCCCTGAAGCAGCCTCGGCTTGGTTCCGTCTCGGGGATTGCTACCGTCGGCTAAATGCACCAGACGATGCCGTTCGGAGCCTCTCGAACTACCTCAAGCTCGACCCAAAAGGTGAATTTGCTGCCGTCGCTGCCTTCGCGATTGCCCGGATCCACTTCAACGCAGACCGCTTCGAAGATTCCCTTCCCTATTGGGCCATGGCGGCGGTCCATCTCAAGGATCCCGAGATCAAGTTGGAGACCGAATTTTTCTATGCGCAAGCCGCTCAGCTCTCGGGGCAAATTCCTCAGGCGATAACAGCTTACCAGAAATTGGTCGATGCCAAAGCAGAGCATCGCTATCGAGATCGAGCAGAACTTGAGCTCGCGCGGCTCGCGTTGGAAAAAGGAGACAGAGCTCTTGCTCGGCAGCACTTTGACAACCTGGCAACAAGAACAAAGGAAGTCGAAATCAAGGACGAAGCCTGTTTCCGCGCTGGCGTGCTTGCCCTGGAAACCTCAGATGCCGCAAGGGGCGAAGCACTCCTCCGGGAAACGCTAGCCTCAAGCAAGAACCCGGCCTTCAAGCAGTTAGCCCAAATGGCCCTCATGCAAAAAACTTACGAGCGGCAGGAATATGATGAAGTGATTCGTCTCTACTCCCTGTCTCCGCTGGAGGCTGAAGGAACCGCTCGGTCCCAGCTCGACCTGATGGTCGCCAACTCGCTCCGCCAGAAGAAGCTGCTAGCTCAAGCCATTCAGCTTTTCGACCAAGTCGAGAGATCGTTTCCTGGCACCGTGGAAGCCACGGAAGCAGGCTATCGAAAATTGCTTTGCTATCACGAGGCCAGTGACAAGGCTTTGCCTCGATACATCGACGACTTTCTCGCCACCCAGAGCGCGGCGGATGCGTCTTCGAATTACCTTGACCTCGCTTTGTTGCTCAAAGGTGAAACTCTCTTCGGCGTCCAGGACTTCAAGGGAGCCGCCGAGGCCTACCGCAACGTCCGGCCTGAAAACGTCGATTCAAAATATGGACCAGGCCGCCTCTACAAAATGGGCTGGGCAATGATCGATTCCGGCTCCGAGAAGGAGGGAATGGCGGCCCTTGAGGATTTCATCAAAAAGTACTCCCTCAACCCATTAGTGGCCTCCGCGCTCATGAAGCTGGCGATCACCCACCACCAGAAGGAGGATTTCAAAGAGGCGCTCAGCGGCTACCAGCGCCTGATCAAGAATCACCCCGACTCGCCAGACACCGAGAACGCGATGACGCAGATCGCCCTGATTCACCGGCATCTGCGCGAGCTTGATCCGATGATCTCAGCCTACCAGGCACTCGTGGCCAAATTCCCGAATACTCCGATTAAGGCGGAGGCGTTTTACTGGATAGGTGGCGGCCTCTTCGACTTAAAAAAATACAAGGATTGCCTGGAGCCTCTGCGCCAAGCCCGCACATTGGACGCCAAAACCTTCGGCCAGACCGCCTCGCTGCGCATCGTCTTCGCCCTGTATCATTTGGAAGATCTCAAGGGACTTCTCGAAGAAACCCGCTCTTTCCGGGCCGCGTTCGGCGACAAGACGGAGCTTCAACCAGTCTTCGGCCATCTCGGCCGTTCCTTCTACGACGCGAAAGAATATGGCATCGCCGAACCCTACTTGATCCTACGCAGTGACCCGGCCAATCCAAAACAAACGCCACCGGATATTTGGCGAAAGCTCGCCGACGTCCACATGCAGATGAAGAAGTTCCCCGCTGCCTTGGCGGATCTCGATAACTTTCTCCTTCACCAGCAGCCACTCGATCTGCGCGCCCGGGCCATTCTCGACAAAGCCAGGTGCTACCTACGCACGGGCTCCACCAAAGATGCGCTGTCCGCTGCTGAGGAAGTCCTTCGGCTGGTCCGCTCCGGCCAGCTCAACAACGAAGCTCGGGTTTTGATCGGCGACATCTACATGTCCCAAAATGATCCCAACCAAGCGATTCAATACTACAGCATCGTGGTTGAGTTCGGAGCCGATAAAGTCACGGTTCCAATGGCCATCAGCAAGCTTTCAGACGCGCTTGAGGCCAAAGGCGACGTCGAAAAAGCAATCAAGTATCGCAAGCAACTCGCCGCAGATTATCCCGGATTCAAGGTGGAGGATCAACCATGACCCTTGAAGACCTGCTCGCCTCCGTGGAGCGGGATGCGGCTCCCCCCACCAGCTTGTCCTCTCCGCTCCGGGCTCTTTGGTTGGCCAAAAAAGGGCGCTGGGATGACTCCCACGACGTGGTGAACGACTTGCCCACCTCAATGGGCTCTTGGATCCACGCCCACTTGCATCGCATCGAAGGGGACCTTGGCAACGCAGCATACTGGTATGCACGGGCGGGGCGCGACGCGATACGCACCCAGCACGATCTGGATGGAGAATGGCGGGACCTCGTCCTCGCCAACCTTTGAAGTGCCATCATGAGGGTCGCTCCGTTTAAACTTTCCGCTTTGCGGATCGCGCAACGCTTTAGTAAAAAGTTGAGGTTCGCTGCCGATGGGGAGACGCGCCCACGTCAAAGGTGCAGTAGTCCATGAATCTCCCGCAGATCCCATCCTACGAATTTGAAACGCTGATCGGTGAAGGCGGGGCCGGTGCGTCCTACCGTTGCCGGTATCGGGGGAATTCGACGCGCGTCGTAAAGGTGTTCAACGGGATGGCTGTCAACCACTCCCTGCTGAACCATGCCTTAACCTCAGTGGGGGCATCGGTGCCTCACCCGAACTTGGTGCCCGTCCACGCCTTCAATCTCCAGCAGGCGCCTTACTACTACATCACTGACTACTACCAGGGACCGGACGGTGATCCCGCCACTTTGGATCAAGTGGCCGGGCAGCTCCCTCCTCCAGTGGCTTGGCGGCTAGTCGAACAACTCGTCAACGCACTCTCGTTTCTCCACCGCCTCGACATCATCCACACCTGCGTTAAGCCGGGGAACATCTTCGTCGAATACAAGGATCGCGATATTCAAAACGTTCGCCTCGGCGACTTCGCTCAAGGCTTGGTCCCGGGCATCCATTACTTCGAAATCGGCGATACCTGCTACTTCGCCGCCCCGGAACAATTGCGTGACCGGGACTTTTCCCACGGCAAAGGCAAACGCTGGGATGTCTATGCCTTCGGTGTCGTCGCCTACTACATCCTTAACGGAAAACTGCCGCGGCTCGATGACCGCCACCGGGATTACCTGCGGCGCCGCAACAATCCCCGGCACCCGACCGCCGCGCTGCAGCAGGACGATCCGATCGATTTCAGTCTGCTCCTTTACGAAGAACCCGACATTTCCTGGCCGAAGCGCCCCCGGAACGAATACGAGGAGCAACTCCGCAACGTCATTGAGCAGTGCCTCAGCCTTTCGCCAGATGACCGTCCTGCCGATCTCCGCGAAGTGGCTCGCACGTTCGAGACCATCCGCTACACCGCTGACATCGAACTCCTCAAACGCCAGCACCATGCCCAGCTTCACGGCAAAAGCATCAAGGTGCGCACCCTCCTGGGAACCACCGGCATTTTCCTCCTGACTTCCCTGCTTCTTCTCGGCGCCGCCCTCATGGGCTTCACCAACGTCGCCACGGAGGCGAACAAAGTCGTCAAGGCCGAACAGAAGCGCCAGTCCGACTTGGCCAAGCTCAAGTCGATTTCCGATGCCAAAGTCGCCCAAGAGGAATCCCTCCGCTTAGCTGCGCAATCGGAAACCAACGTCCGGCGCACTGAGGCCACCAAAGCCAAAGCCTTCCTGTTCGAATCCCAAGAGCAGGCGGATCGCTTTTTCTCCGCCATCCTCCGGGCCGATGAGATCGATTTCCCCGGGTTCCAGGAGATGCGTCGCGCCAACTTGGAATCCGCCGCCGCCTACTTCAGCAAGTTCGTGAGTGTCTACGGCAAGGACCCCGAGTTTGCCCGTCAACTCTGCCGGGCCGATCTGTTTCTCGGGGAAATCCGTCGTTCGCAGGGTCGCTCTGAAGAAGCTCTCAAGCACCTGGTCAAGGCGCGGGACGCCATGAAAACCCTCGAAGTGCCTGCCGATACCCGGACCGAATTCCTGCGCGAGTGCGGCTTGATTGAACGCAGCGTCCACGAAATCGAACTCGCCAGGGGCAATTTCGCCATAGCCGACGAGGCTCTGGTTCGATCCAACGCCTTTTTTGAGGAACTTGCGAAAGCCAATCCAGCCAGCGGAGCCGATGCTGAGTTGGCCAAAAACCGGCTCGCCGCCGCGCGTCTCCTGCTCGGGCGCGGGAGTTACGAGGCAGCGGAAACGGCATTCCAAAAACTCGTAGAGCAGCTCTCCACCCTTTCCGCCGCAAAGCCAGAGGACAGCTGGACGAAGGAGCAACTTGGCGAGTGCTACGTGCGCTTGGCCTCGCTCGTCCGCCGCCACGCCAATGACAAGTCCGCCCTCGAACTCGTCCGCAACGCCGCACGCATCTTCGCCGAACTGATCGAGGGCAATGGCGAAATCGAGTCCTACCAGTATTTGCTCGCCGTCGCCCTCAACCAACAGGGGGAAATCACCTCCGAGCTACCCGTCTTGCGCGATGCGACCACCCTTCTCGACCGAGTCGTCCGCCTCCAGCCGGACTCCACGACCTATCGCTACGAACTGGGCTACAGCTACGGCCGGCTCGCCGAAATCTTGCGTCGCGAAGGGCAAACTGACCAAGCGCTTCCTTTAAATGAGATGGCGCTGAAACTCTTCAAGGAACTGCTCGGCAAAGATCCGTTTGCCCCTGCGTATCGCCACGCCATCGCCCGCCAAAACATCGCCATGGCCCAAGCCCTCCTCGATTCCTCCCGCCCCCGGGATGCGGCAGAACGCTTCGAAGAATCCATCTCCGTTTTGGAAAAGCTGGTCACCGAGGATCCTGACCACGCCGAGTATCTGCTCCTCCTCGCCCAAGCCCAAGGTCACGCCGGTCTGGCTCGGCAAAATCTGGACGATAAAACCAAAGCCATCAGTTTTTACCAAGCCGCCAAGAGCTCCTGGACCACGTTTTTAGGACGCTTCCCCAACCATCCCGAAGCCACCGAGACCGTCGCTTGGCTCAACGAACGGCTGGAACGGAAACTCTGAGCTTGTTGCCCCGGCCATCCGGGCTTTTGTGCCCCCCTCATGGAAATTCAACTCGACCGCGTCGCGGACATCGCCCGGCAAGCCGGCGAAGCCATTCTCGAAGTCTATCGCCAGGACTTCACGGTGGAACACAAGGCGGACCAATCCCCGCTCACCGAGGCGGACCGCCGCGCCAACGACGTGATTCTCCGGAGTCTGCGCGAGGAATACCCCGAGATCCCCTGGATTTCCGAGGAAACCAAGGCCACGCCTTTCCCCCAGCGCACCGGCTGGAATCGGTTTTGGCTCATCGACCCGCTCGATGGCACCAAGGAATTCATCAAGAAAAACGGCGAATTCACGGTCAATATCGCGCTGATCGAAGACGGCGTTCCGGTCCTCGGCGTGGTCTATCAGCCCGCTACCGGAACACTCTATACCGCTCAGCGCGGAGCCGGAGCCACCAAAACTTCCCCAGACGGCTCCCAAACCGCTCTCCACGGCGGAGCCTATTATCGCGAACAAAAACTCGTGCGCGTGGTGGCCAGCCGCTCCCACATGTCCCCAGAAACCGAGGAATTCATCAACGCGTTGAGTGCCAGCGGCCACGATGTCGAACTCACCTCCGCCGGTAGTTCCCTGAAACTCTGCCTGGTGGCGGAAGGAGCCGCCGATGTCTACCCCCGTTTTGGGCCGACCATGGAATGGGACACCGCCGCCGCTCACGCCATCGCCCTGGAAGCGGGCCGCAAGGTCATCCAGCATCCGTCTGGCGAACCGCTCCGCTACAACAAGGAGAATCTGCTGAATCCTTGGTTCCTCGTGGAATGAACGTGACCTGGGTGCGGCTTTCGGGCTCCGCCCGGTGGCTGGCCGCCTACGGGCTCGCCTTCGCGCTCGCTGGCATCACCCTCGTCCAGCTGTTTCCCTTGCTGGAAGCCGCCACGCTCAGCCGTCCATCGCCCTGCGCTTTAAAAATGCTCACCGGGTATCCTTGTCTCGCCTGCCGCGGCACTCGGGCTGTCTTCGCTCTGGCGGATGGGGATTTTGGGCAAGCCATCCGTTTCAACCCTCTGGCCACCCTCTTGCTTGCCTCGCTTCTCGTCATGGCCGCGATCGCCTCCGCGATCGGGCGGCTCCCCACCATTACCCAAATGTCCCGCCCCTGGAGATCGCTCTGCTGGTGCCTGCTCGTCGTCGCCTTGCTGGGGAACTGGGCCTACGTCATCGCGGCAGGCGGCTGATCCTCCCGCACGACAACCTGGCCCGTCGTTGACCCCGATCCACCCCTAGCGTATACGTCCTCCGTGCAATCCGAACGATCCCGCCGTCTCAATGCGGCCATCCGGGACATCCCCGACTTTCCGCAACCCGGCGTGCTCTTCAAGGACATCACTCCCGTTTTGGCCGATCACGCCTTGTTCGCGGAGGCAATTGATGCCCTGGTGGAACCGCTTGGTTCCACCAAAGTGGACAAAGTCGTCGGCATCGATGCCCGGGGCTTCATTTTCGCCTCCGCCGTGGCCTTGAAAATCGGCGCCGGATTGGTGCCTGTCCGCAAACGCGGCAAACTTCCCTGGCGCACCCGCAGTCTGGCCTACACGCTGGAGTACGGCCAAGCCGAGGTCGAAATCCACTTGGACGGCATCGCTCCGGGCGAAACCGTCTGGTTGGTGGACGATCTGCTCGCCACGGGCGGGACCGCCGGAGCGGCCCAAGCCCTCATCAAGGATGTAGGCGGCGAATTGGTGGCCACCTCCTTCCTCATCGAACTCGGGGAACTTGGCGGTCGCGACCGCTTGTGTCAGAAATCTCAGGTCCACTCGGTGCTCATCTACTGAGCCCGCCGCCCCACGCGCCGCGGCCCATGTCCACTCCAGAGAATCGCAGCTCAGCTCCTTCCAGCGGCCGCGCTTCCTTGCGCATGCTGGACCAATTCCTGGAGACCAACGGGCTCGGAGGTTACGCATCTTCCACCATCGGCGGCGTCCGGCTTTGGCCATCCCACGGGATGGTCGTCATCGCCAAGCACCCGCCGATCGACCGCTACGTCCTCATCAACGGCTTCGACGTTTGGGTCGAGATCGGCGCGGAGAGCATCCCGCTGAGCACCAACCGCTTTGCGAACAACCGGCACGATCCCGACGGCCGCAAGCGCATCCTCCGCTTTCGCACCCAACCGTGGCCTCGCTGGACTTTTGATTTGGATCAAGGCCGCACCCTCACTTGGGAGTGTTTCTGCCGCCACGGCACCAATCAATTCGTCTTCCGCTGGCACCTTGAAGTCTCGCCGCACCCAGTCACGCTGCGGGTCCGTCCCCTGCTCTCGGGCCGACCGATGAATTCTCCCCGCCCGGAATCCTACCGCATGCAGCTGGAGCCAGAATGCCCGTCGCCCCGCCAGTTCGTCTGGCCGCTGCGGCCGGGCGCTCCCCCGCTCTCCATCCTCAGCGACGGCGAGTTCCACCGCCAACCGGAATGGAGCCACGGCTTCGCCTACGACAATCAAACCGCCGAGGACCTCGCCTGCCCCGGTGAGTTCCGCTGGACCTTGGAACCACGGCAAAAGGCCTACCTCATCGCCGGCACCGCCAACGAGATGAGCGAAGACCCGCGCACCGCGAATGAGGTGGCCCACCTCGCCACGAAGCTTCGCAACGCGGAGCGCACCCGCCGCAAACTCTTCCGTTCCGAACTCGATCGCGCCGCAGACCAATACATCGTAACCGGCTCCGATGGCCGCACCGTGATTTCCGGATATCCGCGAGGCACGGAAATGGGCGCGCGCGCCATGATTTCCATCCGCGGCATCTGCCTCAGTCCCGGCCGGCTCGATGTCGCCAGCGCCGTCTTGCGTACCTGGCGAGGCCGGATCGCCTCCGGAATGATGCCTTCGGAAATTTCCGAACACCGCCTCGCCGCCTCGTACACCTCGCCCGAGCCGTCCCTTTGGTACGTCGTGGCGATTTACGAATACCTGCGCGCGGCCCACCGCCAAACCCGCATAATCCCGCCTCAGGAGCGAGCGGAAATTGAGGAAAGCGTTGACCAAATCCTCACCGGTCTTTCCCAACGCACTCACCGGGACGTCTACATGGACGAAGACAGTCTCCTGGCGGAAACCCTGGAATCGTCCGGGTCCCCAGCCCGGTCACGTACGATCAAACGGGTTCACGTCCAATCCCTTTGGCTGGCCGCCCTCCGCATTGGCGACCGCTTGGACGAAGGCCGTTGGGAAGCACTTTACCGGACCGCTCGCCGCGAATTCGATCGCGCCTTTTGGAACGAGGAGCTCGGCCACCTCGACCGCGCCATCATTCAGTCTCCTGCCCAGCCCGTGGAACGAGTCTCCACCTTGGGGTTCGACCAAGTGCTGGCGATCGGTGGCCTCCCCATCGTCTGTGTGGACCAGGGCAAGGCAAGTTTGATCGTGCACGCGCTCGAAATCGCTTTCGCTCAACCCGAAATGATCCAATCAGCCACCAGCCTCTCCTGGCTTTTTGGCCCGTTCATCGAGGCTTGGTACCGAGTACGCTACACCGACCCGCAAGCTTTAGAAGAAGTGAAACAGCGCTTCGTGGCGCCTTGGCGGAGTCACCTGGAGTTTGGAGGCATCAACCATCTGCCGGAAAACCAGTCGCTTTCTGGACGCTCCGTCGTGCTCGCCGCCCAAGCGCCCATACAGCCCCGGCAGACATCCTTCAGCGCGGCGGAGACCGCGGAGCTTCTCCGCATCCTGCACCTGCCCGATCTGAGGAGGAATCTCGATCCCTTTGATGACCGCCTGACGCACCCGCTGTTTCATTGACAGCCTTCCGCGTCCGGGACGGTCACGTCACCCCAAAAACGGCGTGACGACCAACGAGGCGTTGTGCCCGCCGAATCCAAAGGAGTTGCTCACGGCCGCGCGCACCTTGGCCTCTCGGGGCTGGTGTGGCACGTAATCCAGGTCACACTCAGCATCAGGATGGTCGAGGTTAATCGTTGGCGGCACCAATCCTTCGCGAATCGCGAACACCGTGGCCGCCAGTTCCACGCCGCCAGCCGCTCCGAGCAAGTGACCAGTCATTGACTTCGTGGAACTCACCAAAAGCCCATTCTTGGCATGATCCCCAAATGTGCGCTTGATGGCGCGCGTTTCGCAAACGTCGCCCATCATGGTCGAGGTGCCATGCGCGTTCACGTAGTCCACTTGCTCGGGGTTGAGCTTGGCGTGCCGCAGCGCGTTCTCCATGCACCGGCTCGCACCAATGCCTTCCGCGTGCGGTGAGGTCAAGTGATAGGCATCTGCAGACACCCCGTAGCCAGCCAGCTCACAAAGGATGTTGGCGCCACGTTTTTTGGCATGCTCCAACTCTTCAATCACCACAACGCCAGCGCCTTCACCCATGACAAATCCGTCCCGGTCCTTATCAAACGGACGGGAAGCCTTCTCGGGCTCGTCATTGCGGCAGCTCAGCGCCTTCATATTCCCGAACCCGGCCATGCCCATCGGCAGAATGGAGGCTTCAGCCCCTCCGGCGATGATCACGTCGGCATCCCCAAATTTAATGATGCGCCAAGCTTCCCCGATGCTGTTGTTCGCCGTCGTACAGGCGGTCACGATGCACATATTCGGTCCGTGAATCCCGTACTCCATCGAGATCATCCCACTGGCGATGTTCGTAATCATCATCGGAATCACGAACGGCGAAACCCGGGATGGGTGCCGTTGAATCAGCACCGCGTTCTCCTTTGTCAACGTATCGAGACCGCCGATTCCGCTGCCGACCAAAACCCCGGCCCGAAAGGGATCACCGGCGCTGAAATCAATCCCGGAATGCGCCACCGCCATCTTGGAGGCCGCCATCGCGAGCTGGGTGTAGCGGTCCGCCCGGCGCGCGTCCTTGGGGTTGTTGAAATAGGGCTCTGGATTGAAGTCTCGGACTTCCCCGGCGATTTTGCACTTGTACTCGGTCGTGTCGAAAGCTTCCACTCTGCGGATGCCACTGACGCCGGACCGGAGATTGCTCCAAAACGTCTCCAAGTCGCAGCCGATCGGCGATACGACTCCCATGCCGGTGATGACAACTCTGCGTTCCATTTGTGAGGCCGGGAAGAACCCCCATCCGCCGAAGCTTTGCAAGGGCATTTTCCGCCACCTCCATCGGGCAGCGACTCGCTAAATCTCGCGAATCGGCAGCCTTTCGTTCGCGCGGCCGCACTCTGGGCATACCGGCAACGTCGATGGTGACGTATCCTGATAGTGATTGCTGCATGCTTGACAGATCACCCAGGTTTTCCGGAGACGCCACGCACTGCGGACAGTCCCGATTTTGCGGATCACCCACATCGTCCCCACCCCTCCCAGCAGCAGGAGCAGGTAAATGACCATCAACTCAGAAAGGGTGACGTGGATCATGCGCCCTCTCCACCTTAGCGCCGCAACTCCAGCCACCCCCACCGCCGCTCCGCTCCCGGTTCAAACCGGACGCCTTGGCGAATCTTCTCCAGCGCTCTGGGGGATATCGTGCCCTCATCCACCGACTCAGTCAGCAGGTTCATGATCCCGCCATCAGCCCCCACCGTCACCCGCAAGCGAAGAGTCTTCCAGGAGCCCGCCCCACTCACAATCTCCTGTTTGAGTTCAGGAAGAACCTTCAAGGGCACCGTCTGATGGCCTGGAGAGACCTCCAATGCTCCGCGGACCTCCACGAACTTCGCCCGGTCCAGTTTTCTGTATGCAGCCTCCTCCGGAGATGCCTGGCGCACAGGCAACTCCGGGAATTCGATTGCCCCAGTAGGCAGAAGCATCGGCAGCGTCTCTTCCCTCTCCGGTGCCGCCTTTGGCAGCAGTGCCACTTGGTGCCCGGAAAACGATGAGCGAAATTTCGGCGACATCTTGTTCAGGGCATACGCCGGCACTTCGCTTGCCCCTGCCCCCTGAAGATGAAAGGTGTGGTCGTCGAGTTCCCGTAAAACCTGAGCTGAGATCGGGTCCGTCGAACTCAACAGCATCGCCCCCCTGGTCCGGGGAGACCACCTGTCCGCCGGTGGGTAGGCCACCTGAAACAGGTAGAACACGACCACGTGGCCCACCAACGATACAAAAATCAGGAACATCAGTCGCCAGTTGCCCTCCCACTTGGGCGCTCGGGACCAATCAAAGATAAATTGATGCTCCTCCATGACTCTCACCGGTATTGCATCGTCGCATACGCTAGATCGTAGCCACGAGTGGTAACCAATTCCGAAATCCTCATGACTACCCCGAAAGCCGCCGTCCGGTCCGCCATAATCACGACGTGCCGGTGCTGCGGAGAGGCTTCGTCCAATGCGGTCTCTAAGTCCGCAAAGCCGATTTCCCGCTCGTTAAAGAAAATCCGTGGAGAATTGCCGGGAAGGACGGTGATGATGTGGGAACCGCTAACCGGAGGCAATATCGAGGACGAAACCGGCAGATCCACGGGAACCCCGGACTTCACCACGAAGTTGGATGAAAGCACGAAGAATACCAGTAGGAGGATAATGACATCCAGCATCGGCGCGGCGAAAAGGAGACCCGAATTTGGGCGCAGGGTGCTTTCCAGCTTCATATCACCCAGCCACCATGGCGGCCCCCACCAAAGAAACAATCACTTTATGCGCTCTGCCAGCCAGGTCAGCGTGCCCCGCCCTCTTTCGGCCCCTTGAACGGGGTGGAAGACGCCCCGGTGGAGGGGAACTGGTCCGAGTCGCGACGGAATTCGACGATGAGACTGCGATCCGTCCGGCTGTCATGAATCAAGTTAACGATTTCAATGCCAGCCCGTTCCATGTCGTGCATCAGAGTCCGGGCGAATGAAGCCAGATACGAGTAGAAGGTAAAGGCAGGAACGGCGACGACGATTCCCAGAGCGGAAGTGATCAACGCTTCGTACAGACCTGCGGAAACCTGCTCTGATGTCGCAAAACCGCTATTTTGCTTGATCAAAACGAAGGTGCGCATCAACCCAAGCAAAGTCCCAAGCAGACCGATCAAAGGAGTGACGTAGGCCAGATTGTGCAGAACCGCGAGATTCTTCTCCAACCCAGGGACCTCCAATTGCCCTGCCTCCTGGACGATTTCTTTCAACTCCTCCCGCGGAGCGTCGTGACGCAGAATGGCGGCATGCACCACTCGGGCGACTGGTCCCGGCGTTCCGGCACACTCGTGGAGAGCTTCAGCGAAATTCTTTCTCCGGACCAAGTTCGCCAGCCCCATCATGAGGTCGCTCACGCTAATTCTCGCCCGGTGAAATGCCAGATACCGCTCCAAAAAGATGCCAATAGAGAAAATGCTACATCCCAAGAGTAGCCACGTCAAAGGACCTCCCTGCCAGATCAGCGGCCCAGTTTCGGCCAGTAACGTGCTCCCCTTCATGCTTGCGTCTACGAAACTCATCTTTTTTCAAACGTGGCCCGGCATCTGTCAAGACAGTGCGCGATTCCTGAAACCATCCTCGGGGCCATCTGCATTTTTTTTGCCAACTGACCGCTAATTGTAGCGGAGGAAAAGGTTTTCACGCTCTTCGCTTGGCGGAGAACCGCTTGCTGGTGCCAAAACCGTCACATTCCGGATGATTTGGCCAAGATCCGCCATGATCCCTGCCGCCACTTTTCTCGCCTGGAGTCGGATTAGCCCGACCGCAACACGATTGGGAAAGACCGCCAACAACGCAAACTCAGGGGACAAAGGGGCGACGAACATGTGCATGTCCTGTCCATGACAAATCACTTCGGGCGGCTCTTGCTCCCCAATTTGCTTCGCCAACATGTGCGTCGACGCAAATAAACCAGCCGCCAAGGCACCTACGGAATCGGCCCGAGGAAGCTTCACTCCGTTCCCTGGAGATCTTTGCTCACTGACAATGACGGCTCCACTGCGCTCAATCACCGCCCCCATGCTGCATCCCGTCTCATCGAGAAAACCTCGCATGACCTCGCGGAAACGCCTCGCGGATTCCGTGGTGAGATTCAGCTGGTAGTCTCCGGAAGAAGACGGGACCGTAGATGGATCGGTCATAGTTAATAGCAAGGACGGAGATCTCGATGATCGCCTTCGAAACTTTCAGCCCACCGTGGCACCTACCTGATCCCGGACGCCCCAGCCGGGCCCACCACCGGATGCTACGGATGCGTGGAACCGCTGCAACACCTCCTCCGCCACCGAGTTCAGTGTCGCGAACACGTTGTAGCCCTGGGATGCCACTGCCTCAACCACTGGAAAAGGGGTCGGCCGCTGGTTGAGCAACAGGTTCAGGTGCTCGACTGCAACGGCGCCAGGGACATCCCGCTTGTTGTATTGAAGGACAAACGGCAGTTCGTCCATCACCACTCCGTTCTGCGCGAGATTCTCCTCGGTCGTCCGCAACGCTTGAGCGTTCTCCTCCAATTTCTCTGGGCTCGAATCCACTACAAATACCAACCCATCCGCCCCCCGCAGCACTAACTGGCGAGTCGCGTTGTAAGCCACCTGACCTGGCACCGTGTAGAGCTGAAACTTCGTGTGATACCCCTTGATTAGCACCGCATCGATTGGCAGATAATCAAAGAACACCGTCCGATCGGTAGATGTCGCCATGGAGAGCAAATCGCCCCTTCGGTCGTCATCGATCCGGCCATGAATATGCTGGAGATTCGTCGTCTTGCCGCTGAACGCAGGACCGCAGTAAACGATCTTGAACTGAACCTCCTTCGTGTCGTGATTTACTAACGCCATGGTTTCCCTCCGGTTTGTGATCGACTATTCAGTCCCTAACACTATTTCGGCTACCTGCAAATCCGAGTTTGTAAAATTACTCGCGCAGGGCTGCCAAGCCGCGGGCGATCAGCACAAGACGGGCCCACAAGCCGGCATCGCCCTTCTCTCCCTCCTGCAGCACGCCCAAACAAACTTGCCCATGAGAGATGAAGCTCACTATCCCTTGGCTAGTGCGAAGCGTGAACGTCTCCCCACTCTCAAATCCCAGATCCTCAGCCAATCCCTGAATCCGCTCATACATGCGCGGCATCCGTGTGACCATCGCAGCCACTTCGGCACTATTCGCCTCCGATTTGGCCAGCACCTCGACCGGCTGCGGCACAGTGAACAAACAACAGCCAAGGACTCCAGGCAGTCCCGCCGTCAAATCAATCGCCAATTGGCGCGTGAACGGCTCTGCCCGGCAAAACACTGCCCGCAGTTCCAGGTCTTGCACCATCGGTTGCACACCAACTCCATCGAAGCGAAGCAAGCTCCTCTCTGCCCCGCTAGGCATGCTTGGCATCAATGGCGCCACCGCCTGAGCTGGAGGCGCGACAGGGCCACTGATCGCCTGAAGACTCGTGAACGACCCCACAGCCTCTCCAGCTGGAGTTTGTGGAAATGTAGCAGGGACCGGGGGAGCAAAAGCATTCATAGTGCCCGGCTTCTTCGAGCCCTCAGAGGAAGGCCCACTCAACTCATCGAGCGAATCCAGGCCCTTCCCAAAACTCATGGGAGCGGCCAGCTCCACTTCACGGCGATCTACCGTCTTTGCGTCGGGTGCGATCCGAAACGGACTGAGGACAGGAGCCGTGGGATCGAGCAAGGCTGGGGGCGCCTCCTTCAGAGGGATAAAGCCCCGCAATGCCTCCTCCTGAGCCTGACTCTTAAATGGGTTCACCGCCGCCCTCTCCTCTGCGGTAATCGCCCCGGCCCCAGAAGAAACCTCACTTTGGGGCAACTGCCGCACAATTTCCTTCAAAGGAATGCTGACCTCGATGGCACCGTTAACCCCTTGAAGCCCCACTTTGGCGGCTGCGTCTGCGTGCTCAACCAGCTTCGCAAGGGAAGCAACCACACGCCCCCCGATAAACTGCGGCTTCACGAACGACCAAGGCAAATGCGTCCGCCAGTCCAAGGGCAATGCTGCCGGATTGATCCCAAGCATGGACGGCTCAATCTGTCCCAAAAGGACGTGAAAAGGAAAACTCAAGCGTAAGTCATTCACGACGCCTTGATCCCCAAGAGGTGGCTCCGGCTTGTTTGCCGGCGACACCACTGTACCCGTAATCGCAGCGAGAAAGGGCGATATTGGAGACGCACTCTCCTTGGCCGGCACGGAAGGAGCCACCTTGAACGGACTGTTCACTGTTGCTGGCAGCGGCGGCGGTCCGGTGGGCAGCTCAATCGGTTTTACTAGGGGACTGGAAAATGGACTCATCGGCGCCTGCGCCATCGCTACTCCAGAGGGCAGCGCCTGAAATGGAGTGCCCCCGCCAGAACCCACAGGAGGTAGCGGGGCCGCTACGGCCGCCTCTCCGACTCCCGCCAAACGAAGCGTCACCGGCATATCGACCGCCTCATCGATCGCTACCGTGAAGAGCTGCGGACAAGCCCGGTAGACTTGCATCAACCTCGTTGAAACCTCTGTGTCTCCAGGCTCCCACTCGGCGTCGTCCAACCGCAGCGTCACTCTTGTGGAATGCGTCGTCACTCCCGACCTCAACTCGACCGGGATGGATTCCGCGAGAGATTCTGCCTCCACCGTGAACATGCTGTCCCGGCCAATCATCTCCGCAGGTCCAGTCACCATCCTGGAGGCCCGGTCCTGATCTCCAGAGGCGAAGGCCGGATCAAACTGATTCCCTGACTCATCGGCCAGTCCAAAAATGCTACGGAAGGGCAATGCCATGACGTTTTATCGGGTGATTAAGTGCTGTGTTGAGTGCGTCTAGTGTGGCCCACACCAGATCCTGACACGCGCACCAAACCCTATCATTCCAAGAAATCAAGCATTTAACTTGTCTTAATTCTTCGCAGCCTGTCACGGGCGCGCCGCCCCAACACGCACCCAACTCTTGGCTACCAGTTGCTCCACCGTCAGATACGGCTTCCCCCCTGGAAATTGCGCCCACTTCAGTTCCACCTCAGCAGCGAGCGGGTCCGATTCCCAGGATAGCTCACGCGCCATCTGCTTCCCTATCGGCTTGTCTTTATCGATAAATGCAAACCTCGTCACCCCTGGATACGGTGGATCGATTTTGCAGCATAGTAACTGATCCACACCGGGGATTTCCTCCCGGTCAGACTCTCCGTAGCTCACCCGCTGCAAAACCACCCGGAATCGATGGGCACCAGCTGGCTTCTCCTCCACAAATTTCTGAAATGCTCGTGCCCGAAACTCGACGTAAAGGCTCCAGTCGATCCGATACTCTCCATCACGCTCCAACACCATCACCGGACAACCATCCGTTTCGCTAGCTAGCGTAAGAAAGAAGATGTAGGCGGCCGGCTTTCCTGCATCGCCCTCCTCCTCATGAAAAAAGTCGAGCCGGTAAGTCTTAATCGGCAAGTCCGCGTTCTTCTCGTAGTAGGCCGACAGAACGGCGGTTGGGTCACCCGCCACATCAATCAAATCGACGCGTTCTCTCCAAGAGTTCGCCTCAAGGAAAAGCCTGATCACGTTCCGAGCCCGATCCAAGGGCGTGCTCCCAGGTGGTGTCGCGACGGCCGCAGCACTTACTCCCGGTTCTGGACTGGACACACGCTCCGGCGCCGGTTCGGGTGGAGCCACCGCCAGCCGAGGATCGGAGATCCTGGGGGGAATTTCGACCTGACTCTGACTCTGCGCAGGCGTGGCCGCCAACGACGCGAACGGCTGGGGACCGGGAGGAGGCCCCGGCACCTCATCCACCGTTCCGCCCCCTTTGTCGTCCTTCGCAACCGCCGTCCCCGCCTCTAGCGAGTTCGGCAGAGCCCCTCGAGAGGCCACTGGACTCGCCGTCGCAGGCGCCACGGGGATCGACTCCGTCCTGGCGACAACGGATGATGGTCCCGCCGCCTCTCCGGCGATGCTATCATCGACGGGCCCCCACAAGCCCATGCGCCAACTCAGGAAAACAGCCCCGGAGATGACCACGACCATCAAAGAAACCAAGGCCACCGGAAAGGACCGAGGCGGCGCCGACTCCTCAAACCGGCTAGAGCCGAGATCGATCGGTAGATCCTCCTGGTCCACGGGAAGGGAACGCCTGGATGCCGCGCCCCTCCGGACGGGAGTTGATATCTCGGAAAAGCCGCCGTTGTACCCAGCAACGCCCCCTGGGGGACGTCCGTAATCCACGTGAGCTTGCTCCACCGACGGAATCTCCAAAGTGGGCAACTCAAACTCATGAGGATGCGGGCGCTGAGTCTCGACGCGCCCTGGCGCAACCCGTGGAGCTGGAAGCACCGGCGCTGGCGTTGCCGTTGGCTCGTTGGGCACCACCATGGCCGAAACCAGCGGAGCCCGGTTGCTGGAAACCAAAGGGGCGGTGATCACCGCCGCGCACTGGGGGCAGGGCCCAGTCTCGCCTGCCAATTCGACGGGGACCAAGAGCTTGGTTCCGCAGTGAACACAAAAAAAGGAGATGGGTGCCGGTGAATTCATGCGTTGCGCGGCGGGTGCCGGGCTAGGAGTGAGTCTCCCCGTGGTCAACGAGGAAAGGGACACCAGCTAGCGCGCGCCTCCCGGTCCGTCAAGTGTGGATGTGTTAGGTGAAGCCGTGTTCTCCTTCATCCAGCGGGTTTAGTCTCACCGGCTCCAGCCTTTGTTCAAGCGGAACCATTGTCTCTTTTTCGAACTTTCGGGCTTTTTCGTTTGTCTCATCCGCCATGTCTCACATCCTCACATCCCGCGTCGCCGCCGCCCTGCTCGCGGCGCTTACGTTCTGCTCATGCCGAGCGACTTACCCGGAGCGGACCGCCGCCACTGGAGCTTTGATTGGTGCTGGCACGGGTGCCCTCATCGGTTCCGCCAGTGGGAACGCCGGCAAAGGGGCCCTCATCGGGGCGGCCGCCGGTGGCATCGCCGGCGGAGTCTATGGTCGCCAGCGGGTCAAGCAGCATTACCGAGGTTACTATGACCCGCTTGGCCAATCCTACGGACCACACCGCCGCGCTCCGATGTATTATCCCACCTACGCTTACCCCGGGCCACGCGTTCGCCGCCCGCTTCCCGTCGTCTACGCTCCTCGGCCGTATCGATACTATTATTAAGTGCGATCCGCACCGTTGTTTCCATTCCGCGGCACCGATACGGCCGATACCGTGACGGTGCCGCTGAGGAGATCATGCCATCCGCGGCGCCTTGGATCGACCAAGATCCAGAGAAACCCGAAACAGAGCGGCGGCCCCATCACCCAGCCCTCCCATCCATGTGGCGCCCCCGAAGCCGTGGGCATCAGTGCGCTCAATCCTGGCAATGCTCGCTCCAGAACCCGGAATGGAATCATTGGTAAAAATCCGAGGAAATAGCCAAAGTAGCGCACGATGACCTGCCGCCATGTAGGCTTTACGCCAGTCCGGGAGTCCACAATCCGCAGACCAAACAGCTTTTTGCCTGGTGTGGTCTGCGTTTTTTTCCAGAGCACCACCACGCCAACAAGAAGGGTCAAATCAAACGGAATCTCCAACCAACGCCCCCAAACCGGCACCTCCATCGTTCCCGTTGCAACCATCTGCATCATCAATGGCAGCGTGAACACGCACATCACGGAACTGACCAACGTCAGGTCAATCAAATGCGCCAGGCTCCGCACCCAAAAACTAGCCCCTCGCACTGGGCTCTCCCGGAGTTCGTCGTGCATCCGGCAGGCTAGCTGACTCCTCCGGCCTTGCACCCAAAATTTCCGTGTCGATCTCACCCCCCCCTGAGGCAATCTCCCGCGTGAAACTCAGCCTCCCGCTCTTGCTCCGCCTTTGCGCCTGCTTCGCTTGGCCGGTCCTCGGCAACGCCCAACAAAGCGTCACCTTTACGGATGGTTTCGAGTCCGGCGCCAGCGCTTGGCTGCCCAGTGATCCCGCCAAGTGGACGATTTCCGAAACTTCCGCCGGCAAAGTCCTCCACCTCCTCGGAAAAAGCGACTACCAGCCCCCGCACCGCAGCCCGCACAGCGTTACCATCCTTCGCGACCACGTCTGGGGTGACTTCACCCTTACCGCCAAGGTGAAAACCCTCCAGACCACCCGGGGCCATCGGGACATGTGCGTCTTCTTCGGATTTCAGGATCCAGCGCATTTCTACTACGTCCACCTCGGCGAAAAACCCGACCCGCACTCCAGCCAGATCTTCATCGTCAACGACGCACCGCGCGCCAAGATCACGACTTCCCCAGACAGTGGTATTCCTTGGGAGGACGATACTTGGCACCAAGTCAAGGTGGTCCGCAATGCCGCCACCGGCGAAATCGAGATCTACTTCGATGATCTCTCGCAGCCCTGCAAGGTGGCCCGCGACACCACGTTCGCCTGGGGCGCCATTGGCCTTGGCTCCTTCGATGACTTGGGGCAGTGGGACGACGTTCGCATCGAGGGCACCAAGGTCGATGGGCAAACTCCCATGCTCTTTTCGAAAATTCCCCCGGCCGAGCCCACTCCGCTTTCGTTTCACAAATGGTCGGGCAATCTCAACGTGCCCGACCCTGTCGCCATCAGCTTGGATGACCAGGGCCGTGCCTATGTCACCCAAACCCAGCGCCGCCAGATCCAAGACCTCGACATCCGCAAGAATCTCGATTGGATACCCAATGACGTCAGTTTCCGCCGTATCGAGGACAAGCTCGCTTTTTACCGGGAGCGCCTCGCCCCAGAACGCTCCGCCGAAAACACCGCCCGGGTCCAAGATCTCAACGGAGACGGTTCCCACGACTACCTCGACCTCCGCGTCGTCAGCGAGAAGCTTCACCGCGTCGAAGACACCGACGGCGACGGCACTGCGGACGCCATCCAGCTCTACGCCGATGGCTTCCAAACCGAGGTCACCGGCATCGCCGCCGGAATTCTCTGGCATCAGGGCGCCGTCTACACCACGATCGCCCCGGATGTCTGGAAACTCCGCGACACGAACGGCGACGGCACGGCCGACGAGCGCGAAGTTTTCGCCCATGGGTTCGGCCACCACATCGCCTATGCCGGGCACGACATGCACGGCCTCACCTTGGGACCGGACGGCAAAATTTACTGGACGGTCGGGGACAAGGGCATCTCCGTAACCACGCCGGAAGGAAAAGAGTGCTCCTTCCCAAACGAAGGAGGCGTCCTCCGAGCCAATCCGGACGGCAGCGGCTTTGAAATCTTCGCCCATGGCCTCCGCAACGTTCAGGAACTCGCATTCGACGAGTTTGGCAATCTGTTCGGAGTCGACAACGACGCGGACATGAGCGGCGAGAAAGAGCGGTTCGTCTACATCGTCCAAGGCATGGATGCCGGCTGGCGCTGCGCCTATCAATACCGGGGCAACGGCTACAATCCCTGGACCGCCGAGAAACTTTGGCAGCCCCGCCAAGAGGGCCAACCCGCCTACCTCACCCCTCCGCTCAGCAACTACGTGGACGGTCCCTGCGGCTTCACCTACAACCCCGGCACCGCGCTCGATGCATCCTGGGCTCGCACCTTTTTTCTCACGGAGGCCCCGGGCGGCAAACAATGGACCTTCCAGGTGGAGCCCGATGGCCCCGCCTTCCGCATGGTCAATTCCCGTCAAATCGGCGGCGGAGTCGCCATCATCGGTTGGAAGTTCGGCCCGGACGGCGCTCTCTACGGCGCGGATTGGGGAGCCACCGCGTATCCGCTCGACCAAAAGGGCGGCATTTATCGCATTGATGTCCCTTCGGGCCAAGCCTCTCCGGAACGAAAGCAAACCAAGGAACTCCTCGCCGCCGACTTCACGAAACTGGAGCCCGCCGTTCTCGGGCAGCATCTGGCTCACGCCGACCAACGCGTCCGCCTCAAAGCTCAGTTCGAACTCGTCGCCCGCAAAGAAGCCGGCCCGCTCGAATCCGCCATCACCGTCCCGGATCGCCTCGCCAAAGTCCACGCCATTTGGGGCCTCGGCCAACTGCAACGCCCCGAACCGATCCTCCGCAGCCTCGCGGACGCCGACTCCATGATCCGCGCCCAAGCCGCTAAGACCTTGGGCCAACTCCCGGGTTCAGTTCCCTTCGCCCGCGCGCACATCGCCGCCCTCCTCGTCGATCCCGATCCGCACGTACAATTTCACGCCGCACAGGCCTTAGGCAACACCGTCTCCCCGGAGACTGCCCTCTTAAGCTCGGTGCTCAAGTTCATTGAGTCCCAGCCTTCCCATCCCTACTTCCGCTTGGCCCAATCCCGCGCCTTGGCCGCCGTGGCCTCCGTTCCAGAAATCGCCCAGCTCCATGAGACGGACTCCGCCCCGCAACGCATGGCAGCCGTTCTCGCTTTGCGAATCCTCAAAGCTCCCGAAGTCGCCGGATTCCTCCAGGACGCCGTGTCGGCCATTCGCGCCGAAGCCGCCCGGGCGATCCACGACGGCGATTCAATCCCCGCCGCTCTCCCCGCTCTCGCCGCCAGCCTCACCCATCCCGGTGACCATACCGAAGCTTTCATCCGCCGCGCCCTCAATGCCAATTTGCGCCAAGGCTCGCCCGAAGACGCCGTCCGCGTCGCCGAATACGCCGTGCACTCGGATACCCCAGCCTCGATGCGCCTCGAAGCGCTCGATTCTCTCCTCGCATGGACCCGCCCTCCGGTGCTCGACCGCGTCGATGGCTGGCACCGGCCCCTTGCGGAACGGCGCCCGGCTCCCATTGCTGAAGCTCTGCGCGCCCCCGTGAACCAGTTGCTCGACTCCCCGGAGGCTGCCGTCCTCGAGAAAGCGGTCCAGCTCGCCTCCTCCCTGAAGATTACGCTCGATGCCCCTCGACTCAGCGCCCTGCTCCAGAACGAAAGCGCTCCTGCCGGCGTCCGGGTGGCCGCGCTTGAAAACTTGAACACGCTCGAAGCCGCCAGTTACGCGATCGGCGCCCAGGCGGAAGTCCTTCGCATCCGCGGCGCATCACTCCTCAGCCAATTGGACCCAGCCGCTGCTCAAGAGCACTTGGCTAAGGTCCTGGAAACCTCGAAATCCATCTCGGAACAACAAAACGCTTTGGCCCTCCTCGGCAACCTCAAAGCCGCCGACCTCCTCAAGCCGTGGGCCGACCGCCTTGCCGCAGGGAACCTGCCCGCCGCGCTGCAATTGGATGTCGCCGATGCCGCCGCGAAAACCGGCACGTTGACCGCTGCCCTCCCGCGCCCGGCGAACGATCCCCTCGCGGAATGGATCGAGTGCCTGGAGGGCGGTGATCCCGTCCGAGGCAAAGACACATTCCTCAACAACATCGGCGCCCAATGCGTCGCTTGCCACAAATACGACGACAGCAAAGGCGGCAGCGTTATCGGTCCCAACCTGAAATCGGCGGGTCTCCAGAATCGCCGCTATCTCCTGGAAGCCTTGACCCTGCCTCAAGCCGCCATCGCGAAAGGGTATGGCGCCATTTCGCTCACCTTGAAGGACGGAAGCGTCGTTAGCGGTCAACTCCGGGGTGAAACCGCCGAATCCATCGAACTCCGTGATCCCGCGGATCGCGGCAGCCGCAAAATTCCCGTCAGCGACATTACGGAACGTGGAGCCGTGGTTTCGCTGATGCCACCGATGGGCATGATGCTACCGAAGCGAGACGTTCGCGACGTCGTTGCCTACCTAAGCACGCTGCGGGCCAAAAAGTGAGGCCAACAGGGGCCTAAGCCTCAAGAGAAGCTCAACCGCGCGGAGCGTGACTCGCTCTGGAACAGGATGTGCTTCGCGATCTTGGTGGCGCCATCACGCGGCACGAAATCAATCGCGCGCTCCGCCACCGGCATCGAAGCTTTGCGTCCGCAATATTCGCGGATTTTGCGGGCGATCCGTTCGGGAGAGCGGGAATAGTCACCCAACCCATTTTCCTGGACAAAGCGGACGTTCGCGAATTCTTGGCCGGGAACGAAATCGTAAATCAATACATAGGTTCCGACCGTGAGCGTCTCCATGAGCACCGTCGGGCTCGCCTTAATGAGCGCCAAATCAGCGGCGGCCAGCATTTCCGGGAGCTCCGTCGTGAACCCATGCAGATAGACGTTGGCCGGGGGGCGGCTCCGCTCTAGACGCTGCCGCAACTCTTCGTTCTTGCCGCACACGATGTGGACGTCGATCCCCTCCGGAAGTTCCGCCAAGGAAGGAAAAAGACGCTGAATTCCCATTCCATCCGCTCCGCCCACACAAACGACCGTCGGCTTGTTGAATCCCAATCGGCGCCGGAGCTGAGCTCGCTGACCGCGAAGCGCTGACAAACGAGAGTTCAACGGCAGCCCGCTGACATGAATCGAGTCTTTGGGAACACGCTGCCGGAGCGCCCGCTCCTTCATGATGTCCGTGGGCACGAAATACGCGTCCGCCCCGTGCGTGAACCAACTGGCGTGGCCGTAGAACAGATCCGTCACCACCGTAGCCAAATATGGCTGGTAGTAGGTCTTGCGCACCGCATACTCCGCCGCCGCCGTGAGGCAGGGATGCATCGTCACCACCACGTCAGGCCGCCCCCGCAAAATCGCCGCCGACAATTCCGTCTTCGTCAATTGATGCCAGGGATAAAACAGCATCTTCGACCAGCGCCGCCCGTTCGTCAGGTAGAACGTGGTTCGCCACAAGTTGCGCCGCTCCGACCAGCGCGTGTAGAGTTCCGGCATCCGGTCGATCGGAAATCGTCCCGTCTCCCGGAGACCATCGACGATTTCCACCTCGATCCCGGGCTCCTGCTCCACCATCGCCGCCCGCAGCGCGTTTGCGCAGGCTCGATGTCCGCCGCCCGTGTCGGAGATTAGCAAATTGACCCGGCGCGCTCCACGCCAACCCGGCCCGTCTCCACCCGCGCCCGATACCAGGTTTGAATCAAAATAGCTCATTGCGTCCCGAAAAGTTCCTGACCTTTGGCACTAAAACTCACCGCCAACTACGAATTAGTGAATAAATCTGCGTTGGGTGGTGTTGTTAGCATACACACTTGAAACCAGTTCAACCAGAAAAGTCAAGAGATCCTTAGAGTAAGTTTTGCTTTCATGCCCCCATCGCCGCCGATGAAAGCGCACACTGTGGCGGCATGGAGACAACTTGTCACGGTCGGACCGGGCGCGTGACCACCTCAGGAAAAAGACGCATCACCGCATCCGGAACTTCACCGCTGTCCGCGAAAATGGCGAGCTTTCGCCTCGCGTCAACCCCACTTCTGTCCCCTCTCAATTTCCAGCCGCCACCCAGCCAGCGTGAATCGCCCACACATACCCCACCTTGCAGAGGATGTGGAGGAACTGATCTACGTGCAGGTTGCCAAATCCGGCGGATTTCACGAAGTCGATGATCCAGTGCAACACGGTCTCAATCAGCGCCAGGATCATCGATCCCGTCAAAATCCAGACCGCTCCCGCATGGATCAACGAATGCGCCGTAAGACAATGCACCCACACTCCGGGCGTCTCCCCCAGCGCGCCCGGTAAAGGGCGCGGTCGACGATGGTTTTTCCCCAGCGCCAAAAACTCCGTCTGGAGCGAGTAATCCGCTACCATGTGGCCAATCAGCAAGGCGAAGAAAAGCCGGAACGGATCGGTCAGTGAGTTCAATAATGGAGCCAACGCTTCCATAGTCGCCTTGTCCCCACTCGATTACGGTTGGGACAACAACTGCTGAAGCGCCGCTTTTTCGTTCGTCCGTCGCAGTTTCTTGCTCAAGGTCGTCGCGATGCTCAGCAAAACTTTGCTCGATGCAATCGGATGATCGTGCATGAAGGCTTCCAGCTTTGTCCGCGAAATGCTCCACAAGACCGCAAACCCATTGGAGACCACCGTCGCGCTCGCCTCAGCCGGGTCAAAAATGTTCACCTCGCCAATCACGTCGCCAGCCCGCAAGCTCGTCAAGAGGATGTGGCGGCCCCCGGCTTCGGTTTGCACGTGGACCGTCCCCGACACAACCATTGAGAGGGAATCCTGCGGCGCGCCTTCCACGATGATCGCTTGGCCATCGTCGGCCGCCGTGAAATCGCCATACGCACTCAGCTGACGGCGCTGCTCATCGTTCAGGTCCCGGGCAAATCCAAGGGGCGGAAGGTCAGGGGTCTCGCTCTGGCTCATGCCCTTTCTTCGGATTTCTTCCCCCAAGAAGCAAGGACGGAAGCCAAAATCCTGCCAAAAAATCTCAATCCTCCCCGCCCATCCACCGCACCTCGTGCGCTTCCCCGGGCGATGGCGGTTCCGCACGGTCGAGCAGCCGGTGAATCACTCGCTCCGGGACCCGGCGTTCCCGCTCCCGATTCTGCTTCAGCAAGGCTTCGAACGGCGGCTCCAAGTAGACGATCTCCACCCTCGCCTCATACCGCGCAAACAGATCGGTCCACAGCTTGCGCATCGGCGCAGTCAGATTGGTGGCGTTGAACGCAAAGTCTTCCCCCACCCGCAGCCGCTGCCGGCATCGCTCCTTCGCCCGCTGAATCACCCGTCCCTGCTCCTCCGTCGGATCGACGTCCAGTTCTTCCCGGACATCGTCCAGCGAGATGGAGGGCAAATCTGGCCGATGCCGCGCCAGCCAAGTGTCCTTCCCCGCCCCCGGCAGCCCGCTCATCATTGTCACCGTGCAGCGATACTCCTCGTGCGGCACCCGGTGCAGACTCCCCAGCTCCCCCCGGAAGAAGAGAAACCGAGCATGATCGTTCACAAATGGATAGGCCACCTCCAGGCAGCCGTGCTCTTCCGCCAAATCCCGCCAGAGCTCCAACGCATCTTCTTTGCGGGCCGTCTCCCTCGTCGTCCTTCCCCGCGTATCCGCCAGCGCAAACTGATACAGCAGATCATTGCGAACCAGCCAAGAGAGCCGGATCACCTCTTCTTCCGGCTTCGACTTATCCAACAGATACGGCGGTCGCCCATGGTAACGCACCAGGTTTACGATCGCTTCCCGCACCTCCAAATCGCATCCCCAATTCCGCAAGATCTCCCGCGCCATCCGCGCACTCACGATGGAATGCTTCGGCGATCGCGTGCGCCCACTCTCTTCATCAAAGTAGGTGGTCGCCGGTTTCCCCGCGTCGTGCCACAACGCCGCGAACCGCAGAGCCCGCCGATGCTCTGGGCGCATATCCGAGAATCCCCCCAGCCGCCCCACTTCCTCCCATACCATTCGGGTGTGGGTCCAAACATCTCCCTCCGCATGCCACTCCGCGTCTTGCCCGCAAGCCCGCATCGCCTCCGCCCAAGGCTGCCGCTCCGCCCAGGCCAGCAATTCATCGTCGCTAGCCGACACCACGTCCGCCCAATTCCTCATCGATTTGCTCTACTTCCAGATATCCGCGCCATTGGCCAATTCGTTCGGCACCATCTTTTGATGCTGCCAATGCTCGCTCTGTTTGACGCGTTCCACGAACTCGGGCCGCACCAATTTCCCCCGTGCCGTGACCACGCCATCCGCCTCCGTACGCACGTAAAGTCCTTCCGCCATGTCATCGATCTCACCAGTCAAAGGATTGTCGAAACGAGCCCCAAAGAGAGAAGGCCCAATCAGCCCAGCCAAATCCTCCGCCGGTCCGCGGTGCACCACCGGCACCGTCTCCATCCCGCTGCCATCGAGAATTTCCAACCGCCGGTCCAAGGAAAGGAATGCCGCCGCCTCCTTGTCGTAGATATCGAACTCAAAAAAGTAATGCGGCAACGCCAAGTAATGGACACTGTGCTTCGCATAGAGCCATTCCCCAAAGAGGATGAACCGGTCCTCCAGGATCAACTCCAGCACCGGCCGCTTCACTGCCGTCCACTGCTTGAAGAGGTCATACTGCGGGTGCATGCCCTCGGTGATCTCATGTCCCCGGCATTGCAATACCAGCCGCCCCCCCGAAGTAAAGTGGATGCCCACATTCGTGCCATCCAGCTTTTCTTCCACGATCAAAGACGGGTCCGACACCAACGCCGCAGACTCCATCGGCCCCAAGTGCCGGTCATCTTCCGTCCCCTTGGAACCAAAGAGATGCGGCGTCCGCGGATACTTCACGAAATCATCACGGGACGCGCCCATGCCTGGCAGAATACCAGCATGGCCGTGGGAAATCGAGAATTCCGATTCCGATTCGGAGCACGAGCTGCTCCGCCATTCACCAGCATCCCGCCGTGCTCTTGTCTTTCGTGGTGACTAAGCCGGTTGCGGTTGCCTCCGCCTGCTATCCACCGCGGTCATCCGCGAGTTCTCAAGCCTCAACGGCGCGTCGCCACGTGCCACTGCCGATAGCCATACCAGAGAAACCCAGCGGCGGCGGCAAACATGAAAATGGAGTAAAATTGTCCTTTGTTGATGCCCATAATGAACCCAGAATCCGCGCGGCGCCAAGTCTCGCCGATGATCCGGAACACCGCATAGAGCAGGAAAAACAGCCCGGTGAGAATTCCATAGGGCAGCTTGGGGAACTTCCAGCGGATCCCGAAGAGGATGACAAACAAGAGCAGTCCCTCGAGGAGCGCCTGGTAAATTTGGGATGGATGCCGGGGCGTCAACGTGGCGTGAAGCACTTCGCGGACGGCGGGATCGTGGATGGCGGTCTTGATGTCGACGAGACTCATCCCGGGCAAGCGGGCGGCCACGGCGTTGTGGACGGTACCCTCGTCGTTAATTTCATCAGGAAAGAGCATCGCCCAAGGAACTTTCTTCGGATCGGCCGGATTGCCGTAGAGCTCGCCATTGATGAAGTTCGCGATGCGCCCGAAAAAGATCCCAACTGGCGCCACGCAGACGAGGTTGTCACCGACACCACACCAATCGTAGCGATGCTGGCGGGCGTACCACCAGGAGAACGCGGCGAGTCCGGCAATGCCCCCGTGACTGGCCATGCCGCCTTCCCAGACTTGAAAGAATCGCCAGGGCGCTTGGATGAACCCGGAAAAGTCGTAGAGCAGCATATAGCCAAGCCGCCCGCCCAACATGACCCCGAGAAAAGCCGCCATGGTGATGAAATCCGCGAGCTCCGCTTCCTTGAGAGGCCCGATCTGGCGGCGGGCCATTTGCCGCATCAGGAGAAACGCGACGATGAAGCCGGCGACATAAGCGATGCCGTACCAACGGACGCCGAAGTTCCCGCCGAAGCGGAGCAACCAAGGATCGATGTCGTGGATGTAAAGACCAGAGCCCACGCGCTCACAGGAAACCATTCCGCCATGGGGAGCAACCCAAAGCTGCGAAAGGCGCTTTCACCAAAGAAACGCTAGCGGCGGGTTGCAGGTGACGTTTTCTTCACCTAAGGAAAGCGCGCCCCGCATGAGCGACCCCATCCACCACGAGTGCGGCATTGCTTACATCCGCCTACGCAAAGACCCGGAGTATTACTTTAAGAAGTACGGTTCCGCGCTATGGGGATTCAATAAGCTCTTCCTGCTGTTATTGAAACAACGCAACCGCGGCCAGGACGGCGCGGGGATCGGCTGTTGCAAGCTGGACGTTGGCTACGGCAAGCGCTTCCTCTTCAATGACCGCACGGTGAAGAAGGATCCGGTGAACCGCCTCTTCCAACGGCAACAGGAGGAGCTGAAGCGGCTCGAAGAACTCGGCGTGCTTGATCTCCAAGATCCGTTGTCGGTGAAGGAGCACTTCGAATTTGGCGGGGAAAATCTCGTGGGCCACCTCCGTTACAGCACCTCCGGCGGAGTCACCGAAGCCTATTGCCACCCCCAAGTCCGGGAGAGCAACTGGGCCACGAAGTCCCTCATGGTCTTGGGGAACTTCAACATGACCAACGTCTCTGAACTGAAGCGGCATATGGTCGCCCGGGGTCAGCATCCATTCCACGATACCGACACCCAGGTCATCCTTGAGGAAATCGGCTTCCACCTCGACGAGGCGCATACCGACATCTACCGCGAAGAGAGGGATCGCGGTACGGAAGGTTCCGCGATTCCAAAGATTATTAGCAATCGCTTCGATATCCCTAAAATCATCGAGGAATCCGCCCGCACTTGGGATGGCGGGTACACCATCGTCGGCCTCGTCGGGAACGGAGATGGCTTCGTCATGCGAGATCCGAACGGAATCCGACCGTGTTATTACATTGAGGACGACGAAGTAATCGCCTTCGCCTCGGAGCGGACCCCGCTGATGACCGTCTTCCAACGGGGAGTCTCGGAAATTCAGGAACTCTGCCCTGGTCACGTGGCCTCCGTCCGGCCGTCCGGTGACTTCGTTATCAAGCAGTTCGCGGAACCGAAACCCCGCCGCTCCTGTGCCTTTGAGCGGATCTATTTCTCTCGTGGAAATGACCCAGACATCTACCGCGAGCGCAAGGAACTCGGCGCTCGATTGGTCCCCCAGGTGCTTAAGGCGATCGATGGCGACCTTGAGAAAACCGTGTTCAGCTTCATCCCCAACACGGCGGAAACCGGCTATCACGGGCTCATGGACGGGCTGCGCGAGTGGCGCCGGAATCGCGTCCGCGAAGAACTCCGGGAGTTGACGTCCCGCGGAGAGCAGCTTCAAGAAGAGGCTTTCGACCGACTCATTATGTCCGGCTGGCCCCGCGGGGAAAAGGTGGCGAACAAGGACGAAAAGTTCCGTACCTTCATCAGCAAGGAAGCGGGCCGTAACGAACTCGTCGCCTTTGCTTACGACATCACCTACGGGGTGATCGACGGGGATAATTTGGTGGCCCTGGACGACTCGATCGTGCGTGGCACGACGTTACGGGAATCGATCCTCCGCATTTTGGCCAGGACCAATCCGAGGCAAATCATCATTGCATCGACCGCGCCCCAAATCCGGTATCCGGATTGTTACGGGATCGACATGAGCGAATTGGGCAAATTCCTGGCTTTTCAAGCGGCCATTGGCTTGCTCAAGCGAAAGGGCATGGAACACGTGGTGCGCGAAGTGTATGACCGATGCCGCCAGGAATTGACCAAGGATCCGGACCGCATGGAGAACAAGGTCAGAGCGATCTACGAACCCTTCACGGCCGAGGAACTTTCCGAGGAAATGGCCCGGCTCATCACGCCCACGGATATCTCGTGGAAAGGCGGGATCCACCTGCTTTTCCAAACCATCGACAACGTCCACGCCGCGCTTCCGGAGCACCAAGGAGACTGGTATTTCACAGGGAATTATCCGACGCCGGGCGGCTACGCGGTGGTGAACCAAGCGTTCATTGATTTCTGCGAAGGGCGAGACGGCCGCCCGTATGATGGGTGGCTGTGATTCCGACTGCCCCGTTGCCGCAAAGATGCCGCGCCCGGGTTGACGCGGGCATGGGCGTCTTTATGTTCGCGTTCCCCTCACAACCTCATGCACAGCTTTCATTACCGCGACGGCGAACTTTACTGCGAAAGCGTTCCGCTCCAGCCCTTGGCGCAAGAACACGGCTCTCCGCTTTACGTCTACAGCGCCGCGACCGTCCGGGATCACTTCGTCCGGCTCGATGCCTCCCTCGCCGGTCTGGACCACCTGATTTGCTACGCCACCAAGGCGAACTCAAACCTCGCGATCCTCAACCTCCTGGCCAAGCTCGGCTCCGGTTTTGACATCGTCTCAGCGGGAGAACTCTATCGGGTCAAGCAAGCCGGGGGCGATCCCGGAAAATGCACCTTCGCTGGGGTCGGCAAAACCCGTCCAGAGATCGAGTATGCCTTGGCGGAAGGGATCTACTGCTTCAATGCAGAGTCGGAAGCCGAAGTGCAATTCATCAACGACATCGCGGCCGATCTCGGTGTCATCGCGCCGATCGCGTTGCGGGTGAATCCCAACGTGGACGCCCAGACCCACAAGTACATTTCTACCGGGAAGAGCGAGAACAAATTCGGAATCGACTTCGCCCTGATCCGGGAAGCCTACGCACGCGCCGCCGCCCTTCCAAATGTGCGGATCCGCGGCCTGCAAATGCACATCGGTTCCCAGCTCACCAGCGTGCAACCCTTCCTCGAAGCGGTGGAGAAGGTCGCTCCGTTGGCCGCAGATCTGAAGAAGGATTATGGGATCGAGTTCTGGAGCATCGGCGGCGGGATCGGGATCGTTTACCAGCAATCGCTCGCCAGCGGCCGTCCCGATTGGTGGACCGCCCCAGAATCAGGCTCCACACCGCTCACCATCGAGACGTATGCGAGCAGCCTGTTGCCGACGCTGCAAGGCTTGGGCCTGCGGATTCTCCTGGAGCCGGGCCGTTTTCTGGTGGGCAACGCCGGCGTCCTCATCACCCGTGTCGTCTATGAAAAGCGCGGCACCGCCAAGACGTTCAAGATCGTCGATGCCGGGATGAACGACTTGATCCGGCCCGCGCTGTACCAAGGGCATCACGAAGTAGTTCCGCTCCGGGAACCTGCGGCGGGCGCGGCGTTGGAAACCGTGGATGTCGTCGGTCCAGTTTGCGAAAGCGGCGACTTTTTCGCCCAGGACCGGGCGGTTCCCCCATTGGCGGCGGGCGATTACTTGGCGCTGATGAGTTCGGGTGCCTACGGGTTTGTCATGGCGTCGAACTACAATTCCCGCCCGCTCCCCGCGGAGATTCTCGTAGATGGAAACGTGGCACACCTCGTGCGTCGCCGTCAGGGTTTTGCGGATCTCATCGCAGGGGAACTGATTCCGGCTTGAGTCAGGAACCTCTTGGATGGATGATAGCGCGCTTGCGTCGAACCAGCATTCCTACCATGCCTTCCTATCTCCGCCCGCTCCTCCTTGCGTTTGGCCTCGGCTTGCTCTCGGTTTCCCCAGCGCAGGCTCTGGATCTCTTGAAGAAGGAAGGCGGCGCTCCGGCCGGGGAATTCATCATCCTCAGCGGTGGCCCCGCCTTGCGGGAGTGGGAAAACCTGCGGCCGGAACAAGTGCGGCACGACCGCTGGTGGGGAAACTTCATCCGTGCCGCCCGCATCCGGATGGATCAAATCCGGGCCCAACACGGCGATCAAGCCTTGATCACGTGGTTGGTCTACCGCACCGGTTACGAGCTGCGCAGCAAGGAAGACGGCGAGGACCACATGGCCAAAATCCTTTCCGTACAGGAGAAGGTCAAATGCCGTCTCGTCTGGTTTCGCGAGACGGACACGGTCATCGATTACCTTAACAATGGAGGCCAAGGCGTCTCCCGCGCCACCACCAAGATCGGAAACTTCGAGTATTTCGGGCACTCCAACAAATACTGCTTCACGTTCGACTATAGTGGCGAAGTGCTCGGCGCTTCCAAAGTGTTCCTCCACCAGGACGACTTGAAACGTCTCCAACCCGGAATTTTCGCTTCCCGCGCATATGCCAAAAGCTGGGGCTGCTACACCGGGGAAGCCATGTCCGCCGCCTTTTACGCCCAAACCCGCGTCCGCATGATCGGCGCCCGGGGCAAAACCGATTACTCAAATTGCTGGAAAGAGACTCTTCCCGAGCTTTCTACTTCCAGCGGCCGCTGGGTCACCCGCTAAGCATCCTTTCCCCGACGACATGAAATTCGCCGAACTGCACGCCATCTACCACCAGCCGTTCTTCGAGCTGCTCAAGCAAGCCCGCGCCGCGCACGAGGCTCATTGGCCGTCAGCCGAAGTCCAGCTTTGCACGCTCCTCAGCATCAAGACCGGTGGTTGCAGTGAAGACTGTTCCTACTGTGCCCAGAGTGCCCGCTACTCCACGGGAGTCGCCGCCGAGCGGCTCATGGAAAAAGATGACGTCATGGAAAAGGCTCGCCGCGCCAAGGAGACCGGGTCCACCCGCTTCTGCATGGGCGCCGCTTGGAAGGGCGTCCGGGATGGCACCAAGCGCTTCGACCAAGTGCTCGACATCATTCGCGACGTTTCCACGCTCGGAATGGAAGTTTGCGTCACCCTCGGTGAGCTCGGCGCCGTTGAGGCCCAGAAACTTCGTGAGGCCGGAGTTACGGCTTACAATCACAACATCGACACCTCTCCGGAACACTACGAGAAGATCGTCTCCACCCACACGTTCCAGGATCGCCTCAACACCATCCGGCACGCCCAAGACGCCGGGATGAGCGTTTGCTGCGGAGGCATCCTCGGCCTCGGCGAAACCACCGACGACCGCCTCAAAATGCTCGAAGTGCTCAGCGAGTTCAATCCGCAACCCGAGAGCGTGCCGATCAACAGCCTCATGCCCATGCCGGGCACGCCGCTCGCCGGAAGCGCCCCGGTCGATGTCTTTGACCTCGTCCGCATGATCGCCACCACCCGGATCGCGGTGCCACGCGCCAAGGTCCGCCTGTCTGCCGGCCGCACCCACCTGAGCGATGAAGCGCAAACGCTCTGCTTCTTCGCCGGGGCAAACTCCATTTTCTACGGAGACAAGCTGCTCACCGCCGGAAACCCGGCCACCCAGCAAGACCTCGCCCTGATGCGCAAGCTCGGCCTCGCGCCGCAAGCCCCCGATCCAGCACTGATGCCGCCATCCGCTTGCGCCATGCGCGAACTGGAACCGGCGGTTGCGGGTTGATGGGACGGCGACGCTTGGTCGTCCCATTCCGCCCCTCAACCATCAACACTCACCCCTCAACGGCGCGATCAGCGCGGTAGATCGCCTCGTAGGCGGCCAGGATCCGATCCAGATATTGGTGCTGGTCCTGGCTCCACCAGTGCCGGGAAAAGATTTCCACTTCGGCGAACCCGTTGAACCCGGCGCCGCGCACCCAGCCGTCGATGGCCTCTAGGTTGATGCAGCCCTCCCCCATCAAGCCCCGATCGAAGAGAACGTGGTCCTGGTTCGGCTTGAAGTCGCAAATGTGGTAGGCATCCAGCCATCCGCCAGCCGCACACCGCAGGAGTTGCTCCTCCAAATCCACCTCCCAAAAGACGTGATACACGTCCACCGCAATCCCGACATTGGGCAGGCCCAGTTCCCCGGCGAGATCGTTCGCGGTCCGCAGGGAGCAGATCCCGGAGCGATCTCCGGCGTAAATCGGATGGAGTGGCTCAATGAGTAGGCGAATCCCCGCCGCGGCGGCCGGTTCCGCCATCCGCGCGATCCCATCGCGAATCTGGAGATAATTCTCGCGCGCAGTTTGGCCTGGCGTAGCCCCACAAACCAGGACGATCATGGGCAGCCCCAGCGCCGCCGCCTCGTCGATGCAGCGCTGGTTGTTCTCATGCGCGGCATCCCGCGAGGCTGCGGTCGCCCCGGTGAAAAACCCGCCACGCACCAGGGAAATCCCGCGCAAGCCAGAGTCGTCGAGTTGACGCCGCACCTGCGCGAGGTCCTTGCCCGCGATCGTCTCCCGCCAAATCGAGATGCCTCCGATTCCCCGAGCCGAGTAGTTCCGGAGACATTCCTCAATCGACCAAGGCCGGTTCGTGAAGGTGTGCAGGGCAAGGTTTGCGTAACGCATGGCGCCAGAACGGAAATCAAGTCAGGGCTTTGCCAAATTCACCGCCAGCATGGCGATGGGAAGATAGAGCAGCGTTCCAAAAAAGAGGCTGCGAGCTGAACCGGCGCGCCGGTCCTGCTGAAACTGAATCGCGAGGTAAATCACGAACCCCGCCGCCGCGATTCCCGGCACCGCAAACCACCAACGCGCGAGCGAAATCAGCGGAGCCCAAATGGCGAGCAAAAGCAGTGGAATCGCGCAAACCAGGGACCAAAACGCCGTGCGCCGGCCGGATTCATCCTCATTGGCGAGCATCACGAATCCAGCCTGCCGGTATTCCTCCCGGTGAATCCAGTTGATCGCGTAAAAGTGGGGCAACTGCCAAAAGAAGAGCAGGGCGAACCACCACGCCGCCCCAGCATCGAACGCCCGGCCCGCCGCGACCCAGCCAATCACCGGCGGCAGAGCGCCCGCCACCGCACCAACGATCGTGTTCCAAGCGGAGCGGCGCTTCATCGGAGTGTAGACGAAGATGTAAACGGCGATCGTCAACCCCGCCAGCAGCGCAGCCGGGGTGTTCACGGTATTCCCCAGATGCACAATCCCGAGCGCGCTGAGCATCCAACCAATGCCAAAGGCCCCCGGAACGGGAATCCGTCCAGCCGGCAATGGCCGGTCAGCGGTCCGGCGCATCCGGCGATCGGCATCGATCTCAAACAGCTGATTGAACACGGCCGCGCCGAACGCCGCCAGCGTGGTGCCCGCCACGGTGTGCAGGAAGCGCCAAAAATCGAATCCCACGCCCGGCGGCCAGCCGGAGAGAAACGCGGCGCCGGTGGTAGCCACGACCAGAGCACTCAGCTTGGCCTTGGTCAACGTAACCAAATCGCTCCAGGAAACTCCGCCGGCCGGAGCGCGTTCAACTGGGCCGGGAGCCTTCATGGGCCCCATGCTACGTCCCCACCGCCTCCTTGGCAACGCGCTCTGATGCGAACAACTCCAGAAGCCACCCCCAAGTCACCGAAAGCAGCACGGCCGTCAGTCCCACATGCAACACCTGGATAATCCGGAATACCCCCACATGCGCCAAGATGCCCCCCATGACCATCATCGCCAGGACGCCAATGAAGAGGAGCCGGGGCCGAATCGCACCCGGACGTTGCGAACACTGAATCCAAAACAGCAGCAGCCCCGAGGTCACCAGCAAGCTCCACGATGCGCTGCGGTGAACCAGATAAATGGTGGTCTGCTCCAAATGCTCCGTCCATTCCGCCCGCTCCAAATGTCCCGATGATTTGGCGAGTTCATCGGTCTGCTCACGCACCTGGCTGCCCAAAATCCCTTCCGCCACCAAACAAACAAAGAAGAGCAACGAAACCACGGTGATGCGGCGGCTCAACAGGCCAAACGAGGCGCCATGCCCGGTTGACTGGGGCCCTGTCAAGCGGACCGCGGTGGTGAGCAGGCAAATCAAGACGAACGCCAGCGCCATGTGCGTCGTGATGACTCCAGGTTTCAGCCCGCTGTGGACCACCTCCGCCCCAAGCCAAGCGTTGAAGACGACATCCGCCAAACTCAAAAACGCAATCAAGATCAGTAGGCCCCGATGCCTCTGAGCAAGGAACGAACCCACAAATAGCGCTAACGTGGATAGTCCCAACGGCAACGACGTCAGCCGGTTCACAAACTCCACCCAGGTGTGCACCGGGTTGAACCGGCTCAACACCGTCTCCGGCGTGATCGTTGCGGGATCAATTCCATGGCGCTCGGCATTGCGGCGGAACCGGTCCAAGTCGAGCCGCGCCACGTCGATCTGGGTCGCCTTCCAAGGCGGAACCAAACACCCCCAGCAGGTCGGCCAATCCGGACACCCCAGACCGGAACCAGTCGCCCGGACGGTAGCTCCGACCAGAATTAACAAAATGAGCGAGGCGAGGGCGACCTGGGCGACGCGGTGGAGGAAACCCTGCATCCCCGGAGTCGATCCCCTCTCAGTTTTGGGCTACGGCCACCGCCGCGGCCTTGGCTGCCTTGCTGCGCCCGGAAGCCCAATCTTGGAACTCGGCATCTTCCACGCACTTCATTTTGGCCACCATCTTCGCATGCGCCGCACCACAAAGCTGGGCGCAAATGATGTCCCAACGTCCGGTCTTCGTCGGCACAAACCACATGGGAATCTCCATTCCGGGAATCGCGTCCTGTTGAATCCGCATGGGAACCAACGCCAAGTTGTGAATCACGTCCTTGGAGGTAACCTGGATCACCACCTTGCGATCTTTCGGAAGCATCAGCTCAGGCGACAAGAAGTCGTCTTTAGAACTCGGATCCTCCTTCACCAAACCCACCGGATTTCCGGCATCGATGCGCTCGGAGCTGACCAAACCAAACAAACCATCTTCGCCCGCGTAGTGGAAACTCCAGCGGAACTGTTCGGCCACGGCCCGAATCCGGACCACGTCTTTATCCGTCGCGGAAGGCATGCCATCGACGCGCTCCGACCAGAGCCGGTAGGCAAAACCCAAAAGCAAGACAACCTCCACCAGCACCACCATGATTTCCAAGTGCGTGCTGAAGTGAGAAGTGATTCCCTTGTAACTCGCCTTCGGGTTGGCTTTCCGGCGGAACTTCAACAATGTCACTGTAAAAAACAGAGACCAACCGACGAACAGGACCAGCATGAACCAGTGCACCACCTCATTCATGTGGTCAATTTGACCGGCGTGGTGCGAGGCGGCCTCCGGTTGCCCGAGAAACTTGGTGATGCTGAATGCGAGGATTGGATCCATGGACAGTGACAAGGGAAAGGATTCAGGAAGGAGTGTTCTCCTCAAGCGAGTGACGCTCACCACGAGCGAAACGGACCATCAAACTGACAACGCCGCCACCGACGGCACCGAGCATCGCGATCATCACAACGATGGCGAGATTCGCGGCGGAAGTGACCGGTGAGTTCGGGTCAAACTTGCAGGACGGGCAAGCCAATAATGTCTCCAAAGCGCTGGCGAGTATCATGAGCAACCTCCAGGGTTTCAGGTGATAATGTGGCGTGACTTCCGGACAAACCACACTCCGTAAACTATCAAAAGGACACCAAGGAGGGTGCTCCCAGCACCTCCAACGCGCCCCCAAGAGCCCACCACATCCACGGGAGCCGTCATCGCCCAGAAACCGAACCCCAGCGTGCAGAGGATCGACATGGCGATGAAAACGTAGTGGAAGTGCTTCAGGTCCATCGAAGGAAACGATTAATGGTGCGCCTCAACGTGAGCAGATGCCGGAGCGGCCTCGGCTCCAGCGGACTCAGCAGTAAAATCCACGACGCGCTGCTCATCGACGACGTCGGCGTGTGGCAGAATCGGATTGTGTTGCGCAAAAAGAGTCAAGCCCATGAGACCAACCGCGAACGCGACCGTGAACAACAGCACCTTGTAGATCAAACCGCGCTCATGGTTTAAGTGCATGAAAATCAGCATCACCAAGCTCGACTTGAACGTCGCGATCACCAAGCCGAAGGCAATATCCGGGGCATCGACACCGGGAACCCCGAAATCGAAGAACGGCACGGTGCGGACCAAGACGGTGACGATGGTAAATACAAACAGCGTGGCCCCTACCATGAGGTAGGTCTTCACGTGCTTCTGGATGTCTTCTGTGGAGGATTCCATGTCGGGACAGTTTTCGGTCAGCTCACATCAAATACATGATCGGGAAGAGGAAGATCCAGACCAGGTCAACGAAGTGCCAGAAGAGCCCGCCGACCTCGACGCGATTGGCGAGGTGCTCGGGGTTCTTGCGATACAACTTACGGCCGAAGAAAAGGAAATAAGCCAGGACGAGCGCACCGCCAATGACGTGCAGACCGTGCAGAGCGGTCATCGTAAAATAAATAGCGTAGTAAGTGCCGAACTTCGGTCCATGGGCCCCCATGAACGAGATGTCACTGCCCTTGATGGACACAACCGGAGCGTGATGTCCACCGTGTCCGTCGGAAGAGCCATGATCGCTGGCCTTCTCCTTGCCGTGCTCAGCTTCGCCGCCGTGTTCGGCCACCGCATGAGGATGCTGCCAGATCCTCAACTGACGTCCGGGCAAGGTGCCGCCCTTCTCGAGGAAGTGCTGGTGCAAAGGATCACTCAGCTTCTCCTTTTTATGTTGCTCGTAGCCAGCCTTAAAGCCCTCGCCCAAATAGGACCAAGCCAGCGCCTTCTCCTCATCGCGAACCATCTGAAGATCGACCGTATGGACCTCGATGTCTACGGTGTCATCGATTAGCTTGCCCTGGAGCTCATTTCCGCGGAAGAAGGGAACCCGGTCCGCGAAAACACGCTTACCGAAAACTTCCTTCAAGCGGAACTGGAAAGTCACGGGCTTGACGAACTCAACGGCAACACGGCGCTCCGCAGGGTTGGCGGCAGCGTACGCATCCAACCAGTTCGAGAGTTCAGGAACCCCCTTGACCTCCTTGCCATCAGGAGCCTTCACCGCCAACTCGGCCCCATCCTTAAGGACCGCGAAGTCGATGAAATACGGATCGATCTTGCGAAACACACCTGTCTTATCCAACGAAAAGACCGCCTTTGTGGCTTCGAACGTCACATAATCTCCAGGGCAATGATGCTTCTCATCCGTCACCAAGGCACCATCCAAAAGCGTCCCATCCGTAAGCCGGGCCCCAAAGTGATGATTCAACTTGGAGTTGTACTCGATCGTCTTGACCGCCATGAAAGCTGCCGCGCAGATCAACACGAGCGACATATACATCTGATACGCACCGTAGCGCCGCATCTTGAGTTGAGCCCATGCCAAGACGACAAATACGCTCGAGGCGATGAGAACCAGCGTGTTCAGGAAGCCCAGCCAGATAAACGGACCGTGAACGTAAACGGCATCAGGCCAGGGCAGATCCACCCCTTCCCGCACGCCAGCACGCAGGAAGACATAGCCGGAGAATAGACCGCCGAACAACATCACCTCGGAGGCGAGGAAGAGCCAAATCCCAACCTTGGCGTTGTAGAGCCCGGTATCACGCCGGGCGGAGACTGTATAAGGAATTTCCATGTGTCGCGGGTTTCGTTGAAACGCGGGCGGTGTTTAGGTCAATGCAGGGTCGGCAATGGACGGGTTTCAGTCACACGGGTATCCGGCTCAAACTGCGGGGTGAAGTCACGCTCCGCACCGGGCACGCTGTACTCATAGGGGCCACGATACGCCACGGGTTCGCGGTCAAAGTTTCCATGGGGAGGAGGCGTCGGACACATCCACTCCAGAGTGGTTCCCTGCCACGGATTCCGCTCGTCGGACTTAGCCCCGCGGAACATGCTCATGAAGAAGTTGATGATAAAGGGGATCTGAGCCAGCGCCAGCAGGAAGGCCCCGGCCGAGGTGAGCAGGTTCAAATTAATCACTTCAACCGGCAGAGCCTCGCCACCGCGGAAGATCGCGTTGAAAAGCACAGCCAGCGGGTGTCCCTGCTCCAGATAAACCTGGCTGGAGACCTGCTCATACGCCGCTCCGCCGTCATACGCGCGGCGGTGCATCCCCGCCATCCCCTGGATGAACATCGGAGCGAAGATCAGGTTCATGCAAATCAGCGAAGGCCAAAAGTGCAAGTGCCCCAAGAGATTGTTCATCTGGCGGCCCGTCTGCTTCGGGTACCAATAATAAATGCCAGCAAACAGCGCAAAAATCGTTCCCGGAGCTACGACGTAGTGGAAGTGACCGATCACGTAGTAGGTGTCGTGCAAGTGCAGGTCGAGTAGGTTGAACGCGAGCGGCAAGCCCGTCAGTCCGCCAATCCCGAACATCGGAATGAACGCAGTCGCCCAGAGCATCGGCATGGTGAAACGGATCGAACCACCCCACATCGACAGGAGAATGGAAGTGATGAGGATCACTGAGGGCACTGAAATCAACACCGTGGTGGTCTGGAAGAAGGTCGAAATGGCCGTCCCCATCCCGGTCAGGTACATGTGGTGCGCCCACACAATGAAACTCAGGAAGCCGAGGACCAGAACCGCCCCCACCATGGTTTTGTAACCCCAAAGCGGCTTGCGCGTGTTGTTGGCAACGATCTCGGCCACAATGCCGATCCCGGGAAGGATCAAAACATAGACCTCAGGGTGTCCCAGGAACCAGAAAAGGTGTTGGTAAAGAAGCGGGCTTCCCCCGCCAGCGGCCTCGACTACTTGACCGCCCACATACAGACCAGTCGGAATGAAGAAACTCGTCCCCGCGAGGCGGTCCATCAACTGCATCACCGCAGCGACCTCAAGCGGCGGGAACGCCAGGAGCAGAAGGAAACCGGTCACCAACTGCGCCCAGCAGAAGAATGGAAGTCGCATCCAAGTCATCCCCTTGGCGCGGAGGTTGATGATCGTCGTGATGAAGTTCACCGCGCCGAGAAGCGACGACGTGATTAGAAACACCATCGCCAAAAGCCACTGGGTCTGACTCGTCCAGAACAAGTCCCGATACTGCTGGTCGGTGATGTTCGCCAAGGGCGAGTAGTTCGTCCAACCGGACTTCGCGGCTCCAGAATCAAGGAAGAAGCTGGCAAACATCATCAAGCCACCGACCAGATACAGCCAGTAACTCGCCATGTTCAGCCGCGGGAAAGCCATGTCCGGAGCCCCAATTTGCAGTGGGGTGACGTAGTTGCCGAATGCACCAAACGCGAGGGGCACCACGCCGAGGAACACCATGATCGTGCCATGCATGGCGCCGAACATGTTGTAAAGGTCACCGGTCACCAAGCCGTCGTCTCCAATCCACTTGTTGAAGAACGGCCAATCCCCCACCATCGGCAGCGGGCGATCTGGATAAGCGATGCTCCATCGCATTACCATCATGAGGAAGAATCCGATCGCCAGGAAGATCAACGACGTGATCCCATACTGGACCCCGATAACTTTGTGGTCGGTAGAAAACAGATACTTCTGCCAAAACGAAAGCTCGTGATGATCGTGATCATCATGGTGTTCGTGGGCTCCTGGGTGGGCTGCCTCGGTTGCGCTCATAGGAATTTGCAGGTCAGAAATGGTTCGTTTCTCGGTGCTATCGGGACGCTCCAGAATGGTTTTTCACGATCAGGAACCTGCCGGAGCCGCCCCCGGTGCCAAGCCAGTTTGTGGGTCAACTTCAGCCCCCGGCAACATCGCGTCCGCCGGAATTGCCAGCAACTCGGCTTCGCTCCAAGGTTGCACCCGCGATCCGTACTTCTCCCGAGCATACTTCACCATCTCTTCCGTGACGATGGATCCGCTGTTCCCCCAATTGCGCCGGATGTAAGTCATCACTTGCGCAAGTTGCTTGTCACTCAACAGCGCGCCCTGGGCGGGCATCACCCCATTATAGACCTGGCCCTTCACGCTCAAGGCCCCCATAATGCCAGGGAACATGATGGCTCCAAGCCGCTCAGTTCCCTGATTCACCCACTCCGAACCAGCCAGAGGCGGGAACTGGCCCACCAAACCGTTTCCGTTCGGCTGGTGACAGGCGGCGCAAGTCGCATAAACCTCTTTGCCGTCTTCCATCCAGCGATCGATCCAAGGACGATTGTCCTGCTTGATCTCGAAGCCCGGAATTACCGGACGCGGAGCCGCCTCGTAATTGGCCACTGCGTAAGTCTGACGGAGGTCAAAACCTCCATTATAGGCCCCCAAATAGGTGCCGCCCAATACGAGAATCAAGCCGCCAGTGACGACCGCAATCATCGACACTGGTTGGAACGCGGACAACGGCTCACGCTTCTCTCGCTGCACCGCGGCATGAATCTCCGCGACGCTGGAGCGCTCACCGTAATCAAGGTGAGTGGTATCTGGATTCGGAAGTTCTTCGTTCATCAGCGAAATTGGGCCGGGATTACTTGGCCGCGATGCTCTTTGGCACCTTTTGATCCTTCTTCATGCTCAAGAGATAGCCTACGAGAGCCTTGGCTTCCCCACTGGGCACCACTTCATAGCGGCTCCCTTCGCGCTCCACCACGTCCACCGCCAGCTCGGACACTTGGCCAATCACCGGACGGGAAATGAAGAGATTCGGGAACGACGGCATGATCGAAGCAGGAACCACCTTCCGCGGACTATAGAGGTGATCGTAGTGCCACTTCGTATCCGTGATCCGATGCCCGACATTGCTGAGGTCCGGACCATTGCGCTGCACCCCGAGATACGCATAGCGCTCACCAATGTAATCAAACGGCAATGTTTCGCGAGCCAAACCGTCCTCCTCGCGTCCAGACCAGCCAGAACGCCAGCGGTCCGTACCTGCATAGGTTGGTCGGATCATCTGCGTATGGCAATAGGCACAACCATTCGACGCATACACCTTAGCCCCAGATGAGAGGAAAGCCCTCCCAGTCGGGAACACGGCATCCTTCGTATCGTCCTCCTTCGCATACGCAACCTCGGTAACGATCGATTTCAACCGAGCGTTGGGATATACGATCAATCCAAGCCATGGCAGAACGAAGGCCAGGGCAAGAAGGGTCAGGAAAGGCTTCAGGCTATTCATGCTTGGGCCGCTTTCTCGGCGACGAGTTCGTTGGTGAAGTAGTCTTCGGGTTTCTTGTGAATCAAGGTCGGCCCCTCTTCGTCACGGCGTCCCCGGCGAATGGCCATCAATCCCAACTGGGCAACGAAAGAAATGTTCGACAGCCCAATCAAGAACCAGCCGATAGCCAGAGCCGCCAGATAAGGCTTGCCCCGCTCCACCGCAGTGGTGAATTCCTCGGTGTAATTGCCGATCACGTAACCTTGCGCCAAGCCGGCGAAAATCATGAAGGCTGCAATCGCTCCGACACCATAGGCCGAAAACCAGAAATGGAAGCGGATCATTTGTCCGTTGGGCCACTCACAACCGACCACCCGGGGAACGATAAAGTAGATGGCCCCGAAGACAGTCATCGTGAAGAAGCCGTAAACGCCAACCAGATCCACGCCGCCCTGGGCCTGAGTGAGCTGAAGCGTTTTCCCGACCGGGAACGTAGCAATGATTACGTTCAAGGCGACGCCCACGATGAAGGCGATCGATCCAAAGAAAGCGAAGCGAAGGGCCGGGCTATAGTTTGCCCACGCCAACTTGCCTTCCATAGTCTTCACCTGATTGTAGAACGCGGCGAGAGCTGGGATGAAAAGGAAGATACTCGCCGTGCTGCCGACGGTGGGCAACCAAGCCGGGAGCGGCCCACCCATGTATCGATTCATGCCGGTCCATCCGGTAAAGATCACCAGCGTCCAGAAGCCGATGTTCGCCAACGCGTAGCTGAAGACCGGACGTCCTGTCACCTTCGGAACAATATAATAAGATGCCGCCAGAGCAATCGGGGCGAATACCATGTAGATCATGTTGCTGATGTACCAGGCGTTAATGCCCGCCTTCATCACCGCCGGACCGCTTTCCTGATGGATGAACCCGTTGGCGGTGATGTAAATCCAGGGAAACCAGAAAATCGAGGCTAAGATATACAATTGGGAAATAAACGCCCCTTTGTCCGAGCGAGACGCGAACATCCCCACGATCCAAATGACGATGCTGATATAACTGAGTAGGAGCACGGGCCAGAGTCCTCCGTGAAAGTCCAGCCAGGGCATCGAAGTCCCCCAGCCGAAAAGAATCGACAGCAGCCCCACCGAGACCACCAAGTTCCAGACGTGACCGGCCACGACCAAAGTGACGGGATTGCGCAGCACATTGCGGGTCAAACGCGCCATTAGCCAGAGAGCGACGCCGAACCCAGCCTGCATTGCCCAACCATAAATCAAGGCATTCAGGTGGACCGGATGCAGCCTTCCGTATTGCAAATAAGGAAACCGGTCAACCAGCTCTGGCACATTGAGCGTCAAGGCACTGAAGAATCCCAGCAATGAGCTCAGTGACAGCCAAGCCGCTGCGCTGGTGAAGAAGAACAGGAGAGGATACCGAAGGGAACGATCAATCCGCGCCCGAAGGTGAAGGTCATCGACTGCTGGAAGGGTGTCGGTACTCATCAGATGGTCAAGGTTGCGGTGCGCCAGTTGCCGGAGCGGGGGCGGGTGCCGGGGCAGGAGATGAAGTAGGCGGAACCGGCGCGGAGGCAGCAGGCGCGGCGGGCGTCACCGCAGGAGCGGCAGGCGCAGGCGGAGGAGTCGCGGAAGCAGGGGCAGGAGCCGGTGCAGGTTGCTGAAGCGCGCGCAACGCGGCCTCGCTTCCCGGAACCACCTGGTTGGTGGCGACCGCCACCTTACCCTTCAATTGAGGGAGAGTCGCCTTCGCCGCCAAGCTGACCGGGACGCGCGCGGATTTACCGGCGGCATCCAGTGCCACGCTCGAGAGCGCGGCAGACTGCTCCTCGCGAATCTTCATCGATGTCTGCGCCCGTTGAAGCCCCATTTCATCAACGGCGGATTGGCTTGGCCAAAGCAAAGATCCAGCCATGGACAAAAGAGGCGTGAGCACGGCAAGGCCGACCATCGCGGCAAAGCCAACGACGTAGGCTACAAAACGCTGCACTGGTTTGTCTCCGGGATGAGTCATGTTCTCGGATTAGTTCGCGACGTTGATGGATTCATTGAGCCGTGGGTCACGGCACGGATAGAGACTGACGCCCTTAAGTCTTTCCAGGAACACGTAGGCCAACGTGCATCCCACACCGAGGAAGGCGATGACGTCCAAAATCACGGCCTCGCCCGACCAAAGCTTGGGTGTGTTTCCCGCCGTGAGACTGGGAGCACGCTCGGGAATGACGATCCAGTAGATATCAAGAGCGTGCATCAATAAGCACCAAACTCCGACGAAGGAGATTACACGAGGGTTCTTCTTCACGGGGCGCCAGAGCAGAATCACGAACGGAATGAAAAAGTGCCCCACCACCAAGACGATGCTGGCGGCGTTCCACCACTCAGCATTCCGCAGCAGATAGAAACGGGTTTCCTCCGCGATGTTCGCATACCAGATCAGGAAGAATTGGCTGAAGGCAATGTAAGCCCAGAACACGCAGAAGGCGAAGAGCAGCTTGCCCATGAGATGGTAGTGCTCCAGGCTCACGACCTTCTGTAGATACCCATTCTCCCGGAGCAAGGTCACCACGATGATCAGAAGCGCCATCGAGTTCAGGGCGGCCCCAGCGAACAGGTAGACCCCCCACATTGTGGAGAACCACTCGTAGTTCAGCGCCATCAGGAAATCGATCATCAAAAAGGTGAAGCCGACGCCGAAAGGCAGGAGGAAGAAACAGCTCCAGTAACGGCTGCGGAGGAAAAGACGCTCGCCACCCTCTTTGTCCGTGGTGATCGACCACTTACGCAGCAACCACACCATTAAGATAAAGGCCACCGCATAGAGGATGAGGCGCAGTTTCGAAGCGTGGAAATACATGTTCCACTTATGGGTCAAGAGGTGATTGCTCTTGTCTTGAATGGCGTGGCGGACCGTCGCCTCAGTCGGCTCGTGGCGTGTCAGCAACGCTACATTGGCCTCCGCCTCCTTCAAGCGAACCTGCAGTTGCGCGCCTTCACCAGCCGATGACTTCCCGGCGGCGATCAGCTTCTTCGTGGAATCCACCTTGCCGGTCCATGCATCCAGCTCGTGCTTCCAATGTTCGTGATCCTTCTTCAACGCCGGAGCCACCTCAGGCTCGGTCTTGGCTACCAAATCCCGGTAGAGCGGTTCGAACTCCCAAAGGTCATCACGAACCTGCGTGAAGAAGAACGGAATCATCAACGCAAAGAGGAATGGAATGAGGCCCGCGATGTTCTCCATCTGGCGGCGCACCACGATCCCCCATCCCGAATTCGTGGCGTGGTGCAAAATCGTCCAGAACAACCCACCCACCGCGAGCGTGAAGAAAAACGTCACCGCGAACAAGTACGAATAGGAGGCCCAGTCGCCCAACTTCGGCTCTTCGCCGGCGGATCGGCTAAACGAGAACAAAATGATCAACGTGGCCACGAGGCACACGCCACCGACCAAGCCAAGTAGCCCCTTCAGCAGACCAACCTTGCTGGAATCAAAAAACTCGCCGCCGTCCGGCAGATCTTTCTTGGAAATGTATTCGTTCATCGACTGATTTCGCGAAAATGCTCGCCTTCCGATCTCTTATCAGGACGGGTTGCCTCCAGTGGCGGGCTTTGGAGTGGATGCCTTGGCCTCTTCGAGGAGTTTCTTAACGGCAGGATCGTTCGGGTCGGCCTTGGCGCTAGCCTGAAGGACGCGCAGGTAAGCGACGATTGCCCATCGATCCTCCACCGAAACGCTGCCGCTGTAGGGCCCCATCAAGCCCTTACCGTTGGTGATCGTCCAGAACACTTGCCCGTCGGGAAGCGCGCGCACCCGGTCATCCACGAGATTGGCTGTCGCAGGCATCATGCCGCCGGTCCAATACGGGCCGACCACCCCCTTGCCGTCACCACCGAGGCCGTGACAGACGGCGCAATAAATGCCAAAGCGTTGCTTTCCTCGCTCCAATAAGGCTTCATCGACCTTAACCTGCTTGGGAAACCCCTCACCGAAGTAGTCCCCATAACGGCCACTGCGAAAGTAACTCGTGGGAAGGTCGCTCCCATCAGGGGCCGACGTCGTGCTCGGAACTCGCGTGCCCATTGCGATGGTGTTGGCGACCGGACGGCGATTGCCATGGCCATCCGCAAAGAAATCGCTAGCCGCCTGAAACCTCAACTTGGGCTGGTGATCCATGTCCTGGAACACCTCAACCGGATTGTTCGTGGACTTCTGCCCCTTCCAGCCGAACAGGCCGACGCAGAGAACCGCCACCGAGAAATATACCAAAAGAAACCAACGCATGTCGTCGAACCTTCCGATTGCTGCTTACAGTTCTTCCTCCACCAACTCCACCTGCTTTGCCCCAATGGACTGCAGGAACTCCCGAGTCCCCTCCCGGGCAAATTTGGGGTCGCGAGCTTCGACCGAAATGATGAACTTGTCGTCGGAGAATCCCGTGAAAAGCTTCGACTCAAACAACGGGTGATGAAGCCGCGGAAGGCGGATAATCACCAGGAGCGAGAAGAGAATCGTAAAGGCGGAAAATAGAATCGTAAGCTCGAACGTCACCGGGAAGAAGGCGGGGATCGTGAAAAGATTATCCGGCTTGCCTTGAACGATCGTCGGGTAGAGACCGACCTGCGTTCCAAACTGAAGCACAAGCGCGGTGAGCGACCCCATCAAACCACCGCAGAAAACGATCCGCGAAAGATAGGAGGGCCCCAAGCCCATGGCCGCATCCATGCCGTGGATTGGGAACGGCGAATGCACGTCCCAACGGCGATAGCCATATTCCTTCATCGCCTTGGCCGCTTCGTAGACCGACGCGGCGGTGTCGAACTCCGCCACATAGCCCCAGGTGCGCTTGACTTTGTCTTCAGTGCTCACGGACATGAATCTCAATGATTTCTCAATGCGCAGGATGATAATGCGGATCCGACTGCGGCAGGACGCCCTTCACCTCGCTGATCGCGATCATCGGCAAGAAACGGATGAACATCGCGAACAAGAAGAGGAACAAACCATGCGAGCCCACGAACATCGCGATTTCCACCCAGGTCGGCTCATAATAGCCCCACTGACCCGGAAGGAAGTCCCGAGCGAGCGTGGTCGCGATGATCACGAAGCGCTCATACCACATCCCGGTGTTGACGCACATGCACACACACATGACCACGACTAGATTCTTGCGGCACCACGGAATCCAGAACGCCTGCGGAGCGATTACGTTACAGAACATCATCGTCCAGTAGGACCAAACATAGGGACCGCTCACCGTCCGCATATGGAAAGCGTCCACTTCGAAGGGGTTGCCTCCATAAAAGGCGATGAAAAGCTCCATCAGATAAGCATAACCAACAATCGTTCCCGTCAGAACGATGATCTTCGTCATGTTATCGATATGCTTTGGCGTCAACATGTCGTGCAGGCCGTAGATCGCCCGGCACGGAATCATGAGGGTCAACACCATCGCGAAGCCGCCGAAGATAGCGCCCGCCACGAAGTAGGGCGGGAAAATCGTGGTGTGCCAGCCCGGAACCACCGAGGTAGCGAAGTCGAAGGAAACGACTGAGTGAACCGACAACACCAGAGGCGTGGAAAGGGCGGCCAAGAGCAAGTAGCCCATCTCATAGTGGCGCCACTGACGGTTTCCTCCGCGCCAGCCGAGGGCGAAGATTCCGTAGAGGGCCTTCTTCAACCCCGGCTTGCACCGGTCCCGAAGAGTGGCGAGATCCGGAATCAACCCGATATACCAGAAGATCACGGACACAGTGAAGTAGGTGCTCACCGCGAATACGTCCCAAAGCAGGGGCGACTTGAAGTTCTGCCAGATCGCATTGGCATTCGGCACCGGAGCCAGGAACCACACCATCCAGAATCGGCCGACGTGGAACCCCGGATAAATGCCGGCACACACCACGGCGAACAGCGTCATGGCCTCCGCCGCGCGGTTCACCGACGTTCGCCACTTTTGGCGGGTCAGGAAAAGGATCGCCGAAATCAGCGTTCCGGCGTGACCGATCCCGATCCAGAAAACGAAGTTCGTAATGTCCCAGCCCCAAGCGATCGGCTGATTCAAGCCCCAGACGCCCACCCCGGTCGCCACGAGGTAGACCAAGGTAAACAAGAGCACCAAGCTCAACAAGGCGCCCGGAATCGCCACCAACCACCAGATCGGCGGCTGTCCGTTTTCCACCACGCCGCAAATGCGGTTGGTGATCCACTTGTAATCCCGGCCGCTGAGGACGAGCGGCTCGCGCGCCACGCCCCGGAGATCTTGCTCAGCTGAAACTTGTGTAGACATCGAAAAATAGACTGGCGGATATCAATGGCTCCCAGCGCTTGCTTTGCCGACATGCTCGGCACCGGGCATCTTCGGGTTGGGGTTACGGACCCGGGCGAGATAACTCGTGCGAGGCCGTGTGCCAATATATTTCAGAAGATCGTAGTTTCTTGGGTCCTCCTTGATCTTCACCACCGGGTCCTTCTCGTCCCGGAGGTTGCCGAAGGTGATCGCGTGGCTCTGGCAAGCGTCCTGACAAGCAGTGGTCACCGAACCCGTGGGCACCTTGACGTCGCGGCTGTCGCGCGCCTTCGCCTTGGCATCGATCTTGGCCGCCTGAATGCGCTGCACGCAGTAGGTACACTTCTCGATCACCCCACGCATCCGGACGGTCACGTTCGGGTTCTTCTGCAGCTTCAGGCTGGTCATTCCCAGACCTTCGGCCGGAGCTAGTGGTCCAAGATAAAAGTCGCTCGTCCGGCGCTTGTTGTAATCGAAATAGTTGAACCGGCGTGCCTTGTAGGGGCAGTTGTTCGCGCAGTAACGAGTTCCGATACAACGGTTGTAGGCCATCGAGTTCAGGCCATCATCCGAGTGCACCGTTGCGTTCACCGGACAGACGGTCTCGCAGGGCGCGTATTCGCAATGCACGCACGCAACGGGTTGCGTGAGCATTTCCACGGCATCGTCGTCATGCGCCGGACGTCCGCGCCCCTCGGGCACGTAGACTCGTTGCGCCGTCATCCCCTCTTTCTCGCGCGGACTGGAGAAATACCGGTCCATGCGGATCCAGTGCATCTCGCGGCCATTGATGACCTGCTCCTTACCGACCACCGGAATGTTGTTCTCGGCCTGGCAAGCGATCGTGCAAGCGTTGCAACCGGTGCAGGTGTTAAGATCGATCGTCATCCCCCACTGGTGGTTCTCATCCACCGTGAAGCGGCCATCCAAGGGAGCGCCTTTCTGCGATTCGTTGGACCGGAAATAATCCGGCCCCTCATAAAGCGGGATGTTCGGCGGGATATGCCCATCCATCCCCTGGTTGTAGGAGAAGTTTTTCCAATCCTCCCCGTGGCCCTTGACGACAAATTCTTCGTAGGCCGCCGCCGTATTCTCGCGAACGATGGCCCGGCCCTCCATGCTCCAGTGGATCGCGGTGGGCGCCAACGCATACTTGGCTCCGGTGCGCGTCACCTTGGCTCCGACCGTGATCAGCTCGCCTTGCTTGCGCAGTAGTGGGTAAACGTTGAACCCCGTCCCCTCACCCACCCGGCCAGCGACTTCCTGTCCGTAGCCAAGTTCCACTTGAATCGTGAAATCGGCCTGACCAGGCAAACGGAATGCGGGAACCTCCACGGCGCTTCCGTCCGCTCCCTTGATCGAAATCATTTGGCCGTCATGAGTCACCCCGAGCGCATCGGCCGTGGTCAAACTCATCAGCGCGGCGTTGTCCCAGGTCAGCTTGCTGATCGGGTCCGGGATTTCCTGCAGCCAGGAATTGTTGATGAACCGGCCATCCCACACGTGAGAACTTGGCGTCAACACCACCTCGATCGATTCTGGTCCGGGGAAGTCAGCCACCTGGACCAACTCCAATCCAAGCGCGGCCGACGCTGCTGGCGCAGTCGATGGGGCATACTTAGTCCCTTTCGCGAATCCGTCGCGCAAGGCCAAGCCCCAAGCCAGCTCCATGTCTCCGTTGACCATTGCGGCAAAGGTCTTGCGGACCGCTGCATAGCCAGTGTCTTCCGCCGGAACGGGAACACCACCCGTGGCCGCCGTCGCGGCAGGAGCCGCCGGTGCCGGGAACAACTTCAAAAGCAGATGCAGCTCGGACCAACCGTTGAAGAGCGGTTGAATCATCGGCTGAACGATCGAAACCACGCCGGATGCGGATCGAACATCGCCCCAGGCTTCCAAATAGTGAGCTCCAGGAATGTGCCATGTCGCACCGCGCCCGGTCGCGTTGTGCCGCACGCCGAGATGCACCAAGCTCTTCAACTTGGCGACGGATTCACCCCACTTCGCCTCGACCGGCGCGTCGTAAGCGGGATCGCACGGAGTTGTCACCACGACATTTTCTACTGCGCCAGAACGGATCGCGGCCGTCAGCGCCTCGATCCCCGGCAGCGGCTTCGCACCGCTGCGGACCAACTGCAGCGGCCCGGAAGCACCTTGGATCGCGCCGAGAGCTTGGTTGATCAGGCCGACGATCAAATGCACAGCCACCGGCTGCCGTGATCCGGCTACGACCAGGGAATGCCCCTTCTTCGATTTCAGGTCCGCCGCGCATTCCTTGACCCAAGCGCTGTCGATGAGGTCACGCGCCAAACCGAGCTTGGCCGCCAACGGCGCCACCTGGGCCCCGAGCCCCAATTCCTCGGCCAGCAAGACCGCAACCTTGATGACTTGGCTCGACGCCAAGCGCATGCGGTGATCCGCGACCCCGCCCGTCAGGGTGAACGCCGGTTCCACCACATAGAGACGCGCCATCGGCTTTTCGGGATTGCGACGACTCGCCCAGCGCCCCTTGGCGCTTTCTCCCTGCGGATCCAATCCGAGGAAGTCGGCGTCCAGCGCCAGAATCCGATCCGCTTTGTCGAACACCGGCAACGCGGAAACTCCCGCCCCCCACAAGCGCGTTTCCGCTTCTCGGCGATACACCGGCAGCAACGGCTCGTATTCGTAAACTTTCAGCCCTGGATACGCCTTGGTCAGCTCGGCGAGCAAGCGTTCCCGGGTTGGCGAAGTCGAGGCGCCAACGAGAAGAGCAGACTTCGCCCCCTTCGCCGCACGCAATGGCTGCAAAAATCCCTGCTCGAACTCGGCGACAAATGCCTCTTCGGCGATCATCTGCCCTTCCTTGCGGAAAGCGGTCGAGCGATCCGGATCGTAAAGATCAAGAATTGAAGCCTGCGTAAAGACGTCGCTACCGCCAAGCCATCCGGGGTGCAGGCGATTGCCCTCCACCTTCGTCGGGCGCCCTTCGTACGTCGTCACCACCAGCGGGACGCAACCATCCGCCACTGGACGAGCCGAACTATAATAAAGAGGGCGCCCTGGAATCTGCTCCTCAACGTGTTTGTTGAAGGGAATAATGAACTGATCTGGGCGACGGCAACCCGCCAAGCCGAGACCCGCCAAAGAGGCGGACGCCCCCATGTACTTTAAGAAATTGCGTCGCGTGCTTTCGTCCGCGTCAGGACCCGAAACCTCAGCAGCTCCCCGAGGGAACTCCCGTTCCAACCATTCGCGAAACTCCGGCGTGTCCTGCAGTTCGTCAAAACTGCGCCAGTAGGTACGGCTTCCAGACTCCGCTTCCGCTTCAGGATGATACCACTTCCGTTTCATTCAGAAATTCTCTGGTTGGTGCCCGACCTCAACGATGGCATGCGGAACAGCTCTCCGGCGGGTGAACTCCCCACGCGTCCTTGAGTTGGCTGCCCACTTCCTTTTGCGTCAACGGCCCCGCCGTGTCGAATCCGCGCTCTTGAGCCTTCTTCTCCAATTCCTCCACCTTCACGCCCGTCTGATGCGCCAACGACGCGTAGAAGGAGTCGCGATCCGAATCCTCCGGCTTCCAGTTCAGGTTTGTGATCTGATCCAAGGGCCGCAACGCGGTTGAGGGATTGCGATGACAGTCGAGACACCAGCCCATCGTCTGAGACTTGTCCTGCCAGACGACCTTCATCTCGTTGATCTTGCCGTGGCAAGAAACGCAGCTAACCCCGCGGTTCACGTGCACGGAGTGGTTGAAATAGGCATATTCCCCAACCTTGTGGATGCGCACCCATTCGATCGGCTTGCCGGTGTAGCCCTCGAAGGTTTCATCCATCGCGGCGCGCAACGGCAGGAGCTTCTCGCTGCTCGTGCGAATCTGCGAGTGGCAGTTCCAGCAAGTCTGCGCATTCGGGACATTGGCGTGCGAGGAACGCTCCACATGGCTGTGGCAGTAGCGGCAATCCATTCCCAACTGCCCCGCGTGCAGACTGTGATCAAAAGGGATCGGCTGGTCCGGACGGTAGCCGACAGCGCTGTAACCCTTCGTCCAATAAGTGGCAACCGCCGCAACCACCCCCGTTGCAAGAAGGAAGATCGCGAAGAGAATCTTCAGCGGCAGTAAGTTCGTCCAGCGTGGAAAGAAATTGCCCATGTCCCAAGTCCCTAATACCGCTTGTGAAAAATTTCACAAGCGTTTGTGCCGTGATTGTTTTTGAAGCCCCTCGGCCCTGGCGTGGTCGCGACCTTAGGGTCTTCCCCGATCATCGCAAGCGGAAAAACAGCCTGCGTGCATTGGATGCAGCCCTGATGGCCCCTCCCGGCGCCAAAGCCCCTTTCAGATTTCGAATCTTGTGTCGAATCCACGAACCCAGGCTTGACGCCCGGTTCCGGTGCCGCACTGTGCGTGGGCCATGGCGGCGCCTCTTCAAGAACTCATACTCGGCCTTCCCAAAGGCAGCCTGCAGGATGCCACCCTCGACCTTTTCGCAAAGGCGGGTTACCGAATCCATCTCTCCAGTCGCTCCTACAAACCCACGGTGGACGATAAGGAACTTTCCCTGCGTCTGCTCCGGGCTCAAGAAATCGGTCATTACGTGCACGGCGGCTTTCTCGACTGCGGGATCACCGGGAAAGATTGGATCGCCGAAAACGGAGCCGAAGTGGAGGTCCTTTGCGATCTTCAATACAGCAAGGCTACGTCGAGCCCCACCCGATGGGTACTCGTCGTCCCCGAGGATTCACCGGTCCGTTCCGTAAAGGACCTCGAAGGCAAGCGCATTGCCACCGAGGCCGTCGGACTGACCCAGCGCTACCTGGAAAGCCGCGGAGTCAACGCCGTTGTCGAATTCAGTTGGGGCGCCACCGAGGTCAAGGTGCCCGAACTTGTCGATGCCATCGTCGATATCACGGAGACTGGCTCCTCGTTGCGCGCCAACAACCTCCGGATCGTCGATGAGCTGATGCAATCGTATCCGCAGTTTGTCGCGAACCGCGCCGCGTTTGAGAATCCATGGAAGCGGCAGAAGATGGAACGGATCGCTTTGTTGCTCCAAGCGGCGCTCAATGCCCGGGAAAAAGTGGGGCTGAAAATGAATCTTCCGGAAAATCAGTTGCAAACCGTCATCGATTCCCTACCGTCCCTCCGCCGTCCGACGGTAGCCAACCTGACCGAAAAGGGATGGGTGGCTGTGGAGACTGTGATTGACGAGGCTGTCGTCCGGGAAATCATCCCGAAACTCAAGGAGCTGGGTGCGGAGGGAATCATCGAATATTCCCTGAACAAACTCGTTCTGTAAGCCCCCGCTGATCTATCGCCCGGCACCGTCGTCGGCGGAACATTACATCTAAGACCCCCGAGACCGTCTCAACCACGACTCGGACAACCCCACTCGAGAATGGGATCCATCAAGAAACGCAGGAAAACGAAGATCAACAAGCACAAGCGCCGCAAGCGCATGAAGGCAAACCGCCACAAGAAGCGCTTGCGTTACAAGTCCTGATCGCTACCCTAGGCGGTTATGGATTACGAGCGGCTCTCTTCTCTCTCCCGCTTCTTTGCCGCCTTTCGCCTTCGGCACTCACTCCAGGCTTCGTCCTTTGCGGCGTTGGTTCTTTGCGCCAACGCCGCGGAGACTCCGCCCCGGCAACTCATCCCCGACGTCCTCGACCGGTTCAATCTGGCCGGAGATTCGTCGCATCTTGGCAAGGATGGGGTCACTCGCGCCCAAGCTCTGCTTCACTATTACCGGGGCACCAAGCTTGAACGCACCGGCGATGTCGACAGCGCCCTGGAGGCCTACGAGACCGCGCTCCGTCATGCCCCGAGCCATCTCCCCCTCGCGGAGAAGGCTTCGCAACTAGCCGGCCAGTACGGAAACCCGGCGCGCGGTCTTGCGATCTTGGAGCGGGCGCACCAGCTCAACCCAAACAATCCACGCTCCTACATCCTTCTCTCGGAGTATCTCTCCACCTACCACGAGAACCGGCGCGAGAACGTGGAACGCTCGTTGGCCGTCATGCAGGAGGCCGTCCAGCAGTTCCCGGCGGATCCCGAGGTCCATGAGCGACTCATCATCCTGCATATGATGCGTCGCGATCAACCCGCCGCCGAGGCCGTGCTCGCCGCCGCCCTCAAAGCCGAGATCAATGATCCCCTTTACTGGCTGGAAATGGCCCGGGTCGCCCAGCGGCTCCACCCGGCCGGGGAAGGGCAAATCTCCCCCGAGATCAACGCGATCTTCGAGCGGGCGCTCGCCACTTCCCGGGGAGATCTGGAGATCGCGACCCAAGTCGCGGACCATTACCGGATCACTCGCCAGCTCGACCGGGCGGTGGAACTCTACCAGCAAATCATCAAGGACCACCCCGACGCTCTGGCGGTGCGTGAGCGGCTAGCGGGCGTTTACGGCCTTCAAGAGAACCTGGACATGGTTCTCTCCACCCTGCTCGACTTGGAACGCATCAACCCGCACCGGCTCGAAACCCAAAAGAACATCGCCCAGTTATTCATCAGGCAGGCCCAGAAGCTAGAGACCGAGGGTAGGGAGGACGAAGCCAAAGCGGCTTACGCAAACTCCGTCACCCATTTCCTCAAATCCTTCCGCATCGCCAAAGGTGAGGTCGGGGATTACATTTTGGTCGCCGAACTCCAGCAATACGCCGGGCAGGCGGAAGAAGCGGTTGCCCTTTTGCAACGCGCCCGGTTCCATTATCCCGAAGCCATTCCCCTTTCGATCGCCCTGGCCGGAAGCTTTTCTGCGGCCAAGCGCTACCCCGAAGCCATCGAGACCTTTAAGAATGCGGAGAAGCTCTCGCAAGAGTTGCGCCCAGATCTCCTCGACGATCGCTTCTATTTCATGTACGGCGCCGCCGTCGAGCGGAACAAGCAGTTCGATGAAGCGGCCAACTTATTCCGCAAATCGATTGAACTCGTCCCGCCAGACGCCGAGCCGCAACGGCAAGCGCGGGCCTTGAACTACCTCGGCTACATGTGGCTGGAACAGAATCGCAATTTGAAAGAAGCCGGGGAACTCATCATCCGCGCCAATGACCTCCTTCCCGACGAAGGCGCGTTCGTCGATAGCCTCGGTTGGTACTATTTCCTCGTGAAGGATTACAAAAAGGCGCTGATCTACACCCTCAAGGCAGGTCGGCTCATGAATCTGAACGAGCCCGAGAATGCCGTGATTCTCGATCACATCGCCCAATCCTACTTCCATCTCGGCCACCGGGACAAAGCGGTGAGCCATCTGGAACGCGCGATCTCCCTGGAACCTGAGAACAAAGAGTTCTCCAAGCGGCTCGAAGAATACCGCACCGCGCCCATCCCGGAAAAAGTCCCGCTCGACTTCCTCCCAGACGACGCGATCCCCGAGGAAGAACCGACGCCCGAGCCCGCCCCGCGGACCGCCGCCTGATTTTCTTCGATGCCGGAACTGGCGGAAGTCGAGTATTACCGCCGCGTTTGGGCGGAGAGCCTGGGCTTGCCCGTCACCGGCGTCCTCCTGCACCCGGAGGCGCGAGTGTTCCGAGGCTGCCTGCAGCCGCTCGATACCCTCAACCGGCTCAACGGGGCCACCTTCAACCAAGCGCTGGCGCACGGGAAGCAGCTGCTCTTTGGGTTTGAGGCGGCCGGCTGGCTCGGCATCCACCTCGGCATGAGCGGGCAACTGCGCTGTGAGGCCAAGGATTCCGTCCAGGATCGCCATGACCACCTCATTCTCCGGCTTCCCGGCCGCTCCCTGGTCTTCCACGATCCGCGCATGTTCGGCCGCGTCCGGTTCGATGCCGCGACGGACCTTCCGGACTGGTGGACGCAACAGCCGCCCGATCTCCTCTCCCCCGGCTTCACTCGTGAGCGCCTCGATGCGTTTCTTTTGAAGCGCGGTGGCACGCCCATCAAAGCGCTCCTGCTGGACCAAAGCATCTTCCCGGGGATTGGGAATTGGATGGCCGATGAGATTCTGTGGCGCAGCCGGATCCATCCCGCCACTCCGGCCAGACAACTCGCTGCCAGCGCTGGCGAGCGCCTCTGGCGGACCACGCGCGAGGTCACCGAGGATGCGCTCCGCGTGATCGCGCCCGACTGGGGCGATGCTCCGGACGACTGGCTCTTCAACCACCGGTGGAAGGATGGCGGATTTTGCCCGCGCCCGCGCTGTCGCTCCCCGCTCTCCCGGGCCGATCTGCGGGGCCGGACAACCTGCTGGTGCCCGAAGTGTCAGAAATCAGCCACGTCCTGACCAGAAAAATGCAGCTACCTGCATTTTGTGCTCGCGATGCGAAGCGACCTTCCGTAGCATCCGCGCGTCAACCCTTGGAAAGCCCGTGACTGGGAGTCGTTTCGTTCGATTCTTCGGTTACGGGCTTTCATTTTTCCCCCGTCGAAGAAGAACTCCAGAACGAGCGGTTCTGGAGGAGGAGTGAGGCAACCCGGCCTGCGATCGGAGCACGATCAAAACCCCCTTAAACCTCGTGCTCCCAAACAAACCGGGTTGCCCCTTCAACCCCTGGTCAGCCTATCGCTGACGCATGAAGAGTATAGCACCCACCGTGCCAATTTTGATTCTCGCCTGCCGGGACCTCGCCGCCATGCGGATTCGAGGCTGGGGATTTGCATCACCATCGGCGTCCTGGGCAGTGCCCTCGCCGTTTGGATCGGGGCCACCTACGATTCTGCGCGAAATCGGCGGAATCGTGTCCCCCCCCCTTCCGTTTGCGCTCCCGCGCTGGCGGGAACGCGTTCCCTGCGCCGGATGTAGCTCCCCGCGTTGGCGGAAGCGCGCTCCCGGCTTCCGGTGGCCTCTCCCGCCGCGGCGGGAACATGCACCCGCCGACCGTTGCAGCTCCCGCGCGGGCGGGAGGACGTTTCCGGCGTCCGGCGCGGTGTTCCGCAGGCGCGGGAGTCCGTTGACCACGCCGGGGGCCTTGTCCCGCAACGGCGGGAGGTGGTTTCCGCGGCCTGGACGCTCTCCCGCCGTCTGCACACCGCATCGCCCTCCAGAGAGCGATCAATCCCCACTGGGTGCCCGCAGATCCACCTGCTTGGCCGGCCAACCTAGCGCCTGAGCCGTCCCCGTCACAAAGGTCCACTCCGCCGGTTCCGCGGTGTACAGCCGCACCGGCGCCCGCTCCGCCGCCACGGCCAGCGCGAACGGCAGATCTCCCGCCTTGAGCACGTTCAGGTAGATCGGCCCGTCCCGGTGACTCTTCGGCAGCCCGTGCAGATCGAGCCTTGTGACTGGCTTCTCCGACCAAATCGATGCATAGACGGCATTTCCGGCCATCGGCCCCGAGGCTTGCAACCAGAGCGGTTTCTCGCCGAGACCGCCTTCCCGCATGGCCCGGATTGCTTGGCGAATGTCCCAAACCCGCATCGCATCCGCCGTTTGGCCGATGAGCGCGAAGCGCCGTTCGATGTGCGCCGCTTTCTTGGGGTCACTGGTCCAACGATTCATCCCGAGGCCGCGCGGGCAGAGGTAGGCCATGCCCCACTTGAACGTCGCGTGCATCTTCGCCTCCGCGGCGAGCTGCTCCGGGTTGACCGGCGGAAGCGTCACTCCGGGGAATGCCGCCGGAAACTTGGAGGGAAGGTGCGCAAGGAAGCTGCGCCACTCTCCCTCGTCCAACACGTTGAGGACCAGCAGATCCAAATCCCGCCATTCCACTCCCGCCCGATGGACAACGTGCAACGAGCAGGTCACCTCCGGCTCCGGCTTGAAGGTGAACGCCTCTAGGCGCAGGCCGTCCTTCTCTTCCTTGAAGGTTCGTTCCAAGCTCACGGGCGTGCTCGCCGCCGGCCAACCGCGAAAGGATTTGGCCTGGACCAACTCCCGCCAAGCCGCCACCGAGACCTTCCACGAATCCGCGGACTCCGGGATCTTCGGCCCGGACGCCGCCGCCACGAAGGTTTCATCAATGGTGGTGTTGAGCTGATCCGCAGGCAACGAGTCGAATACCCTCAATTCTTGAGGGGAGAACGGCCGGTCCGCCTTGGCCTGCATGGCAAGGGCATCCGCGATCTCCGTCCCCCGCAGATGCCGGTTGATCCAGTGAAACGCCGCCGTCCGCAAGGGTTCGATATCCTTGTGCGGCCCCTCTTCAATGTTGAGCCCCAAGGCCGCGCCGGCCCCAATCCGCTCATACACGTCCCGGGTCCCCCGGAACACGGAGTAAACGCCATCCACCGGAAAAATCGGATCCTTGTCCGTGTTGGAAAGCAGCAACGCCCGGGGCGCCACGAGCGAAGCCACCCGGTCAAAATCCCAGCGGTAGGTGTTTACGGCGAACATGCAGTCGCAATGGCCTTCAATGCAGCCTTCCACGACATGGCTGCGGAGCGCGGTGATCCCCGCCACCGGCACCGCGACTTTGACGCGTTCATCGAGAGCCGCCAGCCACCAGCTGTAGGCGCCTCCCCCACTCCGCCCCGTGACGGCGAGCTTCTCCGGATCGACTTCTGGCCGGGAAACGAGGTAATCGAGCGCCCGGATTGAGTTCCAGGCCTCGACGCCAGCGGGAGTATAGCCGCGCGCATTCCACCACCACCGGCCTTCGCCGTGGGTGCCATGGTGGATGCCCTGAATTTCACCGAGCTGCAAGGTATCGATCATCAAGCAGGCGTAGCCATTGCGGGCGAACCAAACTCCATGGTGGCTGTAACCCGTCTTGTTTCCGAAGCTGACGCCGTTCTCCACGGCTTTGGAGTGCCCGCAGACATAAAGAACGGCCGGCAGCTGGCCTTCGCTCTTGGCGGGTAGATACAAATTGGCCGTGACATACAGCCCGGGCCGGGACTGGAAATGGAGCTTCTCCACCCGGACGCCGTCGCGCTCCAACACTCCGGTGACCACGGGATGCAACTCCGTCCGCGCCGGTTCCGGCCGCAACCCGAGCATTTCCGCGAGCTGCTCGCGCCGCCGTTTCGATTCCTCACCCCAGTTCTCCGGAGTCACACCGATCGCCGCCGTGCCCAACGCTTCCAGATCCGCGACGCGTTTGGTGAAATATACCTCCAACTCCGCGCTGCCCAAAACGGCCCGGGGATCCGCCCCCGCCGCCGCCACCACGGACGCCATCACTCCCCAAGCCCACACCATCGCCCAGCCATGCATGCGTGGATTGTTTTCCAGGGTCTCGCCAAAAGGCAATCTCAGAGATTCCAACGCTCAGATGAAGTTGAGCCTTGATTCTCGCCGCTAGTCTGGCATGTTCGCCCCTCGACTCCAAAGCGATCCCGCCCCCGGGCGGAACCAAGGTCAGGTGGCTGAGAGGTCGAAAGCACATCTTTGCTAAAGATGCGTACTCGGAAGGGTACCGTGGGTTCGAATCCCACCCTGACCGTTCTTCGCTCCCCCTGAAGCGGTCTCAGGTGCCGTCTGTCGACTTGAAGATTACGGTTTGCCCTTGGCGGCCGGGCCCACTCCTTGAGGCTTTGTGGTTCCGGGTCGTTCAATCGGGCGGGCCCCTGGGGGAAGTTCGGCTTGGTCGAACACAATCAGCTCCGCAGGCTCTTCGATCACCTTGAGGCGCAGCTCTTTGATTTCAACCGTGTTGGCGTTGCCTCGATGCAACTGGATGGCGAGTAGGCCCCCCAGTGCACGGCCTTTTTCGTCACAGTCGATCAGCTCGGAAGAGACTTGGCCGTTGACTTTGTGGATCAAACGATTGCCCTGGGCGATCACGGTGTATTCGTTCCAGTCCGCGACATTGACCTGCACGGGTTGGAATTCCGCGGTCACCCAGCGAACTCCAGACGGATCAAGCACTACGTTCTTCCCGTTGAGACCGAAGATGCCACGCCCTTTCTCCTCATAGGTCATTCCCGTATGTTCAAGAGCAGGGTGAACATCGCACTGATAGCCGGCGATGCCCCAAGGACCAGCCTCCGGAAGCGCCCGGCTCCGATACTGCACCCCAGAATTGTTATCGCCTTTCACCCGCATCACGGCGCGCAACTCGAAGTTCTTCACCGTGCCTCCGCGCCAGATGAGAAAGGTGTTGTGTGCCAGATCGTCGGGGCCAGTGCAAACGCCCGTCACGATTCCCTCCTTGACGCTCCAGAACCGAGGATCCCCGTCCCAACCGGATAAATCCTTTCCGTTCAACAGTGCCGCAAAGCCATCGTCCGCACTAGCCAAGGACGCAAACGCGAAGAAAAATAGATAACCAACGAACTTCATGAGATATCCTATTTGCGAGGTTGCGGCGGAAATTCCTTAGCGAAAGCTTCTCGACGCTGATTGATCAAGACCGATTCCGAAGCCGTTTTGGCTCGCAAATCCGCGATCACGGCAGCATACGCAGGGTTGGACGCCAGATTGTTTCGCTCGGCCGCATCGGAATTCAAGTCGAACAACATTTCAAACTCGGGCTGGCGACCGGCGAAATCGACATCGGATTCCTTGAATTTCATGATGCCGTCATACATGCGAATGTATTTCCAACAATCCGTGCGCAAGCCTTCCTGAAAGGGATTGTCCCGCATGGTGAAAAGGCTTTCCAGGAAAAGCTCCTTCCGCCAGGACGTCTCGCGCCCTTCTACCATGGGACGCAGGCTCTTCCCCTCCATATGAGCGGGAGCCGCGACGTCAGCATAGTCGAGAATGGTGCGGGTGTAGTCGAGACTGGAGACGAGCTCATCCCGTTGCTGTCCGCGGCGTTCTTTGGGAACCCGGGGATCGTGGATGAAACAGGGAATCTTGGAAGCTAGGTCGAGCAGTAGTTCCTTCCCCCCCATCCCATACTCCCCCATCAGCAACCCATGGTCGCTTCCATAAAGAATGACCGTGTTCTGATCAAGCCCCCGATCGCGGAGATCAGCCAACAGGCCACCAATGACGTGATCCAGCCCAGAGATTGTCTGGTAATAGCGAATGTGATGTTCCCGGCAGGTGTCGATTCTGTAGTTATAAACGTAGGTTTCACTACGGCGGCCTTTGTCCTGATCCAGAATAAATTTAGGGATAAAGCGATAGGGATCGGTCGCAGTATCCGGCGGAAGAGCGATCTCGATGTCGCGGTAGAGGCCATCATAAAATGGGCTTCCCATGAGCGCCGGATTCTCATTTGCCGGGCGGGTCATTTGATGCCACTCGGGATAGCCAGTATACATCGAGGTGGTCTGCGATCCGTGAGGAACGTTGAAGCTGACCGAGAGGCAGAACGGCTTATCTCTTGGTGCCCCATCAAGGAAGCTGGCCATCGCTTCCCCCATAATCTTCGTGATGATATCCTCCTTGGCCGTGTGATACGGAATGGTGCTCGGTGATTGATGCTTTTTGGGGAGAAACTTGGTCCAGCCGTCATGCCCCCACCAGAAATCAAACTTTTCGTGGGCCCGGCCTTTGAACGTGTAATACTCTACGCCAAACTTTCCGATAAATCCTGTGTGATAGCCCGCGCGCCGCAACATCGAGGGATAGCTCTGCTCCCACTGCGCCTCCGTCAGCTGATAGGAAGAGCTAAACCCTACCCCATGAACCCGCTCCGGCATGCCAGTGAAGTACGATACGCGGCTCGGTGCGCACACTGGCGTCGCGATGTAGGCATTGCGAAAGCGCACAGAATCCCGCATGAGAGCGTCGAGATTGGGCGTCTTCACGAACGGATGCCCCATCGCGCCCAGGGTGTTGTCCCGCTGGTCGTCAGTCAGCAGAAAAATGATGTTGGGACGCTCCGCGGCATCGGCCATACGAGCGCTGGCGAGAGCCGCCATGAAAGCAAGAAGGAACAAACGCATCTGAGGCTCGACTCTACCGACCCTTCGCCCAAAGGCAAAGAGCTGTTACGTTGGTGACGAAGGTATCCCCATGAATCACCCCGGCCATAGGTTGCGTCTTCTTGCCATCGGAGCTCCGCATGATGCCTCGATCCCCTTCCCTTTCGATCCAAGCCCCCAGGGCATCTAGCGATCCCAACAACTTGGCGGCTTCATCATCAGTGGGGCGCTGCACCGGCGGCAAGGTGTAGAGCCCGGGTGCCACACCTCCGGCCGCCAGCCGCTTCGCCGTTGTCTCGATGGCGTCCAGTTCGGATGGCCACTTCCAACCGTAATTCGAAGCAGTATTGTCATCCTCGTAGGTCAACTCATGACCTTTCCCCCCAGGCCCACGTTTGAAGTAGATCGGCTTATTCGTCCGCAGTTCGTAGAACCGCGCCAAGCGGCCATCGGGAAGCTTGGATTTGCGGAAGTAGGCGATGGCAGGTGGCAAGGGGGCCAGGAACTTCCTGTCCCCCGTGGCCGCGCTGAGTGTAAGCAACGCCCACATCATGGACTGCGATTCCCGGCCGCTCACCGAGGGTGGTTCAAAGGCCCGGCTCCAGACCGGCTGCATCATGTCGTCGTACTGTTGAGCCCAGCCGGGCTGCGGCTCGGGCATCTGGGCAAGCAGGAGGAACTCCCCCGCCCGCTTGGCCGCTTCTGTATACTTCGCCTCCTTGTAGGTCTGCCCTGCAAGTAACAGCGTCCGGATCATCGTCGCGTGGAGATTGTCATTGGTGACATAACATCCGGTAAAATCCTTGGTCCAAGTCTTCGACCACGTTTCTGGATAGGACGCTTGCTTCGGCGGATACATCGCCTGGCTGGGGGGATTGGCGGGGTAGCTTTCGAAGGCCGCAGACCAACCTCCGGAGGGATACTGAGCATTAAGAATCGCCATCAGGGCATACTCGACGCTCTCATGAATCTCTTGGTCTTTGAAGCCAAGGGTCTGATCCACGCGGATCAGCAACCGAAGTGCGCTTTGCGTCACATCGTCATCCAGGGTGGTGTAATTTGTTTCATGATGCTCGCGTTGCCGCCAGATATGCCAACCCGCCTCTCCACTGGGAGCATTTGAACGATCGAGCAGCTTCCCAGCGGGATCTCGCCGGTAGAGTTGACGCTCCCGGTGCGCGGCATCGAAGTGGCCCGAGTAATCCCACCCACCAGAAGCCATCTGGGTCCGGGTCAGCGCGTGCGCGGCCTCCACCGCGCCGGTGAGGCAAGCCGGATGACGCGTGAGCTCATATACATCCAGGAACGCAGCGCCGATCGCGGGCGTGCCGGGCGGTTGGATCCAAATCGTATCCGGCCCTGGAATCCCCTCCGCCTCGCGCAAGGCAAAATCGCCACTGTAGCGATAGACGTATCCGCCATGGATGGACGCTTTGGCATGATAGAAGCTCACGGCTTTGACGAGCGCCGCTTTGACAGCATCTGGCGAGGGAACGGCCTGCGCCGAAGCAAACCACAATACCAGCAGGCAGCTGGCGAAAAGGGGGCTTTTCATGAAAGGCGAGTCTGATCGGGAGAATCCGCCGGGCACAAGGCCTTTTCGCCGAAAAACCGTGACCTGGGCTTGAAGGGCCAAGCCTCTACCAACTCCGAACCTCGGCGGCGCGCGCTTGAATCGACTCGCGTTGCTCTGACGAGAGGCGGTTGAGATTGCGCACTTGCATGACCATGCGGGGATTCCGGGCCAAGACCTCTTCGTGCCGCAGTAGGAAGTCCCAATACAACGTGGTGAACGGACAGGCATGGGGCCCAGTGGATTCCGCCGGGCGGAAGCGGCAGCCGTTGCAATAGTTCGACATCCGCTGGATATATTTCCCGCTCGCCACATACGGCTTGCTGGCCATGACACCGCCGTCCGCATATTGCGACATCCCAAGTGTATTCGGCAATTCCACCCATTCCACGGCATCGACATAGACCGCGAGATACCACTCATGCACCTCGCGCGGCCGCACGCCCAGGAGCAAGGCGTAGAGACCGGTCACCATCAAGCGCTGGATATGATGGGCGTAGCCAAGTTGCAACGTTTGCCCAATCGCCTCCCGCAAGCACGCCATGTCCGTCTCTCCGGTCCAATAAAACGCCGGCAACGGCTGTTCCGCCTGCAAGGCATTGCGTTCGACATATCCCGGCATGAACTGCCAGTAAACGCCGCGCACATACTCGCGCCAGCCGAGGATCTGCCGGATGAAGCCTTCCACCGCGGCCAACGGCGCCCGTCCCTGCCGCCAGGCTTCTTCCGCTTTGGCGATGACCGTGCGTGGATTGAGCAATTTCAAGTTCATGGACGCGCTGAGCCGGGCGTGAAAAAGCCAAGGCTCGCCCGTCCACATCGCGTCTTGCCAGTCCCCGAACTGCGGGAGACGCCGCTCGATAAAATCCTCCAACGCCTCTTCCGCCTTCGCGGCGGTCACGGGCCAATCAAACTGACTCAAATCCCCCGGATGACTGGCGAAGCGCTCGTTCACCAACTCAATCACCTCGCGCGTCACCGCATCCGGCGCGAACCGGCGCGGCGGCAGATGCAACGGAGGACCGTCCTTGCCGAATGTCTTGCGATTCTCCTGGTCGAAGTTCCAGTCGCCCCCAACGGGCTGGGCTCCCTCCATGAGCACCCCGTGGCGCTTGCGCATTTCCCGGTAGAAGTATTCCATGCGGAGCTGCTTGCGCCCTTTCGCGTGCGCCGCGAACTCTGCCCGGTTGCAGAGGAAATGCCGGTCCTCGCGCCACTCGATTCCGCCGATCGCCGTCAATTCCTCGCGCACGGACCACTCCCCCGGCTCGACCGCAACAACCTGGGCTGGACGATGAGCCTCCACCGCGTCCCGCAGGTGCTCGCCCAAGGTGCCGGTCACCATTTCCAGGTAATGCACGGTCCAGCCGCGCCCGCGGAGTTCGTCGCGGAAGTGCCGCATGGCGGCCAGAAAGATCGCGATGCGTGGTTTGCTGCTCCAGACCTTGGTGCTTTCCCGGGTCACCTCCGCCATCCAGACTGCGTCCAGGGCCGGATCGAAGCCATCGAACGCCGCCGACTGAGCATCGAGTTGATCTCCCAGCACTACCACCAAATTCCGTAAAGCCATTTCAAGAGACTACGCGCGAGCCGCCCGGCAGGGCTTGACTGACAGGGGCGCTCCCGGGAGAATGCACGCCGATGATCCTCCGCCGATTGCTGCTTTGCGTGGTTCCGCTGACACTCCTGCTCCAAGCGAAGGCGGCTCCCTCGGTCACCCCGGAAACCGCGCGAGGGCTTTCGGTGCGGACGAGCAGCCCACGGGAAACGTTGCGCACCTTCATGACGGCGATGGACCGCTACACGGCCGGCAAGCTGAACGGTGATTTGTCGCTATTGCAGAGCATCGATACCGCCGTAGCCTGCCTCAATCTCGATGGCGTGCCGCTGGTCAACCGTTCCCACGACGGGCGGGAAACGGCGATTTTTCTGAAGGAGATCATCGATCGGCTTTGGGTGATCGATTACGCTCAGGTGCCCGGGCCGGACGAGGTGGCGGGCGGCAACCTCACGCATTGGGAGTTACAGGACACCGGCATCGTGATTTCCCAGGCGCACAACGGGGAATTCCTCTTCAGCCCGAGCTTGGTGGGCCGGGTCGGTCCGTTTTATGAGCAAATCAAGAACCAGCCCTATTTGGAGGGCACTGGCCAAGGGGCGGCTTACTCCCCCCCCTGGATTCTCCGCCGGGTTCCCGACTGGGCGCGGCAACGCCGCTACTTCGAGCTGGAGCTCTGGCAATGGATCGGACTGTTCGGGGCGATCTTAAGCGGCTTGCTGGTGCGAGCGGTCACCGGGATGTTCCTGCAGCTTCTCAAGCTCCTGACCTCACGGACTAAGAGCGATTGGGATGACCGGATCGTGGCCGCGCTCACCGGTCCCTTGGGTTTGATCGTGAGCTGCGGCTTTTGGCTGATCTGCGTCAAGGTGCTGCTGATTTCCGGTTTGGCGTTGGCGGTCCTTCAGATCGCGCTCCAAGTAGCATTCTTCGCCTCGCTCATCTGGATGGCGTACCGCTTCGCCGATCTGGCCGGAGATTACCTCACCCTGCTCGCGAGCCGGACGGAATCGACGCTCGACGACCAAATCGTCAAACTGGTAGCCCGTACGTTGAAGCTGTTCGCGGTGCTCACTGGGATCATTCTCGCGGCGCAGAACCTCGGTTTCAACGTCGTCTCCCTCCTCGCCGGCCTCAGCATCGGCGGTCTGGCGGTCGCGCTGGCGATGCAATCAACCCTGACGAATTTCATTGGTTCTCTCATCATCATGATCGATCGCGCGTTCAAAGTCGGCGACTGGATCAAGATCGGTGACACGGAGGGCGACGTCGAAGAAGTCGATTTTCGGTCCACCCGGCTGCGGACCTTCTATGATTCCGTGGTGACGATTCCGAACTCCGAGGTGATGAACTCGAAGATCGACAACATGGGCCGCCGCAAACACCGCCGGGTGCTGACCTCGCTGCGGATCACGCCGGACACGCCTCCTGAGAAAATCGAATCGTTGATCGAGGGGATCAAGCAGATCATCGCGAACGCCCCGGCGACGCGGAAAGATCTTTACCACGTGGTGCTCAAGGACTTCGGCCCGGACAGCCTGGAAATCATGCTCTACTTCTTCCTCAAAGTGCCGGACTTGAGCCGTGAACTGATCGAAAGGCAACGGGTGTTACTCGAAGTGCTCCGCCTGGCCCGCAAACTGGAAATTCGCTTCGCGACGCCGATTCAATCTTTGCAAATCGAGCCGTCTCGCGAGCTTGAGGCGCAGCTTGATTGAGCCTCTCGACTAACTCGATCCAGTTTACGGGGCGGGAGCGAGGGGACCAAGCTTGGTGGAGTGGGAGTTTTGAGGAACCGATTTCAAACTCGAGCTCGAGCTCGTGCTCGTGCTCGTAATCGAAACACCGTTAAACCTCCAGGCTAACATGCGGGCCCGGGAGCCGAAAAGTTACTCTCCGTTCCACTTCCTCGCGCCATGGATTGTCTGCTAAAAACGGAGATGGTCTGGGCTCACAAGGCGCGGAGACGCGGAGGACTGGGGATTTTGACTGCTGGAAGGCTTGTCCACCGGCGCCCACTTGGTGAGTGAGTGAGCGCCTCAAGTTCACCAAAACCAATATCCTCTCTGATTCTCCGCGCCTCCGCGAGCGATGATTCCACTTCCGGATTTAGGGTAAGTGAAGCGGGCGTGAGACCAAGACAAGCATCGGAGGCAAACCGTGGTTCCCCATGCCTTCTAGGCTGAAAAGTTCGCCGAACACGAGGTCAGCTCGCCCCGGAAAAGCCGTTGCGCTTCGTCGATCACCGAAAACAGAGCCGCTTTGCGCAAGCGCTCGTCGTCGATGGGCGATTCTCGCCCTGTTTTGACCCATCGACGCTCGTCGATGGCGCAATACGGCCTGTTTTGAGCAAACGACCGTCGTCGATCTGGAAAAACACCTCTGTTTTGAGAGATCGACCGTCGTCGATGGGGGAAAACAGCGCTGTTTCGCCCCATCGACGAACGTCGTTTGGCAAAAGCGGCGCTGCATTGGCCAAACGACCAAGCGCGATCAGGAATGGTTTGGCCTCGCGCGAAGGCGCGGAGCGGACTGTGGTCTCGGCTGCCCACGATAACCTGGAGGTTCAACCTCCCGACTAACTCGATCTCGGGTTACGCGGCGGGAGCGAGGGGACCAAGCTTGGTGGAGTGGGAGTTTTGAGGAACCGATGCAAACTCGACTACGAGCACGAGCACCGCTTCGCTGAGCACGAGAAGCATGACTCGACTTCCATCCTCCGCGCCTTGTGAGCCCATACCACCCCCGTTTTTAGCAAACCCGGAGGTTGAGCTGCCTTCATTCCGGCAGTTCCCGGCTGGCGACGCCGCCGGTGCCTGGGTGAAACAAATTGTTCGCGAAGTGGATGCCTTGCGGGCCTTTTGGGCCCCCCGGAAGCACCACGGCATACCGGTAGCGCGGTTTGCCCAGGCTGTGGATCACGTTGCCTTGCACCAGGACATCGGAGAGCGGAGGATCATCACTTTGTTGGCCGGTATCGAACTTGAGCGGAGAGCGCTCGTCCCCCCAAATCCAATGAGCATCTCCGTGGCCAAAGTCCGAAATGATGTTATTCGCGACCACGGAACCGCCGTCGGCATTTCCCTCTTTCGCCGCCGCGCCCGGCATGAGCCCGATGGCCCAGAGACTATTCTTCACAAAGTGATTTCCCATTATGATGACGTTGCGTGAGCCATGCATCGCCTTCATGCCGATGAAGGAATTCACCACGATATTGCTGGAGATCACGACGTGATCACAGTGGATATCGATCCCCTGCGCCGCGTTCTCGATGTGATTACCAAGAATCCTCGTCAGATCGCTCACTTCCGGAGCTGTCACGATGATCCCAGAGCCCTGTTGCCAGTTATCCGTGTATCCGGCATCCCAGGTTTTTTGGCTGATGAAGTTCCCTTTCACCGGATTGCGCTTGGCGAACTGTCCGAGCTGGTTCTCGGCCTGGATTTCCGGAGTCGGACGGAGACGCTCCTCAATGATGCGATTTCCCTCGATCAGGGTGCCGGTCGAATAGGAAACGCCGATCCCAGTGCCGTCTGTACAATGAAATGCATAGCCCCAATCGGGATTGGCCGTGCGATCGTCGATGGAAATTCCCATATAATTGCGGACCAAGCAGCGGCTGATTCGTGATCCCTGGCTCGCGCGGATGGAAATCGCGGCGGCGCGGCTGTGGTTGTCGATCACCCGGACATTTTCGAGCACCAGATCGCGGCACTTGATCGCCAGGATGCCCTCTTTGGCCGTCGCCATGGCTCCATCGGGACGGGTCAGCGTCAGATCACGGAGTTGCACCTCCTCGGCCCCCTCGATCTCGATGATGGGATGGTCCGGATTCTCCTGGAGGATTCGTCCCGGGCCGAACAGACCCGAGCGGGAGGAGCGCACGCGCAGTTTGGTCTGAATTCGATACTCACCGGACGGAACGTAGACCATCGCTCCCGGGTTCGCGTCCAGGGCGGCTTGGATCGAGGCAAACGAAGCCACGGAAGGCTCGGTAGCCGAGCCCTCTCCCATCACCAGCCCAAGCAGGAGAAACACGCGCCTCATCGGCTGCTGCGAGTTCCCGTGGCGACGCTGGGCCACGAGGCGTTTTTGCGAACCAGCACGGGTTTGGCTCCGGGCTCCAGTTTCATCCGGTAGATCGATGACTGGTTCGTTTTCACGTCGTAGCCCGCAAAGAGAAATTCCTCACCGCCAGGCAGCCAATTCGGATACATGCCGTTGATGCCACGGGCGGTGATCTGGGTCCGCTTACCGGTCGTAAGATCAATCAGGCTGATGGCGGCGGGCGGACCTTCGTCATCCGGCCCCATGTCTTCCTCGACGAAGATTTCAAACAAGGCCCGCTGGCAATCCGGCGCCACGCTCAAGCGCGAAGGGAGGGACAGGCCGGTCACGTTGGTCGAGTTCGGCACTTCGAAAATTTCCCCGGCTTTGAGCACAAAGAAGGAATCGAGATCATGGCAGAGCCAGCCGTTTCCGTTCGGGAACGGTCCATAAGCTCCGGCCTCACGGCCCCCCTCCTCGAGGATGATGGTGAAGCCGCCGCCTTCCGCATCGACCCGGGCGAGCCGCCAATTGGAAGTGCCGAAGTGATGAAAATAGAGCTGTTTGCCATCGATCGACCACGCCGGGAGAAAGGCATTTTCGCCGGGAATCCCCGCGACGAGCCGGACCTTTGCGGTCTCGACGTCGACGATCGCGATGCGACGGTTCCCGTCCTCATCCTGCTGGGTGAAGGCGACGGCTTTGCCATCTGGGGAAATGGCTGGGTCGTATCCGCCGGTGAGCTTTTTGGCCGGAGCCTCCGGCTGCTCTAGGTCCGCGACGAAGATGGCCTCATCGGTCTGGAAGGCATAAGTCTGGCCGGAGGAGGTGGTGAGCGGAAACAGAGCCAGAGCAACCAGGGAGACAAAGCAGGAGCACCTAAGCATGAGTGCGACGATCAGGCAGCGGCGCCCGCCCTGTCAAGGCTCTCCCTTGCTCGATCCGCACAGAAGCCACCACCAGCGAAGGTTGATTCGGCACATCTGAGTTCTTGGCATGGCCAATAGTTGACCACTGACGAAAGTTGCATTTCTCCCATGCCGACCGCATGATAATCGAGAAGAACCGTGTCCTCGTGCGGACCGGTTGGTGAGTTTCATCATGCGCCGATCGTCGCAAGTCGCCCTTGTAATTTTTGTCCTGGTAGTCCTTGGGGGCGCCTGGGCGGCCTACTACGCGCAAGGCAAAGGCTTCACGCACCGCTGGCGCAATATCGTGACCGAAGAGTTCGAGAAGCGCGGCGTACATGCCACGATCCGGCGGCTGACGCTCGATCCGCTTCGGGGATTGATCGCAAAGGACGTCTTTCTCTACGAGGACGAGGCCCAGGAAATCCTCCTGATGCGAATCAGTCAGATCGCCCTGGACATCAATCTGTCGGATCTTGAGAAACGGGAGTTCACCCTGCGTGCGTTTGAGATTCGCAATGCGGCGATCACGATCCCCCTTGACCCAATCCGCAAGCTCAAAGGAGACAAACTGGTGCTCGACAATTTCAGCGCCCGGGTGCTGATGCCTCCAGATCAGATCGAAATCGTCCGGGCCGAGGCGTTCATCCACGGCGTGGGAGTTCGGCTTTCCGGCTCTCTGTTCCGTCCACCGGCAAATCCTGGGACCGACGATCAGACGCCTTCCTTGGGGCAACAGCAATCCTCCCGCCTCAGCGAGGTCCGCCAGCAGCGTGAGTTGATCGCCAACTTGCTCAAGCCGCTCCAAGAGATGGAATTCGAGCCCAATTCCCATCCACGGTTGGAAATCCAGGTGCAGGGAGACACCGCAAACCTGCGGGCCATTCGCCTCTCCGGCACCCTGCGCTCCGGCCCGTTTCGCTACCGGACGTATAGCGCGGACTCACTGGCTGCCAACCTACGCATTGAACGCGACAGCATCATCATCCGCGAGCTGGAAATGAGGGATGGCCCTGGAAAACTGCAGGCGGAATTCGAATTGAACTTAACCCGACAGACTCTCCTGTTCCAGTTCACGTCCTCCATTGACGCGGTGGGACTCCTGAAAAACGTCATCACCGCTCCACAGCTCAACGAGCTCGTCTTTTACGAACCGCCCCTGATCGAGGCTTCGGGCACTTGGCATTTTACCAAACCGTTGTCTTGGGATTCGCCTCCCGTTCAGGCGATCGGCAGCATTCGCGCCGAGCGCACCACCAGCCGTGGCGTGATCTTCGAGGCCATGTCCGCCAGCTTTAGCGTCGATGAAAACCGGCTCTACCTGCGCGAGGGCAAACTCGAACACAAAACCGGCGTCCTATCCTGCGACATCTTGAGGGACGAGCAGGGCGTGCGCTTCCGCAGTGACATCCGGCTGCACCCGACCATCTTTGCCCCATTCGTGGGGCTCGAGGGCACCCGGCAGTTTCTCAAGCGATGGACCTTGTCAGACCAATCCGCAGTGTTCATCAATCTGGAGGGTCACGGTCCAACCCTCTCCCCCGAAAGCTGGGTCACAACAGGAGTGATCGACTTGAGGAACTGCGGTCTCAACCAGCATCCCATCGATCAATTGCAGTGCGACCTCTACTTTGAGAAGGAGGTCCACAACTTCTACAACGTCGTGATCCGGCGCCCCGAAGGCGAAATCAGCGGACAGCATATCCAGCTCGATCACGGCACGCAGATGTGCAGCTTCCGAAACGTCAGAGGGAAGGTTTTCCCAGCCCACGCGGTCGGGTGGTTTGCCCCGGATGAAGCCGCCGAACTACTCGTTTACGACTTCGCAACACCGCCTCAGTTAAGCATCGAAGGTTCGATTGATACCAGATTACCATCCGGGGTCGGAACGTCCTCGCGCCGCCACGACTACAAGATCGCTTTTTCTGGGGATAGCACCGCCCGCTATCCAGTCGTAGGAAAGCAGATCGAACTGATACGCCCATCCGGGACCGTGGTAATGAAGGGTGACGCCGTGACCCTACAGGGGTTTCAAGCCAAAGCGCTCGACGGAACGGTGCGGGCGGAAGCACGGATCGATAATACTCCAACAGGCTCTGATTACGATATCAGCATCCAACTAAAGGACATCGACTTTGAGCAACTGGCCAAGGTTTACGGCAGCAGCCATGACACCGGTGGCCGACTCAGTGGCCACGCCCGATTTCGATCCGCTCAACCTGGCCTCCAGCATCTCAAAGCCGAAGGCACCGGACGGGTCGAAGACGGAAACATCTTCTGTCTTCCCAGCTTCGGTCCGCTCTCCAAGCCGCTAGCCGCAGCCCTTCCCAGACTTCACGATGGCTTCAACGTCGCCCGGCAGGCGGATCTCCGCTTCCGCATCGCCAATGGCCAATTCATCGCCGACGATTTGCAGGCTGAAACCGGCGCCTTCCATCTGAAGGGTAACGGCACGATCTCCATGGCCACGCAGGCCCTGAATCTGGAGACAACCGTCAACATCAAAGGACCGGCTGGCGCCCTTCTGGTCCCCGTAGCCAAGCTCTTGGAGTTCGAAGGGACCGGCACCCTTGCTGACCCCGTCTGGCGCACTAAGACCTTGGGTCGCGTGAAAGATGTCACTTTGGATAACGTCGATAACATCACCCAGTCCACCCTCGGCGCCCTCCGCAAGGTTGGAGAAGCTCTTCCAAAACGGCTTACCCTCCCACACACGACCAAGGAAGAAGCAACGCCGCTCCGGCCTTTCCGCGACTCATCTGGCGAGGCGCCGAAGAAGTAATCCACCGGGCATCCGTACTGTCGTTTGTCGCGTTTTCCAAGTGGCTCCCTGCATCACGCGGGCGGTCAATCTCCCCGTTGCGGTCCCGGTTCCTCGTGGTATCGGTTCCCGGGATCTGTGTTCCGGCCCCTCTTGCAATCGATGTTTCGCCTCGCCATCCAGATGCTCTTCGGTGACATCGCCAAATATGTGATGCTGGTGGTCGGCTTGTTTTTCGCGACCTTTTTGATCGTCCAGCAAGCCTCGGTTTTCTGCGGCCTGATGCGCTGGACCACCTCCACCCTCCGCAACGTGCCCGCGCCAATCTGGGTTGTCGAAGAGCAGGTGGAGCAAGTCAATGAAACCAATCCACTGCGCGACACCGACGTGAGCCGGGTCCGTTCCGTGCCGAGCGTCGCCTGGGCCATGCCGCTTTATTCCGGAATTCAAAGGGTTCGGCTAGATGACGGAAGCTTTAAAACCGTGCAGCTCATCGGAATCGATGCCGCATCCTTCGCGGGCGCTCCACCTCGCATGCTGGAGGGAAGTTTAGAAGACCTTCGTCTTCCGAACACAGTGATCATCGACGAGCTGGCGACAACGCGCCTCTCACCCGTCCGCGGCGGCAAACTCACCATCGGCGACCAGTTTGAAATCAACGATATAGAAGCCCGCGTCGTCGGCATCTGTGACGCAGACCGCTCCTTTACCGGCGGCCCCTACATTTGGACGGTTTACGAACGAGCGCTGCAATATTCCCCGCCGCAACGAAAAATGCTCTCCGCCGTGATCGCCGCTCCCGTGCCCGGCAACAGCCCGCTTGAGGCAGCACGAGAGATCCAACGCGTGACCGGCCTGCGGGCGTTTGTAACCGGAGAGGAGGGCACTGACGACGAGAACTTCGGCTGGTCAACCATTTGGTGGTATGTCCGCAACACTGGAATTCCAATCTCGTTCGGCACCACGGTGATCGTCGGCTTCATCGTGGGAGTGGCGATTGCTTGCCAGACATTTTACGCCTTCGTCCTCGATAACTTACGGTATTTAGGAGCACTCAAGGCGATGGGGATGTCCACGCCAAGACTGAGCGCCATGCTCATGGTGCAAGCCTTAACGGTCGGCGTGATCGGGTTTGGACTTGGCCTGCTCGCGACTTCGGGATTTGCCCGCGCCGCGTTGGAGAACAAGCAACCGCCGTTTTTCATGCCAACCATCGTCCCAATTGGTGCCTTCGGCGTCATTATCCTCATCTGCTTTTTGGCGGCCATGCTCGGCATCTGGAGATTGGCCCGCTACGAACCCGCCATGGTTTTCCGTGCCTGAGCCCTCAAACAGCCGTTCCGTGGCCGTGGAAACTCGCGGCATCGAAAAAAGCTTTGGCGACGGCGCTTCCAAGCTCCTCGTGCTCAAGCAGGTCAGCCTCACCGTGCGCAAAGGCGAGATCCTCATGCTCGTGGGCCCATCTGGATGCGGAAAAACCACGCTACTGAGCATCATTGGAGGCACCCTCCGGCCTGACAGCGGAGAAGTCACAGCCTTTGGCAATCCGCTTCACCGCATGCGCTCCGCGGAACTCACCCGCTTCCGGGCAGAGCACATTGGCTTTATCTTTCAGCAGTTCAATCTCATCCCAACGATCTCCTGCGCGGAGAACGTGGCGGTCCCCTTGCTCATTGGAGGCGTGCGGTCCTCCGTCGCCATCCGCAAAGCCCGCGAAACGCTCGGGTTAGTTGGACTGGCCGACCGGGCTGGAGATCGCCCGGGCTTTCTCTCGGGCGGTCAACAACAGCGGATCGCCATCGCCCGCGCCCTGGTCCACGAGCCCCCTATGGTAATTTGCGATGAGCCGACCGCCGCTCTCGATGCCAGCAATGGCGAGATTGTCATGAACCTGCTGGCGAACATCGCCCGCTCCAGCGATCGCGCCGTCATGATCGTCACCCACGACAACCGGATCTTTTCCTACGCGGACCGGATCGCCCGGATGGATGACGGCCGCATCATTGAAGTGCAGGAGACCGCCGCAGGGCACGAACGGCACTTCCTTCACGAACGCCCTCATTAGAATCTGAATCATGCGTTGGCTTCCCAAAATCATCTCAGCTGGCAGCATTTTCCTGGCCCTGTTTGGGCTCTGGTCGATGTGGTCGTTCAGCCAGCTCCAGGCGCAGCAGACCGCCGTCCCTCCCGACGCCCCTCCGGTCCCGCCTCCTGCAAAGCCATTTCCATCGGCCGTGGCGGCCACCGGATTGCTCGAAGCGCTCAGTGAAAACGTCAGCATCGGCGTCCCGGTGCAGTCGCTTGTTCAAGAGGTCTTCGTCCAGGTCAACGGTCCCGTGAAGCGGGGCACCCCGCTCTTCCGACTTGATGACCGGGAGCTGCTCTCCTCTAGAATCGCCGCCGCTGCCCAAGTCGATGTAGCGCGCGCCCAACTCGCCGTTCAAGAAGGCACGGTGGACAAGCTTGAGTCACAACTCAAGCGTTGGGAGGCCGCCGGCACGCCCGCCGTCAGCCTGGAAGAACTCGATATCCGCCGCAACGACCTCAAGGTCGCCAAGGCCCAGGCCCAAGCCGCCCGTGCCCAAATCACTGTCGCCGAAGCCGAACTGAAACGGTTTGATCTTCTCATTGAACGGCTCACCGTCGTGTCCCCCAGGGACGGAATCGTCCTCCAGGTAAACATCCGGGAGGGGGAATTCGCCGCCAGCTCGCCCCAAGCACCTGCCATGGTCGTCGGAGAGATCGATCGGCTCCAAGTCCGCGCGGACGTCGATGAGCAGAATGCCACTCGCATCCGCGAGGGACAGCGGGCTGTCGCCTTCCTCAAAGGGGATCGAAACGTCGAGCTCCCGCTTGATTTCGTCCGAATCGAGCCCTTCGTCATTCCGAAAGTCTCACTGACGGGAGCCAGTACGGAGCGAGTGGACACCCGCGTTCTCCAGGTCATCTTCTCTCTGAAAAAGCCGGAGGAACCACCGGTTTACGTGGGGCAACAAGTCGATGTCTTCATCGAAACCCCAAGATCCTGACCGGCAGGGAGATAGCGACGCCGCCCCCTTCCCGTCTGACATCGGAAATCATCAGTCAGGACGGCGTTGTTTGCGCAAGAAGGTCGGCAAATCCATGTCCTGGCCGTCGATGATCGTCGGATCGCTGTTTTCAAAGCGTCCCCGATGCCGCATGGAGAGCAAGGAGGAAGAGCCGTGGTCCGATTCATGGCCATTTCCATGGCCATTTCCATTGCTATGACCATTTTGATGCCCATTGCCGTTGCCGACTCCCGTGGGAGCCGGAGGCATGCCGAGAACTTTCCGCACCGGCGACTCCACCGGAGCAGCGCCGGGAGCCGGCACTGGAGAAGGGGGAACCGACGGAATCGGCGTCGGAGGCTTCGTGCCAGCGTCTCGACTTAGGAACGAAGGTTGGGGCGGATCCAGCGTAATCGTCGCGGAACCGCCGTTCCCATTGCCGGTCGTGCCACGCGGAGTGTAATCGATCTGAACTCCCGGAGTCGGGACCGGAGGAGGCACCGGGCGGGCCACCGGCAACGCATCATTCGGAGGGGGCGGCACAGCCCCGGAAACCGGAATCCCCGTGGCGGGAGGAGCATCAAGATGCTCGGGCGCGATCAAGCGACGCACCACCGGAGCGCCCTTAGCCGGAATGGGCGCCGGAGCTGGAGGCATCGGAAGCGGCGCTTTGAGCCGAGGCTTCATGGGGCCTGGAGGCAGCAGGGAGGGTGGTTCTTCCTCTTGCGTTGGCTGAACCAAACTCGGCTCGACCGGCATCGTCCGTTCAGCCGGTACGGGAGTTGACTCCACCACCGCTGGGATCTGGGCCCCCGGCGCCGCCGCAGCCGCCACTCCCTGCCCTCGATTGACGGAGCTGATAATGGCGACCCAGAGCTCTTCACCGATCTCCTCACTCGCGGAAACGCCGAACAACACTTCGATCGAAGGATTGAGCCGCGCGGAAATTTCACTCATCACCTGCTCCACCTCGGCCAAGGTTACGCTCCGGTTGCCCGACATGTGGACCAGGACCGTGGCGGCGGAAGCCAGGAGATCGCCATCATGGAGCAGCGGATTCTCCAGGGCAGCCCGGACGGCGATAGTTGCCCGATCGTGCCCAGTGGCTTTCCCGAAGCCGAAAAGACACCGCGCATCCTGGCCGTTGAGAACGGCAAGCAACTGATCCAGTCCCACTCGGATCATTCCGGGCTTCTCCAGCATCGTCGTAATAGCTCGGATGCTGTGACAAATCGTCGTATCTGCAACAGCGAAAGCTCTTTGCACCCCTTCAGTCGGAACGATGAGCTGTCCCATCCGGTCATTCTCGAAGGTCAGAAGGGCACCGGCATAGGGTTTTAGCTGAGCCAGAGCTTCGCGCGCTTGGGCTTGGCGACGGCGGCCTTCGAAATGAAAAGGCAGCGTGACAAAGACGAGCACGAAGCAGCCCTCTTCCCGAGCCAAACGAGCGATCACTGGCGAGGCTCCCGAAGCAGTTCCACCACCCAGGCCCGTGCACAAGAAGACCAGGTCAACTCCCCGTAATGCTTGGCGAATCTCCTGTTCGCTTTCCTGAGCCGCCTCACGGCCGACGTCAGGATCGCCTCCCGCCGTCAGGCCACGCGTGACGTTCCGGCCGATCTGCACCCGCTTGGCCGCCGCGCAGGAGTTAAGAGTCCCCAAGTCCGTGTCCATGCAGACCAGGGCGTCGGGGTTGCCGCCATCCATCACGATGCGGCGCAGGATGTTCGCTCCGGCCGCTCCCACACCGGCCACGAGAATTCGCGGACTCTTTGAGGTGAGGGCGGAGATTTCCCCGGCCTTGCGATGAAATTCCATAATTGGCTACTCCTATAATGTGACGGGGAACCTGGGGGCGTGATTCAGGCAACGCCAAGCCAACCGCCGATTCTTTCTCCGAGGGACATGGGCCCTTTCTTGGGACTCGCCCGCCGTTCCCGGACCTGGGCGTAACGCACCAAACCAATCAAAGTGGCATATTGCGGCATGCGCAATGTTGTCCGGCTCCCACTGGATGCATCTTCGGGCTGCTCATTGACTTTCATCCCGAACACGCTCCCCGCCAACTCCGGCACTCCTTTGAGAAGACTCCCGCCACCGGTGAGGAACAATCCCGCTTTCGCTTGCGGCAATCTACCGGTGGCTTCCAGCCTCTGCTTCACCAACTCAAGAATTTCCCGCACCCGCAAATGAATAACTTGATTGAGAAAATTGAGATCAAGCTCCCGGCTTTCCAACCCGCGAATATCCGGCAAGGCGGTGAGCTGCGGTGCAGCCTTGGAATTAAAGTAAACGGACCCTTCCCGGATTTTGCATAATTCCGCGGCTTGCAGCGAGATCTCCATGAGCAACGCGATATCATTCGTCACGTGGTCGCCCCCGAGCGGAATGCATCCAGAAGCGACCAAGGCTCCTTCAGCGTACAGCAGGAAATCCGTCGTACCTCCTCCCAAATCAATCAGCACAGCGCCCTCTTGCTTTTGAGCCTCGCCCAAAACCACGTGCCCTGCCGCCAATGGCGAAAACACGATATCCGCCACGCCCAACGACAGTTGATTCACGCAGCGCACCGCATTATGAATCCGATTTCGATCTCCATGAATGAGGTGGAAATCACCTTTGAGAACCTTCCCAAATTGTCCCACGGGATTGCGATCCACCCGGCCGTCCAATCGAAACTGTCGGGGAATCGTGTGAATCAGCGCCTGGTCTTGAGGCAACTTGACCTCCCGCGCCGCCTCGCAAAGCTCTTCAATGTCCACCACCTCGACTTGGCCGGGCGGACTTGGGATATCCACGTCCGTGCTGACGTTCACGTAGCCCACATGTCCGCCGGTCACCGAAAGGTAAACCTCGGAAACTTCGTGCCCCGACTCCGCCTCAACCTTTAGCAACGCCTCGTTGATGCTCTGCTTCGCCGCCTCCGCATCCACGATCTCACCTTTGCGCACCCCGCGCGACTGGGTGTGCGCCAAACCGAGGATTTTGATGCCCCCATCTTGGCGCGATTCACCGACGACAAACCCCACTTTCGTGGTGCCGATCTCAAGACCTACATGTAGCTTGGGACGCGCCATCGCCAGTTCTCTGACGTTTGAGTTTACTTCACAGCCGTTGGATTTCAATCTGATCCCGGAGGAATCGCCTCAACGCCATGTAACCGGCGCATTCCGCGCCGGCATCAGGTTCACCGTGGCGATTTCCCGCCCCTCCTTTTCGGAATGACGCCAGATCGATTCCAAGTTGCGAAACTGCCGCTCCAAATCCGCGGCGACGAACTCAAGGGTCACGCCCCCCGCCGTCTCGACCCGCAAACAGCAACTACTTTGTGCCACCATCCGTACCACTGGCCCGAAACGGCCTTCCCAGAGCGGCACCCACTGGCCCGCAATCCCAGCCGCGGTGGCGAACAGCGGCTCCTCATTGCGCTGCCCGATAATCAACCCAGGAACTCGCCCAAACGTAAACGTCGGCCACCCCGCTGCCGCCGTCTCTCCAGGCGGCCGGATAATCCCTGCGTCGTCCAGAATCAGGACGATGCCTCCCGCTTTGCCTGTTCCAATCCCTAACTCAGCGCATTCCAAGCTCAGTACGGGCCGCCCCAGCCCCACAGACTCCAGCGTAGAATCCCCCCCTTCCGGTTCCTTTCCTTCAGTCCACCACCAGGCCGCAGCCAACCAACTCAACGCTCCTGCCACCGCCAGCGAAGCCCCCAACCGAAAAACCCTGCGCGTCCCAGTACATAGCCCCTGATCACGGTCGCGCTTCGACCAGGACCGCAAATTCAGATGGCGGAGTCCCCTTTCGCCCATCTTCGACCATCCCCCACTTTCGGCTCGCCGCAAGGCTCACGAGGCAGGCAGCCCGGCGACGAGGAATCCCGTAGAAACGGGATCCGGCCGGAAGCTCATCCTCGGCCCCCAGCAACGCCGCGCTCGAGATCTGCAAAGGGTGACTCTTCTCTACCAAGAAT
>CAMCXS010000002.1 GCA_945883495.1 Akkermansia muciniphila
TGGGATCCGGATTGCCTCACCTCGCTCAATATCCCTTCCGCCATGCTCCCCCGGGTCGTGGATAGCAGCGGCGTCCTGGCCGAAGTCAACATCCCCGGCACACTTCGAGGCATTCCCATCGCGGGCATCGCCGGAGATCAACAAGCCGCGCTGTTCGGCCAAGCGTGTTTTGAGCCCGGCATGGCCAAGAATACCTACGGCACTGGCTGCTTTTTGCTCCTGCATACCGGCACCGAGGCGGTCGCCTCCCGCAACAATCTCCTGACCACCATCGCTTGGCGCATCGGCGGCCGGACCGAATATGCGTTGGAAGGTTCCGTGTTCATCGGCGGCGCCGTGGTGCAATGGCTTCGCGATGAAATGCAAGTCATCCGCAACGCAGCCGAATGCGATGCCCTGGCCGCCACCGTTCCCGACGCCCACGGACTTTACCTCGTGCCCGCCTTCGCCGGCTTGGGGGCACCGCATTGGGATCCGCATGCCCGTGGGCTGGCCTATGGCATCACCCGGGGAACGAATCGCGCCCACTTCTGCCGCGCCGCGTTGGATAGCATCGCGCTGCAATGCGATGACCTCATCGACTGCATGATCAAGGACTCCAGCATCCCGCTGAAGGAGCTGCGAGTGGATGGCGGCGCTGCTCGCAGCGACCTCCTCATGCAGATCCAATGTAACCTCCTCGGCATTCCGGTAGTACGGCCCCGCTGCCTGGAAACCACCGCTCTGGGCGCCGCCTACTTGGCCGGCCTCGCCACCAGGGTCTGGTCAAGTCGGGAAGAGATTGCGCAACATTGGAGCGTGGCCAGTCGCTTCACCCCTCGCCCCGAAAACACACCTGCTTGGCGGGATGACTTCCGCGCCGGCTGGCGACGTGCCGTACGAGGGGCTCTGACGCACGCGGGTTGATGCCCCCCCCCTGAACCTTCAACGGTCGGCACGTGCAGCTCCCCGCACATGCCCTTTTGTGACGGACTCGACACGTGCAGCTTCCCGCACATGCCCTTTTGCGACGGACTCGGCACGTGCAGCTCCCCGCACATGCCCTTTTGTGACGGACTCGGCACGTGCAGCTTCCCGCACATGCCCTTTTGTGACGGACTCGACACGTGCAGCTTCCCGCACATGCCCTTTTGTGACGGACTCGACACGTGCAGCTTCCCGCACATGCCATTTTGTGACGGACTCGACACGTGCAGCTTCCCGCACATGCCCTTTTGCGACGGACTCGACACGTGCAGCTTCCCGCACATGCCCTTTTGTGACGGACTCGGCACGTGCAGCTCCCCGCACATGCCCTTTTGTGACGGAATCGGCACATGCCTTGGAGGCGTGCTGATGCGTGCAGGGCCAGCTGGAGTGCTGGAGTGCTGGAGTGGTGTTTTGCCCCCATCAACGATCAACCATCAACCATCAACTCGCGCGACAAGCGCGAACGAACCACACGACGCGGCATCGGGCCGTGATCAACCCTCAACCTGTTCGCCAAGCGTCACCCAGCGCAATCTCAGGGCGTTGCTGATCACCGAAACCGAACTCAGGCTCATCGCCGCCGCCGCGATCATTGGGGAAAGCAGAATGCCAAAAAACGGCCACAACGCCCCGGCCGCGATCGGCACGCCCGCCGTGTTGTAGAGGAAGGCGAAGAAGAGGTTTTGCCGAATGTTACGCATCGTCGCCCGGCTGAGCCGGATCGCGCGAAGGATTCCCCGGAGGTCGCCTTTGACCAGGGTGATCCCCGCACTTTCGATCGCCACATCGGTCCCGGTGCCCATCGCGATGCCCACGTCGGCCTTTGCCAAAGCCGGGGCGTCGTTGATCCCGTCTCCCGCCATGGCCACGACCCGCCCTTCACGTTGGAGCCGTTCGATGTGGCTGAGCTTGTCGGCTGGAAAGACGCCGGCGTGAAATTCGTCGATCCCAAGCTCTCCCGCCACCGCCCGAGCGGTCGATTCCTGATCCCCCGTGAGCATCACCACCCGGATCCCGGCCTTGCGCAGGTCCTGGATGGCGCCGGCGGAGGTTTCTTTGATGGGATCCGCGACGGAAAGGGTGCCCGCGAGCTGGCCATCGATCGTCACCGCGAGCCCAGATTCCGCGGATTTGCCGACCGCCACCGCCTTTCCCTCCACTTCACCTTGCACGCCGTGGCCGGTGATCGACGCAAACGTCGCTGGTTTGCTCAACGAAAGGCCACGAGCCCGCGCTCCCCGGACGATCGCCGAGGCCAAGGGATGCTCACTCCCCTGCTCCAAGCTGGCGGCGAGGCGCAGCACTTCGGTTTCAGAGAAGCCCGGCTCGGGGTGAATGCCAATCAGCTCCGGTTTGCCTTCCGTGAGCGTCCCCGTCTTGTCGACCACCAGGGTATCGACCTTTTCTAATCGCTCCAACGTCTCCGCGTTGCGAATCAGCACGCCCGCCAAAGCGCCACGACCCGTGCCAACCATGATCGACACCGGCGTCGCCAAACCGAGCGCGCAGGGACAAGCGATGATGAGCACCGCCACCGCATTCACGATCGCATGGACAAGTCGCGGCTCCGGTCCCCAGAGCGACCACGCCACGAAGGCGATGACCGCCACCGCCACCACTGCCGGAACGAAATACCCGGCCACCACGTCCGCGAGTTTTTGGATCGGCGCCCGGGAACGTTGCGCCTCCGCGACCATGCCCACGATCCGCGCCAAAAGGGTGTCCGTCCCCACCTTTTGCGCCCGCATCAGGAAACTGCCCGAGCCGTTCACGGTGCCGCCGATCACCGCATCTCCCGGAGCTTTCGAAACCGGCATCGGCTCTCCGGTGACCATCGATTCATCCACGTGGCTTGCCCCCTCCTCGACCCGACCATCGACCGGAGTTTTCTCGCCGGGACGGACCCGGAGCGTGTCCCCGGGCTGAACTTGGTCGAGCGGCACATCCTCTTCGGTGCCATCCGGCCGGACGATCCGCGCGGTGTGCGGCGCCAAGCCGAGCAGCTGGCGAATCGCCGCGCCGGTCGCCGTGCGGGCGCGCAATTCGAGCACTTGGCCGAGGAGCACCAAGGCGACGATCACCGCCGCGGCCTCGAAGTACACCGGCACTACGCCATGCTGCCGCATCGTTTCCGGAAACAGCCCCGGGGCGAGGAGAGCAACCGTGCTGTAACTCCAGGCCACGAAGACCCCGAGGGCGATCAGGGTAAACATATTATAATGGCGGGTCTTCAGCGATTGCCAGCCGCGCTCAAAAAAGGGCCAGCCGCCCCACCAAACCACCGGCGCGGAAAGGACGAAACCCAGCCAGCGAACCCAACTGACATGCTCCAGCGTCATCGCCAGCACCATGACCGGAAGAGCCGCGGCGGCGCAGAACCAGAACCGGCGAGACATGTCGTCCAGCTCGCTGGTGTCGGCCTCCACGCTCACGCCCATCGGTTCGAGCGCCATGCCGCACTTCGGGCAAATCCCCGGGCCGTCCTGGACAATCTCCGGGTGCATCGGGCAAGTGAACGGACCTGACGCGGCCGGGACGAGGCCGGGAGCCGGTGGATCGAGATACCGTTTCGGGTTGGCCCGGAACTTCTCGCGGCACCCTTTGCAGCAGAAGTAGTAATCTTTCCCCCGGTAGCGATGCCGCAACGAATCCGCGGACACCGTCATGTTGCAAACCGGATCGAGGTGCGAACCCGAACCGTGGCCGGAACAGCAGGAATGGGGCTTTTCCACCAAGGAACTAAGGCCCATCGGCCTCGAACCTCAAATCATTGGCACCAGCTTACTGAAGATCAGAGTGACAATGAGGCCGATCACCGAGTCCGCCCCGGTCTGCAAGGTCCAAGTGCGCAGCGTCTCCTGCTCGTTCATTCCGCTCAAACGCGAAACCACCCAGAACCCGCTGTCGTTCATCCAGGAGCAGAACATTGCCCCAAAGCCGATCGCGCAGAACAGATACACCGGGTGACAGCCAAGGGACGCCGTCGCCAACATCGGGGCCATGATGGAAGAAGCGGTCAGCATCGCGACCGTGGCCGATCCTTGCGCCAGCCGGATGATCACCGCGACCAGCCAGCCGAGAAAGATCAGGTTGAGGTCATAACCTTGCGCCAGCGCCTTCACGGAATCGCCCACTCCGGCGCTGCGCAACGCGAGACCGAAAGCGCCGCCCGCGCTCGTGATGAGAATGATCATCCCTGCCGTTTCCAACGGGGGCCCGACCAACTCTTCGAGCTTCTTCAGCCCGTAACCGCGTTGCCGTGCGAGAACCACCATCGCGATCGCCGCGCCGATGAGCAGAGCGATGTTTTTGTGGCCCACGAAATCCACCCAATGCCGGACGGCCGTGAAACCCTCTTTGCCTCCAAACAGCGACACCAGCCAAGCGGTCCCGGCCATCCCCTTATCCGCCAGCTCAAACACGGTGGTCATGCTGATGAGAATGATCGGCAACACCACCGGCGTGATGCTCCAGAAAAAGGAGGGAAGCTCGCTCTCCGGCTTGCTGCTGATTCCCTTCAGGTTTTCCAACGAGACGGCGCCGGAGCCGCGGACCGGAACCACGGTGCGCCGGTTGAGGACCTGGCTCACCAAAAAGCCCAAGGCGGAAACAGTACCGCCGATCACCATGCCCCAGACCAGCGATTCCCCTACGCTAATCTTGAGATCTTCCACAACTGCCACCGGTCCCGGGTGTGGCACAGTCATGCTGTGAGTGATGGTCCCGGCGCAGCAGACTGCCAAAATGTAGAGCACGTAGTCTTTGCCGGTGCGCAGCGCCAACGTCATCGCCAGCGGCGCCATCAGCATGAACATGGTATCAAAGAAGATCGGCGCACTGAGAACATACGTGCTCCAGAGCAGGGCCCAGCCGGCATGCTTCTCCCCGAAGAAGGCCAAGAACCGCCGCACCACCTTGTCCGCGCCCCCGCTCTCCATGAGACACATGCCGATCACCGCCGCCAGCGCGATGCTGATGGCGATGTCGCGTGCGGTGTCGCCCAATCCCTTGCCCACCATCTCGACGACGCCCGTCAGGTGGGGGACGGTCTTTACCTTGCCGTCTTTCTGGACGATGTCCCAAGTCTCTTTTCCGGTAAGCAAGCCGGCCAGCAATGCCGCCAGCACCAGAGCCAAAAACGCGTGGAGCCGCAGCTTGCTGATACCGAAGACGATGAAGGCCACGCTGATGGCGAGGACGACGAAGGGCCAGTAGGTGGAAGACATTACGGCGCGGATGCTGCCTTTTCCGAGGCGGAGAGTCGAGTGGAATTTGCAGCTCGCGCGCCCGAGCGGCCTCCTGCCCATGTTTCAAAAAAGTTTCCGAGTTTGGCCTGCCCCCTGCGTCCAACCTTGCAGGGGATCAGGCAGGCCCGTGCCACAAGGAGGACTCACGATCCGCCCCTGCGGCCGGTGCGCGCCCAAGCCCTCTTTCTGGAATTCCACTTCTGACTGCCGTGGACCGAGTTCCTCCCATTTTCCTTGCCGCGGATTGGCTGGGCCTAAAGGGCGCGAGCTTGATTTCCTTTGAGCGCGAAGAGTGGGCCCGGATTTCACGGGAAGACCGCGAGGTCATTCTCCAGGAAGCAGCTGTCAAATTAGGTCGCACCGCCATGCCGCTGAAGGAAGACAAGATCAACTACACTCTCTGCAAATACGCCAGCCGGGGCCAGGCGCGGGTCCCGGTTGTGTTGCAAGGGAGTCAAGGTTCCGGGAAAACCACCGGAGCCCGCGCCTTCGCCCGCCAACAGGGATTTTCGGAATCCGAAATCATCGAAATCGCCGGGCACCGCGGAGTCGAAGCCTGCGATCTGCTCGGCCACCTCATCCTTTCCAACGGTCAAACGCTCTGGAAAGACGGCGCCATCACCCAGGCATTCCGCGCGGTCGGTTGCTGCGAACCCAGCGAACTGCCCGGGCTCGTCAATCGTTCCCACCGCAGCGGAGCGGCGGTTTTCCTCCTCATTGACGAAATCTACCGCATCCCGGTCCGGGAACGGGAGATCTTCCTCAATGCCCTCCAACCGGACGTGATCCATGGCATCCGCTGCTACAAGCTGCGCACCGGCCGGGCCGTGCCTTGGAAGGACGGAGCATTCCGCGAGGAGATGGTCTACACGCCTTGCCACCTCCTCTCCATCGTGGCGACGAGCAACGTCGGTATGGAGTTCGATGTCGAGGAAGGCTGCGCCGCTTCCAAGGAGCGATTTATCGTCGCCTATGTCGAAACGGACGAGGAACTCTTCAAAAAGGTGGTCAAGAATGCCCTCAAGGATCGCGGGTTCGATCCCAAACTCAGCGCCAAGTTCCTCAAGCTCTACCGCACGTTGAGCAACGCGAAGAGCGACCACACCTTGAACGGCGCGCTCACCTTGCGCACCGTCGTCCGCGCCATCGAAAACGCACTGTATCCCGACGATCTCGGGCACACGCTCTACGAAATCGGCCAGATCTGGGTCGAGGCCACCGAGACCGGCGCGCCGCTGGGCGAGCAGCTTGAGGTGCTCGAAACCGCTATCAAGACCGCCGGGTTCCCCTTCGAAAAATGCTGACGGAACGCCAGAAGTGGTTGGTCCTGCGGCGCCACACCGTGCTCCGCTCCGCGACGTTGGTGGACGCCCAGCCCTACCGCCTGCAATGGGTGGAGCGAGGTACGCAACCCTCCACCGGTGGCTGGCGCTTCAACCGGGACGATGGCCGCAACGAAATCCTCCTCAACGAGTGCCTCGACGAACTGGCCGAACACCACGTCCGCTGCGCCGGACTCGCCGTGGAAACCTATCTCCACGAAGTCGCCCACTCGATCTGGTCGGAGGCGGATTTCCGCAAGCTCGGCAAAGTTCTCCAGGAGCAGAGCGTCCCGTTCCTCATCCACAATCTGTTCGAAGATGCCCGCATCGAAGCCCGTTGGCGGCGCGAGTTCGGACACCGTTTCGGTTGGCTGCGCTGGAATGGTCCGCCCTGGGACACCGAGTTCCTGGCCACGCTGCCACCCGAGGCGGTTTTCCTCGGCCTGATTACGATCGAGAATCAACGGGAATCACTCCACCGGCTCCTGGAAGTTTCCGAAGCTTCCGGCTCCGAATGCCACGCCCGCACCCTTCGTATCCTCCACTTCTTTAAGTTGGCTACCCGGAAGGAAAGTCCCTACGTGGAAAGCACCATGGCCATCGTCCCGCTCTGCCGCCTCTGGCTGGACGAATTCCCCCGGCCGCCGGAAAATGGCTGGCGTCCCCGATCCGGCAGCATCCACGGCGACGACTACCGCGCCGCGATTGAGATCACCGATCACAACGGAGAGCCGCAGCCGTGGCAAGAGCCCAAGCAGCTTCCAGACTCTCTGCGCCATTGGGACGAGAAGGCCAAGGCCGCCCTCTGGCGACCCGACTGCAATCGGGACGAGTTCAATCCCCGCATCGGCGCCCGCTTCGAAGGATTGGTCGCCAAGGCGCTTCCCGGTGGGATCGCCAAATGCAAAACCTTAACCGCCGCGAAGCGCCTCTCCCTCCGCGATCACGTGCGCGGCTCCGAACGCTTCTACCGGGTCAAACGCTCCCTCCCGGAAGGCATGCCCCGCGTTGCCCTGGTCGTCGATTGCTCCGGATCGATGTGGCACGAGCCGCACCTCGCCGGCTTGACCCTGCTGCAAATCATCAACCACCTCCACCGCTCCAAGAAAATCCTCGGCTCAGTCTATCTGACCTACGGCACCGGATCCACCCGGCTTCCCCTTCCGTTCGACGACGACCTGCTCTACTCCCTCGATTGCGATGGCCCGTGCGAGGGCATCGAAGCCTGCTTCGAGGCAAATCGGGCCGAGCTCCGGCAAGCGGACCTCATCAACGTCTACACGGACGGCAACATCCTGGACACGCCCTTCGACCGCAAAAAATGGAGAAGCCAAGGGATTGAGACTTACGGCCTCTACGTCGGCCAAGCCGCCAAGGTGGACGTGCTCAAGGATTGGTTCGACTACGCCCTGGTCAGGCCGAGCATTGAGCAGCTCATCATCGCCTGGACACGCCTCCTGCAACGCCACCGCTCGGTTGCCGGGGCTTGAACGGGCCTTCCGCCCGGATTCAGCTTGATTCTTGCCAGCCGATCCGCAAACTTCAAAGCCTAGCCTTGCCGCATCGCGGTCGCCTGCTCACCCCTGAAGATTATGACTTTCATCCAACGCGTTCCCCTCTTCCTGTTCGTCTTTATCATTTTCAACCTGGTGATGGCCGCCGCGCCGGACATGGTGGTGCCGCACATCATCCAGAATTCCGAACCCGCTGCCGCTGCCATTGCCGAAGCCGAAGCCGACGCCGAAGCCGCAACGACCGAAGTTCCGGCTCCAGCTACGGTCCCGGCCGAACCGGCGGCCACCCTGGCAGCAGATGCCCCAGCCGAGGCGACTCCTCCACCGGCGACAGCCCCCACCCCGGCTCCAGCTCCAGCTCCCGAAGAGGCCAAAACCGTCGATGAGAAAACCTCCATCAAACCTGTGGGAGATGCTGAGCGTGTCAGCCTCAGCGTAAAACCGCTCTTCAAGGTGCAACTTCCCAGTGGATTGTTCTGGTATCCCACCATGAACGACGTGCTCCTCCTCTTCGCGGTGATCGTTCTTTACGTCGAACTCATCAAGTCCGCCCGCGCTCCGGCCGGGTCCCTGATGGAGCATCTTTTGTCCATGTTTGTCTTCTGCGCTTTCCTCGTGGAATTCCTGGTTCACAAGAGCGCTGGCACTTCCGCGTTCCTCATCGTCACCATGCTGGCTCTGATTGATGTGGTCGCCGGCTTCATGCTCGCATCCGCCCGGGCCAGCTTCCCCGTGAAACATTGAGGTCCGGAACCATGACCAAATCCGCTTTCATCCTCGTCACCGCCGCGCTGCTCAGCTCTCTCGCCGCGGAACCGCAAATCTTCGACACCACCCAAGTCACCGGCTGGAAGGGACATCCCACCGATTGGAGCATCGCGAGCGCCGTCGTCGCCAGCACCACGGAAAAGGTCTGGACCTCGGTCACGCCCGGCACCGGCCTTCTCCTCAACGGCTCCGCTGGCAAAGCAAAGGATCTGGTCAGTGAATTCGAACACGGCGATGTCGAAGCCGAGATCGAATTCATCTTCCCCAAGGGTTCGAACTCCGGCGTCTACTTCCAAAATCGTTATGAGGTGCAAATCCTCGATAGCTTCGGCAAGCCGGACGAAAAGATCGGCCCGGGCGACCTCGGCGGCATCTATGAACGCTGGGATGAAGCCCGCACCCCCAAAGGATTCGAAGGCACCAAACCGTCCACCAATGCCGCCAAACCCCCGGGTGAATGGCAGAGGCTCCACGTCATCTTCCGCGCCCCAAAATTTGCTGGCGATGGCTCCAAAACCGCCAACGCGAAGTTTGAACTCGTCGAACTCAACGGCGTCGTGATCCATCGCAACGTCGAAGTCACCGGACCGACCCGCGGCGGCTTGCCCACGGAAGTCGCCAAAGGCCCGATCCGTCTCCAAGGTGATCACGGGCCAATTGCTTTCCGCAAGCTGGTCTTCAAACCGCTCTGAACCAGCACAAAAAAACCGCCACGAAGGAATCTTCCTCCGGGCGGCAGGTGCCTTGGCGAACAAGTTCTATCAAAAGCTCAAGCGACCAGGGCGGCGGCGTTTTCCACGACCGCTTGCGGGTTCAGACTCATCTGACGAGCACCAGGCGCCTTTTCCGAAGTTGAAGACGCCACCATCGTGACGGTCCCGCCTAAGGACACCACCTTCGCTTCAGCTTCGGAGATCTCGGCTAGGCTGTTCTCGACCTCGGCCTTGATGCCCTCCAACTCGATCAGCATGCGGTCATACCGAGCGCGCAACTTCTCTCCGCGCAGCCGTGCTTTCAAAAGCCGGTCCATTCCGGAACGCAGCCGCTGATCTTGTCGCGCCGTCTCCACATCTTGCTTCTTCTGCTCGCGCGCGGTTTGCTGCGTGACGCTCTTGCTTTCCGCCGGGACCGGTAGATTGAACTCCTTCCAACGGATATCGTCCCCCGCCAGGACATGACGCAATTCTCCGCGCATCGCACTCAAACGAGTGCGCAGGCGCGCCGCCAAGTCGTCACGCTCTTGGACCAATTGACGATGCGCCGTCTCATGCAGCTTCTTGGCTTGGGCTGCTTGATGCAACCGCTTTGCCAGCGCCAGCAGGTTGACCGAGGTCACACCGTAGTCCGCGTTTTCCCATTCCGGCCGGCTCTGGAAGAACTTGGAAAGGTTTTCCAAAAGGAGCACACGCTCTTCCCACTTCACCGGAGTCCTTGTGGAACTCAGCCGATACCCGGCCTCATGCCAAAGGGAGCTGGAACGGCTGCCCGCTTTCAACAGGAGAACCTTCTTCGCAGCCCCCAGCGTCTTCGCCACCGCTTGGTTGGCTTCATCGAAAGCGGGCTGCACGGACTCGGCAAAGATCGTTCCAGACACCCGGAACTCCGCATCCTTTTTCTCGAAAGCAACCAGTGTAATCTGAGCATTAGTAGCCACGGATTCCAACAAATCCGGCTCCGACTTTCGAAGCTCAAGAAAAGCTTCGATGAACGACCGCGCAGCGACGGCCAAGTTGGTGATCGTTTTGATCATGTTCAATGTATCCTTCCGTTCAGCGGCATATCACCCAAAGCACGCGCTTGCCTTCCCCCGGTACGCCTACATGCCTGTCTGGTCACGGGACGCGGCCGGTTCCATTGGTTCTCCTCGACGAGGAGGAATCACACTCGGATCCCGTCATTTGCGTTGGCAAAATCCGGTGCTACTCTGACTCATGACCCTCCCGGTTTTGATCCAGCGGAATGGCAAAAACGAGTTTCTCGCCACGGTCGTTGGCCTGCCAGACTGCCATGCCAGCGCCACTTCCAGAGAGGAAGCGATCGCCGCGGTGCGAACCCACATCGTAGACCTGCAGCAAGGCAGTGACTTGGCGTTCGTCGAGGTGGAATTGCCGGATGCCGCAGGCGGAAGCCCGCGGGAGCTGTTCGGCGCCTATCGGGGCGATTCCACCTGGGGCGAAGTCTTTGACGGGATCGAGAAGGAACGTCAAGCTCTCGACGAACGGAATCATCAGGACGATTGATTCCCTGACGCGTCCGGCCAAGATCGTCGCCGCTGAGGCATGTTTCTCTGGGATTCAAACATTTTCGCCACTTTGGCGAGGGTCATGAAAAGATCCTGGAAAGAGCAGACCGGGCCGGATGGGACCAAATTGCGCTCCCTTGTGTGGTCGTCGCCGAGGTCTTGCGGGGGCGCGCCGAATTCGCTCTGAAGGGCGAGCCGGATCGACTCGTGAACGCCTACCATTATCTCGCATTGACGATTGAGAGCCTGGGAAGATTCCGGATCGAGCCCTTCAGCGTTGCGGCGGCGCAGCACATGGAGGAGTTAAAGCGCAAACACCAGTCGCGGAAGCGATACGCCGACCTCCAACTTGCGGCGATCACCCTCGCTGGTGGCCATTGCCTCGTGACACGGAACCTGAAACACTTCAAGGACTTGGTTCCCGCCAGCCAGCTGGAGAACTGGATGGAGGATTAGACATTGCCCTTTAACCCGCGGCGCCGGTCTCTCCGCCAGCACGGAACGCAGGCCAGGGGATTCGGCTGTGGCTCATCTGCCCTGTCCCACGTCCAGCCGGTCAGGGACGTGGCATTCATGCCTGTCTGGCCCTCCGGTGGCTCAGGGACGGGACGCGACCGGTTCCGTCGATTGATCCTAAAAGCGGGAATGACAATCCAACAACACGCTATTCCTGAACAGTCAAGCGGGATGATTGTTGTTTTATTGTCGTCGTGGGGCGGCTCTTTTTTCCGCCGAGTTTGGGTGCCCGCCAGTTTGCCGACTCCTTTTTCTCGTCGACTTTGGGTCCCCGCCCTTGTGCCAGCTCCTTTTTTCCACCGACTTTGGGCGCCCGCCAATCTGCCGGCTCCTTTTCCTTTCCGCGTTTGGGTCCCCGCCTTGTGGCCGACTCCTTTTTCTCGTCGACTTCTGGGCCCCGCCAATCTGCCGGCTCCTGTTTCCGCCGACTTTGGGTGCCCGCCAGTTTGCCGGCTCCTTTTCCTTTCCGCGTTTGGGTCCCCGCCTTGTGGCCGGCTCCTTTTTCTCGTCGACTTCTGGGCCCCGCCAATCTGCCGGCTCCTGTTTCCGCCGAACTTTGGTGCCCGCCCGTTTGCCGGCACCTTATTCTCGTGGATCTGTTCTGGAATTCAGCGCGTTGGGAGCAGCGACTTCAGGGTGGGCTCAACCACATCGGCAAAAATCTCGTAACCTGTGGGCGTGAGGTGGCAGAAGTCCTTTGCAGCCCAAATATCGCGCCCCTCACGGGACCAACACTTCGTAAGGGAGTCTCCGATAAAAAGCACGTCGATGCCTCCCTTTCGGGCCAGGGCGACGTTCGTTTCATGCTGTGGCATCCAGTTCTGATTCTCCGTCTTCGGCACGGGGATGGCAGCGCGCGGGATGGCGCCCCCACCAGTTGAGGTCCCAGCCCCGGGGCTCGGAGCATTGAATACGGTCTGGACGAACTCGGCGACTCCGCCGGGGTACCCGGGGTATCCGTCGTCCTTGTTCACCCTCAGCCAGCACTGCGCGACGCCCACGGCATCGGCCTGTTTCTTGAGTTCGACCCCGAATTCCGCACCGTGGATGCCGCCATGCTTGTCCGGGGAGAGCGGGCCATATTCGAGCAGAATGGGCGGATCGTCCGCCGTCAGGTGATTGATCGGTGAGAACTCCCGGTAAAGGGAAGCGATGGACGGACGTTCGGCAATCGCCTTCAGGAGTTCGTCATTGTCTTTGAAGCCGCCCGCGCTGCGGATCATCGGGTGCCGGAATGCCTCTTCCCCGACCCAGTCGCGAACCAATTCTGGTTCAATGGTGGTTTGGGCGGAAGCCACCATGACCCCGCTGACCCGGGTGGACTCTCTTTCCACCGGATCGCTCGCGCTGGGATTGGCGAGATCTTCATGGGTGGCCAGCCAAAGAGCCGAGCATCCGCCCGCCGAAAAGCCGCTCAGGATGACCCGCTTGGGATCAAGGTTCCACTCGGCTGCCTTGCTGCGGACAAACTGCACGGCCCGCGCGGCATCCATCACGGGCGCCGGAAGCGGATTGGCTGGCGTGAACCGGTAGGTGATGTGCACGACGGAGATCCCGCGTTGCAAAAACCCCTGGTCGCGACCAAGCGGCTCGATCGGGCCGTGAATCCAACCGCCGCCGTGAATGTTGACAATCAATGGGGTCGGCTTCGGGCTTTTCGCCTGCCAGAAATCCAGTACCTGCTGCGGCTCGGGACCATAGGCCACCCCGGCAAAGGTGGGCGGCATGGGCACCGGCGCCGGGGTTTGGGAAACCGCCGGTTGCTGTGTCAGCGCCAGCGAAGAAACCGTGAGAAGCGCGAGACGCATGAAGCGGTGACCGGCGGATGTCATCGCGTTCATCCATGTCCCGTCCATCGTGACGAGTGTCCGTGTCTTCTGTTTCATGCGGAACGTTTGCGGCCCAGGCTCAGTACGCATCGAAAATCAGCGGGTCGTAGATCCAAAGGTGTATGGCGCCTGGCACCACCCGAAACGGAAGCAGGTCCAGCCACTTGCCGACGGGAATGGCGCCAACCTGGAGCAGGGGCAGCCACTTGCCAACGGGAAATGCCGCAACCCGGAGCAGCGGCAGCTGCGGGAAGCCGGCGCGCGCCACCTCCGCCGTCTCCGCAGGCTCAGACATCCTGACCTCTGAAGAAAGAGGTTGAGCCCTTGAAGTGACCTGCCGGGGCGAAAATGTGGCGAGGGCTTTCCAGCCCTCGAACCAAAATCCTCCAGGGCTGAAAGCCCTGGCCACATTCCTTCGGCTCATTCCGATTCCCCGTACGGCCCGCTGCTGCCCGGTGCGCTTCAGGATATCTGACGCTCTCGCGCCCTCGCCCCCGGAGTCCTTCGACAAGAAATGGTTCGTCAGCCATCACGCCATCAAGGTGCGCGATCCCGCCGCAACGCTGCCTGTCTGGCGTTTTGATCCCTGGCACGCGGAGCAGGGCGAGACGGACCGTGATGCGCGGGCCACCGCGCTGCTGATTCCAGGCTGGGGAGGCTCGGCGATGAAGGCAGAATATTTGTTCCTCCTGGCCCAGGTGCTGCGGGCGGAGGGCTGCCGCGTTTTCTTCGTGGATCTGCCCGGGGGCAGATCATTCGAGCTACCTCCTCAAAGAATTCGATCTCTTGCCGGTGCGCGCGTGGTTGAAACGTGTTCTCGATGGTGAGTCCCTGACCGTTCAGTGACAGATCCCCTGGCACCCTGAACCCAACTCCCGGCGCGCGATGCTGGCGCGGTCGCCGCCTGCCGCCTGCGGCCACGCAGGCAAGCCAGACCGGCTTCAAACTAACATCCAAGCGCCCACCAGCACGCCGGCCGCAATTCGGTACCAGCCGAAAACTTGCAGCCCGTGCTGATTGAGATATCCGACGAGCCAACGCACCGCCAAAACGGCGGAGGCAAACGCCGCGATGGCTCCCGCGACCAAAGCGGGCAAGCCGTAGGTCTCCAGCATCAGCGGTCCGAACTCCAAGCCGTCCTTCACCGTCGCGGCGCCCAAGGTGATCACGCCGAGCAAGAAGGAAAACTCGACCGCGCGCCGCATTCCCATCCCGACCACGATGCCGCCCACAATCGCCATCAGGGAACGGCTCGTCCCCGGCCACATCGCCACACATTGGAAGCAGCCGATGAGCAACGCTTGCCGCAAATCCGGAACCGGCAAGGCGCCTTGCGTCTCGCTCGACGGTTTCGGCTTGCGGGCGACCGCAAGAATGATGATTCCGCCCACGATCCAGGCAAAAATCACGGGCCACATCCCGAAGAGGACGGCCTTGATCATTTTGTTGAACAGCAAACCCAATACCAGGGCCGGCAAGAAGGCCGTCACCAACGCCTTCGCAAGACGCAAACCATCCGGATCACGCCCAAAGATGCCGTGCACCATGCGCCGCACGCTCGGAAAATAAAGCCCCAGCACCGCCACGATCGCCCCAGCCTGAATGCAAATCGCGAAGGCATCCGCCGCGTCCTTGGCCTCCTGCGTGTCCACGGCTATACCCATGAGGCGTTGCGTGACGATGAGGTGCCCCGTCGACGAGATCGGCAGATACTCGGTCACGCCCTCCACCACGCCGAGAATCACCGCTTGCCAGAGGCTCATCTTGGGCAATGGCGCCTCTACCGGCAGATCCGCGGGGGCGGGCGCCACGGTTTGCGCGGCGAGCGTCCCCGCCAAGATCCAAAGGGCAAGAACAGCGACAAGACGAGGAGCAGCAGTTCGCATGAGCAATCTTTCTGCCTAGCGTTGGTACAAGCTTCGCGCAAGCAGTTTCAAGCTTTTCCCACCGGAGCCAGGAATCGGTGCAAAATCGGGTCGAGATCCCGCGCCGTCTCCTCCGGCCAGAGCGCCCGATCCGTAAGAATCGCGGAATCGAGGGCCCGGTGTTCTGGCCAGTCCGGCGTTTTTGGGATGCGTGGGAGAACGGCTGCGATCACCCGCTTGGCCGTGTCCGCGTTGTGGAGGAGATGCCCGAGCACCATTTCAGCGGTGACCGGCTCTTCCTCCTGTTTCCAGCAGTCGTAATCCGTGACCATCGCCACGGTGGCCAACGCGATTTCCGCCTCGCGAGCCAATTTGGCTTCGGGAACATTGGTCATGCCCACGATGTCGCAACCGAGCTTGCGGTTGATCTCGGACTCGGCCCGAGTCGAGAACGCCGGGCCATCCATGTTCACGTAGGTGCCGCCAAAGTGGCACGGCACGCCCATTTCCGAGATCACCTCCCGCAAAATCCCGCGCAACGGCTTGCTCAACGGATCGCCAAAGGCCACGTGCGCCACGATTCCCCTTCCAAAAAACGTGTGGTGCTCCCGGCGGCTGGTGCGGTCGTAAAACTGATCCGGGATCACGAGGTCTCGCGGCCGGAAATCTTCCCGCAGGCTGCCCACTGCCGTAAACGCGATGATCCAACGCACGTTGCGGGAGCGCAGCGCCCAAAGATTCGCCCGGTGGTTCAGCTCCGTCGGCAAGATGCGATGCCCCCGCCCATGCCGCGGCAAGAAGCAAACCCGGCGCCCGTGGAAATCACCTTCCATGATGGCGTCTGAGGGAGAACCGAAGGGAGTCTCCACCCGGACCTCTTGTGCGTGCTCAAATCCTTCAATCTGGTAAAGCCCGCTTCCGCCGATGATGCCGATGGCTGGTTCGTTCATGCCGCTCACCGGAACCCCTCCCCGCCAGCCCGGGCAAGGATTTTGTGCAATCTCTTGTTGGCAGAGCGTCAGGCTTTCACCAGTCTTGGCACTGCATGAAAGGATGGTTCGTCCTCCTCCTCATTCTGACCGGCGTCGCCTTTGTCTATACCAAGCGTTACGACATCGTCGAAGCGCTGAGCCTTCGGCCGTCCCCGCCTCCCCGTTCCCTGGTGGCCGACGCCGCCGCCGGACGAGTCACGCCGTTGCTCCGGGCGGAGCTGAACGCGCTTGGGTTGAAGGTTGGCGATCCAGTCTTCATGCGGATTTTTAAGGAGAGCCGTGAACTGGAACTCTGGCTCCATCCGGCCAGCGGCCATTCCTGGACCTTCTACAAAACGTATCCCCTTTGTGCCGTCTCAGCGGAACTGGGCCCGAAAAGCGCTTCGGAAAGCAGTGCACCCGAAGGCTTTTATTACGCGACCTCCCGCCAGCTCATCACCAAAAGCGGCAAGCTGGCGATCGATCTCGGCTACCCCAACATTTACGACCGCCAGCACAAATACCGCGGCAAACAAGCGCGGCTCGAAGGGGGATGCGCCCCGCAGGGTTCCTACGCGGCGGGCGATCCCGCGATGGATGAGATCGTCACCCTGGTCCGTGCCGCGCTGGGAAACGGCCAACCCTTTTTCCGGATTCATTGCTTCCCCTTCCGCATGACCGACAAACGGATGAACAAAGAACTCGCGGCCAAAGCCAAGTGGCTGGAATTCTGGGCGAATCTAAAGGAGGGCTACGACTATTTCGAGATTCTCCACTTGCCCCCAAATACCACCGTGAAAAACGGCCGGTATGTCTTCGATTGATGGATCCAAGCCATGACCAATCTCCTGCTGCTCCTCGCCGTCGCGGCGGGCCCAAACGCCACAGTGACCCTGGGTGATGCTCCGTATCGCGCCATCGGGATCAACTACTTCGACTCTTTCTTGCGGACGTTGAAGAACGGCGAAGATACCAGCTACACCCAAGGCTTCGCCACGCTCGCCGCCAAGAAAATCCCCTTCGTCCGCTTCTGCGCCACCGGCTATTGGCCGATCGAAATGAAGCTCTACCAGGAGAATCGCGACGAGTATTTCCGGAGGCTCGACGCCGTGGTGGAGTGCGCGCAGCAACACCACATCGGCCTCGTGCCTTCGCTATTTTGGAATCAGGAGCACAAGGGGACCTGGGATCTCGACGCCCCGGAGCAATTCCGCGACGTGCTGGCCCGCGCCCATCCCGATCCGGTCGACGCCATCAGCCTGCACGCCTACGAAAACGACGACGAACGCTTGGCCGATGCGCAAATCGTAGCGCGGCAACTCAACAAACCACTCTTTGTCGGCGAGTTTGGCAGCAAGGGGCAAAGCCCCGAGGAAGCCGCGAAGTTCCGTCGCCTTCTCGATTCCATCATCAAAAGCGAAGTCCCCTTGGCCGCTGCCTGGGTCTTCGATTACCCCAATCAACCCGAATTCAACATCACCGCCGAGAACGCCCGCTCTTGGATGCTCGACGCCATCGCCGAAGCCAATCGCGCGCTGCCACCGCCCACCAGCGGCTTCTGAAACCGTACGACCTCCGCCGCTTGCTGCCGCCTTCCTGCCAGAGCACTGTCTGGCTCATGCCCCCCTGCGACACCTGCGGAAATCATTCCCGCCCCATGCTGAAAATTCTCTTCGAGGGTAAGGCCTATCGCTTCGACTCCTTCGAGTGCGCCGTCCACAAACTCGCGCCGCGTTGTGAACATTGCGGCTGCCGCATCATCGGCCACGTCGTGGAAGCTTTGGAGCATCCATTCTGCTCGGTGCATTGCGCCGCCGCCGTCGGCGTGAGCGTGAGCGGTCCGGCACGTTGATGATTAACGGCGGACGTCGTCCATCACCTCGACTTCAATGCTCCGGACGCCCGGCATCTCGGTTTGCTCGAAGACCACGATGCCCTCGGCGCGCCGTTCCAAGCCATCTTCCGCTCTCGGGTTGAGAAAGCGCCGCACCCCGTACGCGACCAATCCCGCGGCAGAGACCGCGAGTCCGGCGATGAGACCGATGATCGCGACGGCCGAAGCGAAGAGGACGGCGCCCAAGAGCAAACCCGTGATCAACAGACCGCCGAGCACCAGCTTGGCCGGTCCGAGGCGTTGAACGTGGAATCGGTAGTGCATCCTTTTCTATCCCACGCAAAGGCGCGGGGTGCCATTACAGAATTGGGAATGGTTTGGACTGATGCCCCCACCGGGTGTTAATGGAACTGAGGGTCAGAAAGGGCGGAATGCGTGGGCGATTCCGCTACGAGAATGCATTCTGAGTAGCGGAATTCCCAAGAATTCCGTTCCAGCGTCCATCACAATCATTCCCCCCCACTCGCGCCATTTGCGCACCGCCTGCAAGTGTGCCAAAATGTCACCTCGATGTCCATGTTCGAAGACCTCGATCCCAGTTTTCCGACGGCAACGGTGCTGATCGTTGACGACGAGAAGAACACCCGCGACGGCCTGCGCCGCAGCTTCGAGGATGAGTTCGACATCTACGTGGCCGCGGACATCAACGGAGCGCTCGGCATCCTCAAGAACGAGAAGGTGGATCTCATGGTCACCGATCTGCGCCTGGGCTCGGAAAACGGGATGGACCTGATTGAGCGGGCCCTCCAGCTCCCTCACCCGCCCATTTGCATCATGATGACCGCGTTCGGCTCGGTTGATACCGCTGTCGAAGCAATGAAACGGGGCGCCTACGATTACGTCAGCAAACCGCTCAACATCGACGAGCTGGAATTGCTGATCAAACGGGCGCTCCGGGGCCGCCACCTGGAAGCGGAAAACCAGGCGCTCAAGACTCAGGTCGAAAAACGCTTCTCCGTCAGCAACATCATCGGGAAAGCACCGGTGATGCAGCCGGTCTTCGACATGATCCGGCAGGTCGCACCGACCCGCGCCACGGTCCTCATTGAAGGGGAAAGTGGCACCGGAAAAGAGCTAGTGGCCAAGGCGATCCACCAACTCAGCGGCCGGCCCAAGGCCAAACTGGTCACGGTACATTGCGCCGGTTTGAACCGCAATGTCATGGAGAGCGAACTCTTCGGCCACGAAAAAGGCGCCTTCACCGATGCCCGCACCGCGCGAGTTGGCTACTTTGAGGCCGCCAACGGGGGCACGTTGTTTCTCGACGAAATCGGAGAAATCGATGCGCCCACCCAGGTCAAGCTGCTGCGCGTGCTCGGGGAACGCACGATTCAACGGGTCGGCAGCTCGAAAACGATTGAAATCGACGTCCGGCTCATCACGGCGACGAACCGCGATTTGGCCAAAATGGTGTCAGAGGGCACCTTCCGGGAAGATCTTTACTACCGCCTAAACGTGGTGAAAATCCACATGCCGCCGTTACGGGAGCGGAAGGAAGATATCGTCCTGTTGGCCACCGCTTTCCTCAAGGAATTTGCGGAAGAAAACGGCAAGCCGGTGCGCGAGCTGACCACCGACGCCTTGCAAAGCCTCATCGATTATCCCTGGCCCGGAAACGTGCGGGAGCTGCGGACCGCGATCGAGCACGGCGTCGTCATGAGTCCAGGCCCGAAGATCACGATCCGGCATCTTCCCATGAGCGTCCGCGGTGGAGCTCCAGCCCCAATCCCTCCAAAACCGGGCATCGGAAACTCCGCTTCCGCTCCAGCTACCCCGGCGGCGCCAGCCTTAGACGGTGACCTAAATCTCGCGGCCATGGAGGAGCGGATGATCCACGAAGCCTTGTCCCGGACCGCCGGCAATCGCACGGAAGCCGCCACGCTGCTCGGGCTCTCCCGCCGCACCCTGCAACGCCGGTTGCGCGAGATGGGGCTCACGTAAAACAGCCACGAAAATGATTCCAGAATCCAAAAGGCTTGAATTTCCGTGAGGGCGTTCGATGGGTGTATGCGGGTCTGCGAACGCGATGGGCGCGTTCGATCCCAGTTCAGACAATCCGATCCACACTGCCATGGAGCCAGCGAAAGAAGAAGTCCCTTTCGAGCAAGCGTTTCAGCAGCTTGAACAATTAGTGAAAAACATGGAATCGGATCGCCTGCCGCTCGACCAGTTGGTGGAGCATTACGAGCGAGGCAACCGGCTCCTCAAGACCTGCCAGAAGCGGATTCAAGAGGCGGAACAACGGATCGAGCAAATCGCCAACGGCAAAGCGGGCGGCCTGGAAACGTTCGACCCCTCCGCGCAAGCTGCTTCTCCTCCTCAAGCAGCTACGGCGGCTGCCCCTTCAGAACAACCGGCCCGCCGTGCAGCGCGCAAGACGGAACCTGCTTCCGGTGAAGCCTCCGACGAAATTCAACTCTTTTAACTGATCCACGTGTCCAGCGAACAGCCGCTCTATCCGGTGGTCGACAATGCCGCCGAGCTCAAGAAGCTGCCGGAGGCCGACCTTCCCAAGCTTGCCGCCGAAATCCGGCGCACCTTGATCCAGTGTCTTTCCCGCACTGGAGGTCACCTTGGCCCCAACCTCGGCGTGGTGGAGCTCTCCATCGCCCTGCACCGGGTCTTCGAAACGCCGCACGACAAGTTCGTGTTCGACGTCAGCCACCAGGCCTACGTCCACAAAATGCTGACGGGACGGTGGAACCAGATCCATACCATCCGCCAGCACGAAGGTCTCAACGGCTTCTGTCTACGCACGGAAAGCGCCCACGACTGCTACGGCGCGGGTCACGCTGGCACCGCCCTTGGCGCCGCTCTCGGCATGGCCGCCGCTCGTGACGTCCTTGGGACCGATGAGCACATCGTCACCATCGCCGGCGATGCCGCCTTCACCTGCGGGACCAGCTACGAGGCACTCAATAACATCCAAGACACCACGAAGCGCTTCATCGTCGTCCTCAACGACAACGAATGGTCGATCGACCGTAACGTGGGCGCCATTGCGAAATACTTTAACGCGCTGCAAACCAGCTCCGCTTACACCCATTTGCATGAAAAAGCGGCGGCGTTCATCGAGCGCATTGCCGGCAAGGGCATTCGCAAGCTCGCTTCCAAAGTCGAGGCCAGCGCCAAGAACGTTTTCCTTCCCAGCGGCGGCGAGGAGAACGTACAGCACCACCCCGCGCCAGTGATCTTCGAAGAGTTCGGATTGCGCTACTACGGCCCCATCGATGGTCACGACCTTCCGGTGTTGATCCGGACATTTGAGCATCTCAAGAACGAACAGGAGCCCTGCATCCTCCACGTCATCACCGAGAAAGGCCGTGGCTTCGAGCCCGCCCTTGGCAATCCGATGAAGTTCCACGGCCTTGGGCCCTTCAAGACGGAAACCGGCGATACCCCGCCATCTGCCCTCCCGACGTATTCCCAAGTCTTCGCCCGCGCCCTCACGGACTTCGCCAAAGAAGACAAGAAAATCACCGCCATCACCGGCGCGATGCCCAACGGCACGGGGCTCATCACCTTCAAAGAGGAACTCCCAGAGCGCTACTACGACGTCGGCATCGCCGAGGAACACGCCGCCCTTTTTGCCGCAGGCCAAGCGACGATGGGACTCAAGCCCTTCCTCACGATTTACTCGACCTTTATGCAGCGTGCCTATGACATGCTGATCCACGACATCGGCATTCAGAATCTCCCGGTGCGCTTGGCCATGGACCGAGCCGGCTTGTCCGGGGACGATGGCCCGACGCACCACGGCTTGTTCGACATTGGCTATCTCCGCCATGTGCCAAATTTCATCTTCATGGCGCCCAAGGATGAGGATGAAATGGTCGATATGCTTTGGACCATGGCGCAGCACGACTCTGGCCCAAGCGCCATCCGCTACCCTCGGGGTACCGGGCGCGGCGTTTCCATCAAGACGCGTCCCGCCCTCATGGAGATCGGCAAGGCCGAGGTGGTGCACGACGGCACTGATATCGCTCTTTTCGGTTTGGGCGGTCTCTTCGACATGGCCCTGGAAACCCGGGACCTCCTGGCCTCCATGGGGTATTCCGTGGCCATCATCAATCCCCGCTGGATCAAGCCGCTCGACACTGAAGTCATCGAACGCTACGCCCGGCGCTGCGCGGCGATCTGCACCTTCGAGGATCACGTCCTCGCCAACGGATTTGGCGCCGCGGTCATCGAGCACCTCAACGACGCTGGAATCCACACCAAGGTGGAACGGATCGGGTGGCCCGACGTGTTCATTGAACACGGAGGCGTCGCCCGCCTCCGTCAGGACCACGGCCTCACGGCCCAGCACGCCGTCACCAAGCTGCTCCCCCACCTGCCCCGTCGCGTTGCGCCGGCGGAGGTGGCTTGAGTGAGCACTTCCCTTGTCCTTCGGGGATGCTGAAAAATTATCCCCACAGCTTCACGCGCAGCCCCGTCCAATCAAACGGACGGTGGCCGCGCCATCCGGCAAGGCCAGCGCTCAGGGTTCAGGAGGTGCCCTGCTATCCAAGAAACCCTCCTTATGAAAAAACTCCTTGCTGAGTTTATCGGTACCGCTTGGCTTGTCCTCGGCGGTTGCGGAAGTGCCGTTCTCGCGGCGGCGTATCCGGAACATGGCATCCACTTCGTGGGTGTCGCCCTCGCCTTCGGGCTCACTGTGCTGACCATGGCCTATGCCATCGGCCACATCTCCGGATGCCACCTCAACCCGGCGGTGTCCATCGGCTTGATGATGAGCGGCCGACTCGACCGCAAGGATCTTCCCGGATACATCGTGGCCCAGATCCTCGGCGGCGTGACCGGCGCTGGCATCCTTCATTTCATCGCTTCCAGCAAGGTTGACGTCGACCTGGGGAACTTCGCTTCCAACGGCTACGACACCCTTTCCCCCGGCGGCTATGGAATGGTGGCCTGCCTGATCACGGAAATCGTCCTCACCGGCGCTTTCCTCTTCGTCATCTTGGGCGCCACGGATGATCGGGCTCCGGCGGCCTTGGCCCCAGTGGCCATCGGGCTTTGCCTGACCTTGATTCACCTCATCAGCATTCCGATCACCAACACCTCGGTGAACCCGGCGCGCAGCATCGCCACCGCACTTTTCGCAGGCGGCACGGCGCTGACGCAAGTCTGGCTCTTCATCGTGGCCCCCATCATCGGAGCCATCGGCGGAGCGCACCTTTACAAACTGGTGGCTGACAAGGACTGAACGGAAACCTACCTCGTAACACGTCATCTTGAGGGTTGAATGGAGCGATCCTTCAACCCTCTTTTTGCGGGATCAAACGCCCACCAATTCCAGGTCATTGCGAACCACGCGATCGAGCGCCCAATCCAATGCAAAAGGCCAGGCGCCGTAGCCGCTATCCAGGTTGATGTGCCCAGCGGTGTCTTCCAGCGGAATGAACGGGAGACGCAGCGGCTCGGCGTACGTCTGGACGAAGCCACGTTCGCACCATAAAGTTGATTCCGTAAGTATAGATTAAAACCGCTCGCGAGAGTCGAGCATCGCATTCCATTTCCGAACCGATTACGCGACGCGACCGTGCACCAACGATTCCACGACGGCCGGGTCCGCCAGCGTCGAGGTATCCCCCAAGTCTTCGACATGCCCCTCGGCGATCTTGCGCAAAATGCGGCGCATGATCTTGCCGGAGCGGGTTTTCGGAAGTCCCTCGGTGAACTGGATTTTCTCCGGTGTAGCGTGGGCTCCGATCAGCTCGCGGATCTTGGCATGGATTTCCTTGGGCATGGTCTCGGTGACCGCATGACCGGTTTTCAGGGTCACATAGGCATAAATCGCCTGGCCCTTGATATCGTGCGGATAGCCGACCACGGCCGCTTCCGCGACGTCGGGATGGGCTCCGATGGCGCCCTCGATCTCGGCGGTGCCTAGGTTGTGCCCGGAAACGATGATGATGTCATCGACCCGACCGGTGATCCAGTAGTAGCCGTCTGCATCCCGGCGACAGCCGTCTCCAGAGAAGTATTTGCCGGGGAAGCGGGCGAAATAAGTGTCGACGAAGCGCTGGTGATCGCCGTAAACCGTGCGCATCTGGCCCGGCCAGGACTCCAGGAGGCACAGATTGCCCTCGACGCTGTTGCCGAGCACAACTTGGCCTTCGTTGTCCACCAAAGCGGGCTTGATCCCAAAGAAGGGCAAGGTTGCGGAACCAGGTTTCGTCGGAATCGCGCCCGGGAGCGGCGTAATGAGAATCCCGCCAGTCTCCGTTTGCCACCAAGTGTCAACGATCGGACAACGCTCCCGGCCAACGACCTTGTAATACCAATTCCATTCCGGTGCCTTGATCGGTTCTCCAACGGTCCCGAGGAGGCGGAGGGAGGTGAGATCGTAGCGATTGGGCCACTCATCCCCTTCCTTCATCAAGCTGCGCAAAGCGGTCGGCGCAGTGTAGAGGATGTTCACCTTGTGCTTCTCCACGATCTGCCAGTTCCGGCCGAAGTCGGGATAGTTCGGGACGCCCTCGAACATCACCGTGGTCGCCCGGTTGGATAGCGGACCGTAGACAATGTAGCTGTGGCCCGTGACCCAGCCGATGTCTGCGGTACACCAGTAAATGTCACCGGGGTGATAATCGAAGATGTAGTGATGGGTACACGAGGCGTAAACCATGTAGCCTCCGGTGGTGTGGAGCACGCCCTTGGGCTTCCCGGTCGAGCCGGAAGTGTAGAGAATGAAGAGCGGGTCTTCCGCGTCCATCCGTTCCGGAGCACAAACCGACGTGGCCTTGCCCAAGGCGTCGTGCCACCAGATGTCCCGCCCGTCGGTCATGGAGATCGGGCTTCCGGTGCGACGGACCACGAGAACTTTCTCAATGGTTGGACACTTCGCCAATGCCTTGTCCGCGTTGGCCTTCATCGGGATGTCCAGCTTGGTGCCACGCACTCCGGAATCCTGGGTGATGATGGCCTTACAGGCGGAGTCGTTGATCCGCGTGATCAGGCTGTCCGCCGTGAACGCACCGAAAACGATGGAATGAACCGCCCCGATCCGGGCGCAGGCCAGCATCGCAATGGCCAGTTCCGGGATCATCTGCATGTAAATGCAAACGCGATCGCCCTTCCGGATGCCGAGACCTTTAAGCGCATTGGCGGCTTTCTGCACCTCCGCATGCAGTTGGTTGTAGGTGAACGTGCGGTTGTCGTGCGGGTCGTTGCCCTCCCAGATCAAGGCGATTTGTTCCCCGTGCCCGGCCTCGACGTGGCGATCGACGCAATTGTAGCAGGCGTTGAGCTTGCCACCGAGGAACCAGGCGATCTCCGCTTTGTGGTAGTCCCAACGGCGCACTTGTTCCCATGGCTCAAACCAAGTGATCCGCTTCTTCGCTTCCTCCGCCCAAAACGCCTCGGGGTCACTTACGGACTGATTGTAGAGCGTGCGATAGTCATCGTAGCTCTTGATGTAGGCTCTGGAACTAAAATGGGCCGGCGGGGCATAAACCGGCACGGTTTCCAGATGGGCTGACTCCGTATTGCTGCTCATAATGCGTTTCGAGGCAAAGAAAGGCCATATTTCTCGGGGAATGAGCCCGCGATGGCCAGAAAAAAAGGCGCAAAGACACAGCCCGCGCCGTTCCGGCTCAACGAGGATTCTTCGAAAGCAGCTCCAAGCCGTCCGCACCGAGTTCCACGAACTCCCCAGCCTTGAGCGCGGGAGCGACCAACTGGCCGATCCGGACGCGAACCAAACGCTTCACTTTGTGATCGAACTTGGCGCACATTAGGCGGATTTGGCGTTTCAAGCCCTGCTGGAGCACCACTGAAACCCAGCAGCCGCCGAGATTCTCCACCCGTTCCGCACGGGCAACCCCCTCGGGCGTGTGAACCCCCTCGATGAACTTCTCGATCGTCTCGCGCTCCAGGTGCTTGTCGAGCAGGACGTGGTATTCCTTCTCAATGCGATGGCTCGGGTGAGTCAGGGTCTGCGCCAGAAAGCCGTCCGAAGTCAGCAGCAGCAGCCCTTCGCTCTCTTTATCCAGTCGGCCGACGTAATTGAGGTGGCGATACTTCGGCGGGAGGATGTCGTAGATTGTCCGCCGATCGTGCGTGTCCTCCCGGGTGCAGAGAAAACCCTTGGGCTTGTAGAACAGCAGGGTGACTTCCTCCGCGCCGCGAACGCGCTTGCCATCGACCTTGACGGAATCACCAGGGCCCACCCGCGTCCCCAAACCGGTGACAACGTTGCCATTGATGGTGACTCGTCGCTCCTCAATCAGAGACTCGACCTTGCGCCGGGAGCCAAGCCCACAGGACGCGAGAAACTTGTTGATGCGAATACCGTCGGGCTCAGACATGGGATGAGGGCGTGAGTGACGTTCAATCAACCAGCAAAGCGACGGCTGACCAGTCCGAAATCCCGAGTCTTCAAGCTAGGCGAGCCCGCCTCTACGCGAGAGTAAGGCTCAACCCTCGTGCTTGGTCTTGGGAATACCGATCGGGCTGGTGCCCTCTTTCCACACACCGCGCTGACGGAGCAGCTTGATGCGCTCGAAACGCTTGAGGACGTTCCGCTTTTTGCCGGATCCCGAAGCTCCTTTAAGGCTGTTGTGTTGCGACATGCTGAGGCTCCCTGGCTGTTGAAGGGCCGGAACTCTATCGGCCTCCGATGGAATTGCAACCGCAAATCATCATGAAGATTCGCTCGTCACTTCGCCGCCGAAGCCTGCGGCTTGGCCTGATCGAAGCGATAGTACATTGATTCGTATTTCTTGCGGAGGGCGTCCACTTTGCGTTGTTGCTCCTCGAGCGTCTTCTGCGTCTCGGTTTTTTCCTGAAGCAGAGATGCCACCGTGGTTTCCTTTTCCCGGGTCAGCTTGGTGCGCTCCGCAATGACTTTTGGGGTCTCCTGGGCCGTCAGAGTCGCTTTTTGGACTTCCTGGGCCGTCGATTCCACCTTGGTGAAGGTCTCCTTGATGGTCTTCTCGATCTCCGGCATTTTCCCGCTGATCGCCTTGAGACTGCTCTCGTCGAGGGGCTCCACGCCCTCAGGCATTGGGCTCGTTTCTCCCACCAGCATGCCACTGACCGTCCGGGCGGCGAACAGCGCGAGGCCATTTTCCACCACGTCGTCCTTCGCCGTTTCGATGTATTGGTTGCCTTTCTCGATCGTGGTCTTCGCCACAACCAAGGTTTCTTCCGCCTGCGCCAGAGCTTTTTTCGCCTGGTCACGCTCGGCCAATGCGGCGCTGGCCTTCTCGTCCAAGGAGATCATTTGCTCGCGATAGTTCCCCAAGGTCTCGTTCTCGCCGTGCAGGGTCAAGTTGACCTCCGCCGCCGCCCACTTGTCCACTTGGTATTGAGCAAACCGGATATCGACTTTCGCTTTTTCCTGTTTCGCTTTGGCTGCGGACTCTGCTTGAGCCAACTGATTCAGCTTGTCGCCTGCCGCCTTGGCCGCCGCTTCCTTCGGTGCCACGTTCGCATCGGCCGCCGCCAGGGCTTTCTTCGCCCCATCAAGTTTCGCTCGAATGGCTGCCGATTCCTTCTTGGCGGAGTCGAGCGCTGCCTGCGCCGCCCCGATCGCTTTGTCCGCCGACGAGTTATCCTTGGGCAGATTGGAGACAACCAGATCCAGCGCTTTGGCCTCGACCTCAAGCTGTGGGATCTGCGCCTTGGCCTCCGCGATGGTTTTCTCCAAGCTGGCAATCTTGGCTCCGGCGTCCCGGCGTTTGGTTTCCGCCTGCGCCACCGCGGCATCGGCCGTGCCGAGAGCGGATTTGGCTTGGGTGAGCTGAGCCTTCAGATCGGCGTTGTCTGGCAGTTGCTCCACCTGCATCTGCAACATCTTCACCTTTTGCTCCGCCTTCGCTTTTTCCCCGGCCAAGGCCTGCAATTGCTGCTCCAACACCGGGAACTCCTTCCGCAAGGCAGCCACATCGCCCGTTTGGCGGGTAATTGCGGCGTTGCGCTCCGCGATCAGCTTGCGCTTTTCTCCCGCTGCCGCGGTCTTCTCCGCAGCCGCCTTTTGCGCGACCGCTACCATGTTGCGGGCTTCCGCCAGCTTCGTTTCAGATTGCTTCACCAGCGTGTCCACCTGAGCGACTTGCTGTTCGCTGCTCTTCACCGCGCCCTCGGCATCCGCCTTGGCCTTCCGGGCGACCGCCAGGGCTTTGTTGGCCTCGTCGGCTGGTTTACGTGCCGCAGCCGTGGCGTCAGAGGCTTTTTTCACGTCCGCCTCCAGCGTGGGCAGTTGGCCGGTGAGCTTGGCGATGCTGTCCTTGGCTCGCTGCTGCTGCACCTGAATCGGCGGAGGATTGCTGATTAGCTCACCAACTTTGGTTCCGTCCGCCACATTCCAGACCACCAAAGATCCGTTCCAGTCGCCGCTGATGACGCGCTTGCCGTCAGACGTGAACGTCACGGAGGTCACAATATCGCTGAAACCGGTAATCTCCCGCTGCAGCGCACCATTCAGATCCCAGATTTTTACGCGATTGTCCCGACCGCAGGTCACCAGTTTGGAACCATCCGGGGAGAAATCGATGTCCTGGGCTCCGCCGCCGTGCGCCGCCCACTTCTTCAGGTTGGTGCCTTTCTGCATCTCCCACGTCGTGACCTGCCCATCCTCGCTACACGCGGCAAGGACGTTTGAATCGGCGCGCCAGGTGATCCCGGTAACCGCCAGTTGGTGCGACTTCAGCTCGTAAAACTCGATGCCGCTCCCAGCTTCCCAAACGTAAAGATCGCCCGTCCGCCCTCCGGAGGCCAGCAGCACCCCGTCCGGACTGTATTCCAACTCCAGCAACCAGTCCGGATGCTTCTTAATGGAGTGCAACTGCTCTCCCGTCCGGGTATCGTAGATCTTCAAATTGCGTCCCGGGCCACCCAAGGCAACGTGCCCATGATCCGGGCTGATATCCGCCGCCAGCGCGGTGTCAAACTCCTTCCCGACCTCAATGACGCGCTCCCCGGTCTTCACGTCCCAGGCCACCGACTTGCCGAACTTGCCGCCCCGTCCACCACCCGCCACGAGCAGCGAGCCGTTGGCACTGAAGGAAATGTCCTCCGGAAATCCTTCCGGGAACGCCAGAATGCCCACTAGGTCGAGATGCTCTGACTCATAGAGCAAGACTTGCTTTTGTCCCGCGATCGCTACCAAAGGCGCCCAGGGACTTGCGGCCATGGCAGTAATCGCATTGGCCCGCGCCGTCACCACTTCCGGCTGCAAGAGAACATGCTCCGGCATCGCGGGATCTTTCGGTCGCCCCGCCGTCACCTCAACCGTCGCCGCCAAGGTGGGGCCGGTCGACTTTTTGGCCTTGCTGTCCTTGGTTTCCAAAAGGCCGCCTTCGATCCACTTCTTCAAAATCGCGATCTGGGGATCGGGAATCTTTGGCTTGTTCGGCGGCATTTTCGGCTCTTCCGCATGCGTGCAGAGAGTCACCAGACGGCTGCCGTCGGGATTCCCAGCCTTGGCCACCGCCCCACCGGAGCCACCCGCCATCGTCGCGCTGTAGGAAGTCAGATCGAGACCGCCCTTGGCCTCATCCGGGTTGTGGCAGTTCAAGCAGGCGCTTTCGAGCACCGGCAACACATGGTCCACAAAGGTGATCTTCTCTCCATCCGCGGCGCGAGAAGCCACCATCGCCGAGAGGAGAACGACGCTTCCAAAAAGGGTCTTTTTCATGTCGAGGAATCGAGTCCTTCTCAGACGCTTCTATGTCCAATAGCGCGTCCAGGGGAAGAACTTAGTGGGGGCTGCGCGATGATTGTTCAAAGCAAGCCCCTCGCATACACGCGTCTGACTTGCGCGCCTTTTCGCTAAATTGCGATTTGCCCGGCTGCGGGGCGCGGCCATCCGGCCTTAGTTCCCGTCGAACAGATTGCCCAAACCGCCGAGGATGGAGCCTTCATCCACCGATGCTCCGCCCACGTTCGTTTGCGGAGCCGCGCGGAAAATCCGATCCGCCAAGCGCGAGAACGGCAGACTCTGCAGCCACACCGTGCCGTGCCCTCGCAAGGTGGCCAGAAAGAGCCCTTCGCCACCGAATATCATCGACTTGAGATTGCCCGCCCGTTCGATGTCGTATTGAACCCCGGCCTCGAACGCCACGATGCATCCTGTATCGACGCGCAGAACCTCGCCGCGCAATTCCCGGCGGATCACCGTGCCACCGGCGTGAAGGAAGGCCAAACCGTCGCCGCTGAGCCGCTGCAAAATGAACCCTTCCCCGCCAAACAGCCCGGCCCCCAGCCGCCGCTGAAAAGCGATGCTGATTTGAGTTCCCTTGGCGGCACACAGGAACGAGTCCTTCTGGCAAAGAATTTCGCCGGTGAGCTGGCTCATATCCACCGGGACAATCTTGCCCGGATACGGAGCGGCGAAAGCGACCCGGCGCTTCCTGGCTCCGGTGTTCGTGAAATGCGTCATGAAAATGGATTCCCCGGTGAGCATCCGTTTGCCCACATTCAGGAGCTTGCCCATGATCCCTTCGTTTGGGCTGGAGCCGTCCCCCATCTTTGTCTCAAAGACGATCCCATCTTCCATGTAGTTCATCGCCCCGGCCTCGGCGACCACGGTCTCGCCCGGATCCAGCTCCACTTCGACGAGTTGCAGATCGTCTCCAAAGATCTCGTAATCGACCTCATGACAGCGGCGTTGTGGATGAGGCGGAGCCACATGCATCGGCGGCAAGGGCGGAGGCGTGCCGGTGGAAAAGAGCTGGGGAAACACCTCGCCCGCCGGAGCCCAACCCGCCATCCCCGGCCTCCAGAGCAAGGTCTGCGGAGAAACGCTGCCCGCCCGCACCAAGTCATGAAGCGCCTCCTCGGACGCAGTTTCCGCTTTTCCTCCGAGACCGGTGTAATGCCACTCCTGCATCCGGAGACTATTTCCTGACAAAACAGCCCAGTCAACTTCACGGACCAGCCTTTCCGCTTGCCTGAAGGCCGGGACGATACGTCAAATAGAAGCGCCTGCCCGGCGCCGTCGCTCATGCCACCCGCGATCCGCTCCCTCTTCATCCTCGCCGCCGCCGCGCTGACACCTCTCCTCACATCTCAAGGCGCCGACATCTCTCCGGCGGTGCCCAAGTCCCTGTGGCAACCCGTGCTCGATCCCGGCGCGGTTCCGCATCCCGGCCCGGTGACTTCCATGAACCCGTTCGTTTCCTACACCCACTTGGGGACGGACTTCGGCTTCCACGGCCCGGCCGAAAGCCGCCTTGTTTGGAGCGAGGGTCGCATCGGCGCGGATCTCACCGGACTGGATGCCTGGGCCGGCATGTGGCACTCCCTTCAAGGACTGGCCGCCTCCACCGCGGAATCGCTTGATTTCGCCGCTCCCTACCCCGCCCCTGTCCGCACCGCGAGCCAACCCAAAATCACCTCGATCGCCGTCCAAGCCGGAGGCGCCGGAAAACTGAAGCTCGAAATCAAGAGTTCCGGGGAAGATTTGCTTTGGCAGCATTCATTCACCCTGGAGGAACCCAGCACCGCCCCGCTCGCCGTCCCGGTGGACCCGCTCGCGCTGCGCCGCGCCAAATTTCTCGTCTGGACCGCCGAACCAGGCTCACGAATTTCACTCGGTAAGGTCGCGCTCGGCGTCGAATCCACCTCTACCGGCGTGGATGACTTCGCCCTGCGCGCCTCCTTCGCCAAACTTGCCCGCTGCTACTCCCAAGGCACCGGTTTGGTCCGGGACCGGGCGCATGTCGGACACGGCGCCTTCGATAGCATCCCAGCTTCCGGGCTCTTCGCCTTGGCCACCGCCGCCGTCAGCTCACCGGAAATCGCCATCGTGGATCCGGACGACGCCCGTCGCATTCTCCACGAAGTATTCGACGCCCTCAGCGGCATCAAGAAAGCCAGCGGCCTCCTCCCCCACTTCGTCTGCGAGATCGATGGCCAACACGTCATCCACCCGCGGACCGAATACAGCACCGTCGACACCGCGATTGCCTACCAAGGAATGCTCTTGGCGGCCTCAATCCTCGGCGAAGACGAACTGCGCGTCCGCATCCTCGAAGCCATCCAGGAGATTGATTTCCCTGCACTGACACTGGCGGACGGCACGATCAGTCACGGGCTGCGGGAAGATGGCTCCACCGTGATCCCCTATTCGTGGCGCGACTGGGGCGGCGAAAGCGCGTTGGTGATTCTTCTGCGCGGCATGGCCGAAGCGTCTGCTCCCACCCCGGTCATGGCCAATACCGGCCGTCCCTGGCAGGGCACCGGATTCATCGCGGAGATTCAAAGCTTGTTTCACCCGGATTTCGACTCGCCACAACCCGATGCCGTGAGTGGCGTCGATTGGCTGAACGCCCGCCGCACTCTTCTCGATAAGCAGAAGCGATACTGGACCACGAATTCCCCCGATTCCGCCGCCGCCAAGCTCGGGCTCTACGGCCTCTCCGCCAGCGAATCGGTCACGGGCCGGAGCTACCAGGTCAATGGCGTCGACCTGGCCAACCAGGACAGCCTCCAGCCTCACTACCTGCTCATGGCCGCCGCCATTGATCCGAATCCCGCCTCGGTGCAAACGAGCTTGCAGCGCCTAGTCGAGCAAGGCTGGCTTGCGCCCTGGGGCATGGTCGAAACCTTTTCCGCCGACGGGCGCCATTATCTTCCGATGATGGGCTCACTCAACGCCGGGTTCGAGGCGCTGGGCGCTTACCATTTCGTGACCGGGGCAAAACGGCTAAACAACGCAATTTATGAGGCAAGCCGCGCTCTCCCGGAGGTCCGCGCCGCGATGAAGGCGTTTTACCACTGATCCGCTCAAACGCCCGCGAGCATCGCTTCCGCCAGGTTGCGCGCCGTCTCGCCTCCGCCGCCCAGCATCCTCGTCACTTCGGCGACCCGCCGCTCGCCCTTGACCTCGATCAGCGAGGAACGGGTCTTGCCCTCTTCAACGATCTTCTGCACGACGTAGTGGTGATGCGCCAGGGAAGCCACCTGGGGCATGTGAGTGATGGCGACGACCTGATGCTTTTCGCCCAAGGATGCCATTTTGCGCCCCACCGCGTGCGCAATCTCCCCGCCTACGTTGGCGTCGATCTCGTCGAAGACCATCAACGGGATGCTGTCCTCGTCCGCCAAGGCGTTCTTCACCGCCAACATCACCCGGGACATCTCGCCGCTCGAAGCGATCACACGCAACGGCTTGAACGGTTGCCCTGGGTTCGGCGCGAATTGAAAATCGACCATCTCCATCCCGGAAGGCCCCGGCGTGTCCGAGTATTTGAGGGCGATCTCGAACTTCGATTGCCGGAAGCCCAAATCTTCCAAATGCCCTGACACCTCCGCCGCCAGTTCGGGCGCCGCCTGCAACCGAGTCGCGCTCAAAATCCGAGCCCGTTCCCGGAGTTCCTGGAGCCGCTCCGCCGCAATCTGCTCCAACCGGTGCAATTCCTCCCCTCGTCCCTCAATGGCGTTGAGTTTCCGTTCCGCGTGCTCTCCAAAGGCGATGACGCTTTCCACGGATCCGCCATACTTGCGCTTCAACGCCTCAATCAAATCAATCCGCGCTTCCAGCCGCGCCACCTCCGCCGGATTGATCTCCAGCGAACTCACGTACCGGTGCAGCCCTCGCTCCATTTCTTCCAACTCGACCTGCGCGGTCTCAAAACCCGATACCAGACCGCTCGTCGCTTCATCGAAGCGTTCCAATTCCCGAACGTGCCGATGCATGTCGCGCAGTTGACCGAGAACGGCCATCGGCCCTTGGGACAGGCGACGCGAAATCTCGCTGGCGGCATCAATGAGCCGTTGGCTGTTGGAGGCGACCGCGTATTGCATCTCCAACTCCGGCTCTTCGTTCGGTTTGAGATCCGCCTTTTTGATCTCCTCCACTTGAAAGCGGAGCAACCCGAGCTCCTGCTCCGTCGCTCGTTCAGCGTCCCGCAGTGCTTCAAAGTTCTGCACGGCCTCGCGCCATTGCTGGTAGGCCCCGCGGTACGCTTTGACGATCTCCTCGGTGCCCGCGTAGGCGTCGAGCATCGATAACTGACGCTCCTGAGACATGAGCGACTGGTGATCGTGCGGTCCATGAAGATCCACGAGCACTTCCCCGAGTTCCTTCAAGACCTGAAGCGTCGCCGGCGCGCAGTTGATGAATTGCTTGTTCTTGCCGGTGATGCTGAAAACGCGCTTCAGAACAATCGTATCATCTTCGCAAGGCTCCAACCCGCAGCGGACCAAGATTTCATTCACCTCGTCGCGATTCGGCAATTCGAAGACCGCCTCCACCGTGCAATGCGTCTCCCCGGACCGGACCAGCTCTCGCTCCGCCCGGTCCCCGAGGATCAATTTCAGTGCCCCGACAATCATCGACTTGCCCGCTCCCGTCTCTCCGGTGACCGTGACCAGCCTCGGCCCGAGTTCCCAGGTAAGGTCATCGACCAAAGCGAGATTCTTGATTTTCAGGACCGCGAGCATTGAGTTGAGGGGCAGGTTAGAGTATGGAGTCGCTTCCGTTTTTTTCAAATGCCCAGCACCGACTCCCTCACGATTACCTTTCTCGGCACCGGCACGTCCTTGGGCATCCCCGTGATCGGTTGCGACTGCGCCGTTTGCACCTCGCCCGACCCCAGAAACAAGCGCTCGCGGTCGTCGATCTACGTCCAAACCGGGCAGACCTCGTTCGTGATCGATACCGGCCCGGATTTCCGCTCGCAATGCCTCCGGGAAAATGTCCGGCGCGTGGATGCTGCGGTCTACACGCATCCGCACAGCGACCACATCATGGGGTTCGATGACCTAAGGCAGTTCTGTTTCGGAGAACACGCTACCATGCCGGTTTACTCGACGCCCGAGTGCCTTGAAACGATCCAACTGGCATTCGCCTTCGCGTTCGACCGGGCCAATTGGAACCCGGTCTACCTGAAACCGGTCGCTTGGCCCGTCACGGGTCCGTTCGAGATCTCGGATGTCCGCCTCACCCCACTAGAGGTGGTGCATGGCAAGGTTCGCACTGTCGGCTATTTGCTCGAAACCGGGAATCGCCGCCTCGCCGCGTACATTCCAGATTGCAAACACATCCCGGAATCGTCCATCGAACTCATGAAGGGCGTCGATAGCCTCATCATCGACTGCCTGCGACTCCAGCCGCATTGGACCCACTTGAGCCTTGAGGAAGCTTTGGCGGTGCGAGAAGCCGTAGGGCCCCGTCAAACATGGTTGACCCACATCTCGGACCGCCTCGATCACGCCAGCTTGGCAGCCGGACTGGCAGACGGTGTCCAGGTGGCCTACGATGGATTGAAATTGCACTTCGCGTGAATCACATTCGCCCCATGCCAGCCTTGCTCTTGTTCCGCCTCGCGGCTCGGCTCGGCTTTGCCCTGGCCGCCTGCTTGCTGACATTTTTCGGGTCCGCCACCGCTTTCGCGCAAGATGCCCCCGCCTCGTCGCAGCCGCCGCTCACCAAAGCGTCGCTCTACTCCCCGACCACCCTGGTGATCTTCAACCGAACCGTGCCCGACTCGGAATCCCTCGCCTGCTATTACGCCGCCGCCCGTCAAATCCCCGCCCGTAATCTCATTCCCCTCGACTGCTCGAGCGATGAGGAAATCACCCGGACGCAATACCACGAAACCATCGCCGAACCGCTCCGCAAAACGTTCCTCAACGAAGGCTGGTGGATGCCCCACCGCGACCTCTCCACGGGCGCTCAAAGCCTGCGCAGTGAGTTCCATATCCTCGCCTTGATGCATGGGATTCCTCTGCGCATCAAAGATGATTCCGGCCGGGCCCCAGACTCAGAACCGCTGTCCGGCAACGGAGCCAGCGTGGACTCGGAATTGGCCACCCTGGGCCGCCCCGGCACCACACTGAAAGGTCCCATTCCAAATCCTTACCACCGCAGCGAGTCCGCTTTTCACGCCGCCCAGCTCCCCATGCAACTCGTCGGGAGAATCGATGCCCCCTCCTTGAATCGCTGCCGCGCCATGATCGACGAAGCGATTCTTGCGGAAACCAACGGGCTCTGGGGGCAAGCCTACATCGACCTAGATGAACGCCAACCGCTCGGCAACGACTGGCTGCGCGCCGCCGCCGATGCTTGGCGCAAACTCGGCATCCCCGTTACCGTGGATGTGCAGCCCGGAACCTTCCCCAGCAACTACCCCATGCGCGACCCGATCCTCTACTTCGGCTGGCACGCGGAGCAAGTGAACGGCCCCTTTCTCAACCCCGCCTTCAAGTTTCAACCCGGTGCCGTAGCTTGTCACATCCACTCGTTGAACGCCACCACCGTCCGCTCCACTACCCGCAATTGGGCTGGCCCGCTCCTCGCCAGAGGCGCCGCCGCCGTCCTCGGCACCGTCGATGAGCCCTATCTGCAACTCAGTCACGACCTCGGTATCTTCTCCGATCGACTTTCCAGCGGCTTAACCTTCATTGAGAGCGCTTACGCATCCACCGACTCCCTCTCCTGGATGACCGTCGCCGTCGGAGATCCGCTCTACTGCCCCTTCCCGGCTCCCCGGCGAGCGCTCGACACCGCTCAATTCGCCAATGATCAATGGACCCCCTACAAGATCCTTCGCTTAGCCTACGAAAGGTGGGGCGAGAGCAAACCTCTACCCGTTTCCGGCTTGTTCTACAAATTGGAGATGGCCAGCGCGAAGAAGGAGTTCCCCGAACTCATGGAACACCTTGCCCTCGCCGCGATCGAACAAGGCGATGTCGAAGACGCCCGGGTGCAGTTCCTCCGCGCGAAGACCGCCTATCAAGATCCCCGGGACAAGCTACGCATGGTTCTCCACATCGGCTCGATGGAATGGGGCGCCAACGAACGGCTCGCCGCCCTGCAGACCTTCCGCGGAGCAGCCGACGAATTCGCGGACCTCAGCGAGGCAAAGGCAGCTCGCGAATTGGTCGAAAGGGTTAGCAAACCAGAATAAGCCACCAGTTAATAGTTGAAGGTCGCCGATAGTAAGGCACTCTCAACTATCATGCATGAGATCATCCTGCCACGCAGCGCCCCCAAGCTCTTCGCGCTCGTGGAATGCCTGATCCAGGGACTGCAAACTCATGCTGAGGCCCTCCAACCGCCAGACCACGTTTCGACCGCATTGCTCGGTGAATGCCTCGCCGAGGCGCGGTCCGCCTGCCAAAACCTAAAACTGCTGACTCAACGCGAACCAGCTCTCGCGCAAGCCTGCCGACGCGCCAGCGCCGCCACGAAGTCCTTTTTTCCCTCCGCCAAAAGCGCTTTGAGCCGCCACCTCGGAGCTCGCTGGAGCCAAAAGTGGAAAAACATCGGCTGGGTCACTCGCCGTGGACGCTGCCCCGCCGGCCCCAAACAACGCGAACTCCTCCTGGCCTCCATCTGGCGCTATTTCCAAGCCAACCCGTCCCACCAAGCACCCGCGTCCGGGGTGACCCAAGAGGCCATCGTCGCCTACTACAAGCCGCTACGTGAAGCTAGGCTCGCTCTCGAAGCTCACGCCACCCAATTGGCCCAAACCAGGCGCGCTCGGACCAGAGCCATGAAACGACTGCGTAGCATAGTGCGAGCGACGATCGAGTATCTAGATTCAGTTCTCGATGATCTGGAGGAATCTTGGGAGCCTTTCGGCCTCATCCCGCCTGCTCTTCAGGTCGTCCCAGCCTGGGTCTGGCCACTCAGGCTCGCTCCACTTCCAGCTGAGAACGGCACTGGCAAGATTCAGATTTCTTGGACCCAATCGCCCCGGGCTCTCTATTACGAGGTTTTCCGTAGGGCCCAAGGCGTCGATCAAGACTTCATCTTCGTCGATTGCCTCACGGAAACCCAATTGGTCTTGGAGAACCTGCCCATCAATACCCCGATCCGCATCCGGATCGTGCCGGTGAACTTGGCGGGAGCTGGCTTCGGCGCCGAGGAAGAAATGGCCCTGGAAGCCTGATCACGGAAAAAAATCACGATTTCGCTAGCGCCAATGTGTTCGTTTGATATGTGTTCTTAGAAACATAAACAAACGGCACTCATGTTCCTTTTCGACTCCGCACATTCTTACCGGCTTTTTCGGGATCACGCCCTCAATCGGGTTCGGGATTCGCCTTCGAGCTTCGCCTCCTTCCCGCCGCGAACTTCCGAACTCGAATTGCAAAGCCACTGGTTCTCCGGCGCGTTCGGAAACGAATTCGTCTCCACCTGCGGACAAACCGTGCGAATCACCCGCTTCGGAGAGTGGAATCGACTGGGCGGCCCCGACTTCAAACACACGGCCGTGGAGATCGATGGCAAACAGCTAACTGGAGCAATTGAGCTCGATCCCGAGCCAGAAGATTGGGAAAGGCACGGTCACTCAACTAACCCCGCTTTCGACAACGTGGTCCTTCACGTCTTCGGAGGCGGCGGCCCCTCCGCACGCCGGTTTTTCACCCGGACTTCGGATCACCGAAACGTCGTTCAAGTCCGGCTGGATCTTGATCTCGTGAACACACACGGGCGGGACCGTCCGCCAGCCCGCGCCATCCACGGCCGCTGCTCCCATCGCATCCAGGAACTCGAAGGCGTGGCGCTAGAGTCCCTGCTGCAGTCTGCCGCCCGGCACCGGCTTGATCACAAGGCGAGACGTTTCGCACGAAGCGCGCAGATCCACGGGTGGGATCAGGCCATCTTCGAGGGCATCGCGGAAGCTCTCGGATACCACCCGAACCAGCTACCCATGCGGGTTCTCGCCCAACGTCATCCCCTTAAGGATCTGCTAGGACAACCCGCACTACGCCGCGAAGCCACACTTTTCGGCTCAGCAGGCTTTCTGGATGCCGCCGGACACGATACCGCCCGCCCCGCCACTCGTTCCTATTTGAGGAACCTTTGGGAAGAGTGGTGGCGACTCCGGGATTCGGCCTCCGTCCTTCCTGGGATTCGCTGGTCCATGAACGGCATCCGCCCGCTCAACCACCCACACCGAAGGCTCGGCGCTCTGGCTACCCTACTTTCTGTGTGGCCAGACTTCCGCTCCATCCTGCCTACCCCCAACCAGACATCAGCGGACTGGCCTCGTCGCATCATCACTTTTCTCTCTACCACTCAACATCCACAGTGGTCTCGTCACTACACCCTATCCTCGGCTCCCTCACCCTCCCCACTGGCAATCTTCGGAAAGGAGCGAATCCACGACATCCTCGGCAACGTGCTGTTCCCAGTGGCAGTTCACCACGATCCGGGACAATGGAGCGCCTATGAAAGACTGGCCGGCGGCAAAATAAACGAAAAGCTTGAGCGGGCCGCCACTCGCATCTTAGGCGCACACGCAAATAAGGCGAATTACGTAAAACCTTACTACCGACAGCAGGCGCTTCTCCAAATCTACGACGATTTTTGTCTCGAAGACACCACTCATTGCGTTAACTGCCCGTTCCCAGAGCAGTTAAGACAATGGACGTGAAGATACCCATGGATATCCACGGCATTTTTGGAGACCACAGGAATGCGCGACAAGGAGAATCAATTTCGAAATACCAACTCTTCAGCCGCCGACGGCAGCAGCCCTCAGGAGGGCGCGCCGAAAGGCGGGCCGGAGAAAGGTTTTCCCGCTTGTGCCGTCCTATGGCTTAAGGAAACCACGTTCCCTGGTCACAAGGTGGGTGGCCGCCATACCTACATCTGCCTTCCAATCAAGGCCTGACATTAGCCAATTGGCAAACCTCCCGTAGTTCGTTTTATCGGTTCGGGTCCTTTAAACAACCATCTAATGGTCGAACACAGCAGGAAAATTGGTGCGAACTAGCTGCACTTCTGTGGCTCTCTAGCTCTATCAAAGATCGAAATCGTTGCGGAGGATCCGCTCTAGAAAGAGTCCCAGACGATGCAAGTTTTGTCAACCGATTGAACGTCGAACCGGCCCGCCCCCCCCCAATTCAAGATTCGAAAAACATCGAGCAGTCGCAACTTCCCTTGATGTGGACAAAACTGCGCGTAAGCTCACCATCTCCTTGGTCGGGCGGCTCCGCCGCTCCATGGGTCCATCGCACGGGTAGCTCAGCGGTAGAGCGGCTGGTTTACACCCAGTTGGTCGGGGGTTCGAATCCCTCCTCGTGCAGGCCTCGGCCCTCATTCAGACCGGTCGCCACTCTCGCCAGGGGCCTGCGGGAAATCCATCGGTGCATGTCTCCGGGTCATCTGCGCACGAGATTTCGCAACCGCTCCACTCGTGCCCCAAAGGAATTGGTCAATCCCTGATAATTTGTTTTACTTAAGCATTGCGGTGAGTATCCTCCTGCTACCTGGCCTGAGCTGCACCGAAAGGGAAGGCCATGGGTGGTGGATTGCGCCGTTGTCTGTGAGTTACGCCATCGCCCTGCAAGACTTCTCCTAGCCTACTCCCCCATGAAAGCGAAGAAAGCCATCGTCACTGCGGCCAGCCCCGCGCACCGGACGCTTCCGCTACAAACTCTCGTTGATCGCGATGGTCAGCCCCGCTCCGTTCTGGAAATTCTGCTCCGGGAGATCCAGTCGGCCGGAATCGACGACGTCTGCCTGATCATCCACCCCGGAGATGAAGAAGCGTATCGGGACGCAGTCCGGGGAGTAGGAGTGGATCTCGCCTTCGTTGAACAGAAAGAGCGTCTAGGCTACGGGCACGCCTTGTCCCTGGCACACGATTTCCTCAAAGATGAGCCGTTTTTCCACACCGTGTGTGACCACCTCTTCATCAGCCGCGATCCCGAACGCACCTGCGCCCGCCAACTCGTGGAACATGCGGCTCGGGAAGGAACCGCGATGTCGGCTGTGCAATCAACCCGGGAGACGGAAATCCATCTTTACGGCGCGGTCTCTGGCATTCTTACCCGATCGGCAGGATCAGAGCCTGTTTATCAAATCCGCAATGTCATCGAGAAGCCCACTCCGACGGAAGCGGAGCAGAAACTGATCGTCCCAGGACTGCGCGCTGGCCAGTATCTAACCTTCTTTGGAATGCACGTATTAACGCCGCTAGTGATGGAACTCCTGCGGGAATCCGTGGCGCAGGCGCGAAGTGGAGGCGGCAGCCCGAATGTCCAGCTCTCGCCCGTGCTCTCCGAACTGGCCCGCCGGGAACAATACGGCGCGGTGCTCATCCAAGGCTCGCGACACCACATCAGCTTAAAATATGGCCTCTTCTACACGCAGTTAGCCCTTGCGTTGCATGGCTCCGACAAACCGGACGTCCTGGGGGAATTGGTCCAACTTCTGGCCCGTTCCCATCAATAACCTCTTCCGGCTGACTCATGGAAAGCGCTCTCCTGCCGCTTATCACTTCCACGGACGAGTCCGTCCGCAACCGGTCGCTCGACCGCATCTGCCGGCAGACTTCCTTGGAGGCGCTCCTCAAGGAGTGCCAGATGCTCGACCAGTTCCGCCAGCAGTCGACAAATCTTTATGAAAGCGTTCGGGCGCTTTTCTTCCTCCATTCCATTTTTCGTTTCCATCTGCCAGAAAAATCGGGGCTTCGGCCGGACGGGTTGATCCCCTTCACCGGTTACGTCCACCTCTTGGAACGTCGCTTTCCGGAAGCCATTGAAACCTTCTGGCAAAGCGCGGCAGAGAACGGCTGGAGCGGCACGCTTTGTAGCGCGCTCGCCAAGGCCTACAATCAGCTGGCATTCCAAACACTGGCGGATCAGGTGCGCACCAGCGTCCGCTCCGTCCCGGGGAACCAATGGATGTTCCGCCTGGGGCATCCCAAGGATCAACCGCTCGAAGTCCGTCCCGAACTGCTGGCCGCTTCCGGCAATCTCTTCCCCGTCCTCGTAGAGCGCACGCCCGTCCGCATGGACCTCACCCATAGCGCGTGGAGCGACATCTTTTTCCTCGGGATGGATTTCCCCGAAGGCGCGAGGGTGATCAATGTTTCCGTGAACCTGGGTATTCGCGGCCGGGATGATGCCCCAGAACCGCCGATCGAATCTTTCTTCCGCGTCATTGACGAACCCGTCATTCGCTTGGTCAGCGTCGACTTGGACACGCATCGCGACATCCGCGAACTCGATGAGATTTTCGACTATGCGGCGGATTATCTGGGGCTCCTCAAAGCCGCCTTGGTGGCCTCTGGCATCGTACCTCCCGGTTTGGAAGGCTCTGGGCAGAAATTGACGGATCTCCTTTCCCGAGTAGTCGGTCCGCGCCGCGGATTTGAGCTCGTCAGCTATGTGCGAGGCATCCCCAAGGGATCGCGGCTGGCCGTTTCCACAAACCTGCTCGCCTCGCTGATCGCATTGTGCATGCGGGCGACGGGCCAAACACGGAATCTAGTGGGGCCGCTGGAGGAGACCGATCGACGTCTGGTCGCCGCCCGAGCGATACTTGGCGAGTGGCTCGGCGGATCTGGCGGCGGTTGGCAGGACTCGGGAGGCATTTGGCCGGGTATCAAGCTGATTTGCGGTCGCGCCGCCACTGAAGGCGACGCCGAGTTCGGAATCAGCCGGGGACGGCTCATGCCGGACCACGAGATTCTTACGCCACCGCAACTCGACATCGAGATCGCGGAAAAATTGCAGCAGAGCTTGGTGGTAGTCCATGGCGGGATGGCCCAAAACGTTGGCCCGATCCTCGAAATGGTCACCGAGAAATACCTCGTCCGCTCGGAGCGAGAATGGACGGCGCGCAAAGAAGCGGTCACGTTGCTGGACGAGGTCCTGGCGGGCCTGCGAGCTGGGGACATCCGTCAGCTCGGCCAAACCACGACGCGGAACTTCTTCGGCCCACTGCAAACCATCATTCCCTGGTGCAGCAACCGATTCACGGAACGGCTCATCACTCGGAGCCGCGAGGTTTTCGGCGACGATTTCTGGGGATTCTGGATGCTCGGCGGTATGGCCGGGGGCGGCATGGGCTTCATCTTCGCGCCCGAAGTGAAACCGCGCGCTCAAGAATGGCTGCAAGCGGAAATGACGCTGGTGAAGAGGGAGTTGGAACAAGCCCTCCCCTTCGCCATCGATCCGGTGGTCTACGACTTTACGATCAATCCGCACGGCACCTTCGCGACCTTACGCACCGACCAGGAAGCCATTTTGAACCGGAATTATTACCAGTTCATGCTCCCCTTCCTGGTGCGAAAGGATCCCAAATCCCTTTCACGCTGCCGCCACTCCGAGCTTCAGCTCATCGGCGAGGTCTGCCGGGTGGACGATCGCTACCGTGCGCTGGTTCCCGAAATTTTCCGCCGCTTGTTCCCCGAGACGGGCGAGGTCAAGACCAATTCCAGTCTGTTCGCCCTGCTGGAGCGCAACGGCTTCGATTCCGTGCAACATGAGCAAGTTCGCGCCGACTTGCGCGCAGGACGGATTGGGCTCGCCCAGAATCGTCTGCCCGGCCGCACGGAGATTGAGGATGTTTCACCCGCTGAGATCGACGACTTCACCCGCAACACCCGTCGCACGAAGATCGACCGGGAATGCGGGCAAGAAGCATTGGCGCGTGGCGAGATCGCCGTTGTCACCCTGGCGGCGGGAGCCGGTAGCCGCTGGACTCAAGGGGCGGGCGTTGTCAAAGCGCTCCATCCTTTCTGCAAGTTCGCAGGCACGCACCGCAGTTTCCTGGAGACGCACCTGGCCAAGAGCCGCCTGACTGGCCAAACGTGTGGTACGTTTCCCGCCCATATCTTCACGACCAGCTACCTGACTGACTCCGCGTTGCGCAATTTCCTCGCGACTCACCAGAATTTCCACTATCCGGGTCCGATCCTCGTTTCGCCCGGCCGCTCGATCGGGCTGCGGCTGATTCCCATGGAGCGCGATCTGCGGTTCGCCTGGGAAGAGCTTCCGCAACAAACACTTGATGAGCAGGCACAGAAAGTCCGCGAAAGCGCCCACGCCGCCCTAATCAACTGGGCACGCACCAGCGGCGAAGGATCGGACTACACCGATAACCTTCCTTCCCAATGCCTTCACCCGGTCGGGCACTGGTATGAAATTCCCAACCTGCTTCTGAACGGCACGCTGGCGCAACTCTTGAGCGATCACCCTGCGTTGAAGTATCTGCTGTTGCACAACATCGATACCGTGGGCGCGAGCCTCGACCCCGTGGTGTTCGGACGCCACATCGCGTCTGGCGCAACCCTCAGTTTCGAAGTCATTTCCCGGCAAATCGACGATCGAGGGGGCGGCTTGGCCAAAGTCGATGGGCACCTGGAATTAGTCGAAGGCTTGGCCATGCCGCGAGAAGAGGCGGAATTCGCCCTCTCCTATTACAACACGATGACCACCTGGATCTCCATTGATGGTCTGCTCGATGCCTTCGGCTTGAAACGAACGGATTTGGCCAACCCAACCCGCACCCAAGAAGCAGTCCGCTCCTTGGCCCGGCGCATGCCTACCTACGTGACGTTGAAGGACGTGAAGAAGCGCTGGGGAAGTGGCCAGGAAGATGTTTTCCCGGTAACGCAGTTTGAAAAGCTCTGGAGCGATATGACTCAGCTACGGGAGGTGCCCTGCCGGTTTTTCCTTGTCCCTCGTCCCCGCGGCCAACAGCTCAAAGAACAAGCTCAGCTCGACGGCTGGTTGCGCGACGGTTCGGCCGGTTGGGTGGAGTCGCTTTGCGCTTGGTAGTTCGGCGGCGCTTTACGAAAACAGGATACGCCCCAGAAAATCCATGGCATGCGCCGGAGGTGGAGGGCTTTTCGGAGCGATCACCACGATCTGACGCACCGGGCGAGTCCAAGGAGTCCGCACCAGTTGCACGCGGCGGCGGGCAGCCAAGCCTCGGAGCGCACGTTCCGGAGCAAAGGCCATTCCCATCCCCAGTGCACTTAATTCAATGGTGGCTTCAAAGCCATCCAGCTCCATTACCGCTCGCGGGCGGAAACCGCGATCTTCACACCACCTGTCCAGAAGAGCTCGCACCGGCCCAGCCGGCGGCATGATCCAGTCCTGCTCCGCCAGCCAGAGGCGGAAGTCATCCGATTCGGCCGGGAGCACAGGGCCCTCTCCTGAGGTGAGCAGGACAAACCGGTCCGTCATCCGGTGCGTAATCACGACATTGGTCATCGCTTCCTCAGGCTCGGTGACGACGCCGAGGTCCAGTCGAGCTTCCGCCGTTTCTGTCAGGAGGACAGGGTCTGGCAAGATGGTGACCTGGATTCGCACGGACGGCGCTCTCTTGCGTTGGGAAGCAAAAAGACCTGGCAGGTGCGCGGCGGCTAAGCTCCGTGAAACGCCGATCCGAATCGTCGGAGGCACATCCAAAACCTCCTCGCGGACCCGACGCAACGCTTGCTCCATGATGCCGGCCACCGCCCCACTTGCTTCCAAAAAGATTTTGCCGGCTTCGGTCAACGCCACGGAACGTGTGGTCCGCGCGAACACGGCGAAACCAAGCTTGTCCTCCATCGCCTGAATTTGGCGGCTCAACGCGCTCTGCGTGAGACCCGCTGCCCTCGCCGCCGATGTGATCGATGAGTGGGCGCGCACCAAGTGCAAAAGCCTCAGGCCGTAAAGATCAACCGGCAAGTCATTCATTCGATCAACTCATAAATCAATGCGAATAATGAATTTTCCGCAAGATCGAGGAAGGCGGAATTTCCTCCATGGCCGATCCCGACGACAAAAACCCGCTCAATGTCCCAGGTCGTTACTACAATGATCAGACGTGCATCGATTGCGATCTTTGCCGGGAAATCGCTCCCCAGATTTTCCGCCGGGATGACGACGAGGGCTTGACCTACGTTTGGCACCAACCCCATGGAGGTGAGGAAATTGCTCTGGCCGAGGCGGCACGTCACGCGTGCCCAACCGAGACCATCGGAAACGATGGTTGAAGTCTCGGCGCATGCTTATTGCGGCACCGCGACGGTCTCCACCACGCTCGCCCGCCCGTCCGCGGCGATCCGGACACTCACAAGGTGGTCAAACCCATCGCCTTCTTCATCGGAGGTAAAGCTCCCGAAGTAATGCAGCACCAACGTATCGGCGTCCTGCCAACGTTCCGCGTCTACGAGATTGTCCCGCTCTTTCCTCCCTTTTTCTTCTAAGGCGGCTCGCTCGGCGGCGAACAGTTCGGGAAGTTCGACGGCCTGCCACTCTCCATCCATGAGCCGGAACACCAACGTCCGTGCATCCCGCGGACCGTCGCCGAGACGGATGGCGAGCTTCCGAGCATCTGGCCCCCAGACCACCCAAGTGGGAAATGGGCAGCCTCCACTCCCCTCCTCCCCGAACAACGTCTGGGCCTTTCCGCTCCCATCTTTGGGCGCCACGGAAATGGCGGTAACTTCATCCCCTTCGTAGGAGATCGTCACCTGCCACTTCTCGTCGGGGGAAAGGTGATCCGCTTGGTCTTTGGACCCGCCCGGAAGCCGCCGACGCAAGGTTTCCCCCGAGTTGAACTCCCAGTCACCGCCCATCCGGATGTCATCTACCAACCAGGCTCCCGCACGATTTCGGAAAACCAGGGTATCGGTCCACTCCGCAGCCTCCAGCCCCGCTTCGTTGTAGGTCAACTTGATCGCCACCGTCGCATCGGAGCCTTTGGGAGCGGCCGTGACCCCAAGTTTCCACTCCGAGACGCCTTCGAAGAGGCTGCTAAAGAGATCGCCCTCGATCCAATCCGGTTTGTCGTCGGGATGCTGCTCCACCTGCCGGGCTTGTTCGCGGCGCGCCAGTTCGATGATGGACCTCAATTCTGGGGTGATCAGCGAGCCCAAGCGTTCCATCTGCGCCACCGAAGGAAGTCCGGAAATTCGCTCTTTGCGCAGCTCCGCGTAAAAAGTCGAACCTGCGGAACGGAGCGGTTCTAGGGCATCCTTGGTCTGCACCGCCGCAGAGGCGGAGAAGCAACAGCCAAGCACCCACAACGGGGCCCAAAGCTTTCTTATGTGCATCATCGGTTCGTTCTGACTGCAGACGCAAAAGTCACGGCGTCCTGCGGAAGTTCTTCCAAATCGAACGGGGCGCCAGAGGGGTTTCGACTCGGAGCAGCCCGCCTCGGGGGAAAAAGTTTTTCCAATTTTATGCTTGAGATTGATTCTCAATATCATTTAGGTGGCAGCGTTCCTCACAGGAATTTGCCAGCCAATTCACTTAACTCTCATGAAACCAACACGCCACGGGAGGCTCCGGCCTCTCCTCTCAACCCTCCTGACCGCGTTCTGCGCACTCCCCCTGCACGCTCAGGATGCCCCGGAAACTCCCTACTCCACCCCTCAGGCTCCACTTGAGGAACTCGCCCCCTTCGTCGTCGTCGGCAGCAAGGAAAACGTGAACAGCCAAGTCGGCGCCGCCGCCTTCCTCGACACCACGGACATCCGCACTCAAAACTACACGAACGTCAACCGGATCCTCCAACGCGTCCCCGGTGTCTACATCCGCGATGAGGACGGATTTGGAAACTTCGCGAACATCTCCATCCGCGGCGGCGACGGTTCCCGATCCGAAAGAGTCACCTTGATGGAGGACGGTGTCCTCACCGCTCCCGCGCCTTACTCCGCCCCCGGAGCGTACTACACGCCCCGCGCCGCACGGATGTCCGGCATCGAAATCCTCAAGGGCTCCAGCCAAGTCCGCTACGGTCCGCACACCACCGGTGGCGTGGTCAACTTCCTCTCCACTCCCGTCCCCGAAACGCAAAGCGTCTTCACTCGCTACACCTTCGGCTCCAACGCCACCCAACTCCTCCTCGCTCAGTACGGCGACGCCATCACCACCGATGCCGGTACGTTCGGTTACCTGATGGAGCTTCACGGACAGATGTCCGACGGCTTCCGCACCATCCGCGGGCAGGAAGGACAAGGCACCGGCTTCCAGCTTTACGAACCCATGTTCAAAGCATTCTGGGAGCCAGCCACCGCCATGGAACAGCGCATCGAATTCAAGTTCGGCTACACCGATTTTGATGCGGACGAAAGCTACCTCGGCCTCAGTGAAGCCGACGCCCGTTCCAATCCCTTTGATCGCTACCCCGCCAGCGTCTACGACAACATTGACACCGATCACATCCGCACCTACGTCCGCTGGCAAGGCCAACCAACGGAGAACCTTTCCTTGGAGTCCACCGCTTACTTCAACCGCTTCAACCGGAACTGGTACAAGCTCGACGCCGTCGGTGGCTTCAATCCCGTGATCGACGGCGGTGGCCAAATCGCCGGCCGGACCAGCTTGACGACTGCCCTTCTCGAAGGGGACCCGGGCTTGGGCATCCTCCAAGGAACCGTACCGGGCTCGATCGCCGTCAAAGCCAACAACCGGACTTACGAGTCCTACGGCTGGCAAAACATGGCCTCGTTGAACTTCGACACTGGCGCAATTGGCCACACCTTGACCGGTGGCGTCCGCTTCCATGCCGACTATGAAGACCGCTTGCAATGGGTGGATGTCTACAACGGAAACGGAAACTCTAGCTTCAGTTCCTTCCGCCGGGGCACTGCCGGCGAGGATGCTGACCAGCGCCAAGAAGTTTTCGCGACCTCCTTCTTCGTGGAAGACGCCATTCAATTCGGGCCCGTGACCGTCAAGCCGGGAGTCCGCTACGAGAAGCTTCAGATGGACCTGAACAATCGCGGCGTGCGTCTCGGCGGCGATCTTGATACCTACGCAGCCGGAGTTGGCGTCACCTATGACATCAGCGATGCGAACACCCTCTTCGGCGGTGTCTTCCGTGGCATTTCCACCCCGGGACCGAGTGCTTACCTGAGCAACGGCATCGACATCGAAGAAAGCGTCGGCTACGAAGCGGGCGTTCGTCATCGTCGCGATGCGTTCGCAGCCGAATTCGCGGGCTTCGTCTCGGACTACTCTAACCTTCTCGGCACCGACACTGGTCTTGGCCTTGGCGGCGCCTCGAACCTCAACGCAGGCGCGGCCACCGTTTGGGGCTTTGAAGGCATGATTAGCTACGACTTGATGGCCAGCCAAGGCGGAGCGTTCCAAATGCCGGCTTACTTGACCGCGACGTGGACCAGCGCCGAGCTCGAAAACGCTCTGGCCAGCGGTGGAAACAACAACATCTACGCCGGCGGCACCCCGGGAGCCAGCATTCCTTACGTTCCCGAGTGGAAACTAGCGGGCGGCGTTGGAGTAACTTACGGTGCGTTCGGGGTAAACCTCGATGGAACCTGGGTCGATGAGACCTTCGGCAGCGCAGACAACTTCATCAGTCCGGTGACGTCCGTCCGCCAGGGCATCATCGACTCCGCCCTGGTGTTTGACCTGTCGGCATCGTACCGAGTCGGGGAACACACCAAGCTGCTCGGGGGAGTACAGAACCTCTTCGACGAGAACTACCTCTCCAGCCGGCTGCCTGAGGGCCCGCGCAATGGCGCTCCGCGCACAGTCTTCATCGGCGTAGAGATGGATTGGGAGGCCCTCGGCAAAATCGGCGACGTGATTTTGCAGAAGTAACCGCAGGCTTGGGAGTCTGCTGAGTTGGATACCGCCCGGCTCTCGTCGTTCCTCGCCCTCGCGGGGAATGACTTGGGCCGGTCGTTTTTTCTTGGGGGAACTCAGGGTCAACCCAACGGGATTGGGTGAACTGGAACGGCGGCGGCGAACGGCTCACGGTAGCCGAAAAACCTGCGAGCCTTGATCATTTGAGCCACTTGCGCCGGCACGGACGCCTCCCAGCCCGGCGTGCCAGACTGAATCTGCGATAAGATCTCGCGAGAAAAGATGGGCAAATACTCTGGATTGTAGCCACGAATCGGCTCGATGAACCGGTTCTCCAACAAATACGCGTAAAGGTGGGACAGCTGGGGCGCGACCTTGAGATTCTCCGCCGTAATGAGAGCGCCATTGGTCTTCTCCCGAAGCGGATAAACGAACAGTTTCAAGTCGTTCTTAAACATCCGGCCGAACGACTCAAGAATGCCGCCCTCGAGGTTCATATAATACTTTTCCTCGAAAATCCCCTGAAGACTTGGCACGCCCATCACGAATCCGATCATTTGCTTTGTGTAGCGGAACAAATAGGCCGCCAGACGGTAGTACTCGCCGAAGTTCGAGATGATCACCGTTTTTCCCAAGGCGCACAAGGTATCCACGCGCGCCAGGTAATCCGCGTGATCGATCCCGCTTTCCGTTGTGAGATTCTTCATCGTCATCTCGGTGAGCACGAGAAACTGTTGCCCTTGGACCTTCGGCTCCTGCACGAACTGAGCCTGCGCGCATCGCAACATGTCGATCGTCACATTGGTCACCGGACGAAAGCTCCCGCGCTCCACCAGCACGGGCTTCTTGTAGATTAGGTCCGAAGCCTGAACCACATGTCCGTCAGCCGTGAACATCGCGGCGTCAGTCAATCCCGCCTGAACCAATTCCAGGCTCATGATGCGATTGTCCGTGCTCGCGAATGCCGGCCCCGAAAACTCAATCATGTCGACCTCAATCCGCTGCGTCGTCAGGCTATCCGCCAACGACCGGATCAGCTTCTGCGGCTGGCGATGAAAGAACATCGCACCGTAGACCAAGTTGACGCCGAAAATGCCGAGCGCCTCCTGCTGCTGGACGTTCTCCTTGTCCCACAAGCAGAGGTGCAAAATGATCCGGGACGGCTCCGCGCCTGGCTCCGTTTGAAATTGCATCCCCAGCCAGCCGTGCCCATCCGTTTGCCGGGAATAACTCTTCGCCGCCACCGTCCCGGCGAACACGAAAAACCGCGTATTCGCCCCTCGGGTTTCCGCGAGCCGCTCAATAAGCAGTTGATACTCGTGGTCCAGCATCGACTCCACCCGCGCCTTGGAAACATAGCGCTCACAAGGACCGTAGATCGCGTCGCTGAACTTCATGTCGTAAGCCGACATCGCCTTCGCCACCGTGCCGGTCGCGCCACCTACCCGGAAAAACCAGCGGGCGACTTCTTGTCCGGCGCCGATTTCCGCAAACGTTCCGTATTTGCTCTCGTCAAGATTGATTTCGAGAGCCTTTTGATTTGTGCTGAGGACGGGAGATTCCATAGGGCACCCTACCATGCTTCATAGCCGCAAAAACGCCAGCAACGTTTTGTGTACTAGGAGTCCCCAATCCTCTCGTTGGCTTCGCCAATGATCCGCACAGCCTCCCGGACAACGTCCTCCGTGGCGCACAGCGGCAACACCACGATCACAGAGTTCCCGATCGACCGCGCCGCCAGCCCGAGGCGCCAACACTCCCGAGTGACTCGCCGTCCTTGGATGCGACCGTAATTCGTCTGCGCGGTTGTCCCCGGCTCCTCCACCACTTCCACGGCGGCGGCGAACCCGCGTTGCCGCACTTCCTTGATCCCGGGGCGTTGCGCCAATTCGGCGAGCGACTCCGTCAAAGCCGCGATCGGCCCGGCCAACCGGCTGACGACTTGTTCCTCCGCGAACACGTCCAGACAAGCCAAGCCCCCAGCACAAGCCACGGCATGTCCGGCGTAGGAATGCCCGTAGAGAAAGTTCTGCTCGATCGATTCCGCCCGCGCGAATGGCGCAAAGACACGGTCCGTAACCACGGTGGCGGACAGCGGCCCGACGCCGCCGGAAAGCGCCTTGCCCAAAACGAGAATGTCCGCCGGACAGGCTTCGTGCTCAAAGCCGAACATCTTCCCGGTCCGCCCAAATCCGGTGAAAACCTCATCGTGCACGAAAAGCCCCCCGTGCCGGTCGCACCACTCGCGGCAACGCGTCAACGTTCCGTCGGGCCAAGGCACCATCGCGGCCGCTCCGGCGATGACCGGTTCGAGAATCAGGCCCGCAATCGATTCCGCTCCCTCGATCTCCTCCAACTGCCCTGGGTCATCGAGCCAAACCACCGGATAGCCGCTCTGCCCGAGAAAGGCTTTGAACGCCGCCAACCCGGTGACGCTGTTCGCCCCCAGGGAATCGCCGTGGTATGACCGCCGAAACGCCACGAAACGGCGTCGCTCCGGGTGGCCGCTGAGGATTTGCCACTGCAACGCCATCCGCAAGGCGGCCTCGATCCCGTTGGACCCGCTCTCGGAAAAGAAGACCCGGCGGAATCCCCACTTTCCGAGATGTTCCTCGATGAGCCGCCGCGCCAAAAGAATCCCCGGCGGATGCGAAAACCCGAGGAAGGAACTGTGGGCGAATCGCTCCAACTGCTCCCGCACGGCCGCCACGATTTTCGGGTGACCGTGACCGTGGACGTTGCACCAGATAGAGGCGTTGCCGTCGATCAATCGGCGCCCCTCGGCATCGAACAGGTAGGCCCCCTCCCCCCGGGCGATCACCGGAATCTCAAACTCCGGGGAGAGCCACTCCTGCAAATAGGTGAACGGGTGCCAGAGAAACTCCCGGTCCCACTGGCGCAACTCCGACGGCCTTGCGCCATAACCCAAATCGACCGGAATCTCCATGCCTCAACGCTCCCAACAAGGGACAATGGTCGCCTCGGTCATGCCGTGGATCTTCTTTTTGTCCGGGGGACAGACCACCGCCAATACGCCTTGGAGCGCGGCGTTCCCGTCGTCCACTAGATAATAAGGCGAAAGCCGCACCACGCCCGGTTCCTCCAACACAGTCCCTCCGTCGGTGAAGTAGCGATTCGGCACCGGCGCCGAGGCGGCGAATTCTTGGAGGATGTGCGGGTTGCGCGGAAACGCCGTCAGCGCCTCGTCAAGGCGGTTGGCCCACTCCGGTTTCGAGAGGTCGTGCCCGATGTGGACGCCGCGCGAGCCCCAGGCGTTGCTCGCGAACCCGCTCACCTTGATCACCAGGCGGCGTTGCTCCTGAGAGAATTCTTTGAGTTCGTTCCAGTCCCAAATCTCCAACTTGGGATACACGCCATGCGGCGGAAGCGGCGACGGATCGAGCACCCAGCCGAACGGAATGAGCCGGTCAAGCACGTCCGCATGCGCCTCACCCAATTCCCGCCGCCAACGCGGATGCAAAAACGGATCGCGGTAGAGCGCCAGCAGCATCTTCTCCTCGAAAAACGCCTTGGGCGGCCCGGTCAAGGTGAGCCGGCCTTCCCCAGCCAACGCGAAAAGCCGCCGCGCCGCGTCTCCCAACTCCTCATCCCACAGCTCGAAGAACCGGTACACCGTCCGTCCTTCCAACGCGTCCATGTCCGCGACCGTCAGTTCTGGCTCCAACAACGTCTGCGCCCCCGTCCGGCCTGAGGCATGGCGTAGCATCCATTCCGTCTCCGGCCGGTAATCGCTCGATTCGCGGGAAAACACGACCGCCATCTGGCGTTCCACGAAGACCTCGCCAAAAAGCCGCTTGCCGCGAACCACATCGAACCCCAACTCGCCGTAGACCAAGTTGAGGAAGTCGATCATCCCAATCCCGCCCGGCACGCCATCGATCTCCGCGATGCGAAATCCGTCGTCGGTCCAAAGCAGATCCGGCCGAAGCACCATCGGCAGTTGATTCCGGACGGCCGGGGAGTCGTGCAAGCGGAGCAGCCAATCCGGTTTGCCCTGATCGAGCAGTGCCCGGAAAAAGGCCAACTCCGTCTCCTGGCTGTAGTAAAAGCCGGTCGCCACCTCCAAAAACCGCACCAGCGCCGCCCCGATCCGCCGCAGTTCCGACACCTGGGACGCCGTGAGCGCGAACGGCTCGGGCCCTGCACGCCACGTCTTGCCCCGGAACAAACCTTCCGCGGGAAGGCGTGCATCCAAGGTGCGCAAAACCAAATCCGGAGACGCCGGTTTCATCCGTTCATTCGGTAGCTAGGCGTTCCCATACGCTCGCCTGGGCCACGGTCCACTGGAACTTGCGATGGTGCTCGCGAATCAGGAACGGCATTTCAAAGAGGCGACGCAAGGCAAATGGTCCCTCCAAGTGTTTCTTCAGCAGATCGAGCGTCGAGCCGTGCGGCCAGTTCGCAATCGGCGTGAACTCCTCCAACCAGGTGCACGGCGTCGTCAAAACGAGCTGCCCCGTCGGCCTCACCAAACTCGGCAACCGGCTCAAGAACCGCTCCGGTTCCGGCAACCGGCAGACCAAGTTCGCCGCGTGGACGAGATCGAAGGTCCCCAACGCCGGGTCCAAGTCCATCGCGTCCCCCCGCGCAAACCGCACCCGTTCCGGCGCCACGCCTTCCGGCCGCATCGCCGTCAGCGTCGAGTAGGACGCCGCTTCTTCCAAGCGCCGGTACTCCAAGCACCCGTCCACCCGCATCGACTCCGCCGCGCTGACGAAGGCGTCGGAGTAATCGATCCCCACCACCTCGCCGCAGCGGCGCGACAGCTCAAAGCTCGATCGCCCCACCGCGCAGCCGATGTCCAAGGCCCGGGCCCCCGCCGGAACCGCGTTCCAAGCGAACGTCTCCGTCACCGTGCGCACCGGGAACCCCAAGGCGCCCTGCGGACCGAGGTCCCACGGGAGAATTTCCTCGTCCGCGCCGTAGTGGAACAGGAGGTACTCGTCGACGAGCTTGCGGGATTCGTAAGGATTCAAACTCATGCGGCCCCCAGCTGGAGCGGCCCTCCCTCGCAATGGCTCGCGGTGCCGAAGGTTTCAATCGGATGCCCCATGGAATGCGCCAAGCTGAGCCAAAGCCGGTTGTGCGTCACTTTGTCGAACTTCAGGCTACGCCCGGTGACGAAGCCGTGGGCCTTGCCGCCGATGAGGACAAACGGGATATCCTCCAAGGTGTGCGAGTTCCCCTTGCCGAGTTCATTGAGCCAGACCACGAGGGTGTGATCGAGCATCGAACCATCCCCGCCGGGTTCTCGGGTTTCCGCCAAGCGCTTCACCAGATACGCCAGCTCGCCGCAGAACCATTCGTTGATTTGGATGAGCTGCTCCACCGCCTTCTTGTTATCGTCCGGTTCGTGGGAGAGCCCGTGGTGGCCTTCCTCAATCCCCAGCCAGGACATCCGAGCCTGGCCCACGGAACGCATGTACTGCAAGGTGGCGATCCGCGCCATGTCGTTGGCCATCGCGTTCACCAAGAGATCGATCTGCATCCGGCTGATTTGGGGCGTGTTTTCGTTCACCAGCTCGATTTCAGGATCGATGTCCGGCATCGGATGCCCCTCCTTCGGCTTCTGCTTGGCCGCTTGATCGAGCTGCTTCTCCATGTCGCGCACCAAGGAAAGATGCTGGTCCAGCAGCGCCCGATCCTCCGCTCCAAGCCGTTTGGAAACCTTGGTCAGTTCCTCGCGGACATCATCAAGCACGCTGGAAACTGTTTCGCGGTCCTTCATTTGCCCGTAGAGCTTGCGGATCATCTGCGCCGGATCGTCCACCGGAGCGACCGGTTGATTCGGGCCAGCATAGCTCATTCGGGTCCAGGGATCGGCGCGGTTCGGAACAGCCACGCCGAATTCCAGGGACCCGAAACGCGTCCGCGTCTCCTCACGGCCTTGTAGGAAATTTTTCAGTTCCTGATCGATCGAAATGCCCTTGGCCCAACCCGCGGGCGTGTCTGAACCACCTTGGATGTTCCCCGGGAACAACTCGGTGCCCGTCAGCAAACAGCTCATCCCGCGCATGTGCCGGTCGCCGTCGCCGCCGATCTTGTTGTGCACGCCGTGAAGCACCAACAGCTGATCCTTAAACGGCGTCAACGGCTGCAAAATGCGCTTCAGTTCGAACTCGGGTCCCTCCGCCTCCGGCCAAAACTCCCAGGGGATCGTCCCGTTCGGCGAGAACATGAAGATGATCCGCTGCCGGTTCACCTTGGCGCCGGAGCAACCCGGCAACCCGGTCAAAAACGGCAGGACTGCGGTGGAAAGGCCGAGTTGTTGCAGGAAATGGCGTCGCGTCTTCATCGGTTGGCGGTCAGGGCTGCGGGAGCAATGGGCGGCAAGGCTTGAGTCACGGCGATCTCCACCAGCAAGTCGCGAATCTTGAACCCGGACCCGGTGAACGACTTCAACAGTCGCTCCACGGTGTCCGGACCATACGCTTCCCCCGGTTGTTTGGCCACGTGATCAAAGAGTTGCGCGATGAAACTGGCGTGCGCGGCGGGACTATTCGCCGCATAGGTCGCCAAGTCACGCGCCCCGGAGAGCTTTACTTCCGCGCCGTTGCTGTCGATGAATTCGCCCGCGGAAACGATCGGTCGATTCTTCTCCTGGGTGCGCCAGCGTCCGATCGCATCGAAGTTTTCCAAGCTGAAGCCGAGCGGATTGATGGTCGCGTGACACCCCATGCAACTCTGATTGCGCGTCAGTTCGGTGACTTTCTCCCGCATGGTCAGATTGGGATCGAACCGGCTGTCCTCAAACTTGATCGCTTCCGGAGGCGGCTTGAGGCGCATACCGACGATGTGCCGGGTCAAAAACACGCCCCGGTGAATCGGGGAGGTATTGTCGTGATACGCGAACGACGTCAGCAGGTAAGGATGCGTCACCACTCCGGCCCGCCCCTGCGCCGGCAGGGCGACCCGCTGAAACTCCCCAGCCGGAGCCTGCGTCCCGTAGATTTCCGCGAGCCGCTGGTTCAAATAGAGCCCATCGTCGAGCAGCAACCGCCGGTAATCTGAGCTGTCGCTCCAGACCACGTCCTCCAGGAACAAATCGAGCGAGGTTCGCAAATCCGCCAAGACCGCCGGGCTAAACTCCGGAAACCGCTTTTGATCCTTGGACACCTGGGCCGCCCGGTCCAATTCCAGCCAGTGCTCAAAGAAGCCGGTCAGCTTGGCTCGAGCCCGGGCATCGTAGAGCATCCGCCAAGCCTCCTTCGCGACTTGCTCCCGCGTCGAAAGCTGCTTTTTCCGCGCCGCATCGCGCAGACGCTGGTCCGGGATCGAATCCCACAACGCCAACGCCAGCCGCGAGGCCACCGCCCAATCCCCCTCGCCCTCCGCGACCGCTGGGTAGAGAAACTGCGGTGAGGTCAGCGTGAAGAGCACCAACCGTTTCAGCGACGGTTCCAGTGGCGCGCCTTTCGGCAAGCGTTGGTCCAAGAACGCCACCCGCTCCGCCTCCGGGAACTCACAACGCCAAGCCCGTTCCACGAAGTCCTTGGCAAACGAGCGGATCTTTTCTTCACGCACCGCCGGGGCATCCTCCTTTTTCACCCGGGCTAGGTCGTCCAAATGCTCGCCCACGTAATCGGCGGCTTCGACGGCAGCGTCCGTGACCGCCTCGAACCACTCGCGCGACACCGCGGTGCCCCGTTCATACCCCGCGCTCCGGTCATCCGCCGGGAAAGGCCGCTTCACCACCAGGCTCTCGTGCGTCCAATGCGGCGTCAGCACGCGGCTGGGCACCGGTTCGAGCACGCCGTTCGGCTGTTTCCAGGAGAGCCGGATCGAGGCCTTGGCTTCCTTGAACTTGAAGAACTCCAGCCGGATCGGATACATCCGCCCCCCCACCAAGAAGATGCGCCCAGATTCCTTGCGCTCCTCGTTGTTGCCTGCCACCAAGGCATCGATGAGGTAGCCCCCTTCCCACTCGTGATTGTTCACCCACAACATGGCGCCGTTGCGGGTTTCGAGGACGAATTCATAGTCGCCCGTCGCCGGGGCAATAATCCCGCCTTCCCAACGGATCGAAAACTCATCCTTGGCGGGGAACTGGGCCCCTTCCGGAAGCACCGGCCACTCCGTGCCGAAGTCGAATTGGACGTTCGGATCGACGCGTTTGAATTTGTCCTTCCCGTTCAGCTCCTTATCGCCATTGAAGCGGCGGCCGAAATACTGCCCGGTCAAACCACGCTCTTTCCCAGGTAGTTGCCCCGCATTGCCCCGGAAACTGGCCACCAAATCCGCGACTGAGGTCCGGAATTGCGGAACGGTGAGCCGCGCCAACTCCTCTCGAGCCGGTTCTTTCATCCGGGCTGCGGGCGAATAGAACGCGTCGTAAATATATTCCGCCACCGCCTTGGCGTCCTCGCCCACGCAAGCCCCCACGTTGTCCTCCGGCATGGTCCGCTCGATTTTGCCCGCCAACGCGTTCAGCGAAAGCTTGCCGTGCAACGGATCGTCCGCCTTGCCTTCCACGCCCTCTCCGTTCGGGCCGTGACACTCCGCGCATAGCTTCCGGTAAATCGCTTCGCCCTGGGGGGGCGCGCTGGCCACGGCCGTCGCGCACACCAAAACCCCAGCGAATACGATGATTGCTCTCCACTCCATGGCGCCAGTTCCGACCTCCCCAGCCCACAAATCGTTGAAAATCGTCACAGAGATTCCCGCTCCGAGTCCGTCTCCACGTCGTAAACAACCAATGATGGAACTCCGCGACCGACTGATTCAGGCTTACATCCACCATGTCCTCGAGGAGGGGCGCCCTCCCGCCTCGGTCTTCAAATTCTGCCGCTCCCTCGAGATCGCCGAGAAGGATTTTTACCAACTATTCTCCTCGTTCCCCGCGTTGGAAGGGCAAGTTTGGGCGTCGTGGGTGGAGCAAACGACCGCCGCCATCACGGCCTCGCCCGAGTGGCCCAACTTCAATGCCCGACAGCGCATGCTCACCTTCTTCTTCGCGTTCTTTGAGCGCGCCGTCGAGCATCGTTCCTTCCTCCTCGCCCGGTTCCCCTGCCCCAAACAGCGCCTCACTGGCGAAGCGCCCGCAGTTGGCGCGTTGAAACGCCGCTTCGAACAGTTCGCCGAAAGCACCTTGCAACATGGGGTCGATTCCGGGGAAATCGCCTCCCGCGGTCCGCTGAACCGGGTCTACGCACCGACGTTCACCGAGCTCTTCCTCAGCGCCATCGACTTCCATGTCCGGGACGAAAGCCCTGGCTTTGAGCGCACCGATGCCTATGTCGAAAAGACCACCTTGCTTGCGTTCGATCTGTTGAGCCGCTCGGCGATCGAGTCCGCCATCGACTTGGTCCGGTTTGTCACTCAACGCAGCACGTCCGCGGAAGGAGCCCGATGAGCGATCCCGGCGCGCCGTCGATTCCCAGCCACAAACTGGCACGCGTCGCCAGCCTCGCGGGCGCCGGAGCCCAGGTTGGAGCGAACTATCTGAAGCACTTTAGCCGCAAGGTCATTACGGGCGAAGCGCCGGAAGACGATCTCCATTCCGCGAACGCCGACGCTGTGTATCGCAGCTTTTCCACGCTCAAAGGGGGGCCGCTCAAAATGGCGCAGATGTTGAGCATCGATCGCAACCTGCTCCCCAAGGCCTACCGGGACAAATTCGCGTTGGCGCAATACTCGGCCCCGCCGCTCTCCTATCCACTTGTCGCCAAAACCTTCCGGCAGGAGCTCGGCTGCGAGCCCACGGAGCTGTTCGACGAATTCTGTCCCAAGGCGGCTCACGGAGCCTCGATTGGCCAAGTTCACCGGGCAACAAAGAACGGCCGCGCCTATGCGGTGAAGATTCAATATCCAGGCGTGGCCACCAGCGTCCGCAGCGACTTGGCGTTGGTCAAACCAATCGCCTTGCAAATGCTCGGCCTGAAATCCGCGGATATCGAAGAGTATTTTCAGGAGATCCAAGAGCGGCTTCTGGAAGAAACCGATTATGATCTGGAGCTGCAACGCTCCATGGATCTCTCCAAACGGTCCGCGCACCTCCCGGGTATTCGCTTTCCGGAGTATTTCCCGCAATGGTCGTCCCGTCGCGTCCTCACCATGGAGTGGATCGACGGCCTCCCGCTCGATCGCTTCGCCGATCAGGAACCGAGCCAAGAGATCCGCGACCGCGTCGGCCAAGCCATTTGGGACTTCTATCACTTCCAGGTGCATACTTTGCACCAATTCCACGCGGATCCGCATCCCGGGAACTTTCTGGTACTTCCGGATGCCCAAGTCGCCGTCCTTGATTTCGGTTGTACGAAGTCAATCACCCCGGAGTTTCAACGCACCTATTTTGAACTGCTCCGGCCGAGTGTGCTCCACGACGAAGCCCGCTTCGCCGAGGCCCTCACCGCCCTCGGCGTCCTCCAAACCACCGACGCCCCGCGCCTCCGCCAAGTCCTGCTCGAAAAAGCAAAAGAAGGCAGCCTCTTGTTGTCTCGCCCGTTCCACGTCGAGCAGTTCGATTTCGGCGATGCCTCCTATATGGAAAGCGTCTTTGCCCTCGGCGAGCGAAACCGGCAAGATCCCGACCTCCTGGAAATCGGTCCGACCCGTGGTCCTGCCTCCGCGCTTTATCTGAACCGGGCCTACTTCGGGCTGTATTCCCTCATGGGCCGGCTCCGTGCCCGCATCCGGGCCCGGATTCCGGAGGCCTGAGCCGGCCGTAAGATCGAATCGTCTTGGAATTCGGTGAGAGTCATGCGAGAGGACTCGACATGCCCCTTCCACCGGAAGCCATTGCGCTGATCGCGGTCCTCGCCCTTGGGACCATTTGGCTCATCGCCGTCTTCAACCGTTGCGTGGCCCTGCGCAACAAAGTCCGCGAAGCCTGGAGCGGGATCGACGTCCAGCTCAAGCGGCGCCACGACCTCGTGCCCGCTCTGGTGGAAACCGTGAAAGGCTACCAGTCGCATGAGGCCACCACCTTGGCCAATGTGGTCGCCTCGCGAAACGCCGCCGTCCAGGCCCACGGCGCCGCTCAAGCCGGTCCGGCCGAAGCCGGGCTCTCCTCGCAGCTGCGCTCCTTGTTCGCGATTGCGGAGGCCTATCCGCAACTGAAGGCGGACGCGAACTTTCGCCAACTCAGCGCGCAGCTCGTGGAGATCGAAGATCAGTTGCAATATGCCCGCCGTTATCACAACGGCGCGGTGCGCGACTTCAACAACCTGATCCAGAGCTTCCCCAACAACCTCGTCTCTGGCCTTCTACAGTTCCACGAGCAAGCGTTCTTCGAAGTCGAAGAAGCCACGGAACGTTCCGCCCCCAAAATCCAACTCGGATGATCACCGCCCTTCGATTCCTCCTCCTGGCGTGGCTCGTTATCGCTCCGGCACTTGCCCAGCAAGAACGCATCCTGTCCTTCCACAGCGACATCGCGATCGATGTCTCCGGAGAACTCACCGTGACCGAAACCATTCGGGTCGTGGCGGCCGGAAACGCGATTCAGCGCGGCATCTACCGCGACTTCCCCACCCTCTACCAAGGCACCGGCGGCCTGCGGCTCAAGGTTCCCTTTGAAGTCGTCTCCGTGAAGCGCGACGGCCAAACCGAACCGTTCGCCAACGAGGCTCTCTCCAATGGACGCCGCCTTCGCATCGGCCGCGCCGAGGTCCTTCTCCCGTCTGGCGAGCACACCTATGAGATCACGTATCGCACCTCGGAACAGCTGGGTCGATTCGCGGAACACGACGAACTCTATTGGAACGTCACCGGCAACGGCTGGGACTTCGTCATCGAAAAGGCCTCGGCCCGAGTCACCCTTCCCCAGGGAGCCAAAGTCCTGAGCCGCGAGGGCTACACCGGTCCTCAGGGCGCGAAAGAACGCGATTACCGTTCTTCCGAGCCGAGCCCCGGCGTGGCCGCCTTCGAAACCACCGCTCCCCTGGCCCCACGGAACGGCTTCACCATCGTGGTGACTTGGCCCAAGGGAGTGCTCGCTCCGCAAGAGCCGAACAATCTCACAATGCGCTATTTGCGGGACAATCCTGGAATCATCGGAGGAATCATCGGATTGGTTGTCTTATTTACCTACTATATCCTTACCTGGCTGGCGGTGGGCAAGGATCCGGAAAAGGGGACCATCATTCCGCGCTACGAACCGCCGAAGGGCTTTTCTCCCGCCGCCGTCCGCTATTTGCGACGCATGAGCTTTGACGATGCCGCATTTACCGCCGCCATCATCAGTCTAGCGGCCAAGGGCGCCTTGACCATTGACAAAGATGGCCGGGTTTTTGTGTTGAGGGCATCCGCGGATTCCGCCGCCGCCTCGTTGAGTCCGGACGAACGGCAGCTCGTCTCCAAGCTGTTCAAGAACGGAAACTCCCTGCGGCTGCAGCAAACGAATCACGTGCTTCTCACCGAAGCCAAACAAGCACTCCAATCAAGCCTGAGTGTCACCCTGGAGACCCAATACTTCCTGCGAAACACCGGATTCTGGGTTCTCGGCCTGCTCGTCAGCGCACTACCCATCCTAGTCACGGCACTAGGAAGCCAGCTCCACCCCGTCGCCGCTTTCTTGATCTTCTGGCTCAGCGGATGGTCGGTTGGCGTAGCCGTGCTGATCTCCATGGTGATCTCTTGTTTCACCGGACGAAGAATCCTGCAGGGTTTGTTCCTCAGCGCGTTTGCCGCCCCGTTTTTGGCAGGCGAAGTCTTCGGCCTCTCTATGCTGTGGATCACTGCTGGTGGGTGGGTGGTCTCGATCTTTGTCATCACCATCGCCTGCCACGCGGCTTTCTATCATCTCCTCAAACGCCCCACCGCCATGGGCCGGCAAACGCTCGATGAGATTGAAGGCTTCCGGGAATACCTCACCGTCGCCGAGGAGGACCGCCTGAATCTCCTCAACCCGCCCGAACAAACACCCCAGCTCTTCGAGCGATTCCTCCCTTACGCCTTCGCGCTCGACGCGGAACAGCAATGGTCCGAGTCATTCGACGCCGCGCTCACTGCAGCCGCTCGAGTCGAGGGGCGGCCGGGCACGACGTACCGCCCCAACTGGTATACCGCCGGAGTGGGAGCCGGAGCCTTCTCCGCCGCCGCCTTCAGCAATCAGCTCAGCTCCGCCTTCTCCAGCGCCGTTTCCTCCGCCTCCACCGCCCCCGGATCGTCCAGCGGCTCCAGCGGAGGCGGATCATCAGGAGGCGGTGGCGGTGGGGGCGGAGGCGGTGGCTGGTAAGCACCAGGCATTCGTCCGGAGGTCTCCCAGCCTTCGCTCGAACGCTCCCCAGCCTTCGCTCGAACGCTCCCCAGCCTTCGCACGAACGCTCCCCAGCCTTCGCACGAACGCTCCTCAGCCTTCGCGCGAACGCTCTCCAGCCTTCGCGCGAACGCTCCCCGGCCTTCGCACGAACGCTCCCCAGCCTTCGCGCGAACGCTCCCCAGCCTTCGCTCGAACGCTCATTCGCCACCGAAAACCGTTGCGCCACCTCCGGGCCAAGGCGAAAGCCCGTTGTCATGTCGAAATCCACCCTCGAAGAAGGCCGCGCATTCCTGGCGGAAAATGCCACCCGAGAAGGCGTTCAAACCACGGCGACTGGCCTGCAATACAAGATCCTCGTCGAAGGCACCGGCAAGAGCCCGAAAGCACGCAACAGCGTGGAAGTCCACTACCGGGGCACCAACATCCATGGCGTCGAGTTCGACAGCTCCTACTCCCGCCGCGAAACCGTGGAATTCCCCTTAACCGCCGTGATCGCCGGTTGGACCGAGGGCGTGCAACTCATGAAGGAAGGCGCCAAATTCCAATTCTTCATCCCGCCGAACCTCGCCTACGGCACCCACGGCGCGCCACCAGACATCCTCCCCAACGAAACCCTCATCTTTGAAGTGGAACTCATCAAAGTCTGGGAAGACTAATCGCCCTTCCAGTCAACAAGGTTTACGCGGTCAATCCGGTCCCTCACTCCCCCGCCCCCCCATGCGGATCGTTGAAAACACGCCGGTCCCGGCCACGTGTGAGGAGCGTTTGTCCGCGTTTTCCTCCCCCTCCCCTTTGTCCTCGTTCCGGACAGCCCTTCTCCTGATGGGTTGCTCCTTCGCTGCGGCTCTGGCCCAAGAACCCAACCCCGAAGCCGTTGCCCGCGCTGCCGCAAAAGAGACCTTCGACAAGCAGGTCGTTCCCTTCCTGCAGACCTACTGCGCCGCGTGCCATGACAAAAAGCAGAAGGGCGGCGTCACCTTCATGTATGCCAAGCGCAGCCCCGGCTCCCCGGCGTTCCGCAGCGTTTGGAAAAGCGCGCTAAGCCAAGTCGAGACGGAGGCCATGCCGCCGGAAGACGAAAAACAACCCACTCCCGAAGAACGCAAAATGTTCGAGGATTGGGTGAACGGACTGAAATATCTCAGCCCCAAAGATCCCGGCGCCTTCGTCATCCGCCGCCTCAACAAGACCGAATACGGAAACACCCTCCACGATCTCTTTGGCGTCAGCCCTCAGATCGCCAAGGAACTGCCCGACGAAGTCTCTGGCGCAGGTTATCTCAACTCACTCTCTCCCGTCCTCATGGAGCAATATCTCGGGATCGCCAACGAGGTCCTCGATGAGATCCTCGCTCCCGAAGACCAGCCGCCCACCGAGATCCAAGCGCAACTGTTCGGACCAGACAAAAACAACACCCGGCAGATCGCTGAATCCCTGGCCCGCCGCGCCTTCCGTCGCCCTCCGTCCAGCTCTGAAGTCGATGTGCTCCTCCAGGTGTTCGCCCTCGCCAAAGATCGTGGCCAGACGGAAAGCCAAGCGCTGCGCCTCATGCTCAAGGCGGTCCTCGTTTCCCCGCAGTTCCTCTTCATTACCCCAGCGCCACCCACCGGAACCGAGCCGCTCCCAGATATCGTTCCCCTTGACGATCATCAACTTGCCTCTCGCCTCTCCTATTTCCTTTGGGCCACTTTGCCCGACGCCGAATTATCTGGCCTGGCCGACTCCGGCAAGTTGCGTCAAGCGGACATCCTCCGCGCCCAAGTCCGCCGTATGCTCAAAGACCCTCGTTCCCGCGCTCTCTTTGATGGCTTTGGCGCGCAATGGCTGGGCCTTGATAAGCTCGCGACCAAGACGTTCGATTCCAAGAAATTCCCGGAAATGACCAAGCCTTTGCGCAGTGCCATGTATGACGAGGCGCGCCTCTTCTTCGCGGAAGTCATTCGGGAGAATCGCAGCCTCACCGCGTTCATCGATTCCGACTTTTCCTTCCTCAATGAAACCCTGGCGCCCATTTATGGCCTCCAAGAGACCGTAACCGGCCCCAAGATGCGCAAGGTGACCTTCACCGATCCGAATCGCGGCGGAATTCTCGCCATGCCTGGCGTCCTCGCCACCACCTCGTTCCCCAATCGCACCAGCCCGGTGAACCGTGGGGTCTGGGTGCTCGAACAAGTTCTTGGCCAACACATTCCCGCGGCTCCCCCGAATGTCCCTTCCTTGGAAAAGCAAGATAAGAAGAAAGTCGCCGATTTGACGCTGCGCCAACGCACCGAACTCCACCGCACCGATCCGGTCTGCGCCAATTGTCATAAGATCCTGGATCCCATCGGCTTTGGGCTGGAAAACTTCGATGCCATTGGCCGTTGGCGCGACACCGACGAAACCGGCGGAAAGATTGATCCCACCGGCGAACTCCCGGGCGACAAACGCTTCACCTCGCCCCAGGAGCTCAAACGCATTATTGCGGGCCGCTCCGAAGATCTTTGCCGCAATCTTACCGAGAGAATGCTGGCGTATGCGCTTTGCCGCCCGTTGGAAGGCTACGACGAAATCGTGGTCGATCAGCTCACCAAGAAAATCGCGGAAGACAATTACCGGATGCAGACATTGATCAGCGCCATCGTCACCAGCTATCCGTTCACCCACCGGCGCACCAAGGAATAAAGCAATGATCATTCGCAAAAACTGGCTCATGGATCGCCGCGCTTGTTTTCGGGGACTTGGCGCATCCCTGGCGCTCCCGTTGTTTGATGTGATGGCCACGGAGAAAGCCGCCAAACCTCCCGTGCGCCTCGGCTTTATGTACATGCCGCACGGGGTGATCATGGACCATTTCTGGCCTATCAGCCCGGAGACCTATCACACGGCTCCGCCGCGGAATCTGGAATCGCTCAAGGGCGTGCTCGATCAATGCCTGCTCATGAAGGGCATCTCCGGCGTCAACCCCGCTCCTTTCACGGGCGCCCCACATGCCCTGGAGCTTTCCACGTGGTTGACGGCCTGTCTCCCCAACGCGGACCGCCGGAATAGAGTCGATATCGCCATCTCCGCGGATCAGATCGCCGCGAACTATATTGGAGCCTTCACCGCGTTGCCCTCCTTGGAGTTGGCCACCATGCCGCAAACGCATAAAGAAAACCAAGAGGGCCTGCACGAGGCCTACTACTCTCACTGTAGCTTCAGTTCCCCCACCCAGGCACTCCCCGCGGAAATCAACCCGCGCACCGTGCTCAAGCGCATTTTCCAAAGCCAGGATCAAGGCGCCCAATCGGGACTTCGGCGCACCAGCGATCCCCTGGAGCGCAGCATGCTCGACTTGGTCCTCGGTGGAGCCAAGGATCTCCGCGGAAAACTTGGCGAGGCGGACCGCCTCAAGCTCGACGAATATCTCGACAGCGTCCGCTCCCTGGAACGCCGCATCGCCGCCATTGAATCGCGCCAAGCCGAGGCCGCCAAAGCCACCGCGGGCGTCACTTCCAAAAAGCGCAGCGGCAGCGATTCCGTCCCCATCCAAGTGGTGATTCCCGAAGGCGATCTCCGCAGCGATTATATGCGAGTCATGTGCGATCTCATGGTCCTCGCGTTCCAGACCGACACCACCCGGGTCAGCACCTACATCGGTTCAACGCCCAACGGCGTCTCTTATCCCGAACTCGGTTTCTCCGACCAGCACCACTCCCAAACCCATCACAACAACGAGGAGGAGAAGGTGGAAAAGGTCTCCAAGATCACCGCGTTCAACATCTCCCAGTTCGCCTATATGATTAAGAAGATGCATAGTCTGCGCGAAGGCGAGGGCACCCTGCTGGATAACTGCATCATGATGTGGGGTTCAGGCCTGGAAGATGGAAACCGGCACACCCGCGCCAATCTTCCCTTCATCATCGCCGGACGTGGCGGCGGCTCCATCCGCACCGGCCGATTCATCGACAAGACCAGCGGCAATCAAGGCGATCTACTCGGCACTCTCCTCACCTGCGCCGGCATTCCCCTGGACCGGCCAATCGGCATTGCGACCAAGCAACTGCCGGAGATTATGCAAGCCGCCAGTTAAGGGCAGACGCGACTCGATCTTCACCATCGTAGCGGATTCACCGTTGCGATCCGACTTGGGTTTGCCTAAAAGCGAGCCGGGGCGTGTCTCGGATAACGGGCGACACTACGGCTCGGCCCCCGGTCGGCGGATGGGCTTCTCAGCGCTGACCAGGCCTGCCAGATCAGCAGCGGCACCATCAGTTTCAGCGCAAATCCGCTCATCGCGAACAGGGAACGCCATCCACCATTGGCCTCGCGCAGGATCGAAACGGAATCGACGCAAATCGTTTCACAGGCGCCATTTCCGGTGTCGCTTCGTGTCAGACTGCTCGATCGCGTCCCGCCGGGGTGCGAATACTCGCAGAGGACACCCCGAATCAGAATTTGATCGCCTTTGCCCACTCGTCTCAGGCTAGCCTCAACGTCCGGGCGCGCCGCCAAGATGTGATTGTTGGCAACCTGGTCGAGACGGAAGCTGCTCCAAACTGTGTTGTCTGAGGTCCGGAAATTGAGGGTGAAATCCCCACTGGAAAACTCGACGTCACGATACACTCCGCCGAGTGCATTGAACCCCCAAACCACGCCGAGATCCCGGAAGTTGAGCCGGTCATTCCAGAGCCCGTGATAGATATCGAGCCAGCTCTCGCTATCATGATAAGAGACGACCAGTCCGCGCAATTCATAATCCGCCAACGGCCGGACATGATACGTCACCCCATCCCGCTGGATAGCAAACGGCGCGCGCTTCGTCTCGGTCTGAATCGGGTCCACCGCCAGCCGCCGGTCAATTTCCGCCACTGGCGGCAGCGCATCTTTCCGCGACCAAGCGATTAGATACACCAGCAGTAGGAATCCAAAGATGCGGAGCATGTGAAGCAAAAATCCGCGGATATTTAACCCATACTAAATGTAAGCGCAATACAAACCTGGATTGCTCCAGCTATGACAAGCACTACGATTGAAAGCCCCCGGCCTTAAGCCGAGGACGAGATTGGGCCCGGCTCAATTCCTCGTTCCATCCCTCCACGTCGCCGTGGAAGAAATACGGAACCTCGAGCACCTCCGCCACACGTTGCAAGAGTCGCGCAGCTCCGCGGAAATCGCCGGTAAGCATCAGCGGAAGCCGCTCAAATCCCGCAGAGCCTCGCACCACAAGGACTCCCTGCAACGCCATGACGGTCAATTGATCACGTTGATCCCCAATCACCAGCTTCCACGGACAGGCTTGGATCGCCGCGATGGAAACACGGGGAATCGTTCGGATCTCACGCTTGGCATTCCCGCCAAACAGAACTTGTAGCGCTTCTCCGGGATTGGGATTCTCCGAGAGCTCGAACTTCACCAAGTCGATCTCGACATCACCGCCGTCCCTCGGAACGACGCAACGGGACAGCGCTGAGTATCCGGATCGTAGCGCAAGAGCGATTATGAAAACAAAACCCAGGCCTGCCGTCATCGGCAGCAGCGCCGCGATACCCCAAGCCACTCCCATAGCGGAGCCCAACGGCCAAATCATCGCCAAAAGAAACAGAACCCCGAAGCCGATGAAGTAGAATACATCCTGTTGAGCGAGCTGCCCGGATCCTCGAAATTCCCATCCATGATGCGTTTCGACGAGCTCATGGCTGAGTCGTCCGATCACCGTGGGATGGACGGTCACCACAGGCTCATCGGAGATTCCCGGAAACGCTTCCGGACGGGCATGCCGGATGCGATCGGGACGACTCCTGTTATGCAGCCAGGAAGCAAAGCACAGGAGTCCTAATGCCACCAAAGCGCCGCTGATCGGCAACCCATATCCCACGTTCGCGGGCCAAGATGCCGGACCGGTCCACGGATAGTAGATGACCGTCCCGATCGCCCCAAAAATCGTGAGGAGCACGCCACCCAAGAGAGGCAGAGGCATGCCCGGCACATGAATCTCGGATTCCATCTCCAGCCAAGGCGTGCGGGGCAACATCGGAGAAACCTCAACACCAAGCGGCCACCCGAGTCAAGCATCAGCGGGAATTCACTTGTCAGGACCTACGCGGGGCCCTATCACAAGTCATGGCTCCGCTTTGGAAGCTCCTCATGGTGTTGTTGTCCCTCAATCTGGCTATCGGCGCTATCGACTTGATTGAAGAGACTCTCGACCGTTCCGAACGCAATCGCCAGATTGAAGCGCTGCGGAAGATCGGTAGCGACGTGAAAGCTCTTGATGAGAAGCTGGCCGCACTGGAGAAGCGTAATGGACGGCAATTGGAAGATCATCGACTTGAGTTAGGAAGATTTCAGGACGAAGCGCAACGGCTTGTCGAAAGGCTCCAGGACGCAAAGCTCCAGTGGAGAAAGAAGACGATCATGGCGTTCCTAGTTTCGCTGGCGCTCCTGTTCTTGCTCCACAACAAGCAGCTGTTCACCGAACGGCCCCCGGGGCTTTCCCAAGCCGCCACCTGAGCTGGCGAGCCTGCCGCCTCGATCGACCGCCTTCGTTACGTTCGGGAACCGCTCATTTTCAGACACTGCAGACGTCCATTGTGCGATGACAACTAGGCTGGAATAGGCGGCTGCGATTGCAATTGTTGAAAGCCTCGCCATCCGCCGCCAAGTTCACTTCAGATGATCGTTGGTATCGACTTAGGCACGACAAATTCTCTCGTGGGCGTGGTGGACTCGGGCTTCCCGATTCTTCTAGCGGACGCGGACGGGAGACGAATCTTGCCATCCGTCGTGCATTTGCCTTCCCCGGGACAGGGCGACGTACTCACCGGCCATCCCGCGAGGCGCATGTTGGCGGTCGATCCCGCTCGCACCATCGCCTCCGTGAAACGGTTTATGGGCCGCCGCTTGGCCGAAGTCGATGCCGCCACTCGGGGCGATCATCCGCTCGCGGCCGGTCCGGATGGATTTGTCCGCATTGGCTTGGGCGACGAGTATCTCCCTCCGGAAGCAATCTCCGCGGAAATCCTCAACCAACTGAAGCGGACTGCCGAAGCCGCGCTCGAAACCACGGTCGACCGCGCCGTAATCACCGTACCGGCCTACTTTAACGACGCCCAACGCCAAGCCACCAAGCGCGCCGGAGAATTGGCCGGCTTCACCGTGGAACGAATCCTCGCCGAACCGACTGCCGCCGCGCTGGCGTACGGTTTGGACAAGCTCGCGGAATCTTCCAAAGTCGCCGTTTACGACCTCGGCGGCGGAACCTTTGACATCTCAATTCTCGAACTCAACAAAGGCGTCTTTCAAGTCATCGCGACGTCAGGGGATACAAGGCTGGGCGGCGACGACCTCGATCGCGCCATCGTCGATTGGATGGAAGCCCGGCTCGCGTTGCCTGATCCGGGATCGGTCCGCCCTCGCCTCCTCGAAGCAGCACGCGAAGCCAAGGAAGCACTCAGCGGCAAGGAAGAGGTCGAGATCCTTCTCCCCTTCCTACAAGCGGGCACCAGCCATCAGCTGACGTTGAGCCGGGCGGAGTTCGAAACCCTAGCCTCGCCACTCGTGCGCCGCACTCGCGCCCACTGCCTCCGCGCTCTCGCCGACGCCGGGATCGCCGATCCCACATCGGAACTCAACGCCGTCGTCCTCGTGGGTGGCAGCACGCGCATCCCGATGGTCCGCCGCTTTGTAGCGGAGCTGTTCGGAAAGGAGCCGGACATCAGCCAACACCCGGACGAGGCGGTGGCTTTGGGCGCCACGATCCAAGCCGGGATGCTCTCCGGCGCGCTTCGTGACCTCGTGCTCCTCGACGTCACGCCCTTGTCACTCGGCATCGAGACGTTCGGCGGACTGATGAATGTCATCATTCCTCGAAACACCACGATCCCCGCCAAAGCCGGCGAACTCTTCACCAACGCCGTGGCCAATCAGCCGTCGATGCTCATCCGCGTCCTCCAAGGCGAGCGCGAACTGGCCAAGGACAACTGGGATCTCGGCCAATTCACCATTGACTTCGAACCCGGCTCCAAAGGCAGCGCTCGCGTCGGCGTGCAATTTGAGATCGATGCCAACGGCATCCTCCGCATCCTCGCCCGGGATACCCAAGCCAACACCGACCGCATCCTGGAAATCGCCAGCGCGGCGGTCAACGTGGACGACGAAGCCGTGGAACGCATGATCTCGGAATCCGTCGATCACGCATTCGCGGACATGAACGAGCGAATCTGGACGGAAGCAAAGCTCAAGAGCGACGAGCTGCTACCCGCCATCGATGCTGCCTTCGCAATCCTCGGACACGAAGTCGATCCTCAGGAAAAAGCCGCCATCCTCATCGCCGCCACCGAAGTCCGCGCCGCACTCGCCGCCGAACCGCACGATGCTTTCCGTTTGAAACGGGCCAATCAAGCTCTCGATGAAGCCACGGAAACCTTGGCCGCCATGCTTGTTGAACGGGCCTACGCTCAAGCCTTAGCGAAAAGCTCGTAATCGAGCCAAACCGCCCCCCCCCCAAAAAAAAACCTTAGTTAGCGTTTCCTTGCGATCGAGCGTCTCAGCGACAGTAGGTTTCCAGGAAGAACAAGCTTTTCTGCGACATCACGACTCCCTGCCGAAGCCTGCGAAACGGGCCCGGCAGACATGGAATCCCAATCCGGCAAATGCCAGAGATTCTCCGTACAAAAGCTGACGCTCTCCGGCTCCCTCGGCAATGCCGGATCGAGCAGCGTTCCCGTCTCATATCGTAGCGAGGACAGTGCCACCGCGTGATTGAGCTCAGCAAAGATCAGGTTTCGCAACCGAAAGGTATATGCTTGCTCAAGCTGGACCGAGTCGAGCAAGGTCGATTCCCCGGCCTCGTAGCGAACCCGCCCTGATTCCAGCGCCTCACCGGAAAGCCGCGCCGCCTTGTCCGCCGCGGCGATCTGCTCACGCGTCGCCAAACACTGGGCGATCGCCGTCCGCATTCCCGAGGCGATTTGTCTCTCCAAGTCCAAGGCCGCCGTTTGGCGCTGCCCGTAGAGAGCGTCCGTAGCCTCCACCGCCCCGCGTGCCGCGCTCAATCTCAGGGGCCACTGCATGGAAACTCCGCCGAACGCCTCCAATCCGGTCGTGTCCGTACCGAACGCCGCAAAAGTATCCTCCCAGCGCGTCCCCTCGTTCGCCCCCGTCATCGCCAAGTTGACAAAAAGATCGACCACCGGCTTCTGATCAAACTTGGCCGCCGCCGCCAAAATCTTTCCTGAATCAACTAACTGCAACGCCGCAAGCTGATCATCCCGGGTCCAGAGCACCTTGCGCAAGGCTGCAGTATAATCAAGGGACCGCAAGCCTTCCACCTCGCCCCCTGTGGGCAGAGCTCCAGCCGCGAGGGGAGGCTCAATCAGCTCTTCTCCTACCAAGCCCATAGCCAACCCAAGCTGCTGACGCGCCCGAAAGACGGCAAAACCCGCCTCGATCCGTTGCCCCGCCGCCTCCGCTTGCCGTGCAGCGGCGATCGCCGCCTCGCCTCGGGACATCTCCCCCTTCTCAACCCGCAGCTCCGTAAGTGCAGCGAACGTGCCCGCCAACGCTTCCGCATCCGTGAGAAGTTGATACTCCCGTTGAGCCGCAACCAGCCTCCAAAACGCGGACGCTGTTTGGAGGAGCGCCGTGGCGATCTCATGCCGCAGTTGCCACTTGGACGCTTCCAAGTCCACCCGTGCTGCATCCTCAACCGCACGTTCCGTTATGGCGCCTCGGCCTTGCGCCAAAGGAACGATGAAATCCAGGTTGATCGTCCCAGCGTTTAGGGAGCCCGCCCGCTCCCAGTCCATCCGAGGAGCGACAATCACCCCAGAACGCGCGAACTTGGATAGCCCAATCGAGTAACCGCTCTCTCCAATTCGTTCCGTAACCGCCACTCCCTCGCCGATACTGCGTCGCCTCAACTCGGTGAGCCTCGCTAGGCGCGCCCGCAGCACTTCCTCGGCATTGACCTGAGCCGCAAGCGCAGGCTCCGCTAGCGCCGGAAAACTTCCGTTCATCAGATCCAGCACGGCAGCTTGCGTGGCCAGCGACTCCGCGATCCGGGCGTTCACTCCAGCTTCCACCACGTTCAGCGACTCCTCAGACACCGCCGCAAGACGCCGGATCAGATCAGCGTTCACGTCCGATGGATATCTCGGCCGGTATCGCCGTCCATGCTCCGCCCCCGCGATGACGGTGAGATCGAATGGGGCCGCCGCTTCAAGCAGTGCCGCCTCCGCCACCTCTAGGTCCGCCTGGCTCAAGCGTATGGAAGGCTGCCGCCAAAGGGTGACGCGCAATGCGTTGTCCAGCGTGACCGCCTTGCCCCCGACGCGGGCCGCAATTGAGCCCTCTCGCCCCATGGCTTCGTGAAAGCTATCAGGGCCTGCGGCCGCCTCGGCCCCATCCGCGGCCCAACCAACCACTTCTCGAAGCAGCAGCGCTCCGACCAGCGCAGAATAAAACCTAAACTCCCTGTGATTAATCACAAGACAGATATTACGGAACACTTAAGTATAGTCAAAATGCGGTTTCCCGTACAAATCCGGCATGACTTCGCGAACAGCCCGGGACTCTCTCGTTGGCCGCTCGATAGCCTCGGCTTTCGGGAAGCCCTCTACGGTGCATTCTGAGATCCCATCGTACGCACACGCCGTACCTTGCAATGCCACCAACCGCCCCTGGCGTTGCGTTCAACAAGGGTTATAACTTCAACAGCAACTGCAGCCATCACGACACCTATCGTGATATCATCTCGCAACCTATTGAAAATTGAGAACCCAAGCTTTATCTCGCTACCGCATCCCACCAGACGCGGAATGCACCATCACAGGAGGAGCCCCCACCCTCCAAGAGCTGCTGCGGAAAGCCAGCGCCATTCGAACACACTCTCCCCTGTCGCAACTGAACCTAGCGTCAGTTACCACACAGGGAGACGGGAATCTTTTTTTAAGCCAAACCGCTCAGAATGGCTTCCTGAACCTAAATCAGAATTTTTTCATTTTCATCAGCCGCTACATTCATTGCTCGTGTTCCCGTAGCGACCTCGTGGAGAGAATCTGAATCAGGATCCCCCAGAAAAAATTTGGACTGGACTAGGCGAACCCTAGCAGATCGCCCCAGACCAAAAACAAAGCAGAAACACAAAAAAACGAAAAGATGAACAATCGACTGACCAACTACCGCCTAAGCGACTCCCAGGAAGCGACGACCGTCGGAGGGGGCTACTACCCGGCTCACTACGGAAACGGACACAGCCAGAGCTATGGCGGAAACTACAGCGTTGACTATGCGTCCTACGACTACCGTAAATCGACGCAGGTCTCAGCCCTGCAAAACAACTATGCGGTTGTCTCGCAACTCGGCGGAGGCAGCGGCTACGGCAGCTCCAGCGCCGCGTTCAGCCAAGCCAATCAGAACGGTTTCTACAACGTAAACGCCTCTCCAGCGATCGTTGTCGATCTCTTCTAATCATCATCCAGAACAGAAACAGAGCAAAAAACCTTACAGAAAACATGAACACAAATCTTCTGAACTACGCTGTTGCAGATGCCGACCTGAGCCACATCGCGGGAGGCGCTGGCTATGGAAGCTATTCCTCCAGCTTCTACGAATCCTACTACAGCAGCACCACGCAGGCTTCCGCCAGCCAAAACAATACCGCCTTGATCAACCAAGTCGGCCCCCAATTCCAGAACGGAGTGGATCGCTATCATCCCTACTCCTACGGAGGTGGCCATTCTTCCAGTTCTCTGAGCACGTCGTTCAGCCAATCCAACCAGAACGGCTTTGAGAACTACAGCGCTGCGCCCGCGTTCGGCTTCGGCGCCATCTGAGCCTTCGGAGTAAGCCATCCAGCACACCACGGACGAGAATGCGTCCGGGCGGGGGCGTCGGCCCGAAACGACCGGCTCCCCCGCTTCAGCATGCTGACTAACGCCCCTCCCTTTTCCTTATGCCCCAACGGGTTCCGCTTATTCGCCAGCTAGATCAGATGGACTGCGGTCCTGCTTGTCTGCTGATGATCTCCAAATTCTTCGGCCGCACCTTATCACGTGAGCGCGTCCGGGAATTAACTGAGGTAAGCAAAGAGGGCGTTTCTTTCGCTTCTCTCTCAGAAGCAGCCGAGCAGCTTGGGTTCCGCTCCATGGCCGTGGCACTACCTCCTGAAGTTTTCTGGAGCGAGTGCCCCGTTCCGTGCATTGCCCATTGGGAGGATCGCCACTTTGTCATCGTCGAGCGCCTCACCAGAACGAAGGTGGACGTCGTCGATCCCCTGCTCGGAAAGGTTTGCTACGCAAAGGCTGCGTTTCTCTCTTCCTGGCTAAAGAACGCCGGCCACCTCCACGCCGGCAAGGGGCTGGCGCTCGTCTTGGAGCCATCGCCAGAATTCCTGGAGGGAGGCAGCCTCGCTTCCTCAGCCAGAGAGCCGGGCTTTGCGTTCTTGCTCCACTATTTCCGGCCTCATCGTCAATTAATCTGGCAGCTCGCCCTCAGTCTCCTAGCGGGCTCAATCATCTCCTTGTTTCTTCCATTTGTCATGCAAGGAGTCGTGGATCATGGGATTGCCAGTCACGACCTGAGCCTTGTCACCAGCTTCATTGTCGCGCACCTCACTCTGACTGTCTCAATGCTCCTTCTCCAGCTCATCCGTGGCTGGCTGCTTCTTCATATCGGATCTAGGGTCGGCATTGCCCTAATCTCCGACTTCCTTCGCAAGCTGATGCGGCTGCCGATGATGTTTTTCGAAACACGCACAGCGGGCGATATCATTCAACGAATTGAGGATCATGAACGTATTAACCACTTTCTAGGCGTGCGCTCCCTCTCCGTGATTTTTTCACTATTTAATGCCGTAATCTTCTCAGCGGTGCTCGCCTCTTATCAGTTCAGCGTTCTCATCGTCTTGTTTGCCGCCACTCTACTCAGCGCAGGCTGGATGTTCCTCTTCATGCAGACGCGGCGGAAGCTCGATTTTCTCGGGTTCGAAGTACAATCCAATGAGCAGGACCGGCTGTATGAACTCATCCAAGGTGCACAAGAAATCCGCATCCAAGGATTGGGACGCAGCAAACGCTGGGAATGGGAATCGATCGCCGCTAGACGCTTCAAACTTAAGGTGCGGGGACTTGCCTTGCAACAACTGCAGACGCTGGGATCCTTCTTCTTCGCCCAGGTCTCGACCGTGTTGATTACATTCCTGGCCGCGCGCGCCGTAATCCAAGGCGAAATGTCCCTAGGTATGATGATGGCCACTCAATACATCGTCGGACAAATCGCCGGCCCTGCAGGAGACGTCGTTCAGTTTTTGCAGGATTTCCAAGATGCAAAGATCAGCCTAGAAAGGATGACGGAGATCTATGAAAAAGAGGATGAACGTGACTATCTGGAAAGCAAACCATCGACTTTTCCGCGAGATCGAACTTTGCGCATGGAAGACGTTTCCTTCCGCTATCCCAGCGCCAAGCGGAACTTTGCCATCCGCAATCTGACGTTAACCATACCTGACGGAAAAACCACCGCAATCGTCGGCTCCAGCGGCAGTGGAAAGACCACCTTACTCAAGCTTCTGCTTGCACTGCATCCGCCGGTTTCCGGTCGCATTTTCCTCGGAGAACTGCTGCTTGCGGACTATGATGGCCGCCGCTGGCGACAACGTTGCGGGGTGGTCATGCAGGATGGCTACCTCTTCGCGGATACCATCGAGCGCAACATCGCTTGCGCAGAGGGCTCGATCTGCCGCAAACGATTGCACCGAGCAATCGAACTGGCGGGTTTGGAAGATGTCCTTGCGGCTCAAGCGCTAGGTCTGCAAACCAAAGTGGGCGCCACCGGCACCGGACTGAGCGGCGGAGAACGGCAACGCGTCCTCATCGCTCGGGCGCTCTACAAGGAACCTGAATACCTATTTATGGACGAAGCCACGAGTGCGCTCGACGCCACCAGAGAGAGCGAGGTCTTGAATCACCTCTCCCTCATCACCCAGGGCCGCACGGTGGTTATCATCGCGCATCGACTGAGCACGGTACGCCATGCTGACCAGATCGCGGTCATTGATCGCGGAACGGTTGTGGAATTGGGAACGCACCAGCAACTGGTTGATAAACAGGGCCGCTACTTTTCCCTGGTGAGCAACCAGCTCGATTTGGAGCGGGTTTGTTGATCGTAGACACCATGGCCCATCAGCAACGACAGATATCACCCGACCGCCTGGCAAAGAGCCCACCCTACCGCTTTGCATCGGCTACCAGCGCCGATCCTTGCCCGGCTACGGCCGAACTGGAGGATGGCTGCCACCCGGAAATCACGGACATCGTCTATCGCACACCAAATTGGCTGCTCCGCTCCGGTACTAGCCTCATTACTGGCCTTATCGCTCTGCTACTGCTGCTCGCGGGCTGGATCAAGTTCCCCGACATCGTTCGCGGCAAGGGCGAAATCGTCGGGCTTTGCCCCGCCTCACCGGTCATCCCCGAGACCTCGGGTCACATCAGCGTTTCCATCGCGGAAGGAGAACTCGTTCAGACGGGCGATATCGTGGCTACGATTCAAAACCCGGCCGACAGCCTTGCCGTACTGGCGCTTAAGAAGGAACTTTCCACTATTCTGGAAGCAAACCTCCTTGAGCCCACACCGCGCAAAGCCGCAGCGCACGAGAACTTGTCCTGGCAATTACTCCTGGATGCCGGTGCCGCCACGCTGCTTGATCACGGAGGCCACGGCAGACTGGGTGAAATCCAAACCATCTATTCCGAATTTTTCTATTTATTCCATCGCCTTCGGCAGCTCACCACCGATGATTATCCACCAAACGCCTTAGCTGCGCTCGAAGCCGATCGACAGCGCAAAATCTCGCTGTTCGCCTCATACGACCAGCAACAAGCTTCGCTTTTAGCGGAAATTGACTTAGCAAAAGCCGCGATCGCGCGCAACGAGTCCCTGGTCGACAAAGGAGCGGCAAGCCAGGCCCGTCTGGACGATCTACGGCAAGATCTTCTCGTCCGGCAACGGCAACTCCAGTCCTTGGCCGCTGCGGCCAAGGCCGGAGAAATCGAAGTGGAAGCAATTTCCAGTAAGATTCTCGATTTTCAGCACGACCACCGAGAGCAAATCCTCAATATACACGCCAGATTGCGCGAAGCCCTCAAACAAACTCTTAGCGCCATCGCCGTCTGGGAAAAACGTTACCTCTTGCGAGCCCCGGTGAGCGGCCGAGTCTCGTTTTACGACTTTTGGAGCGACGCCCAATATGTCGAAGCTGGCCACGAGGCGTTCGTTGTGGTCCCGGAGGCGAACGAAATCATCGGCCGCGTTAGCGTACAAGGGCATGGCGTCGGGAAGTTAAAGGCAGGGCAGAGAGCCCTCCTCCAGCTCGCGGACTACCCTTCCACCGAATACGGCGTCATTGAAGGAAGGGTCTCCGCTATCTCGAGCATCGCTAGAAACGGCGGTTATATCGTAACCATTAAGCTTGGCTACCCCCTCATCACGAACCTGCGTCGTCAAGTAATGTTTCGCAGTCACATGGTAGCGGAAGGCAAGCTGATCACCGAAGATCTCAGCCTTCTGGAACGCACTTTGTATAGTCTTCGCCAAGCCTTCATGCAAGGCCAGTTCGCCCCCTCCCCCCGTCGCAGTCCAAGCCAGCCACTGAGTCCGGGACCTCTCTAAGGCGTTGTTGGGTCCGTGCCCGCCCTGACCTCATCACCATCGCTCGCGCCGTCCCCGTCTGAATCCGCCAGTGTAGCGCTCGTCAGAAGCCAGCACGCTTCAACCAAATCGCAGAGACTGTCGCCATCCGTATCCAGCAGTGAACGGTTCGTCAACAGCGAGGCAATACCGTCAGGAATCCCGTCTGCGTTTGCATCCGCCCTGCCATTGCGCGGATCACGTGGTAGCGGATCGACAGCGTCGCCCAAGAAATCGGAATCCGTATCCCAAGTCAGCCCGTTCGTTTTGGCCGAAACTTCCGCCTTGTCGGTCAGCCCGTCCCCATCAGTATCCGCAACAGAAGGATCGGTCCCCCAGGTTTGCTCGTCTAGATTGCTGGATAGGTCTCCGTCGAAGTCTCCACGGGCGTTCTGGCCTGAATTGCCGAAGAACGCCCTTTCCCACCAATCGCGAAGCCCGTCGCGATCGCGATCCGCGATGGCAACCCCGCGATACGCAGCAGCGAGCACGTCCTCCACTGTCCGCCGCTCCTCCTGGTCCAGGTCCCGATCATAGAGGACGACATCCCCGAGCCTACCTTGATAGCCGTTTCCTGACCCATCCCAACCTCCTAGATAGCAGGGACCGTGCACAACCGGACTTCGTGACCAAGCGGGGGAACCAGATGACCGCCGCACTCCTCCAACATCGATTGCCGGGATTCGGTTCTTCAGCCGCACCGAGGCGAGGATGGCGGCTCTCGGCAAGTTACCGCGAGCAGGTGAATGGGCAGCGGGCGGACAAACGGAAGGCCGGTAATACTGAGCCAACTCGAAAGCCCCGCTTGTCTGGGCCCCTACGGATAGACCAAATCCCGCCCCGAGCAAGTTTGAGTAATCCATTCGGGCAACCCCGCCAAACGCCGAGCTAGAGGAACTTCCGCGCCAAGTTGTGGCACGAATTTGGTAGAACCTTTCCCGAGCCACGACTCTCCCTAAGAAAGTGATCTCCCTCGTCGAAGTCTCTTCGTATTCCGTTTGAAAGTTAGCAAAATGTGTCCCCAATCCTCGCAAGAACTGGCGATATACATTAGCTGTTCCGGGATGCCGATGAATCCCTTCGGGAACCGGACTCAGCCGATACCCTGTGGTAACGTCGTAGCGCGCACGCGCAGGAGGAAAATCATAGGGCCGTGTGCTCTTCCAATTAGCCTCCCCAGATGGGCCGTCCAGGTAATTGGAATGATACCGAAAATCCGTCTGCTCCCAGGTTGAGAATGAGCGAGGCGAGGGTTTTGACGGGGCATCATACACCAGAACTCTCTGACCTGGCGCAGTTGCTCCTGCCAAGAGATAGCACTGCCCTCTGACTCCGGCTCCGGTGCCGGCGGAGCTAATGTTTGCAGCAGCGGCAGTGCGGTTACCGCTCGGCGCCGCCACAAAGTAGGCATTGAAGGTATCGTCAGGCAATACCGCACCGAGATCGATGACCTCTTTGCCGCCAAACTGAATCCAAGTCCTCCCGCTTTCACTCACCCGACGGGGCGCGATGGCACTCCCAGTGGTCGCCTCTGAGCCGACGCTACTTCCCACAGGGCGCCAACTCGTGACTTGCCCAGCATTCCCAAAAACCGTAATTCCACTATCGGGGCGAAACCACCGAACCAGCCCTGCGGACGGCAAGGCCAGATTCGCACTAACGAAACAAGCCCACGACCCGGAATACAGTTGAGCCGCCCCCTCCTCCCCTTTGACCAGAGCGCTGACACTTCCTTCAATCCACCCGGGATCGGCGCCTGCCTTGATAAACACCTGGGCCACGCCCTTCGCATCCGTCCGGGTCAAAAGCGTTCGCACTGCCCCCGCATCATCGCCTGCGACGGCCGAAAGCATGGCGCTTCCCCTAGTAATCACGAAAGTCACCGGAGCATGCGTGAGAGCTCGCTTCCCGGATGTCACCTTGCAATCCAGAGCTTGGCGCACCCACTGCCCTGGTGAAGTCACCTCCCCATTCGTCGACTGATTCACCTTAAAAGACACCACTCTGCCGTCATAATAATCTAAGGGATCTCGCCCCTTCGCTCGCACCTCAGCGCCATCTGTGATCCCGTCAAAGTCGGTATCGCGCTTGGCGGGATTCGTCGCATACACGTTCCGTTCTTCCCAATCCGAGAGCAGATCGCCATCGCCATCAGCCGGTGTCAGCGCCACTGTGCGATAAAATCGAGCGACGCGTTCCACGGGATTGAGAGGCAGCGGGTCCTTTACCTCGCTCGCCACTCCGTTTCCCACAATGACGGGCCCCAACTGTATCCACTTCGCAGCGCCCGCCATCCGCTTCTCCACCCGGTAGCGGCACCCCGCATGCGCAGCGATAGCAAGCCAAACCTCTCTGCTCCCGGACGGAAGATGGCGCACCTGCACCACCGGCCGCCCCGGTGCGTCGAACGACCTGGGATTCCCGCCTAGCAAGATCTCCGCCAGATTCGTCAAACCATCACCGTCGAGATCTGCGCCCGGCTGCATCGAAAGATTCGCGCTGCCATTGACTCGCTCCCAGCCGTCCGCCAAACGGTCACGGTCGCTGTCCACAATTTGCGGAAACAGGGAACGGTTCACGATTACGGCGGATGATACCGGCGCAAGCCGGAGCACAATCCGTGGCAGGGAATCTGGCCGAATCACATAGAATACTCCTCCCGATGGCACCTTGACCGAACTTGGGTTCACCGTTCGTCCGTGTAGTGATTTCCAGCCGATCGGGGCAGTCGTCTTGTAGTAAAATTCCTCCCATTCCTGGATGTCCGCCGACCAAATGACCAATCGATCCGCGAGGTCGGCCGTCCGCCCGCCAACCAATCCTAGGGCTGCAGATCGACTGAACAGACCCAATGTGTTTGCAAGAGTAAACTCGCGACCATCAGGTCGAAAAACCGGATTTCTGATCGAAGTCTCCTTGCCGGCAGGAGTAGGCAGAATGGGAAAAGCCGCTGTTGTGAGCCTCGCCCCGCCAGCGAATGTCAACCGCCTCCCGGCCGGGGCTTGGTCGGAGCGCCAGTAGCCGACCGGAAGGTTCACGTCCTGCAGCACACTCCCGCCAGCGTCTTCTCCATTGGGATCATCAGAGGTTGCAGCCGCCCACCGGGCGACCCCACCTTCAGCCCTCGCCGCCCACACGCTCCCTCCCGGGAACGTCACCACATCAGCCGCGCTCTTCGTGGCGGCGGTGTGCACCCCAGTAACGTCCGCCGCACCTACGAATTCCTCCACTGTCCACAACGGAATGACCGAAAATGAATCACCTGCCTGCAGCATCGATTCCGCGACGACGCCAGCAAAGGGCGTGCCTCGGAATGCTCCCGAGTATGTCCAATCGCTCGACTCCGCTACTGGCGATCCGAACAAAGCGCGGCCGGCCGCCGTTCCACCTCGCGGCCACAAAAGCGCCGAATCCACGGGATCCGGCAATTCGCCGAACCACCGCGGAGTGACTCGTCCAGCCTCGATCACGGCGTCCACCTGGCCGCCGCCCATTGCCGTAGGAAGCAACAGCGGCGCCAGCGGTTCAAATTTCCCCGGCGCCACCTGCGCCTCCCAGATGCCCACAACCTCACTCGAAGCCTCTTGGCCACGAACGGCGACGATGCTGAATAGCACACAAAAAGCCACGAAAAGGGAGTTGAGTCGCATGGGGGAGCGAGGGAAGCTGATCATTGCTGCCCTTCTATCGCGCGAATGGACGAATAGCAATCGAAAAAATCTATCCAATCTTGCAGAGCCGCGTCACACTCACTTAAGACCCGACAATTCCAATCGGCCTCACTCTTATGTCCCCCTCATCCTACGACAAATACATCTGCCCCGGCTGTGGCGACGATATCCGCGTCGGCTCTTCAGGCTGTCCTCGCTGTGCCGCGAATCAATCCGATGAGCACGACGGGGACTTCGACTACGATGCCTTCGTACGGGAAGAGTTCGCAAATCCCGTCAAACCGGCCCACATCGCTTGGATCTGGTGGCTCACGGCGATTCTTCTGCTCGCAACGTTCGCATGGAGCACGTTTGGCGTTCATTGACCCGATTCCGCTTGGAACTCCCTCGCCAGGTCATCCCGGCCCGCTTCGCGGCAAATCGCGGCCGCACCGCCCTTATACTCCTGGTTGCGGGAATCCAGGGCTACAGCCTTCCGCAAATACGGCAACGAATCATCAAAGCGCCCCAACGAGTGAAATCCAACGCCAATTAAATAGTGTAAATCAGCCCTCTCGGGCATTAGCTCCACGGCCCTGCGGAGAGTGTCCACACCCTCCACATAGCGCTTCGCCCGAATCTGGTATCGCCCCCATGCTTCGTGCGCAAACCCATCATCAGGACGCATCGCCACGCCCTCGCGGAGGATTGGCTCGGCCTCCAACAACCGTCCGCTACTGTACAAAAATTCCGCCAAATTGACCCGCGCCGGAATAAACAGCGGATCAAGCGAAATCGCGCGACGATAACAATCTTCCGCCTGTCCAGGCTGTCCCATAGAAAAGTATAGCTCCGCCAAGGCCATTTGGGACTCCGGCACATCGGCGACAGCCTGTTGCATTTCGATATACTCAGAGATAGCGCTCTCCAGAGCCTTAACATGCTCCTGGTCAATGCCGGTTCTTGGCGCACCTGCCAGCACTCGCCCCGCCTCAACTCTCACGGCGCGCACCGGATCGAACAGCGCAACAGATATCACGCTCCACCGCTCAGGAGCCGACAAATGCTCTAGAAATATCACCGCTTGCCTACGCACCAATGAGTCGGGATCGGACAGCTTCTCTCTCGCGACCGCCAACGACCGTTCCGTGGGCTCTTCCTCCAATAGCTCCAGGCCGCTGGCCCGTGCGATGGCCGGAACCGCCTCTGACCGGACCAGCGCTGTAAGCTCTTTCTCCCAAACAGAAACGTCCCGGCGCCCCTGCGCCAGAACCTCGCCGTAACTCGGCCGGGGCCGCCGCCCCCACCACCTTTGGAAAGATTCAGCAGCCCAATCCGCATCCCGATCAGTGTGACAATTATTGCAGGCATTTGGAGTCCCATACTGGCGACTTAGATCTGGACGAGGAATCCGAATACTGTGATCATGCCGCTTATCGACCACCATGTAGTATTTCGAAGGCATGTGACACTCCACGCAGGATGCGCCTGCCGAACCCGCCACGTGGAAGTGATGCCCCGGGGAGTCATACTTGGTCGGCTGATGACATCGGTTGCATAGATTGTTTCCCTCCGCCAATAACTCCATGCTATGGGGATGATGACAATCCGTGCATCGCACCTGATTCTGATGCATTTTGCTTTGAATGAAGGACCCGTACTCGTAGACCTCCTCCTTGATCTGCCCATCTGCATGATAATGAACCCGCGTCATCGGAGTCGGAGCATAACTATCCAAAAATCGTTGTCCGACGAAATTCTGCACCTGCAACGGCTGTCGGTGGGAGTGGCACGGGGCACAGGTTTCCAGTTGCACCTGTGACGCTAGCGGCACGGAGCGCTTTGGCTGCCCGGTCTTTGGATCTAGCCCCCAGGCCCCTGGTTCGGGCTCCTTTAGCTGTACAAGCAATCCGAACCGAGCGCCACCTTCTAACCGCTCTCCCGACTTCGCCCAAGCAATGTGCCGGGACCCCGGCCCGTGACACGCTTCGCAGGCCACATTCATGTCAGACCAAGTTGTCTGATAACCATTCGAAGCAGCACTATAATTCTTAACTAGGTTCGTCGAGTGGCAATCCGAACACATGTAATTCCAGTTGAAATGCCGTCGAGTCCAATGCAATGGATCGCTTGGAGGCACTTCTTCGTTTGGGTAGAGATGAAACCACTTCTGCCCCCCTTCGGACGCAGGTCGCGTGTCCCAGCAGATCTGCAGCGCCTGAAGCCGCCCTCCCGGAAACCCGATCAAGTATTGCTGCAATGGGTGGATTCCAAAAGTGTAGAGAATCTGAAAGTCCTCCTGGTCTCCCGTGGCATTCTCCGTGCTGACCCAAAAACCACCATCTCTTTGGAAGAATCGTGATCTGTGCCCAAAATGCTCAAATTCAATTCCGCTGAAATCCCCAAGCACCGTTTGAGCAGTGGCGTGCTGCATCGCCGCAAAGTGCGTCGATCGACGCCACTCATCGTAGGTTGATTGATGACAAGCCCGGCAAGACTCCGCCCCAGTATAACAGTAGCCTTCAGCGGGATTCCGCACTGGCGCCCGGAAGAGTTCGGCCACCAACTTCGTCTGATGGAGGGGGGGCGGGGCCGCCGACTTCTCCTGGGCCTTCCTACAAGAAAAGCATGGAAAAGCCACAAAAAAGAGAAGAACCCCGATTCGAATCGTCGCGCCCACCATCGAATCAAACTCTACTCCGACCTTCGACCGGTGCAAAGCAAAGTCAATCCCACAGCGGCTCGCCACCAAGCACAACCTCTTCCTCATCCTCGACTGTCGGCTGCGCAACTTCGGCACGATCGAGTCCAGAAGAGACGTCGCGCGGCCCGACACTCTCCAACGGCAATGGGGCATCTTCCAAGTAATCCTCAAGCCCAATGATTCGGAAGACTTCCCGAAGCTGCTCCGTGCCTCCACTGAGAGAAATAAATCCCGTCCGTCCCTCAAAATCTTCGCACCAGCGGGCCAATTGAAGCATTGCCACTAAGCTGACGCGATTCACCTCTTCTAACGAAAGCCGAAGTGTGCCGCCCTCAGCCCACACAATCTGGGCAATTTCGCGAACACACTCCCGAAACTTTCTGACCCGGCTCTCGGTCAAGTTGCCTGGCACACGCAAGGTCCAGGTCCTCCCACCGAAGATCGAGGTTTGCTTAGAAATCCAAGCTTCAAGCGCAAGGGGATTCTCGAAAAAAGGAAGCACACGATCAACACCCACTGCGTTCAGAAAAGATCCTAGCCTACTCCCTCCTCCATAAACGGCCACCACCTTGCCAACGTTGCGCGCCGCCTTCGCAAGCCCGACCAACTCCGAGCAGATTGCCAACGGCGGCCGATGCAACTCAACACAGTCCAGGACCACCACTTGCTGATCAGAACCCACGACGCGTCGATGCAAGGAGGCCAAGTTACTCCCTTCATTGACAACAACTCGATCGAACGCAGCCCCAATCCCGTTCATCACTGGCGAGAACCTTACCGTCCGCGACCTCATCACAAAGTACGGCAGCTCCCGCGCCAGCAAACAGCAGAGCGCCCACAAGTCCCCAGCATAGCGCTTGACTAGCCTCCCGGGATCCTTCGCCATCCGCCAACACCATTCGAGTCCACTCCGCTGCATCCAGATCGGGGCCCTCACCTGTTTGCCAGCTAAAAAGTCTAAACTTGCACCGACTCCAATAGCCAACGCAGGGACCGAAGGCTGCAAGTAACGTTGAATCCAAAGATCCTGCTTCGGGAAGCCCATGGCCGAAAGCACCACATGAGGCGAGGCCTCCTGAATGGCTTCCACGAAGGACGCATTATCCCAGCTTTCAACATCACCATATGGCGGCGCAATCGCACCGACAATCTGCAGCCCTGGGTACTGAATGGGAAGCTCAACACGCAATCTCGCCATCGTCACTTCATCGCTTCCGAAGAGAAACACCCGCCACCCACGGACTGCGCAAAGATGCAGGAGCCTCGGTGTAAGGTCAGAACCTGCAACTCGCTCGGGCAATCCCCTGGAAATCAATCGTGAAATCCACACCAACGGCATTCCGTCACAATACACGCGATCCGCTCCACCCAACACATCCCTAGCTGCGGAATTGCGGCGGCACTGCGCCAAGAAATCGGTATTCGCAGTGGCGACATGATAGAACCCCCCCCTGAGAATCAAACACTCACAATCGGCAACCGCTTCCGACAAACTCATCCGATGGAAAGCCTGCCCCAAGACCAGACTCAGCGCTTGCAATGCGTGGAGGTGCGTGAAGTCATCCTCCGCAGCCTCGTCACGCCCCAGGACGAAGTGTTCTCCCGTATCCTCGACGCCGTTCAGACCTAAACACTCTGCGAGACTAGTTCGCTCATCCCGCACTCTTCCTTTCTTATACAAGTCCATCTTCATACAGATATTACCTGCCGACATGCCACCACTCCCTCCCGGCGCGCTTGGCCCTCGTTCGCAGCAGCCGCGGATCAACAGATAGCCCTGCCAACCTTTTCTTCCTATGCAAGGCAACGCCATCCTGTAAATGATAGCCATCAAACGTGGTGTCCTCTGCGACAAACTGATTCTCACCCACGTAGGTTGAGCGTAGATTCACACCGCCCCCGATGACGCATCCATCACTGACTACAGCGCCAGGCCCGATCACTGAGTTGCGACCAATTGAACACCCACTCCCTATCCAATATGGCGCCTCCAACCGAACTCCCGGCTCAATGCGCGACAACGCCCCAACTTTCACCTCCGGGAAATCTGGCAACACTCGCTCCCACAAGAGCGCTAATCGGTTGGTAACAGCAAGCCAATGACGATCAATCAACTCCCAAGCACTTAATACATCACCCGTGATCACATCACCAAACAAGCTTTCATACCGCTCTGCACCAGAAGGCCTAGTCCCAATACTTACCTCTACTTCTACTGGCCACCTCGTTCTTTCACCAAAGCTCGCCTCGACAACGCCTAGTCGGTCCGGCAAGTGAAAAACCACCCGATCATAGTCGCACTCATATGCGAGATCCATCCATCGATATAACAATGGGCCATCAACCGTATTCCACAAGACATAGGGCGCAACCACACTCAGCTCTCTCTCGAAGAGTGTGTAATCAGGCATCGAAACATCCAGAATATTCATCTCGTCACGCTTAAGGAATCGCTTCACTAGTAGGCACCACGGGCCTGCAACACAGCAGGAATAGTCTTCACCAGAATCACAATATCCCGTAGAATTGAAAATTTGTGAATATACTCTAAATCTAACCGGACCTGCCCCTCAAAATCAATATCGGCTCTCCCTTGAATCTGCCAAAGACAGGAGATCCCAGGCTTTACAATCAATCGACGCAATTGAGTCGCATTGTAACACGCCACCTCCCTCGGAAGCGCCGGCCGCGGGCCGACCAATGCCATATCTCCACGAAGCACATTCAAGAACTGCGGCATTTCGTCAATTGAATACTTCCGAATCAACCGGCCAATGCGCGTCACACGGGGATCACGCCGCATCTTAAAGGTCACTCCAACCTCGTGTTGATTGCTACACTCTAACCCCATTCGCACTCGCTCAGCATTCGTCCGCATGGATCGAAACTTAAAGATCTGAATTCTTTGCCCATGCAACCCGATTCGAACCTGCCTGAACAATACCGGACCACCGTCTTCAAGCTTGATCAAGAGTGCCGCCAACAGCATCACCGGGCTTAGTACACAAAGTGCGCCCAAGGATCCAAGTATGTCTACGATTCGCTTTCCAATAACAGCAAACCTAGCATAGAAGATCAACCCCATTTCATTGCACCGATCCCGGAGCAACCAAGCCTTCGGATTACCTCGACCGCACGCTGCGAAGATCTTATACTTTGGAGGCGCACACTCCCCATTCCGGAGCGTACGCACCCACGTACTGCCGGCCCCCTTCACTGACAATTGAAGATATACAGGTATTTTCCTCAACAGAAAGAATGGAACCACCAACAGCGACCGCCAGACGGCGGCAGTGACTCCTCGATGCCACATCGCCAAAAGCACATGAAGACATACCACTGCGAGACAAAACGAAGCCGCTCCCCACAACACGCCAATCCGCCCCCCTACGCCTATTCCGGCCACCACGATCAAGAACCCAGAGTACAAACCTAGCGGTGGACAAATCAGATCAATCAACGACTCAACAAGTCTGAGATCCCTTCGCCGCACCGATTCGACCAGAAGCCGCAGCGCTTCCTGCCTCAGAATCTGAAAGCGCCCCCCCTCCCAACGGACTCTCTGCCGGTCCGATGCACCTGGGTCTGTCACCATCTCAGCGAACACCCTCGCTTCAGGTAGATATTCGATCCGGATTCCTTCTCTCAGGAGCAACAGACCAAACTCCAGATCCTCTACAATAGAGTGAGCCGGCCAACCACGCTCAAGGAGAACTTCGGAACGAAATGCCATACCATTTCCTTTCAGCCCCGCCGATGCGCCGAGTCGATTACGCCCAAGCGGGCGAAGATGATGAGACACCGCAAACGCAACCTCAGCAAGGCTCGCCCTCCAACCTGATTCGAGATTCGCAACACCGTAATAGCCCTGCACGACATCCCCCCCCCTTACGCCACTGGCTCGCCCTACTTCTGCAAGGAAATAAGGATCAACAATCGTGTCTGCGTCAACAACCGCAATTACGTTAAACTTTTGCAGGGACTCTTTCCAGCCACGAATGAACCAATCGAGCGCATACCCTTTACCGCGATTCAATAGGTCGGATCGCTGCGCCACCGTTGCGCCACAGCTCTCTGCCGCAGCGCAAGTTCCGTCACTGCAATTGTCAGCAATGACAAAAACTTGAAACTTCTCCTGTGGATACACTGAACCGAATACAGCCCTTAGCGTATCCCCTATCAACTTCTCTTCGTTGTGCGCCGGGATGAGAACCGCAATCGATGGCGACTCTCTGCACTGACTGCTCACGCAGTTACCACGCCCCGTTCTGGGCAGCACCGCCGCGACTGACAGCACCCCGAGATAAAGCGCAGGCAGAGCCAAGGCGAACGCTGCGACTCCACATAGCAATTGAGCTAAATCAATCATGATTAAAATCACCGCTCGTCATTCCAGCCTACGCCGCAACGTCCAGGTATCGCTCAAAGAGCTCCGCCATAGCTTCCCCATTCCTGGAAAGGTCATATTCCCGCGCCACCTTTTCGCGTGCCGCCGCTCCAAGGAGCCTACGCATCTCTGAACTCTCAATCAGCATACGCATTGCTGCCGCCAGTCCATCCACGTCGCCAGGAGCCACCAAGATCCCGTTCTTTCCATCCTCAACAAGCTCTGGAATGCCGGCTATCCGCGTAGAAATTACCGGAACCCCACATGCCATAGCCTCCATCAAGACGACAGGCACCCCTTCCGCAAAACTCGCCAAGACAAACAAGTCGGCTTCCACATACTCATTGCGCACGCCATCCTGCCCCATTGCGCCGGTCATCGTAACATGCGACCATCCTTGACTCTCAACTTGACTCCTCAACTTCTGCTCGTCTGGACCCGTCCCAACAATTCGCAACTGGTGGACGACCCCGGCCTTCATAAGGACGCCAGATGCCTCAAGCAGCACTGCCTGACCCTTTGCAGCAACCAACCTACCGACACACAGAATCACAGGCACAGCATTCTCCGGGCTTCTACGAATTGAAAACACCGACGGCTCAACTCCACACCTCACAATATCATATTTGCACCAATTCTCCGAGGAACTCAACATGCACAACTGGCTCCTGGAGAACCAGCTAATGCACCTGACAAATGACGCCCATCGGAGCTTCTGAGGCAAAAGATCCGACTCGACGTTGTAAAAGATGTCTGGCCCATGAATACTCAAACTGAACTGGAGCAAGTGCGAAGCTGCCGCGATTGCAGCAACAGTGCCCGCAGCATTTCCGAAATGATTATGCACATGATGCACCTCTCGCTCCCTCAGCCAATCCACTACGATAATCGCCTCGATAAGATAAGCATAGCTAGATACGCAAAATGGCCGCCTCTGAACAGCACGCAACCAGGTCGAAAGCATGCACTTCCAGTTGGCACCTTGTCGACTTATCCTAGACACAGCCCCAAACAACCGGCGCCATGACCTAAGCACGTAAAATGTGCGACGGACCCACATGTCCCCGTCCCCTCCGAGCACAGATAGCCCCTTGGGACTACGAATGGCAACAATCTCTACCTGATGCCCTCGGCGCTCAAGCTCCCGTATTTCTCGATCGATAAACGTGTGGGAAAGCACCGGATGCTCGCTCAACAGATAGCCGATCTTCAACGAAACTCTATTGCGAACGCCAGCTGGACCCTGGCTAATGGATGGCGATGTGTGCACTTTGTTTTACAATCATTAAATATACCGCGTACTTAAGTATAAGTTCTTCTCCGCAATATGCGAGGAAATATTTGTAGATTGTTCGATCTCCTGAGGGAGCTTCAACCTCCCTGGCACTGCTGTCATGGCAATCAATCCGCCAGCGATCACCATGTAAATTGGGTTGCCCATATCATTCAGCATGCAGTCCGCCGCGTACAGCGGCAATTGAAGAAGGATTGGAACTGCCAAAAGAGCCCTAGGACTCCTCCACCCATCTTTAGGGAACTTAGAAATGAACCGCAAAGGGGGAAGCAATACAATGGAGCAGAACAAACAGAGGCCAACAATGCCTGTGGTCCCAATGACAATGACCCAGTATGCATCCGTAATGACGATGTCTTTCCCGTTGACATCGGTGATCCGCGATCTGCCCCACCCCCCCCAACCAAAAATCGGCCGCTGCATTGCCTTCTCAACAAGCATTTCCTCATTAATTAGTCGGCACTCGAGTGACGCCGCTCTATCCGGATTGTACTTACGGATAAGTTCAACCGTCTTCCGGCCACTGTCATCCCCATTCAGCTTCTTATACATAGTTAACGGAGTATTCAATGCAAGGACTGCAATTAAGAACCCCATCTTGAATCTCATGGACAACTCAATAATGAGCCATCCTTGAAGCAACATCACAGTTGCCCCCATCGACTTACTCGCCACGAATACGAGAATCAGCAACAGTAGCAACAGCCGAGGTTGAACTTTCTTAATTTTAAGCTTTACCAGGAGATTCCGCATTTTATCTAGCTGCCCGGTTCTCCAAAGAGTGATTCCAACCATTGCCGCCGCCATCATCCACATACTAACCATCAGACCGTGCCGCATAAAGATTACCGGCCTGTAGGTGTTTCCGCGAATACTCTGAATGAAGTCATGCGGATGCCATCCGTAGACCTTGTTGTGAAGTTGCGGGCTCATCACAATCTCGTAGGCCGCTAGAGGGGCGTAGATTAGTCCTCCAACGAAGATTGCCCATGCCAGATCCCGAATTGCATCCCAGTCTCGTATATAGAGTCTTCCGACAAGATAGGGAGCAAACCAGGTGGTAAAGTAATTCTTTGCTGCGGACACTCCATCATACAGCCCCAGCCCGTTGTCCAATGAGGCAAAAAGGGGAGTTAGGCACCAAGCAAACATGATCCCATCGTGCCACTCCCATTTCAAGGATTCTATTCGGTGGCTGGCGAAAGCAAAAGTCGCAATGATTACTGCGATCGCGGCAGCCGCCATTTTACTGTAATCCGGCAAGCCTGGAAAACGGTAAGCAAATTCCGGAAGGAACATCCAGGCGAGGATGATCGAAACAATGGTCGCGCGTTCGTGGGGCAGCTTGCAGAAAAGCTTCCAGGTAAGGGGAATCCACCCCCACATCATAAGCGGAACAGTCGGCTTCATGCTACCAGGCGCATGAGATCAGTCCGTTCGTCGACAGCTTGAGTGATGATAGCGTCAATTCGCCGAACCTTTGCCTCCCAAGAGAACTCCTCGGCACGCGCACGGGCCGCCCGGCCCATTCCAAGCAACCACTCTTGATCGGTTGCAGCCCGCACAATGGCGTCTGAGAAGCGAATCACTAAGTATCCACGAGAGACCGGCTTGATCTTTACTCCACAATTCTCCGTCACGTATTCTCCGATGCCACCGTGATCAACCACAATGCAAGGAGTGCCTGAAGCCATGGCCTCGAGCACCACAGCACCACCGAATTCCCGGATTGACGGGAAGCAAAAGAGATCCGCATTCTCAAACTCTGATGGCATATCCTCTGGCTTGACTTGGCCAGAGAATGAGATCGCATTCTTTATCTTACGCTTAGTCGCCAGCTTTTCCAGAGCCTGCCTCATGGGACCGTCCCCAACAACTCTCAACCTGAGTTCGCGCTTGACACGAGCCTGTGCCATCGCCATGGCTTCCACGAGGATGTCCGCGCCTTTGTATGGCACAAGCCGACCTGCAAACAAGAGCTGAAGGTGCGCGTCATGATCACAACGCCCCTTTCGATTAATGAAGAATTGCCTGCTCAGGCCGTTCTCAGGCATCCAAATGGTCCGGTCCGTGATTTCAGGGAACGTCTTCCGCACCCACTGCAGCGTGTACTCAGACCCCACCAGAACCCGATCGGCGCGGCGGTAGGTCTCATTATATCCTGGCAGAAGGCGGCAGAAATTTCGCAAGAAATTGAAGCTCGCATTTTCTTGAATCGCAATTCCCCCGAAGCCATTCGGGAATGGTAGCCCCCCATTCACTGGCCCAAGAATAAAGGGAACACTCTTACAGGCTTTAGCGATCGCGTATGGATACCTCGGTAGAATAGGCGTAGCCGCCAGGACAGCTCGAAACTCTCCGTCTCGCACCCTCTGTCCCAACTCTTTGTAGACGCGGGAATCAAACTCTGCGTAGACAGGATATCCCAGGGCATGTAAAAGAGGCCAGTTCGCCCCACGGCCTCCAAACACTCTCGAGATGATTTGGTAGTACCTACGCACAAACGGAGACTCCTCAATGAATTCGATCTCTGCATCTGGAAATCGCTCTCGCAGACCAGGTCGATTCCGCGCGTGGGTTACCAGAGTGACATCCGCAATCTTCGCGAGGTGATGGTAAATCTCAAATGCCACCCTAGGCACTGATGGCCACAGTGGATTACATTGTTCCATTACCAGAAGAATTCTCTGCGACGCACGCAGCGAGCCTTGCCCGTTCTCGGCCTGACGGCCTCGAATCCACTCGAGCAACTTCGCCGCATTAACCTTGTGATCAAACATCTCAACCGCCTTAGCCCTAGCGGCCCGCCCAAGGCGAGCGCGTAACTCCACGTCATTAGCGATCACCTGCATGGCTTCAGCAAGAAGCGCAACATCTCTTTGCGGGACGAGCAACCCGTCCTCCAAATGCGAAATCATATCCGGCGTTCCTCCAATCCGGGTCGCAATGACCGCTAGCCCACAAGCCATTGCCTCCATTACGCTCACTGGAGCCGCCTCACCTAGTCCATAGCTAGGCAAGACAAACGCATCGGAGCTCTCAAGCAGCGAACGAACTGCCTCCTCTGAAAGGTTGCCCGCCAAAGTCACGCTGTCCCAAAGATTCAAGCGCTGAATTTCGTTGCGAATTTCGGCCTCATGAGGACCCACACCAGCAATCGTGTAACTGATCTCGACTCCACGCTCCCTGAGTAGCGCAATTGCTTGGAGCGCATCATGATGCCCCTTCTGGGCGATTAGGCGGGCCACAGTGACGAATTTCAGCGGCCCCGCCCCGCTTCCAGTTACGAGCTTCGAGTGAAAACACCCCGTATCAACTCCCATCCAGATTACCGGGACTTTACAGGCAGCCATCCTGGTGCGCGTCACAACCTGGTTGTGAAGGGGACGCGTAACCGCCGCAACCCAAGACGCTTGCGCAAACTTGTCGTCATGATCCTTCCCATAGACAGGAAGGTCCCCATGAACCGTAACACTGTATGGCAAATCTCCCAGCATCATCGCCAGGGCTCCTAGATGCGCCGCATCGGCGCAAGAATGAATATGCACATGCTCCAGGCCCTTTTCCCTTGCTACCCGCAGCAAGCGAGCCGCACAAGGAATCAAGAGGAGCAGTCTGCACTTCTCCTTCCATGTTGACTCCCTCAGACTAAAGACATAGTGTAGCGCCAGCCAACTCCGCCAACCTCGCGCTGCAAGAAGAGAAATGTCTCCAAGCGTAACCTGATTGAGATAGACCGTTTCGCTTCGCGCACTTGCAGCGAACGCATGACTGCATGCACTAGCTTCTGGCTCCCGTGTAGAGAGGAGTATTACACTCTGACCCATTTCCCGCAATGCGCAAACCTCACGCCAAAAGAAGGCGTGAGTCTGAGACGGGAATTGCGGAACTAAGTAGCCGATTGCGCCCTTACTACGCACCGTTGCATCATACGTAAGCACACCAATCACGTCATCCAATGACTGTTGCCATGAATGTCGCGATGAGTAGAGCATCCAACGCTCCTCGGATGCCGCTGATTGCATCATGTTGTAGATGCCTTCACTCTCCGCGATTCGACAGATGGACGCAGCAAGCTCGTCGGGAGCCTTAGGCTGTGTGATCGCCACGGCGCCGGGAAATCGGTGCGCCAAAGGACACACGCTCGTCGCAACAACGGGTTTACACGCGATGACGCTCTCGGATATCACGAAATCAAAGTCATCCACTGCATGAATGACTGCGGGAGCGACGACAATGTGACACGAAGAAAGGTGACGCCGCAAAGCATGAGGGTCACAGCACCCTCTAAGGAAGACTCGCTCCTCCCATCCATGGGCAATGATCTCCCTCTCAATCATAGCTGCGGCGGGCCCACAGCCAAGGATATCAAGCGTGAAGTACCCCTCGCGGAGCGTGTCCAGCACCTCGAACGCCTTCAAAAGATCAAAAACTCCCTTATCGGACTCCAACGCGCCTGAATAGAGAAGTCGAAGGCCGCCCTCCTCATGCGGTGAGGGCACAGGATCGGATAAGACTGCTAGGCGATAAGTAGGGAGGAAGTATCGCATCTTCGTTGCTAGCCTCCCGAGAAGCCCGATCTGCCTACCCATGATCGCGGAGCTGCAGAGAATAGCGTCCGAACACCAACGCATGCAGAACGCCCTGAACCACCAAAGCATTGTCAGACTCCCATCCGCAGGAGACCACAGCAGGCGGTGCACGGAGCTAACAATCTTGATGCCAGCCAACTTGGGAATCCAGAGCAGCCACCAAGGACATACACCATCAGCGATGACCGCCACATCCGGCCGCCAACGCAAGATCTCAAGAATGAGCTGGGTCCCATTGAACCAATCTCCCTCGCCGCCTCTCCAGACCGACTTGGGACGATTGTAGACTTCGAGGCGCCCATCCATCTCCTGATCACTTTTGTCAGAGGAGGCCACAACCCTAGCTTGGGAACCTAGTCGACGAGCAACGTTGAAGAACTGCTCGCAATAGCTTAAGGGCAGAGCCTCCTGCACGGTCCGGCCGCTCCGCCACTGCCTAAACACATTTACCGCATCGACAGCACCTGCCGCGTAGAACAATTTCAACTCGATTCTCATGGTAAAAACCAAATCAACCCTTCACAATTCTCGCTGGAATCCCCACCGCTGTGGCGCCAGCCGGCACATTGTCAATGACGACCGCATTTGCGCCGATCACAGCACCATCTCCGACGATCACACCCCCAAGAATCTTGGCGCCAGCGCCGATAGACACTCTAGCCCCGATCGTGGGCACCCCGGGAATAGGACCACCACCACCAATCGTGACTTGTTGGAATACCAGAACGTTCGGTCCAAGAACCGCCCTCGGATGAATTACCACTCCATTGGGATGCGGTATCATCAGCCCGCCCCCCAAGTGCATGGCGTTAAGAGGGATATCAGCACCACTCACCGCACTCCAGAATCGGTGACGCACAACCGCCCACCCACGCCTAAGAGAGACAATAGCCCCCTTCCTTCCCGCTAGCCGCTGATAGTCACGCAAGGCGCAAAGCACGCCGAACCAAGGCTTCCACTCCCCCGGTACACGCACTTCCCTGCTCCAATCTGGCTCCAACGAGAAACCCCGCACATTTACTAACGTACTATCCATACCATCAGAAGCCACACGGATTAACTAAGTGACTTAAAATCCAAACGCCGCCTACCGCACCAAAAAAGCTTACATCACTCCAAGGGGATGCCACCCTATATGGTCTAGTAAGAAGCACCGCCGGCACACATGATAAAAACTGCGCACACACAAAGCCCCATATATAACCATGCAGCCCCCACCACATCCCTCCGCAAGCCATGCAAAGCAGAAGAAACAGCGCTTCAAAGAAACTCAACCACATTCGCCCTTTTGAGTTACCATTCGCCAGAAGCACCGGATCAGCAAGACCGACAAAACTAGCACCGGCAGCGCCAAGACTAAGCACCCTTAGCATTCCACTCGCCGAGCGATAGCGATCATCGTAGAGCAGATCAATCAGCCAGCCGCTCCCTGTCATCAGGACACCGACCCCCACTACGGTACCAACAAGCAGAATCTGCCGATAGCGCATATACTCGGCCAACCTCCCCTCCCCCTCAACCCGCAACTTGGCGAGAACAGGGAAAAGCACCCTCGAGGCCAACCCCCGCACCAGCGAACTCACCGTCTGGGCAAAAAAGAAGGCTACGGTGTAGACTCCGAGTTCCTGCAATGAGAGAAATCTCCCGAGCATCAACCGATCTCCGCTCCCGGCAAAAAAGGTCAGCGTAGTGCCCAGGAAGATCCATCCACCAAAGCGAAGCAACTCACCCACATATCCTCTATCGAGCCGAAAACCACATGCAGCCTGATCAGGAAGTTTGAATGAGAAGATCACCGCATACACCGCGGATATCATACCGCCTATCACAAGCGCCCAAACACTCGGGCAACACATAGCAATCAGGATTGACGATATTAAGCCCACAAACCCCGTTGTCAGGTCGTAGATCGCGAGAGTAGCGTGGCGCAACTCCCTCGAGTATGTATGCAAAGCCACCGACTTAAAGCCTGAAATTAATTGCGTCAATCCAGCCGCTGGCAGAATGAGAATCAGCTCCGGTTGTTCGTAGAAAGCCGAGAGGGGCCAAGCTACTGCGCAAGTAATCACGAACAGACCAACAGCACGCAAAACCTGCACCGTCCAGGCCGTCTGCAGGAAAGCGGCAGACAGGGCCCCACGCTTCTGCACGATGCCAGGACCGATACCAATATCCGAAAACATAGCAAGCCCCATCAAGAACAGATTCACCAGAGCCATGAGTCCGAACGCCTCCGGAAAGAGCAGGCGAGTCAAGATCAAATTTGACACCAAGCGTAGAACTTGGCCCCCAGCTAAGTTGACTAGCGTAGAAAGCATGCACCTCACGAACTGCGATCGGAGGGATCTGGTCTTAGCGACTTCAGGTGACTCACCGCTTGAAAGAACTGCTTGCAACGCACTCATTTTGCTCCTTTCACCTGCTCACGATTTATCATCCAAACCATTAGCGCCAGAATGCGCTTCCTCGAGGCGTAAAACATTCGAGTCGCAAGTCGCCCGAGAGCAGGCAGATGGCACTCAATGACTTGGCCGCCTAGGGAGACTAGGCAATCCCAAGGCTGGACAGTTCTTCCCACTAGGACACCAGTCATCGCTGGAACGCGAAGACGCACCAAAAACTCGATACTTTTACGAAATGGGGAGTAGTGAGTCACCCCCTCCCTTGACACCATCACAGCGACTTGTGCGCACTCCGCCAAATAAATAGTCAGATCACTTTCAAGAAGCGGCCTAGCATCAATTAATACCACATCATAATTTGGAGAAACTCGCGTAATAAAGTTACGGAGCCAATCCCTTCGCCGCATCAACGGGGTTTCAGCCCCCACGTGCAAGCATGTCACCGCGTCACCGTCCCCACAGAGGAGACCTTGAATCTCATCGAAGTATCGATCGAACGAGAAGCCCAATGCCCCTCCCCCCGCTCCGGCCTGCCAATCTTCCTGATCAAGGCGCAGTACGAGCACCTTATCGACATACTGCGTCAGAGCATCCGCGCAATTGCGACACAGCCAACTCACGCCTGCGCTTCCCTCCCCGCCACTAAACAGAAAGACTTTTGCCTTGGAGAGAGTCCGCTCGCGCTCTAATCTCAGTGCCAATGATCGAATGGCGACAGAACACGGATGCGAGGGCATATCACGTACGCACGAAGCAAAGTGACGCTTATCGGAACCAAAGCCAAAGGAAGGAATCGGGTCCGCTGGTAGTGCACCAAGGGCAGCACGCACATCCCCAGGGCTTCTCATACGATTATCTAGAAGCTCTAAGCCGGAAAACACGATTGCGACAGCACCCATTGCACCAGCAAACAACATCATCACAAGCTTGCCAAAATTGTCACCTTCTGGAGCAACCGGAGCGACCGCCAGCTGATCTATCACAACATGCACTGGAAGTTTAGCCTCAAGGTGCACTTCCCTCATCCGATCCTGCACCCGGCTTATACGCCCTTTTATCTCCACCAAATCTTCGTTGAGCTCTTTCCCACGATTGACGAGAAGCGAACTCTTCGCAAACGCCTCTCTTGTCTCGTCAAGTTGTTCACGCAGATTCGCCTCAAAATCCGCGCTCGCCTGGGCAGCACTCTGCGCTTTGGTCACGGCGGCATCTAGCTCGTGCGCTCTCTTTTTCTCAATGATCGTCAGAGCCGATACATGCAGATCCTTCTTGAACTTCTCCAAATACGCATTCATTGCCTCCATCCGCTGCTCCACATAAATACGCTCATCATTTGCTTCGGTGAGACCGTCGATTCCTGCACGTAGATCCTGCAACTTCTGGTATGTCCAGTTATCAATCATGAAGATCGCCTGATTATTAGCTACCGCCTCATCGGCGAAAACTGTCGCATCCTGCTTACTCAACAACTCTTGATCACGTTTTGCTCGGTCTAAAAGCGTCTCCATTTCTAAGGCCGAAGTCCTGGCACGCTCATGTTGGGATTGCACCGCAATGAGCAGATCATAGAACGGATTTCTCTCTGCACTGAAGCTCCCGTGACCGAGCTCCTGGGCCAACTTCTCCCTTTCGGCCTCCCGATCCTCTAAGCTCAAGCGCAATTGGGACAACTCCTTCTCAAGATAAGTCAATCTACGATCACAATCCTGAGCCTGCTCCGATTCAAGCAGCTCAAGAAACGCTCGCATTACACAATTCAAAGTCTCCGCCATCCCTTTCGACGAACCTGAAGTCATCGCCACCTCCATCAGATAACTTCTACCAACGGGGATAACGGCGATACGCTTCGATAGAACCCTTGCGGCCACCTCCACACTCTCAATACCCCGGATGAAATCAGGCCAGCTCGATCTGGGCAGCCCTTCCAGAGCTTTTCGAGTGACAGCCTGACCAACCAGCCGCTCCCCATACGTAGCCGCGAAATCGCGAAAGTCGCCATGAATCATCTGCTCCTGACGGTCGAGGAACATTTTAACCTTCTGCGTTAAAAGCAGCCTGCCGCTCGTGCGGAAATACGGTTTGCTCAGAACGAAAGCAGCCGGTGAAACGAGGAGAAAGAGCAATAGCCCCAAAACGAACATCCATGGCCCTCGACGCAGGACAAAATTCACCAGATCAACGGGACGATTCCGTTTTCCTGGGATCTCTAACTGGAGGTTGGCATCCATCAAGAAGTTTCTAACTCATCAATTGCCTGCCATGGAAGCAGAACGCGCAAGATCAAGGTAACTCAACGAAGGAGACAGACTTGAAATCACATAATTCACATTTCGCAGGGCCTTTGGCGAAACATACACTATATCGCCATCCCGTAGAATGTAGTTTTGACGAAGGTCGCTCTTGCCGAGAATATCCTGAAGACTAATCTCCTGAACGACCCCCTTCTCATGTTCGTAGCGAATCAAGTACACTCGCCCGAGCTTCGCATCCATGGTGGGCGCTCCTGACATCATGATAGCGTCTAGAATGGTAATTTCGGAAGTCAGCTTGATTGCGCCAGGATTCCGGACTTCTCCCATTACATAGACCAATTCATCATGAGATTCTGGAATAAAGACGAGATCGTTGTTCTTCAGCCTCGCATTCAGACTCATGTTCCCGTTGTTCAGAAGCTCCATGAGATCCACCCAAATAACCATCTCCTTTCCCCGGAAGATGACAGCTTTTGATAAGAATGAATTCTGGGCCGTTGTGGACATACCACCCGCCATGGCAATTGCTTCGAGCAAAGTGCCATTTCCTTTGAAATTTATCAGACCCGGATTATCCACACGGCCCAGCACGAATACCTTGTTGTTATGAAATTCGTGCATTAAGACTGTTACGTCCGGCTCCGTGTAGAACTCCGACAGTCTCGATTTCACCTCAGTTGTGACCCAATCTACGGTTTGGCCCGACACGTCAATGATACCAACCCGGGGGATCGACAGTTTTCCGTCCGGAGACACGGTTGCGCCCTCCAACGTAACATCGGGTCTTCCCCGCACGATGATGCTGATGACATCGCCTGGACCAATAAGATATTCGGTTGGAACCGAAGCGGAGAATTTTTCTATTTCCGTTGAATTGGCGAATTTCACCAACTCCTTTTCCTCGGCGGATTGGAAGGCCGCTCCCTGATTGAATGTCTCTTTCTGGCTTTTTCGATCTGGCGTTTGGTAATCATGAACGCCTGGATCAAAGATAGTGCATCCTGAAGCAAGCATCATCATGAGGACTACGGCCCCCACATGGCTCCACACGGAATGTAGCCGCAAAGGCGCCTGCATTTGCCGAGAGTTTCTCAATGGAAGACTAAAATACTCACCAAGCCAAAACCGAATCACTCCGAAGCACTCGGGAACCACCACGATGGAACAGTGTATGGCGTAGGCCATGGCCCCAACTCGGGAAAGCTCTAGCGTGCGGCGGAATCGACCTTGCCTCAGCAGGAAGGGCTGGAACACGAGCGCCAACGACGAGAGAGTAACCGCTCCGCCCCAAGGACAACCTGCCCCCGTTATTAACAACCCCGTGAGGGCGACGAGCGGAGCCAGTCCACCCCGACTAACAATGCGTAGGACTTCTCGCATCCAGAAACCTTTATCCCCATGCAACCAGGCTACAGCAGCATAGCCATATCCTGTACGGTAGGCCCTTCGCCAATACTGCGCCCATCGAAACATCGCCAGATCATGCTGAGTCATTAGCACACCGAGTTGCTTCACCTTCCATTTTAGTTGGCGCACCCGTTCGCTCAATTCTGGGTCCTCACCACCCACAAGCTCCTCGTCGTACCCACCGGTAGACACCAGGACCTCACGACGCACCAAGGCGTCCCCACCGAAAGTATCGCAATCACCAGGTGGAGCATTCCACTCCTGGTCTGCAATCCAATTGAAGATGGACCGCTCAGGATAGCGCTCCTTGCGCAGACCTCGAATTGCACCGGAGTCGTTGTCCAAGCAATCAGTAGCGACCGTGAGCCAGTCCGGATTCATCACCGTATCCGAGTCTAAGAACTGCACTAGCGGTGAGCTACCGTTACGCCATCCCAAATTCCTTGCAGCTCCTGGAGTAGGATAGGCAGCGTCAAGCTGAAGGACGGTGACCCCCTCGAAATTCCGTGCGATCTCCAGGCTTGCGTCTGTAGATCCCGAGTCAACGTAAATGACGCAAATCGAACCCCTTGTATACCGGCACCGCAGTACGCTATTAATACAGTCGGCAAGCGTTGCCGCACAGTTTAGCCCAATTATAACAACGTCTATGTTCATTTCGAGCCAACACTTTTTGGGATAATACGGGCAGGGATCCCGACAGCAGAACTGTACGCAGGAACATCACTAAGAACGACGGCATTCGCGCCGATGTCAACGTGATCACCGATTACGACCCGGCCGAGAATCTTAGCCCCGGCCCCGATATTGACATCATTACCCAACCTCGGCGCAACCACATCGTTGACGTGCCTCAGCCCGATTGTTACACCCTGACGAAGAATACACCGTTCCCCGATCACGGCATAGCCGCTTACAATAATGCCTCCAAAGTGATCTATGCGAGTCCCCCTGCCTATCGCAGCTTCGCACGGAAGCTCAACCCCTGTAAGAATCTGGACCGCCTTGAATAGGATCTTGTAAACTAGGGAGAAGAGTTTACGGGCCAGCCCAATTCTGACTGTGTATCGCCACGCACCAAAGCGATGAACAGCCAAGGCCCAAAAGCCTTGTGCGGTCCAGTCGCCCTGGTAGGTTAGCAAATCGTCTTGAATCGTCTGGAATAGTTTTTGCATTGTTCCTCACCAAGGTCGAGGGGGACAAATCGTACCGAATTTGGTTTCACGTAACCCTGACTCTAGCTGTCGCACGATCACCTCCGAGTAGCGACGCTTAGCCTCGCTTCGCTTGCCCGGCAGCGCGTTCCACCAAGCACGCAAACGATGCCACATCCACTCAACACCGATGTTGCTCCAAAGTGCGAAGGGTCCGAAATTTTTGCGATGGTAGAGACACTCCGCGAGCACACGGAAGCGCATCACTTGACTTCCGGCTCGGTCGAAGTCCTCGGTATCGTGCTTGCGACTACTGGCGCCCCCTTCGTGGATGACTCTACTGTCCGGAATAAAGTGAATCTCCCAACCATTGCGTTTAGCTCGCAAGCAGAGGTCCGTCTCCTCGTAGTAGAGGTAAAATCGCTCATCGAATAGTCCCAACTCACGGATCAAGCTTCGACGCACCATCGTGAATGCGCCCGGCACCCAGTCGACATTGAGCGGCTCACTAAAATCACACCAGCCAAATTCGGAGTCCCGGAACCATGGTTGCGATTTCCAACGCTCCCGCAGTCCAGAGAGCATCAGTATTTTACGCAAGGCATTCGGAAATCGGCGGGCGGAGGGGTGAATCTCACCATTTTCATCGAGCAATAGCCCTCCAAGGATACCGCACTCAGGATGACGGCCCATATGCGTTGCGGCGGCCTCAATTGCCCCATCGCACAATCGTGAATCCGGATTCACCAAAAGGATTAGATCCCCACTGAGAAGTGGCAATGCTTGATTGTTGGCCGCCGCGAATCCGACATTCACCGAATTCGCAATAAGTTTTACCTCGGGAAACTCTTCCCGGACAATCGCCGCTGAGGAGTCCCGGGATGCGTTATCGACCACAATCACCTCCTTGGGAGTGGCAACATCAGCCTCCACGATCGAACGGAGGCAATCGCGAATTTCGTCTTCCGAGTTATAGGTGACAATGATTATCGAAACCAGCCCTTGTCCCGGAGTTGGTGCTTGCGTAATAGCGCGAAGAGATCCTGTTCTCATATCCAGCTGAAGAATGAAAAGAGACTTGATGGTTGCGTCCCCCAACGACGAGCAGCCGCAAGCAAAGCAGACTCTGCGATCTCAAGACCCGCAAAGAACGACTCCCAAAGGGTGGAAAAGGGCGGAGGCTGCATGGTAGAAATGCTTAATTCTTCAATAAATTAAGCATTTCTTAATAATCTGCAACAAGGAAAGCCGAAAATTATCTTTTCCATAATAGCCGTACCCGAAAAACTTCGGGTGATTTGAACGGAGAAGACCGATTGATTCGGGCTTAAGCGCCGAAAAGCAGGCGCTCCTCAGACCCGGGCGTAGGTAGTTTGAAAAACCTCCCGATCGACAGTCCAAACATCAGCGGGGAACTCTACGTCCCTGTCCCGCCAAGCCTTTAGCAGGTAATCCCCTTCCTTGCCGGAAAGAACGCCCCAGCTTGAGTGAACTTCAAAGGGGTGTCCCACTTCCGCCGCCATCACTCTCGAACTCTCCGGGAGCGGCGCAAATTCAGTCCACTCCAAGCCGCGATCGTCAAGCGATGTTTGGCCTGTCTCCCCATACTTGGCACGCAACGTAGGTTCGGTTTGAACCCAGAATTCTCCAGCGATCCCCCGGCAGACAAAGTCTCCAACCTTAGCCTGAAGGTCCCCTTCGCGACTCGCGACCACTTCGGGCGCTGTCACCCTGCGAGCCCAAACTGGGACAGTTTTGCGAGCCGCAAACCAAACTCCATTACGATTGATTTGTTGCAGGAGCGCGCGGTTCGGGGGGGTCATTTCCCTCAAAGGTGGGAGGCCAGAAGTGAGGAAGCAACAAAAAAGAGGCGGAGGTTGCCTCCTCAAGCTATTTTGGCCCGTTGAATGCGCTGGTTGATCAGGACGAAGCAGACAACAGTTACGATCAGCAAGGGAATCCCGATCAGCGGCCGGAATGCCACCCAAGCCACCGCGATCGTAGCGCTGGAGAGAGCGGCCGCCAAGAGGAAGGCGATCATCCCAGTCCCCGCGCCAACTAGACTTCCAGCCAAGGGAAAGACACTGGCTAGCACCTTGAGCGGCCGGAACAGCAAGCTTAGCCCTATTCCCATAACGATGAAAAAGGCTAATCTCAAAAGCCACGTGAAGAAGCGATTTTCATCATGAGCCATCTGAAACATGGCCTCGGCGCTGTGAACGCCATCTTCAATGAGAGCGACTTGCCCGGTTTTGGTGGTGACCGGACCTAGCGTAGCCCCCATTTGCTGGGCCACAATGGAGACGTCGTGCGGACGAACGATTTGAAACCGAATCCGGTGATCGCCCACCGCAGGCTGGGAGGGATTCTCACCGAAATAAAGTCGGCTCTCCGAGACTTTGGCCTTGGCTCGGACAGGTTCAGGAAGCGCTTCCAATGCAGGAGCGGGGAAGTCCTCCCAACCGCCGATCCCCTCCACCAACGTGTCAGGAAGCTTGTATGGCCCCACAGTGATGTCCAGAGCCTCCATTGATTGGGAGGGGAACAACATCTGCTCGGGATTGTCGTGTCCGGCTGGTTGCTTGAACCCGGAAGAATCGTTCACCCCATTCTTCCACTCTTTGCGATATTTGTAGGTCGTTGTGGTGCTGCTCGATCCGCCCATCTTTTCTTCGGTCTTGCTCTCTTTGACCTCTTCCCACTGGTACATTTCAACCGAACGCCGTAGTTTGAGGGCAGGTTCAGCGATGCCGAAGATTTCGTCCGTCACCCCGGCGGCGGTGGTGGCCAGAGCGCTGAAGTGAACCGCTTTGCCTTCCTCGGCAGGGTCCAAGTTTTTGCCATCCACCGTGACGACTTGCCCCGCGACCTCGTTTAACCCCCGGGTCCGGTCGATTGAGCGCTTCTCGTTCCAGGTCAACGCCGGAAAGGCGACGACGAAGAGGACCATTCCTATCACGATACCCCCAAAGGCTCCACGAATGCGGGAAAACCAAGATTCCGTCGAGACTTCCGTGATGACGTCGTTCATAGCGATTCACTACCCTAGCACACATCCCAAAAAGCACAAGAAATCAAGGCGCGCCTTCCCTACTCCAAGCCAGCGCACCTTGACATCCTTGCTTCCGGGGAAAGATTCGGGGATGCGCATCCTCAGCGGCATTCAACCCTCAGGCAGACTTCATCTCGGGAATTACTTCGGGATGATGCAGCCCGCCATTGCCCTCCAAGACGAGGGTGAGGCATTCTACTTTATCGCGGACTACCACTCCCTCACCTCGGTTTCCAATCCAGCCGAGTTGCGCAAGAACGTGCGCGACGTGGCCATCGATTTCCTTGCATCCGGACTCGATCCGGCCAAAGCGATCTTCTTCCGGCAATCAGATGTTCCGGAAGTCACGGAATTGAGCTGGCTGCTGAGCTGCGTTTGTCCGATGGGCTTGCTGGAGCGTTGCCATTCCTACAAGGACAAGACCGCACGCGGACTGGAAGCGACGCACGGACTCTTCGCCTACCCCGTGCTGATGGCGGCCGATATCTTGATTTACGACAGCGATGTGGTGCCGGTCGGCAAGGACCAGAAGCAGCATGTCGAGGTCACCCGCGACCTGGCGTTGAAGATGAACCACCTCTACGGCGAGGGCCTATTGCGCATTCCGCAGCCTCGGATTCGGGAGTCCTCCGCCACCGTCCCTGGGGTCGATGGCGCCAAGATGAGCAAGAGCTACGGCAACACCATCCCGCTGTTTGAAACCGAGAAGGCCACCAAGAAGCTCATCATGTCCATCAAGACCGACTCCACGCCAGTCGAAGATCCCAAGGACCCAACCGGCTCAATCATCGTCGATCTTTTCAAACTCGTCGCCTGCCCCGCCGAAGTCGAAATCATGGAGGAGGCATTTCGCAGAGGTGGAACTGGTTATGGTGACTTCAAAAAACGCCTTTTCAGTGCCATCTGGGAGCATTTCGAACCCATGCGGGCCCGTCGTGCCGAACTCGAAGCCAGGCCTGAAGAAGTGGATGCCATCCTGCTCGCTGGAGCCGAAAAGGCACGAGCGCAAGCCACCAAAGTCCTCTCCCGAGTACGGCAAGCGGTAGGACTGTGAACTGACTCAGTTCAATTCGCTTGCATCAATCGTTTCACCATTCAGAATCGTTCTCCGGATAGCCAGAAGGGAGAAACAAGCAAAAGCCCATGTTCGGGAATCGTGACCACCAGTCCTCGTCCGAGGAGCCACTGCACACCGAGAAAATCATCACAGACCGGAAAATCTTCTTTCTGGACCTTAAGGAAAACGACCGAGGACGCTTCGTAAAGATAACCGAAGACGTCCGCGGCCGTCGAGACACCATCATGGTGCCTATTGAAAACCTCGATGAATTCCTCGACGCCCTGAACAACATCCGGGACATCGATCAGGACCTCGACTAAAATATTGAGCGTTCCTCAGCGGCCGGAGCGTCCTTTATGCGGCTGTTTTCCGGCTTCAGCTGGGCCTCCAACCGCCGGAAAACGCCTTGATATGTCTCGGGAATCTTGCCGCGCTCCTCTTCTGAGTTCACCGGACCGCTAAAGACCTCCTTGCCGTTGTCGACTACGGTGAGGTGACGTCCCCGGGCGTTTTCCACCAAATTGAGCGCCACCTCATTCTCCACCCAGGTAGCAGTGCGAACCGTTCCCGGCCCCCGGCGATCACCTTCGCCCTCAGGCAGCCCGCGATCGCGATCCCCGTCCCGGGGAGGCTCCATACGGCGATGCATGTCCTTCGTGTGCTCCTCGACCCGCTCCCGGGCTTCACGCACTTGTCGTTCACCGCGGTCGAATGCTTCGCGCCAAGGAGCATTCGGCCCCATCCACGGTTGGCCCCCCATGTGAGGAAATCCTTGGGGCCGGGCCGGCACTTCGTGTTCCGCCAAGGTCACGGTCGCCGTTTGTTCTTTTCCTCCGCGAAGGATCGTGAGGGTCACGCTATCCCCTGGTTTGCTATTCTCCACCAAGACGGCGAGTTGCTCATGCGAAATGAGAATCTGATCGCTGAACTTCATCAGAATGTCGTGCTCCAGCAGCGCTTTCCCGGCGGGGCTATCCTTATCGACATGGACAATTGTCAGTCCAGTGCCCCGCGGAATGCTGAGCTGAACCCGCATCGTGGGATCGACGGGACCGGTGGCAACTCCCAGGAAGGTTCGTTTTTCCATGGGGGGCCGTTTGGGCTCTTTCCCCGCATCTCTTCGAGGAACATCGGACCCCGGCGGCTGCGGTGGCGCCTGCGGTTGCTGCGGAGGAGGCGGGGGCGTGAGTTGTGGTGGTTCCGGGTTTTGAGCCCCTACAAAGCCCAGGCCGCCAAGGCATAAGGCACCGCAGAGCAGGGTTATCTTCATAGTCTGCATGGTATCGTTTTCGGTTGTTTGGTTGGTTGGTTCAGTTGTAGCTCACAGGCACAAAGATCAGGCGTTCTTCGGGCTCAAAGCGCAGTCGCGTGGTACCTTTCTCGTCTGACCAAGCGATACGACGCACCGTTTCGTATCGTAGTTTCCACATTGGCTGACCATCGCCACTTTCCACAATCCCGGCGACTTCACCGGCACTCCACAGCGTTTCCTCTTCAAATACTTCCGGCTCTGGGGCCGTCGAGACAACCGCTCCCGGCCGCTTCGACACGAGCGGCGCGACGCCCATCGCGACGAGGAGAAGCGCAGCAACCGCTCCCCATGCCCAATTCCAAGACATTTCGCCAAACCAAGATGAAACAACAGACATGGACTCCGGGGAGGCTTCGGCTTGGGCCAACTGGCGGATGCGCTCCTTCAATTCATCACGAGGGGCCACCGGGCGGAATTGCGCCAACTCGTTCGCGAAATTTGAATCTTCGGGGGAACTCGGCTTCATGCGGTCATCTCCTGTTTGTTCAGCGAAGCACCCAAGTTTCTGAGGGCATATCGATACCGGCTGGCGGCGGTATTTTGGGAAATGCCGAGCGTTTGCCCGATCTCCCGGAAGCTCAGATTCCCCCAAATGTGCAACGTGATCACCTCGCGCTGTGGCTCGGGAAGGAGGCGAATCGCGACCTCGAGCTGTTCTCGCCGCTCATTGCTCTCCAAAGCCTTTTCAAAAAGCGCTTCGGCGGGCTCAAGGAACGAGGCCGCCTCTTGTCGCCGTTCCAGCCGGTCTTCGCGACGCAGCCGGTCGAGCGCCGCCCATTTCACGGCTTGATAGAGCAGAGGCACCGGCCGGTCCCCAAACTCACGGGGCGATTTCAAGAGCCGGACAAAGGCGTCTTGTACCGCGTCCTCGGCATCGCTGGCGGAACGCAGCCACTGTCTGGCGTAGAGCACCAGCGCGGCGGCGTGTTCGTCGTAAAGCTGCTCCCAGTTCTCCTTCACCGTGTTCTTCTCCAACAGCATCGCCGCCGGAACACGGATTTGTCTATGAAGAGCAAATTCTTGGGCTCACGCCAAGCTGGTCACCGTACGCCTCACTGGGAGGCTTCACCGGCGGCCGGTTGCGGGAGCCCTTGGGGCACCTCGGGAGCGGCGGCAGGGGCATCTGGCGTTCCGGGAGCGACGCCTTCCGCCAAGCCAGATGGAACTCGCAACGTCTGTCCGGCGACAATGAAATCACTGGTCAACTGGTTTGCTGCCTTGATCTCACGAACCGTCGTCTTGTAATCCCGGGCGATCTTCCACAAGGAATCGCCATCCCGGATCGTGTGGTCTACGATCGGCTTGTTCGAGGGCACCGGGGCGGGCGCCGCGGGCTGAGCGGACGGACCAGCCGCCGGAGGCGGAAACGACGCGGCTCCTTGTGGAGGCAGTTTCCCTCCTCCGCCACCTCCGCAACCGCTCAAAGCGATCACGGAAACAAAAACCAATCCGGCCGAGACGCCGGTCGTGAACGGAGGAAGGCTACGCATGAACGCTCCATAGCACAAACTCCGCTACTTGAGAAAGTCTTTTCCTGACACTTCCAGACTTGGCATCACGTGCTGGAGAAACCAAGCTTTGCTTTGCCATGTCGATCGTTCGCGCCTTCGGGCTCCTCCTCCTCCTTGGACACTTTTCGCTGCACGCCGCCGACAGTCGGCACGCCCCTCCCCTTACGCTTCAGGGGGAGTTTCCGTTCCACCCGGTTGCCGACGCAACAGCATGGGCCCACCGGAGAGCCGAAGTCGCCCTGCGGATTCAAGTAGCCGCCGGACTTTGGCCCATGCCAGAGAAGACTCCACTCAGCCCAGTCCTCCACGGTGCTGTGGATCGCGGAGATTTCCGGGTGGAACGAGTCTTCTTTGAATCGCTGCCTGGGCACTATGTCACCGGCTCTCTTTTTCGCCCTGCCGGCCCTTCTCTAGCCAACGGGCTCAAAAACGGCAAACGCGCCGCCGTCCTCTGCCCCCACGGCCATTGGAACAATGGGCGCTTTTACGACGCCGGCGAAGCCAAAGCCCAGGAAGAGATCCAATCCGGCGCCGAAGTCCTCATCAATCCCGCCCGCTTCCCCGTCCAAGCCCGCTGCGTCCAGCTTGCCCGCATGGGTTGCGTCGTCTTCCTCTACGACATGGTCGGTTACGCCGATTCCATCCAATTCCCCGAACACCGCAACGGGCCACGCCCCGAAATGACTTCGCCATCTCCCGGCGACTGGGGTTTTGTCAGCCCCCAAGCGACCGCCCGCCTGCAAACCAACTTCGGCCTGCAAACTTGGAACAGCGTCCGCGCCCTAGACTTCCTGCTCGGCCTCCCCGAGATCGATGCCGAACACGTGCTGGTCACCGGTGCCAGCGGCGGCGCCACCCAGACGATGATGCTCGGAGCGATCGATTCCCGGGTTCGCACCGCATTCCCCTGTGTCATGGTCTCCACCGCCATGCAAGGCGGATGCACTTGTGAAAACGGCCTGCTTCTGCGCATCGGTCAAGGGAATGTCGATATCGCCGCCGCCCTCGCCCCACGCCCGCTCGGCCTAACGGCGGCTGACGACTGGACCATCGAACTGCAGAGAAAGGGCCACCCCGATCTCCTCCAACTCTACGGGATGCTCGGTGCGAGGGACCGTTACGAGGCGCACTTCGACATCCAGTTCAAACACAACTACAACCACGTTTCGCGAACCCACATGTATCAATTCGCGAACCGGCACCTCGCCCTCGGGCTGCCATCACCCGTGGCAGAAAGTGATTTCCAACCACTCTCCAGGGAGGAGCTCACGGTTTGGACCCAAGATCACCCGGCGCCAACGGGGGACGCTGTGGGACCCGCCCACGAAAAAGCGGTCTGCCACTGGTGGGAGAAGGACGCCCGTCGCCAGATTGATCCCCTGCTCCGCCCGGCGGATGCGGCCACGTTGCAACGGTCTCGGGAAGTGCTCGGCGGTGCGGCGCGCATCTTGATTGGCCGCGATCTCCCTGCCGCGGGTAGTTGCGACTTTGAACTCACGGCCAAACAAGAGCTACCCGGCCATACCCGGCTCACCGGCATCATCCGGCTCCGCGCCCGTGGCGAGGACGTTCCCACCTTGTTCCTCCAACCATCGAGTTGGAACGGACGAGTCGTCTTTTGGCTCACGTCAAAGGGCATCGCAGGCCTGGAGGGGGCGCCCGCCGTCACGGATCTGCTGAACGAGGGAAATTGCGTCGCCGCGATGGATCTCTTCGGCACCACGGATCCCAAAGTGACGGAAAACCAAAGCATTCCCTACTCTGCGAATGCCAACAAGCCCGCCGAAGGCTGGCAACTCTCCCCGGTCTACTACTACGGCTACAACGACTCTCTCTTCGCCCGCCGCGTCCACGACATTCTTGCCGCCATCTCCTTCGTCCGGCATCACCCCAATTGGAACGTGCAAAAGGTCAGCGTCGCCGGGATGGAAGGCGCCGGTCATTGGGTGGCCGCCGCCCGCGCCATCGCCGGTGCCGCGATTGACCGTTGCGCCGTCGCCAGCTCCGGCTTCAGCTTTGCGGATCTCTCCAGCCATTGGCACGCGGATTTTCTGCCCGGCGCCGTGAAATACGGGGGTCTCACTGGCCTCCTCGTCCAGTCCGCACCGAACCCGCTCTGGGTTCAAGATGCGGACGAGCCGATGGCCACGGCACTCCGGACGACCTACGGCGTGACCAACAGTACGGCCTCGCTAAGTCTGGACGGCGGCGATGTCGTCGCCTTCCTGACCCAGGATTGACCGTCCCGCCGGTCTCAACTCCCCGGTTTGGTCAGCAAAATCTGCACCGTGGCACCGCTCCGTAGCTTGAACGCGGCGTTATCCACGACCAATTGCACCCGCACCGTGGCCGTCGCCGGATCGATCACTGGAGAAACGAATTCCACCGTTCCCCGGACTACCACCGGCTCGCCATCCTCCACCCGCAAGCTCAACGAATCACCCTTCTTTAACCCGCGCGCGAACATCGCAGGGACGTGGCCGATGCACTTGAGACGGTCAATTTCCACGACCCGGACGAGGTAATCCTCGGGACGGGACGAAGCCAAGGAGACCGGTTCCGCGACATCTTTGGAGATATCCACGACGATGCCATCGATCGGAGAGGTGAGAATTCGCCGCTTCAGCTCCGCCTCGATCTGTTTCACTTCCAATTTGAAGCTCTTCTGTTCTTCCTCGGCGATGATGTGATTCCCTTGCGCCTGAACGAGAAGCGCTTTCTGGCGGGCAAGTTCAGCGGAGTTGGAAGTGCCGCTGGTGACAAGCCGCCCCAACTGATCGTAGCGCTGCTGCTGCAAATCGACCTCGGCCTGGGTCGCCATTAACTTCCCGACGCCCTCCGCATTGATCCGGGCGATGGCGAGCCGCGACTCCGCAATCTCGTTATCCAATAAAAGCAGGACATCCCCGGGCGCGACTTGATCGCCTTCCTTGACCCGAATCTCGGAGATGACTCCAGTATCAATCGCGGAGATCTCAATCGAGCGATACGGCTCCAGATAGGAGAGAACCTCGTCGTCGGCATGAAGAGGCCCCAGGACGAGCGTAAGACAGAAAATGGCAAGCAATCGGTACAACATGGGAAATCGGGAAACAAATCAGGTCAGGCAAGGTTGGATTTGATCTCATCCAGCCACTTGTCGCGCTGGGCGAGAGCGAGTCGCGACTCGTAGCGCAGCCGTTCGACGGCTTGCTGCAACTCATCAATCAGGTCGCTGAACTTGCCGGAGACTTCGCCGCCATCATCCGCTTTGGCTTTGCGTATCTTCTCGCAGAGCTGCGGGGCATAATGTTCCAACAGGTAATCGTCCGCGCTGACGAACACCTGGGCGCTGCCGGGCTGCCCTTGACGGGCGCCGCGGCCGATGAGCTGACGGTCAATCCGGATGGATTCGTTCCGCTCCACCGCGATGACATGGAGCCCGCCCGCCGCCAGCGATGCCGGGTCGAGATCAATGTGCGTTCCCCGGCCCGCCATATTCGTCGCCAGCAGCACGTGACCGGGTTCGCCCGCCCGGGCCACGATTTCGCTTTCTTCGGCATCTTGCTTGGCGGTGAGCAAAGTGAACGGCAGCCCCGCCTCCGTGAAAACCTCGGCCAGCGCCTCGCTCGCCCGGATGGTGCGGGTGCCGACAAGCACGGGTTGCCCGCGACGGTGACGCTCAATCGTGTCCCGCAACACCGCTTGGTACACATCTTCACGGGATTGAAAGACCCGCTCCGGCATCATGACGCGCCTGCTTGGCTTGTGCAGCGGCACGGCTTCCACACCCATCTCGAAGAAGTGCCAGAACTCCCCGGCGCTCTCTGCCGCCGTTCCGGTCAGCCCGCAAATCGTATCGTAGAGCCCGAAGTAGCGTTGCCGGGTAATCGTTGCCGAAGAATCATTTTCCGCCCGGATCTCCACGCCTTCCTTAGCTTCCACCGCTTGGTGCAATCCGTCGCGCCACGTCCGCTCACTGAACCGGCGGCCGGTGAACTCATCGATGATGCAGACCTTCTGTTCTTCATCAATCACGTAGCTGGCATCGCGGAGGAAAAAATGCTCCGCCCGCAAGGCATTCAGCACATAAGTCTGCCAAGGCCGACGCAACAGATCCCACGGGATCCCCGGAGCTTGGTGGATCAATTCAAAGCCCTCCCGGGTCAAGGTCACGCCCCGGCGCGAGAGATCGAGTTCAAAGTGCTGGTCTTCCCGCAACGTTGCCGCCAAATCCCGCGCCACGTGGTAGGCCGCTTCGCCTTGGTTGCGCCCTGGGCCCGATTCACTGATGACCAGGGGCGATCCCGCCTCGTCGATCAACACGGAATCGACCTCGTCAATAATCGCGAAATGGAGCCCGCGCTGGACAATGCCTGGTTCCACGTTTTCCCGGCCCATCAACGCGTTGCGCAATCGCTCCCGCGCGCCTGACCGCGGGGAGCGCAGCAGCACGAGGTGATCCCGCAAATAGTCGAACCCAAACTCATACCCGACCCCATAGGTCACATCTGCCGCGTAAGCCTCCCGTTTGGCTTCCGGCGTGCCCTCCTTGCCTTCGGGCAAATGCCGCACCGTGAGCCCGAGATACTCGAAGATTGGCGTCGAAAACTCACAGTCCCGTTGCGCCAGGTAGCTATTGACAGTGATACAATGAACGCCTTGCCCAAACAGGGAAAACGCAAACGCCGGGAGCGACACCGCCAGCGTCTTGCCCTCCCCCGTCGCCATTTCCGCCACCGCGCCGCGCACCAGAATCAAGCCGCCAATCAGCTGCTCCGGGTAGTGAAACAGCCCCGTGGTCCGCCGCGACGCCTCCCGGACGATGGCGAACCCCTCCTCCACCATGTCCTCCAACACCAGCTTCCCGGCCCGCCCCTGCGCCCGCCATTCCTCCACCCGCGCCCGCATTTGCTCCTGGGAGAACTGCGATACCCGCCCCGCCAACGCCTCGATCCGCGCCAGCCGCTCCGCGTCCGTCTGGTGCTTTTTGGAGTCAGTCAGCCGGTTCCAACCATGCTTTAGCTTCGCGCCCAAAAACGCGCGCTTGTCATACTGCGATCCCAAACGGATAGCCATGCGATGAGAGAGAGTAAGGAGAGGGAGGGAAAGCTCGTGAGCTGGAACGGCCAGTAAGCCCCGAGCAGGGCAAAGCCTGCCGCAAACTTAGACGTGAGTCGAGCCCGTTATTCGGCGATCGCTTGCAACTCTTCCACGCCCCCAGAAGCACGCACCTCGTGTCAGCGGACCTGGAGAGCCGCCGCGTAGAACCCGTCACAGCCTGTTTCCGATGGGGAGATTTGGAATTCCTCCAAAAGTGCAACCGCCCCTGAGCCGAGCAGCCCTTCCACCGCGCCCCGGTTCTCCGATGGCAGAAGGGAGCAGGTGGCGTAGACCATCACTCCACCGGGCCGCAGCATGGAAGGATAGGCGGCGAGCAACTCGTGTTGGATGCGGCGGACCCGGTCAAGCTGTCCGGGGCTGAGGCGCCACTTGAGGTCCGGTTGGCGTTTCAGAGTGCCGAGGCCGGAACAAGGGGCATCGATGAGCAGACGGTCGGCTTGGCCAGCGAGCGCGGCGAGGTTGGAAGGCTGGGCCAGTCCGGTGCGGATGCAGGTGACGCCTGCGGTTTTGGCACGCCGTTTCAGTTCCTCCAGCTTGCGCGGCTCGATGTCCAAGGCGTGGATGGTGCCCCGGTTCCCCAGGAGCGCGGCGAGGTGGAGGGTCTTGCCTCCGGCGCCGGCGCAGGCGTCGATCACGATTTCTCCGGGGCGAACACCGAGCAGGGGCGCGACGCGTTGAGATCCGGCATCTTGAATTTCGACCCGGCCCTCGGCACGGAGCGGTTTGGGAAGGGTTTTGCCTTCTGGGAGGACCAGGCCCTCAGGAAGGCCGCATGCTGGGGAAGCATCGACGCCGTGGCTGGCGAGCCAAGCAACGGCTTCCTCGCGACTGTTGCGCAGCATGTTGACTCGCAGATACACCCGTGCCCGCTGGTTCAACGCATGAAGTTCAGCGTCCCACCGGCTCCCCAACTCCCCTGCTCCAAGTTCGTCGAGCCAGTCGGGAATCGATTCGCGGATTGCCCGGGGCTGTTCCGCCAAGGCAGCCTCCCGAACCGCCATTTCCGTGACGGCAGCCCCCCCGTGCCTCCACCAATCTGGGAGTTCGATGCCCATCCGGCGCCACTGCGCGGCGCAGAGCGAGGCAGTGTCCCATTCAGGAACATTGGCAACAAAGGCCAACGAGCGTCGCCAGCGGACCACCTCGAACACCGTTTCCGCGATGAAGCCCCGGTCGCGTTTGCCCCACTTCGGATTGCGGGTGAAGACTGCGGCCAATTCGTGATCCAGCACCTTGCCCTCCGCGAAGACTGCTCCCGCCACTTCGGCCGCCGCTTCCGCAAGGATCCGATGCAAGTGCTGTTGCAAAGCCATGACCCGGGAACGTTCCGGCTTCCAAAGCGGAAGGCAAGAGATTGCCTCAACTGGCGTGCCGGGTGGAGTGTGGGACTCGAATGGTTCCCACCGCAGACCTCCCGGACCGAGCGATCAACGATTACCCGCCACTTGACTGCCTGGGCAGCAATTCGCAAATTGAAGCAAATGAAAGCGAAAACCTTCCTCTCAAGTGTCTCCCTCTGCCTTCTGGCCGCCGTCCCCGCGCTCGCCACTGATACCGCGCACATCGATCCGAAAGGCGCGGAGAAACTGATCGAGGAGAAGAAAGTCGTTGTCCTTGATGTCCGGACGCCGGAGGAATTCGCCGAGGGCCATATCAGTGGCGCGGAGAACATCGACTTCACCGCTAATGACTTTGAAGAGAAGGCCGCGAAACTTGATCGCAGCAAGGCCTACCTGGTGCATTGCGCCGCAGGCGGACGGAGCACGAACTCACTGGAAGTCTTCGAAAAGCTCGGATTTGGTTCGATCTACCACCTTGATGGCGGCTTCAACGCTTGGAAAAAGGCAGGCAAAGTGGTGGTCAAGTAACCGCCTTCACGGCAACACCGTGGCGACGCTGGTCCAAGTGGATTCGCCATATTCAGCGGTGAGTTCCGCCTGAATCGCCTCCGCATTGGCCTCAGCCCCCAGAACCGCGAAGACCACGGAACCGCTACCAGACAGTAGCGAGCCCTCGACTCCCTGCTGCGCCGCCAGGAACTGCTTCAGGTCGGCGAGCACCAGATGTTTGGCAAACACGGGCCGCTCAAGGCTGTTCTCCAAATCACCCCAAGGCATCGGCTGGGCCGCGTAATCGACTCCAGGGATCTCCCGTGAATTCAACCACTGCTGATAAGCCCATGGTGTCGGCACCGAGAAAGCCGGTTTCACCAGCAAAAGCCGTGGCCGCCAGGGAAATGCCTTTGGCGGCACCAGCTCTACGATTTCACCTCGCCCCCGGCAATCGCAAGCTCCTTCGTAGAGGAAGAAGGGAATATCAGAACCGAGAGACGCAGCGATCCGCGCAAGCCTCTCCCGGCTCAGCCCGAGCGATAGCGCCCCGTTGATCCCGAGAAGCACGCTCGCTGCATCGCTGCTGCCCCCGCCCAATCCTGCACCGTGGGGAATCCGCTTCACGAGATGGATCGCCAAATCAAACCGGCGTCCCACCTCCGCCTCCAGCCCGCGCACTGCTTTGACCACCAGATTTGACTCGTCGGTCGGGAGCGAAGGATCGTCGCAGGTGAATTGCAGCCCGGTCCCCGCCGGAGTGGACGAGGTCTCGATTGTATCCGCCAAGGAAATCCTTACCATCCGGGTATCTAGCTCGTGAAAACCGTCGGGCCGTTTGCCGAGGACTCGGAGCCAGAGATTGACCTTGGCCGGGGCTTCGCGCCGGAAGAGCAAAGGCGGAGGAGTCGGAATTTCGCTAAGGCTCATACCGACCAAGTCTGCGTTTGGCTTTGCGGCTGCGGATCTCTTGCAAGCTTGCTCCATCCGGCCATCGCGATGTGGCGGCCAGTTTTGCCTTTTTCGAGCCGGTAGGAATAATAGAGATTCAGGTTCGACGAGGTGCAAACGCCGGAATCGTGGATCGATTCCGTGGGCACACCAGCCACCCGGCATTGCTCTAGAATTTGGGCGGCGAAATCGACTTCATACGCCGGCGGACGGATACAGGCGCTGAGTTGCACAACGAGATCCCTCGGCCGGCTACCGAATGCCATTTCCATCATCGCCATCGTGAACGGAACGATTCCCAGCTCGGTCCCTTTTTTGCCGGAGTGGACCAAGCCCAGGGCGCGATTCACGGGGTCCACCAAGAAGACTGCCCCGCAATCCGCCACATGAATCCCCAGCACCACCTCAGGGAGGCCGGTGATCAAGGCATCGACCCCGGCCAAAGGCCAATGCTCCGGCTGCCGCAAGGTCAGCTCATCGACTAGTCCGACCTTGGTTCCATGAATCTGCTCCGCCGTAACCAGTGGCCAGCAGCCCATGCCCAGGGCGCGTTGTGCCTCTTCATGGTACGGCCGCAAACGCTGCAACGCCCCCTCTTTGTCGACATCTCCCACCGCCACCTCCGGCTCCCTTAGAACAAAACCATGCATCAAACCTGGGACGGCGGACAAGGACGGGAACGTTTCAAGAGGCGGAGCGGCAGGCACGGCGAACCGTGAACTCTCTTGGCACCAGGTTCAACCTCGCTCTTGGCGCTGCACACGGGTTGAATGGTGCAGAATGAAGGACGCGAACCGCCCAGCTTCAACGAAGCGCGGCACCTGAGAGCGGCATTCCCCGGGATCGCGAGGGACGATCCGAGGTCTGAACTCAGCCTCAATTGACGTGACGCAAAGCGTCGATCGGATTCATCGCGGCGGCTTTGCTAGCCGGATACAGGCCGAAGACGACGCCGACGAAAACCGAAATGCCGAAAGCGAGAGGAATGGACCAAGGCACGATGATTGGAACCATGGTCATGATCGCTTCTGGCGCGTTTTTCATGCTTTCGGGAAACGTGGCTTGGAGGAACCCGCGAAGCCCCACCACGCTGGGAGCAGCGAGAAAGCCAGCGATGATGCCGACCAAACCGCCGACCACGGAAAGGACGATGGTTTCGACAAGAAACTGCCGCGTGATATCCCGTTGTTTGGCGCCGAGCGCCCGCCGGATCCCGATCTCCCGCGTCCGCTCCGTAACCGTGGCCAACATAATATTCATGATGCCGATCCCGCCCACGACCAAGGAAATGGCGGCCACCATCCCGAGCATGGCAATAAACATAATCCGCGAACTCTGCGCCCGCTCCAATAACTCCAAGGGAACCACGACGTTGAAATCATCCTTGGCGTGATTGTCCGCCAAATGATTGCGGATGATCTCGGCAGTTTCGCGAATCGCCTCCAGACTGGCCACTTGGAAGGTCACTTCCGTAACCGTCGGTTGCCCGACGTCATCCCGTGCATAAACGTCGTAGATATTCCGCCAATAGGTACTCAATGGAATGAAGAGCGTGACCGATGCACCTTCCTCTGGGTTCGCCGTGCCTTCGGGTTCAACGACTCCAATCACACGGTAGTAATCGTTCCCAAAGTAGCGATGCACATGGATCGATTTGTCGATCGGATCGTGATACGGAAACAAATTTTTGGCTAGGCTTGCCCCCAGGACGCACACTTTGTCTTCGGCCGCGACATGGGCATCCGTGATGAAACTGCCGCGCACGACGCGGAGGTGCTTCAGGTCCGCGTAACCCGAGGTGACGCCCTTGAGCGGTTTCTCCTCCTGCCGGCCTTCAAAGCCGTAGGTGGCTCGTTCCGTGGAGCGCTCGGGAATGACCCCGGTAATCGTCGGCACCATGGACTGAAGGGTTTCATAGTCCGCCCGGGTCACTCCGTAGAGACGGTCGTAGGGATTCTTCGGATTGCGCGGCGGCTCCACGGAACTGACGATCACGTTCGTCGCGCCGAGCCGGGCGATTTCTTCCTGCGCCTTGGCGCTGATCCCCTCCCCAATCGCCAGGAGCCAAATCACCGAGGCGACCCCAATGAAAATCCCAAGCACCGTGAGAATCGAACGCATCGGATGGAGATGCAGGCTCTTCACTCCGAGCGCCCAGGGACGCAAAAACTGCCGCCACCAAGTCTCCAGGCGCTCCCGGGCCGACAACGGCGGAGGGGGTGGTTCCGCGGCGGCGGCATTGGGGCGGTGTTCGATCTCCCGGTGCCGGACATCCGAGCGAATCACCCCGTCCCTCAGGCGCACGATGCGCCGGGCACGTTGGGCGACCTCCTCCTCGTGGGTCACCATGACGATGGTTTTGCCCTCGGCGTTCAGCTCGTCGAGGAGGTTGAGGATTTCCCCCGTGGTGACGGAATCGAGGTTCCCGGTGGCTTCGTCCGCGAGGATGAAACTGGGATTGTTGATCAAGGAGCGGGCGATCCCGGCGCGCTGCTGCTGCCCTCCGGAAAGCTGGGGCGGCCGGTGGTCCATGCGGTGGGACAAGCCGACCCGGTCCGCGAGAGCGAGGGAACGGTTGCGATCGGCTTCGGTGATATGTCCCAAGTAAAAGAGCGGCACCTGGATGTTTTCCTCCACGGTGAGCGAAGGGATCAGGTTGTAACTCTGAAAGACAAAACCAATGTGCTTGGCACGGATTTCCGCGAGCCGGTCATCGCTCAGATTGCGAATCTCCTCGCCGCCGAGTCGAAATTCCCCTGACGTGGCTTGGTCGAGACAGCCAAGAATATTGAGGAAGGTGCTTTTCCCAGAACCGGAGGGTCCCATGATGGCCAGGTAATCCCCGACGGGAACCTCCAGATCAATCCCCTTGAGCACCGGGAGTGGTTCACCTCCGACGATATACTCCTTGCGGAGTTCGCGGATTTCCAGGGCCAGGTCCGTCACGACGGATTGCCGCGGGGTGCGGGCGCGGAGCGTTGCGGTTCACGGCGCGCGATCATTTCGCCAGCGTCCGGCAAGGTCAGCCGGTCGATGAACGAGGATGGGCTCAAGGCCACCTCTTCACCGGGTTCCAAACCGGCCTCAATGATGATGGACTGCTGATTCGCGGCACCGATATCGACCTCGCGGACCTGAAGCGGACCGCCATTGGGCCCGGCCACGACGCAAAAATAGCGTTTGTCGCGCTCGACGACGGATTGGATGGGAACTTGCAGCGCCTTGGCTTCCTCGGAGAGGAGGATGGTGGCCTCGGCAGTCATGCCGGGACGGAGCCCTTGGGGCGGATTGTCGATGAGAATGGTGGCTCCGTAATTCTTAATGTGGGAGACGTAGACGTTCGCGGAGCGGATCGGATATTCCGTGAGCTTGACGAGTTCTCCCACCAGCTCGTCCCCGGGAAGCGCTTCCACGCGGATCCGGACGGGCATCCCAGGACGGACTTTGTCGATCCGGGACTCGTTGACCTGGGCGCGCATTTGCATGCGTTGGGGGTCAGGCAGGCGGAAGAGGATTTGCTTTTCGCGGACCATCTTGCCTTCCTGGATCACCTGGGCTTCCGCCGTGGGATCGTTTGCGTAAACGACTTGGCCGGCAGAAGGCGCCTTGATGGTGCAAAGCTTCAGTTGGTTTTCCACTTCCTCAAGCTGCGCCCGGTCGATCTCGTAGGCTTTCTCCGCGGAGGAAAGGCGGACGGTGGCCGTCTCGATGCTGGCGTTGAAGGTGCTCAGCATTTTCTCCTTGGTATACTTGCGCAACACTTCGAGCCGGGTGCGGGCGACGGAAAGTTCCTTGGAGGCCTTCTCTAGAGCAAAACGATCCGCCTCTAATTGCACGGCGGAGACATAGCCCTTGGCGGCGAGATTTTCGCTATATTGGAGATATTCCTCAGCCCGGCGCTGATTTTCCCGGGCCACGAATTCCTCGCTCTCGAGCTTCTCTTCTTCCTCCCGAAACAAGCCAGATTCGTATTCCTGCAACTGCAGCTTGGCGTGTTCCACGTCCGCCTTGGCTTGGGCGAGCGCCGCCTGGGACATGTTGACATCGATTTGCCGGGTGATGAGCCGTTCCTTGAGGTTGGTGTCGTCCACCCGGGCCAGGAAATCCCCTGGCTTCACATAGGTCCCTTCGGGCACAACTTCGAGGAGTGCGATCCCAGCGGACCCGGTGCTGACCTCGCAACGTACCTCGACATTGCTTGAGCTTTCAATCTCGCCGGACTCGACGATCTCCTGGACGAAGCGATCGACCACGGCGGGCGTGGTGAGCACCTCCCCAGCGATAACCTCGCCGTCCCCGGCGGACTTTTGCTTCACTTTCCATGTGGCCCCTCCAGCCACCGCGAAGATGAGGAGGATCCAGAGTAGCGCCTTCGGCGAAATGTTCCGTGTTGGTTTCATGGGTTTCTCGTTGGCTGTCTCTCACTTCCGCAGCACGCTGGGGCGTCGCGGAAGGGCACGGCGAGGTGACGGGACCGAACCTGGACCGGCGGATTCATCCGGCCGTTCTAGGGTCACGTCCGGATCGTCCGGGAGCTTTCGGTTTTCTGGCGTCTCCGGGCTCTTTTCCCCGGAAGAAGCCGCCGCCAAGTGGGCGGGCCCAAAGGATCCCGGATCGATCCATTGTCCTTTTTCATCGAGCCGCATGGTCCCCAACTCGTAGTCGAGAAGCATCCGGACCACCTCGTAGGCGACCCAGACGTTGAGGAAATCGTTTTGGGCGTCGAGAAGATCGCCGACTGCGGAGACCAAGTCCCGGGCGGTGGTGGCGCCAAACTGAGCCCCGGCGGCGCCTGGTTTGGGCGGTTCGTTGAGACGGAGCCGGGCCAATTCCACCTGGGCAATGGCGACCCGGACGGCGGCTCGTTTGACTTCAAAGTTGATTTGGCTCAAGCGGACGATGCGCAGGGTGTTGCGCAGACTTTGGCCGGCCTGATCCTCGAACTGCATGTAACGGCGCCGCGCCTGCTCATAGGCAATGAGCGCCTCGCGGTAGTTGTTGCGCTCCAACAGGCGCCGAAATGGGGAATCGAGCTGCACTCCGAGCCGGAGCACGCCGGTCTCCCCGCTGTAGGCAAAGGTTTGGTTCCCCACCGTCGGCACTTGGCCCCGGACGATGAGGTCGAGCCCCGTTTTGAGCGCCTCCCCTTCCACCGCGATGCCCCGCCAGGCATCGACGAGAGCAGCCCGGGCGTTCATCCAATCCAGGCGATTGGCCTCGGCCAGTTGAATCGCCTGCTCGTACTGCATGGAAAGCGGCTTGAGGGTGATCGACTCCAAGCGCGCGGAAGCCTGAACCAGCGAGAGTTGCAAAAGATGACCGGACAAGGCGGTCAAGCCGGCCACCGCGTTCTCCCGGGCGCGATCCAGTTGGCCTTGAGGGACCTCCACTGATGCGGTGGCTTGCAGGTTCGCCATCGCCGCGGCGATCTGCTTCTCCAGGGTGGCCAGTTCCGCGGTGCGGCGAGCGTGGAGTCCTTCGAAGACGCGGGGATCGAACAACGAGGGGTCGATGTGAACGTTCTCCAGCTCGGGCCGGTTTTGCAAGGCGTTGACCTGGGCGATGCGCGCAGGAAGGGCCTTCTGCAATTTGTCGAGATCCGCGTGGGCCCGGCTCAATTGGGCATTCGCCTCCGCGGGCATGGGTTGGAGCTTGGCCATTTCCGAAAGCAACTCTTCCGCCGTTTCCACCTCCTGCGGGTCCCGGACCCGGTCAAGGATCCCGGCCACGCGCGCCTGGAGCGAACTCATGGTGGGATCGATGAGGTCAAATTGTTCCATGAGGGCGTCATCGACCCGCATGGGCAGCTCGGGCGGCAGCCCCAAGGAGACCTTGTAGGTGTCCGTGGCGGTATCGAACGCAGCATAGGAAGTCAGCAGCGAGCTCTGGCCGCTGTAAACGGCTTGGCGCGCTTGGTCCACTTGGAGGCGGTTGTTGATCCGGCCGGCGTCGAAGGCGGCTTGGAGTTGGGCCAACGAATCCTGAAGCGCGGCCACGCTCTCCTCGCTGTTGCGAATTTGCTGGCGACGCTGCAATAAGCCGATGAATCCGCCGGCGGTGAACGAATTGGAAGGCGGATTCGCCGCGATCGGCGCCGTGGAACCCGCCAGCGCACTGCGAGCGGGACCATCGCTCAAGCTGACGCCCGCCGTGGTGGAAATGTAAAACGCCTGCTGATATTGCTTCATCCGGCGCACGTTGGCCAGCAGGGTCCGCTCGGATTGGGTCAGCTCTTCAAGAATGAATTCCCGGGCCCGGAAGCGGAGCAATGGTTGCACGATGCTCACATCCACCACCGAGGAAACCGAGGCGCGGGCGTTCGCCGAGAAATCGACGAGCACGGCGTTCGCAAGGTTCGCGGCCAATTCGGCACCGGTGGCGAAACGGCGTTGCAACGTCAGATCGGAATCGACATTGAGGCGATCCTCGATTCCAGGCCGGTCCCGGGCATTGCGGGTGTTCTCCCCGAAGCTTCCGAGCGTGACCCGATCGCGAAAGCGGAAGCGTTCCTCGGTGACATCAAGCGCCGCTAGATAGAGTTCTTCCCGGGCGGATTGGTAGCGCCGGGAGTGGAGCAGCGCGAGCCGCACCGCGTTTTCCAAATTCAACGTAACCGCCCCGTCCGGATCGCGCGGAAGAACCTTTTCCCAGGCGCCTGATTCCACAGGGCTCGGCTCGCCCGTTTGCGCCCAAAGCGCACCGCCGGGTTTGCCATCGACCTCGCGCATCAAGCGGGCCGAGGCTTCGTCATCGCGCGGCGCCGGGGCGTTGTCGGGGAACGCGGGATTGCGATACCGCGAATCGGGGTTGGGAGCGATGAGGAAGGGATCGAGCTGCCAATTGACGTCCTCGGCCTTGCCTTGGATGATCGCCTCCACCTCGCGATCCGCCATCTGGCGATAGCGCGAGTGGTCCCGGGGAGCGGGGTTTTCCGCGTTGGCAAATGCTGGGAGCAGCGCGGCGGCGAGCACCGGCGCCCAGCGGGCAATTTCAAATTTCATCGGGTCAACAGAGGAGGCGCAGCAAGTCCGGCGGCCCGGGCCGGCTCCCTAGTCCACCGGGAGGCGTCCGGCCATCTATCAGCGGATTCCCCTCCACGGGTCAGGGGGCGGTCCACCAGGCGATGAAGATTTGGCCCAAAATTTGTTCGCCAAACTCATTGGCGTGAACCCGGTCGCGATAAAAAACGTGCGGGTGGCGGCCCGACGAACGGATCGCTTCCATCCACGGCGTGGTCAGGTCGAGGTAGGCGCAATTCAGCTCCGTCGCAATGCCCTGCAGCATGGGGCCGTAGGCGGAGGTGGCGGAATGTTGCGCCTGGGCCATGGCCGCGTCGTCCCGGGGATCGACCGTGCCAAACGCGCCGGTGGCGAGGAGGAATTCGCACTCCGGCAAGGCCGCCCGGATTTGGGTGATCACGTCGCGAATCGGCGCCGGGTCCTTGCCTTGGCTAATGCCTCCGATGAAGACGAGATCGGGACGCAACGGCACCAGATACTTCTGGATGCGGCCTTCCTCGCGGAAGTGGCGACAGCCTCCCCCGCCCCGGACGTAGAAGGTGGCGCGGATTTGGGCCCGCGGATACGCCTTCTGCAGTTGGGCGATCCAGCCGCTGCGCATGGTGTCGTTGATGATGCTGTCCCCCAGCGCCAGGAGATGGAATTCGCCTCCCTCGGTCAGGCGCTGATGGGTGCGCGCGAGATGCTTCCAATCCTGCTTCGGCGGCGCGAAGGTCACTTGGGGCATCGCGGCTTGGATCGCCTCAATCTGGGCCAACGAACGGCAGGGCGACCCGACGATGGCGTATTCCGGCTCCGGTAGGTTCCGCTCCACGGCGACGTCCGGTGGAAACAGGGGCGGCAAAGCCCCCTTTGCCGGGAACACCACCTGGGAATCCGCCATCATCCCGGTGGGAACCGGCGGCGCGCTGGGGTTGTTCACCGCATTCCGATCCTGGGGCGCGGCATCCTGAGCGGTTGCGGGAAGGCTCGCAAGGACCGCCAGTGCAAAGATGCGAATTCGTTTGCTCATGGTTGTTTTTGCCAAGGGACAGCTCCGCCGCGTTGGATGTGGGCTCGCAACATCGCGGAAAGCTCCCGGAGTTTTTCCGGGTTTTGCTTGGACAGATCCGTCGTCTCTTTCGGATCGTCCCCGAGGTGGAAAAGCTCCATCGGGGCAAAGGGACTGTTGAGAACGAGCTTCCAATCGCCGGAAATCAGGGCTTCGATGGTTTTCCCTCCGTAGAGCACGCCACCTTCCCGGCGCACGAAGTAAGATTGACGCGGTTCCGACTCGCTCTCGCCCCGCAAGGCCGGGAGAACGCTCACGCCGTCGATGGTCTCCGGCACCGGCACTCCGGCGAGTTCGCAAGCCGTGGGGAAAATGTCCATCGTCAGCGTGGTGCGCTTCGTCCGGCTTCCGGGCGCCACCCGGCCGGGCCAACGCACCAGTCCCGGCACACGCAACCCGCCCTCGTACATCTGGGTTTTCCCGCCGCGCCACGGACCGTTGTTCGCCCCGAGTTTGAGGAGTCCGCCGTTGTCCGAGGTGAAGAGCACCATCGTATGTTCGGCGAGCTGGAGGCGATCCAAGGTATCGAGCACCTTGCCGATCCCGGCGTCCATGTGCTCGATGAGGGCCACGAGCCCCGTCCGCGCCTCGCTCATTCCCGGTTCACGGGCTTTGACCTTGGCCAACCATTCCGCCGGCGGCTGGATCGGATCATGCGGCGCGTTGTAGGCCAGGTAGAGGAAAAAGGGCGATCCCGACGGAGCGCGTTCTTCGAGATACTCGCAGGCCCACGTCGTGAACAAATCCGTGGCGTGGCCCTTGGGATCGATCACTTCCAAGTTGCGCCGCATGAAGTTTTGGCCGTGCCGGAGATGGGTTTCGTAGTCGTCCATCATATCGCCGAGGAACCCGGTGAAGGAATCGAACCCGCGCTCCGTCGGGGTGTTTGGCGAAGCGATCCCGAGGTGCCATTTCCCGACGATGCCGCTGTGGTACCCCGCCGGTTTGAGGAGCTGCGGCAGCAAAACCGCTTCCCTGGCTAGATGCCCCCAAGAATCCGGCGGCGTTTCTTCCCGGATGACGCCCGGCACGCCCACGCGATCCGGATAACAGCCCGTCAACAGCGAGGCCCGGGTCGGCGAACAGACACAGGAATTCGCGTAGAAATTCTCGAACGTCATGCCTTCCTTGGCCAGGCGATCGATGTTCGGCGTGCGCACATCCGCGGTTCCGAATTCCGAGAAATCGCCAAGCCCAAGGTCATCCGCGAGAATCACCAGGACGTTTGGTTTGCGGTCGGCCGCCGCCGCCATCCCGCAACACGCGACGAACCAGCCCAGCGTCAAGATTCGAAGAACTTGCATGGCAAGGGCCCTTTCCCGGTTCGTGGCAAGATCGGAAGTCGAATCTCCGCGAAACAAGATCCGCCTTGCCTTCCCCCCGCATCCCGCTAGCGGTAGCCAGCATGAAAAAACTCCTTACGATGTGGATGGCTGCGGCTTTGTCCCTGACCGCCGCCTTTGCGGAACCCGATGCCGAAGGCTTCACGGAACTGCTCAACGGCAAAGATCTGACCGGTTGGAAGATCTCGGAAAACCCCGCCTCGTTCCGGGTGGAGAACGGTGAACTCATCGCCGGCGGCGAACGCGCGCACCTCTTCTACGTTGGCGATTTCCACGGCGCCAACTTCACCGATTTCGAAGCGAAGCTGAAGGTGATGACCAAGCCGAGCGCCAACGCCGGCTTCTACTTCCACACCGAATTCCAAGAGCAAGGCTGGCCGTCCAAAGGATACGAGTGCCAAATCAACGCCACCCACAAGGATCCCAAGAAGACCGGCAGCCTATATGGCATCATCAACGTGATGGACACCGCGCCACACGCGGACGACGAGTGGTTCGACTACCACATTATCGTCGAGGGCAAGACCATCACGATCAAGGTCAATGGCAAGGAAACCGTGACCTACACCGAGCCCGCCGACGGCTCGCTGCCCGACCCGAAGAGCCCCGGCCGCAAGATCTCCAGCGGCACCATCGCCATCCAAGCCCACGACCCGGGCAGCGTGGTCCACATCAAGAGCATCCGCATTAAGCCGCTCTGAGCATCGCCCTCCAGACCGTCGCGAAACCACTCTTGACGCTTGGCCGTCTGGGCAAGCTGTGGATTCCCCGAGGCAGTGGGGATCATTGCCATTCTTGTCCGCGGATTTCGGGAATGGGTGTATGAAAATTTAGAACTCGGTTTTTGCGACGGTCTTCAGGGCTTGTTCCAAACCGCTCATCCGAGGGCGGGATCAGCTGACCATTCAAACGAAATCCCTGGCGCTTCCGTCCAATCGAGTGCCACGGCCCGCATTTTCCAGCTGCCTCTTTGCGAAATCGCAACCATTCCTCGACATTCGGCGCCGCGCCTGAAACTCGGCGGCCTGTCTCCCTGTCTCTCCCTATGTCCAAAGTCATCGTTTCCAGCCTCTACGAGTCCGACGTCTTCAAAATGGCCTGCCGCCAGTTCGACATCGCGGCGGATGCCATCAACCTGCCTGAAAACATCCGCGACCGCACCAAATATCCGCGGCGCGCTATCGCCGTGGCTCTCCCCATCCAACGTCAAGACGGCAGCGTAACGGTATTTGAAGGGTACCGGGTGCAGCACAACGTCTCCACCGGGCCGTCCAAAGGCGGCATCCGCTTCCACCAGAACGTCACCATTGGCGAAGTGGCCGCCTTGGCCATGTGGATGAGCTGGAAATGCTCCCTCGTGGGCCTCCCCTACGGCGGCGCCAAGGGCGGGGTCATCGTCGATCCCAATCAACTCAATGAAATCGAGCTCGAACGCCTCTCGCGCCGCTATATGCACGAGATGGTCAATTTCGTCGGGCCAGATATCGATATCCCCGCTCCTGACCTCGGCACGAACGAGAAAGTCATGGGCTGGATGATGGATACTTACTCCAACCACGCCGGCCGCATCTCCCCAGCGGTAGTCACGGGCAAACCACTCTCGCTCGGCGGATCCCAAGGAAGACGCGAGGCCACCGGAGCAGGTGTCGCCTATTTGGTGAAGCGCTACCTAGAAGATCTGAAACTCCCGATCGGCAAAGCCACAGCGATTATCCAAGGCTTCGGCAACGTTGGCAGCGAGGCCGCCTTGGCGATGGAGAATTACGGAATTAAGGTGATCGGCATCTCCGACTACACCACCGCCATCTACAATCCGAAAGGCATCGACCTCAAACGCGCATTGGCTTATGTGAAATCCCAGCGCGTCCTGCATAACTTCGACGGCGGTGAAGCGATCAGCAACGAGGCGCTGCTCGAACAGAAATGCACGATCCTCGCGCCGTGCGCGCTCGAACGAGTCATCACCGAGGAGAACGCCGCCAAAATCCGATGCCGCATCCTTGCCGAGGGGGCGAATGGACCCACGACCAATGCAGCAGACCGCATTCTCGATGAGCGGGAAGAGATCGAGTTGATTCCCGACATCTTCTGCAATTCCGGCGGCGTCATTGTCTCCTATTTTGAGTGGCTGCAGAACCTGCAGAATTACTACTGGTCCCGCGATGAAGTGATGAGCAAGCTCTTCACCATCCTGGATCGAGCCAAGGAGGCGGTGGATTATCAGAAGCGGAAACTAAAATTCAGCCGCCGCCTCGCCGCGCAAACGCTGGGAATTCAACGCGTGGCCGATGCAAAAGCCGCTCGCGGATTGTTCCCATGATGGCAAAGTGGCGGGCATGACTCGCTGCCCTTGGGTTCCCCTGCAACACCCCCTTTACGTCGCTTATCACGACACCGAGTGGGGCGTTCCGAGCCGCGATACGCGCTATCTATTTGAATGCATCTGCCTGGAAGGCGCCCAAGCTGGGCTTTCCTGGTGGACCGTATTGCAAAAGCGGGAGCGATATCGCGAAGTCTTCCATCACTTCGATCCCGTGGCCGTCGCCGCCATGACCGACGAGGAGTTGGAAGCCTTGGTCCAAGAACCCGGCATCATCCGCCACCGCGGCAAAATCTTGGCGACGCGGCAAAATGCGCGTGCTTGGCTGGAGCTCCCGGATCCGGTCGATTGGCTTTGGGGCTTCGTCGGCGGGGAACCGATCCGGCATTCATTCCGCGACATGAGCGACTATCCGTCCCGTTCTCCAGAATCGGACGCGATGTCCAAAGCCTTGCGCAAAGCGGGATTTAATTTCGTGGGCTCGACCACGCTATACGCCCTGATGCAGGCCACCGGGATGGTCAACGATCATAGTGTGGACTGTTATTTGAGCCCACCCACCATGAAGTAGCCGATCAAGATTCGATGGCCGCTGCTGGTGGCGTCCTTCTCTTCGAGAACCCGCAGCTTGAGCGTGTGCTTCCCCGGCGCCAGTCCGGTCGTCAACAACGCGTAATTGTAGCGTGGAAAATATTTTCCCGGAGCTGTATCCACAACGCCCTTTTTCACACCGCGCGGACCACCAAAGGTTGCGTCCGCTGGTCCGCTCACGCCGTCGTCGATGCTCCACTCAAACTTACCGCCATCCGACTGAACGTTGAGATAGATGCCCAGAGCGGTGCCTTCGAAGTCAAACGCCAAGGAATCCCCGGCGTTTCGCGCGTTGATGGCGCCTTCTGCATAGCGCCCAATTTTGCCAGATTTCGGATCCGGGCCGAGCGTCTCCCAATCACCGCTCAGCTTGGCCTGAGACGGGGCCAACAATGCCACGCGGGCGAATTCTTCGCTGACTAACGGCGCGCCGAGTTCAGGAGCCGGAGAAGGCGTCGCGTCCACCTGTGTCTTGAGCCAGGCGATGATGGTCTCCGCATATAAAGAATGCCCAAGTTCATTGGGGTGCACGGAATCGCCCATGAAAATCTGGCCGGGTTGACTCCAATCGAACTTCTTGGTGTCGGCCAACTGCTCCGCGCTCGGCTTTGGGAGATCAGTCCGCTTGGAGGCAGCCACAAGCGTGGGCTGAAGATCAATCTCGGGAATCCCGTAAAACCTGGCAACGGCCGGATAGCTGACGCGCGGATGATTCAGCGCCCGGCTTGTGGTATATAAAAAGACGATTTCCGGTTGAGTTGGAGAAGCCCAGAGTTGGCGCACAATCCCCTCCACGGTGGCTTTGCGGAACTCGTTGCTGGGATGCCCATCGTTGAGGCTGAACTCCAGAAAGACCAAGTCCGGCCGTTTCGCGATCACATCGCCAGCACAGCGAAAAGCTCCCAAATCGCTGCCCGTTCCGCCAATCGCCGCGTTGACTTCCAGCAAGCTTGCGTTGGGAAACGTCTCCTGAAACCACTGAAACGTCTTCACCCGGTATCCCGGCGCCGCCGTAATGCTGCCGCCAAAATACGCGATCGTGGTTGCCTCGCCGGACTTCAGCTTCGCGAACACCCGGCCGAGCGTGCGCGTCGGGCCCCCATCCTGCGCATGAGCGCCCAGAAGCAGGCAAGGGAGGATGGCAGCAACGCGGGCGAAGTTGAGGTTCATTCGGCGCCACTTTCCCAGCGGGCCGCGAAAAAGGACTCTCAAGGGGCCTCGCTTTTTTCTTGCATCCGCAGGTAGCGTTGCCAGGTCGTCAAGCCGCGCTGCTTCTGAAAATAAATCGCGTCTTCGCCGTCGTGCCGATACTCAGGCGGCCGGTCTTTGCCGAAAGCCGCTGGCTCCCAACCAGCAACCAACCGTCCTGGAATACCCTCCATGCGGACATACTGCGTTTCCGAAAGCAGATCATCGGCAGCAATCTCCTTGAACATGTTGAAGAGCCGGTATCCCCCAGAGAAGTCGGTTCCCGTGAGCTTGAAACACTGCCCCACAGTGCGCACGCGCCCCTTGGATAGGTAATACCAGACCGTAGTAACTAATGTCGGCGCCTGATCTCCTTGCGGCGCGCATTCCAGCCGCAGCCGCAAAATGCCGGGGCCCGGAGCATAGAAATAATAGCTGCTCGATTGCCCCGCTTCTTCCGGTTCTTGGACCCGGTCGGGAGCCCCCAACATCGCTTCACACTCGATCAGAGATTTCCCCAAAAACCGCGAAGGTGACAGACTCCCTGAGTTCAAGGCGGGCATTTCGGCTAATTCCAGCGCCAATGCAGCGCTGTCGTCGCTCAGCTTCGCAAGGGGCACGGAGAATTGTTTGCCTTCCTTTTCGATCACCACCGCCTCCCCGTCCAGCCGGATAAACCTCGCGCGGATCACTCGTCCATCCCTCGCAGTCCACTCTTCCATGCCGAGCGCCAGCCCCGTGAACCAGAGCAGCAGCACCGCCAAGCCAGAACCATGGCCACCGGGGATCTTCATGAAAACTTCGCTCTCGTGACTACCCCAAATTTCACGGCCGGAGACCCGGCCCGGTCAAGGAGTTTGCGAGGATTCCCGCGCAAGCGGCTCGCCCACGTGCGTCTCTGGCCCGGTATCCAGGAGGTCTACGATGACATGGCTGCGCGTGTTTTGGTTTCTGGGGGCGCCGACGCTTGGCGCGATTGCGTCCGATGGCGATGGCGTCTGGTTCGGAGTCTTCGACCGGGCCGGGTGCGGCCAGAACGGTTTTGAGCGCCGCGCCAGCCGGGAAGATTTCATTCTCGCCTTGCACCAGCGCTGGTCGACCGGCTGGCGCCCCACGGATGTTTCCCACGGAAACGGCGAATGGCTCGGTGTTTTCACCACTTCCGGCTGCGGCGAGAACGGCTTCGAGTGCCGCCCCACGCTGGAAGAATTTGAGGTGGCCAATCGCCAACGTTGGGCCTGCGGCCAGCATCTGATCGATGTCACGTCCAGCCCGGAAGGTTGGTTTGGCGTTTTCCAGCGCACCAGAGATCTGCCCAATGGATTTGAATACCGAGTTGGCGTTTTGGAGTTCGAAGCCGCGATCCGGGAACGTTGGCGTCAAGGCTGGCACCTGACGTCGGCCGAAGTGACGTTCTGAGCCGGGCGGCTCAAGCCAGCAATTCGGCGACCAACTCCGGCACCGTTTCCGTGGCACGGCCGAGTCGAACCTCGTGGAAGAGCGGATTCCCCGTGGCTTCCTGATTCAGTTCCAGTGTCCGGGTCTCCGAGCGCGCCGCCACCAGGGAAACAAATCCTGCGGCGGGATACACCGTTACCGACGTGCCGATCGCTACGAAGAGATCTGCCTGAGAAAGCGCCGTGAAACACGCTTCCAAGTGCATGGGCACCTCCCCAAACCACACGATATCGGGCCGCATCCCACCGGTCTGGACACAGGATGGACAGGCCGTTTGCGGTGAGAGAGCAGTTACCCAAGAGCTACTCGCCCCGCAGTGGGTGCAGCGCGCTCGGCGCAATTCCCCATGCATGTGCAGGAGTCGCTGGCTGCCCGCGCGGTCGTGAAGATCGTCCACATTCTGAGTGATGAGGAGAAAGTCACCCTGCCATTCCCGTTCCAAACGAGCCAACGCCAGGTGCGCGGCATTGGGTTCGACCTGATGCAAGGCGGCGCGGCGCAGATTGTAAAAGCGATGCACCAACAGCGGCTCCCGGGCAAACCCGTCGGGACTGGCCACCTCCTCTACCCGGTGCCCCTCCCACAATCCATCCGCGCCCCGGAACGTCGGGAGACCGGACTCGACGGAAATCCCCGCCCCGGTCAGAACCACGATGGATTGGGGCCGGTCACGCGTCATAAATCACGGCAAGAAACGCGGAAGCGGCGCGGGCGACAACGAAAAAACCGAACGTCGCCCCTACGGAGAACCCCCAACGCCACCGGATGATTTATTTTCGTCATGCCAGTGATTTGATTCCGCTCAACTCCTGGCGCATGATTGCGTTACAGAATCTAGAAACATCGCTGTTTTCATGAAACACCTGCCTGCCCATTCGTCCCGCTTCGCGGCCGCAACGGCGTGCTCCCTGACCCTCGTGGCCGCATTTCAGGGGGCGGGTTGGGCGCAGCAAGACTCCCCTACCTCGACCGCCAGCGTCAGCACGGAAACTCCGCCCTTGGACGCGACCAGCCGCCAACTCGCCAACCTCAAGGTCATTGTGCCCAAGGACGCCAAAGGCGGCTTTATTGCACCACGCTTCGCTCCCGACGGCCTCCAGCTTCTGGTCAGCCGTCCCGGACACCAGGGCATCTACGTCGTCCCAGCCGCCGGCGGAACGCCCAGACGGGTGACACTCGGCAACGCGTATACGGCGCGCTGGACAAAGGACGGACTCATCGGCCTCCGTGATCTGGAGTCAAACGAGGTCCGGATCATTCGCTTGGACGGGACTCAGGATCACGTCGAGTCGATCCCGGCCGACGCCGTCTATTGCGACCGCGATCGGGTCTACGCCGTCCCGGCCGCCGGCGCGACACCCGTGCCGGTGAGCGACGCCAGCGACCGGTTCATCGAGCCGAAAATGTGTCCGAAGGGCAAAGGCGTGGCCTATATCGGCGTGCAAACGGGACTCTATCTCTCCCGGGCCGATGGCACGGGCAAGCCATTGTTCTTGGGTCGCGGCGAGGATGTGAGCTGGGGGCCGGAAGCAGCCTTTCTGCTCTTCGCGCGAACCCGGGACGACGGCCATGAGGTGGTGGAGGGTGATTTGTTCTATTATGACACGCGTGGCAAGGCGCTTTATAACCTGACGGGTCAAACCGACTTGCTATTGAAGAGCCCATCCTTGAGCCCTGACGGAAAAACCGTAGCCTTCGAGGCGGACGGCGCAATTTACACCGCCACTTTGCCGTGATGGAAACTGGCCTTGCATTTATGGATCCGTCTTTACTCCGCAGATTAGGCGTAATCCTTGGGTTACTGCTCCCGCCGGGCTGGGCGTTTGCGCAGCATCGAATCTATATTGATCCAGGACATGGCGGGGCCGATGTGGGCGCGGTGAATTCCACGCATGGCACCCGGGAAGCGGACCGCGTTTTGCTGACCGGGCTGGAGCTGCGCCGTCTCCTGGAAGAAGATACCAAGGAAACGGGGGGAGGCGGCTCCTGGAAAGTGCGGATGTCCCGGAGCACCGATGTCTTTATCCCGCTCGGTGCCCGCTCTGCGGATGCGAACGCCTGGGAAGCGGATCGCTTCATTTCCATTCACCAAAACGCCTACAACCAAACCGCAAATGGAACCGAAACCTTTTCGCTGAACGCCTCTGGCAAAGCAGCTGATTTACGCAACCTCGTCCAGGCGGAAGCCCTGAAAGCTTGGGGACTTTTGGACCGGGGCAACAAAACGGCTGGCTTCTCCGTTCTGCGAAATTCCGCCATGCCCGCTGTACTCACGGAAATGGGGTTTATCGACTCAAGCAAAGACCATCCGTTTTGTGCTTCGGACGAAAAATGCAAACTTTATGCCCGGCATCTACTCTTCGCCGTACAAAAGCATTACGGCCTCAAGGAATACCTTCCGGGTGCCGTTACCATCATCGTCGATAACCTCACTCCCGAAAGCTATCTAGAAACCGGCCATTGGGAAACTTCACCCTACAAAGGAGGGTGGACCAAAGATTCGCGTTGGGCCAATGTGCTCGACGAAAACCCCGCCAACACTGCCCGGTTCCGCCCCAATCTCCCCCAAGCCGGACGCTATGAAGTCTCCGCCTGGTGGCTGGCCGGCACCAATCGCTCCCCGGCGGCGGCCTTCGTCATCGAGCACGCTGGCGGCTCCACCCGCGTCGAACGCGATCAGCGCAGCGGTGCCCGCCAATGGAACAGCCTCGGCACCTTTGACTTCAATGTCGGCATGAATGGACAGGTAGTGCTTCACGGCGCCCTTTCCGCCGCCGGCCCCGGACAGCCTTCCGCCACCGTCATCTCGGCGGATGCAGTCCGCTTCGTTCGCCTCGGGGATGCTTCCGCGACGCCTCCACCCAATCCCTCTCCGAGTCCTCCCCCAGCACCGAACCCAATGGCACAAGAGATCGTGGTCGATAACGTCAGCCCCGACTTTTCAGCTCCGGGCCGTAGATGGTTCAAGGCCACGCATACTCCAGGTTATGCCGGAACCGATTACCACGCCCGCAGAGTGGAATCGACGAGTGATCCGGCAAGTTGGTCGGTCAATCTTCCCGAGAGTGGAGCTTGGGAAGTTTTCGCCCGTTGGCCCACGGGATCAAATCGTACGGAGGCAGCACCCTACGTCGTTCTCCACGAGGGAGGATCGACGAAGCGGATCGTGAATCAGCGTAAGGATGACAACATTTGGGTCTCCCTGGGCACCTTCCAGTTCGCCACCGGATACGCTCCACGCGTGCTGCTCTCCTGCTGGACGCGTTCAGGCGATTTCGTGATTGCCGATGCCGTCAAGTTTGTCCGTCGATGAGTGTTCTCCTGGCCGCGCTGCTTGCGCTTTGTTGCGCTCTCACGCCAGCCCGTCAAGCCATCGAAACGGCCATGGCCCGGACGGCAGTGGGGGATTTGGCTGGCGCGGAAACCATCTATCGCGACTTGGCCGGCCAAGATCCTGATCAAGGATTGCCGGCGCTCGCCCGGTTTCTCGCCTTGACCGGAGGTGGCGAACCCCTGGAGCAATTCCTAGCGAAAACCGCCGCCAACGAATCCACGTCATCTATCCTTCGCGCCAGAGTCTTGCTGGAAGCAGGGAAAGAGGACAGAGCGATCGCCTTTCTCCGGGACCGCCAATCCTGGGACAACTCCCCCGCCCTCGCCTGGTTCGCCGCCGGGGTATATGCTCGCGCGGGGTTGACGGAGGAAGCCGGCCGCCTCTACTTGGAGCGCTTGCGCCAAGCCACAGATGCGGCGGAAGCCGAAGAGGCGCTTGGCGGGCTTGTTGCCAGTTCAGGCCGAATCGCCGCCGAGGAGGATCTGGCGCTTTTGGAGCGCTGGTTGCTTCACGTGAATTTGCCGGCCGAAGAACGGCTGGCCTTCCTCGACGAGGCCGCACAGTCTTGGCCAATGCCGGAGAACGCGAACTCCGAGTTCAAGGCATTCCTCATCTCCATCAAAGCGTTTGCCGCCGCAGACTTGGAATCGGCCCTGGCGGTCCTTCCAATGCCTGCCGCGAATGATCCCGCCGGACGCTTGTGCGCCCTGCAACGCCTTCGCATTCTCTCTCAGTTGGGCCAGTCCGAGGAAGCCGGGCGCTGGGCCATCTGGTTACTCGGAAAAACAGAGCCGGAGAATCGCGGTCCGGGCGCCGGAGACGCCACGGAGGCCGTCTACCTGGCGTTGCAGGCCCGCGACCCCGATGCCCCCGAACGAGCCACCCGACTCATCCGCATGCGCCCGTACGACCCGGAACCCATGCGGCGGCTGATGCGGTTTTACCAAGAAACCGGCCTCGGCCGTCCCGAACAAGTGCCCGATTTGATCGGCCTGTCAGCTACCAATCCGCAAGTCCTCGGTCAATGCGGCTACGTGCTCGCCACTGAAGGGCTTCCGGCAGCGGCATTAGTCTATTACGACCGCGCCTTGGACATCGATCCGGAGGACCCATTCGTGCGTCTCAACCGGGCCGCATGCCTCACCCGACTGGGACACCACAGCGAGGCGGAATCGATCTACCGTCATTTCCTGGAACAGGGCCACCGGGGACGCCCTTACCACGTCCATGAATTGATCTTGCGACTTTGGAATTTGGCTCAAGAGTTGAACGCAGAAGAGGCTTACATCTCCTACTTCCGGACTCTGGCAAGCTGGCGCACGATCACCTGGCATCAGCAGATTCGCCATGATGTTGCGACCGTGCTGCTGCAGTATGACCGCCCTCTTGATGCCGCCTGGTTTCAACGCTTAGAGTAAAAACTCCCTATTCCGCCACGCATTTTTTTTTGCCGAAATAAGAAGACCCTCGCAACATCTCATGCATTGGTAGAGTGTAATTCAGAAGTTCAATGAAGCAGCCTAGCTCCGTTTACATAATCGAAGATCACCAGAGTGTCCGCCAACTTCTGCGAGCCCATTTGGAACTGGAGGAATCCTATCAAGTTGTCGGTGAGGCAGGGGATGGTGAAACGGCACTGGCCGACTGCATGCGCCTCCGACCAGACGTCGTCGTCGTTGATCTTCTGTTGCGGGGCATGAAAGGCGTCGAGGTGATGGAAAGACTGCGAAGCAACGGATCCTCCAGCCGATTCCTTGTGTTCTCTAGCAACTGTGACTCTCGCAGCCTGCGCAAGGTTTGGGAGGCAGGCGCCGGCTGTGTTGTCGAGAAAACGGCTCCGATCCAATGCTTTATGGCAGCCCTGTCCACTCTTGCGCAATTGGACACGATCGAACCTCATACTTGGGTCGTCCGCTCCAACGCATCCGATCCCTCCGACGGCAACGGGGACTCCGAGCATGGAGGCTTGATCAGCAACCAGGAGAAGGTCATCGTTAAGCTGGTCGCTGCAGGACTTTCCAGCAAGGACATAGCAACGGAACTGGGTCTGAGTGCAAGGACCGTGAGCAACCACCGCTACCGTTTGATGCGAAAGCTCGGCGCCCGCAACGCCGTTGAAATGATTCGCAAGGCTCAGGACCTCGGCGCTATTTAGGGGCAGGCCAATCAACCCTCACGCCGGTTCCACTTGGAACCAAAGGCGTGAGGGACATTCGACCCGAGTAGGCCTCAACGAGGAACCGGCTCAAATAAAGTCCCAAGCCCAATCCCTGCTGCGCCCGTTCCACCTCTCGAAATTGCTGGAATGGCGCCACCCGCTGAACTTCTTCCTGGTTCATTCCTATGCCGGAATCCAGCACCTCAAAGGTGAACGCGGAGCCGCTATCCCCCGGCCTTACCGCCACAGAAATCCGATTCCCGGGACAAGAGAATTTCAGCGCATTCCCCACCAGCTCCCGGACGATCAATTTAGCGTACGCCTCCGGGATGATCATGGTGCATCCACGATGAACCGTAAGCTCGAGATCCGCCTCACGGCCGCACTGCCGGACCAGGTCCTGCACCACCTCCGCCACAATTAGGTCAAGCGCCACGGCCCCAACCTCCTTCTCCGGCAGCCAACTTCCAGCCTCGATTTCCGCATATAGAAGCAGCATGTCGATGGTGTGCCGTAGACGATCGATTGACCCGTCAAGGATCTCCATCCACTTGGCGCAAAACTGCGGGTCCGCGCTTTCCTCCGGACCAGCCAGCCGGAGCAGATCCGAGACTCCCACCAAGCCGGATAGAGGCGTCCGCAACTCGTGATTCAACCGAGCAGCCATCCGCAGATGCTTCCCAGCCAGTTTCAGCGCACTAGAGTCATGTTGCTCTCTCCGCGCCAGCCTAGTCTCGATACTCCGGAGTAGCTCGTCCATCGTGAACGGTTTGGTGAGGTAATCGTCGGCACCCAAACTCATCCCGAGGCGTGTATCGCTTCTCTGTGCCCTCGCCGTCACGAAAATCAAAGGCAGCGACGCCGTTGAGCTGGAGGCACGCAATCGCTCAAGGAGCGTGAAGCCATCCATCCCAGGCATCATCACGTCGCAGACAATCAAGTCCGGGCTCGCCGAGTGCGCCAATTCCAAGCCTTCGTTTCCATCCGAAGCGGCGATCACGTCGTAATCACAGCACACCAGGAACTCACAAACTTGCTCTCGGAATGGCTTGTTGTCGTCGATGATCAGGAGACGATGCTTCATGAGAAATACGGAAATCTTACCGTAAACGTCGTTCCTTGACCAACCATTGACTCACAGGTCACGGTGGCGCCGTGTGCTTCACAGCAACGCTTCACGATCACTAGACCTAAGCCACTCCCTTCCGCCTCCGTGGCGTTACTGGCCCGGAAAAAGTGGGAGAAGAGACGGCCCTGATCTTCATGAGGGATGCCGATCCCACGATCGCTGACCTGAAGCACCAATTCGTTGCCACAAATCTCTCCACGCAGAGTCACCAACGCCCCCGGCGGCGAATACTTGCAGGCGTTCGATGCCAAGTTCAGAAGAATACTGCGCACGAGTTGCGCATCCAAGACAACCTGAAGCTCCGGCGGGATCACGAGAACTTCAATCGGGTGCTTACCTTCGTCCACTTGGGCGGCGTCAGAGGCAAGGTCGAGCAACGCCTGCCGCAAGTCCAGGGGCGCGGGATTGCAGCTCAGCTTGCCGTCGTCCGACTCCCCAAGAATCAGCAAGTTGGCCACGATGGACCGAAGCTGACTCGCCGCACCACGCATGTGAGCCATGGTGGTTTCCGCCCGGCTCTCGCTCATCTTCGCACCGTGTTTTTCAAGGAGTTCCACGGACAACGAAATCGTGGCAACCGGCGTGCGCAGCTCGTGGCTCGCCATCGCGATAAAGTGCGACTTCAACTCAACCAGCTCACGTTCCCGGGCAAAGTTCCGCGCTGCGAGCTCTTCTTGTGCTTTGCGGGCGGCAATATCCGCTACCGACCCAACGATACGAGTCGCAACTCCTGCGGAATCGAACAACGCACGGCCCCGCGCTTGCAGCCAACGATAAGAGCCCACCGACGGTTTCAAGCGCACTTCCAGATCGAACCGGTCGCTAGCGCCCGCCAAAAGTTCGCGCACGGCGAGTTTCAGCCCTTCGATATCGTCCAGGTGAATTCTCCGGCAGAAATGGGTGAGCAGCACATCCGTGCCGATCGCCAGCTCGTGAGAAGCTAGCCCCAGCAACTCCATCCAGCGAGGCGAGAGATGCAGAACTCCCGTTTGAACATCGAAATCCCAGAGCCCTTCTTGGATCGATGCAGCGGCAAGCTGCCACCTTGCTTCGCTTTGCTGCCAGGCGTTCAGAGCTTGAACGCGCTCCGTGGCATCCCGGCAAATGCAGATGATCCCGCCCCCCGGCAAAAGGGTGAGCGATAAATCCTCTGGGAAGGTCGACCCATCTCTCCGCATGGCGGTTGCGGTGCCGCTCCAACATCCTTTGCTAATGAGAATCGGAAATACTTCAGCCTCAATACGTGCCGCCTCGGACTCCGTGTAAATGGCCCGCCACGTTTTTCCCAACAGCTCACTCTCTGACTCGTAGCCGAACATCGTGAGGTGGGCTCGGTTCAAGTGCGTGTAGATGCCCTCACTCGTCGTGCGGGCGATTCCATCCAGAGCTGCATTGACCGCCAGCAGGAGTTCCGAATTTTCCCTCTGCGTGGCCCGCTGTTCAGACACATCCACCATGATGCCGCTCACTCCCGGCTCATCGCCAGCGGCGCCCCCGGCAAGCTCATGGCGCATCGTGACCACCATCCAAAGCCAGCGTCCATCCGAGGCCCGGATCCTTACCTCACCTTGAGATGACGAATCCCCGTCCACCGCCTCCGCGAACAGCCGCGTCCAGGCTGAAACGTCGTCGGCATGCACGAACTCCTCGCAGTGCCTACCCACCGAGTTTATAATTGGATGGCCTGTTTTCGCCACCCATGCGGCGTTCAGCCACAGCAGGTGTCCAGCCTGGTTGGCGCAAAATGTGACCTGGATGTGCGACACAAGAAATTCTTCGCGCGGCCTCAGCTTTTGGATCTCTCCCTCCACAAAATTCACTAAGAACAAATATTCCCAGGTGAAAACGGCCGCAAAATCATTCTCCGCAGAAAAGTACTCAGCGAAAAATGAGATTGCTCAATTCGCAAAAAGTCGCCCGATCACGCAACAGAAACTCGCCATTTTCCACGCCGCCACCTACGATCCCCGTCCATGAACTCCGAATCCCCGCTCACACCACCATCCGCGAGCCGTCGACACTTCCTAAAAAGCAGTGCCGCCCTAGGCACCGGCCTTGCTGTGGCCTCAACGCTTTCCCGTAGCGCCTTGGCGGCAACCAACAAGAATAGCAAGCTGCGCATCTTTCAGATCGGCGTCGGCGGCATCGGCGCGCTGCAACGCGACAACCTCACCGACCACCCGATGGTCGAGTGGGCGGGCTTTTGCGATGTCGATAAGTATGCCCGGGACCGCATGGAGGTGAAGTTCCCCGGCACCTTCCTCACCGCGGATTACCGCGAAGCCTTCGCCAATCACGTCGATAAGTTTGATGCAGTCATCGTCGATGCCCCGGATTTCCATCACGCGCCGATGATGATCACGGCGTTGAAGCACAAGAAACACGTCTACGGCCAGAAGCCGCTGGTGCATCAGCTGGATGAGTTGCGCCTCATGAAGGAGGCCATGGCCGCACGTCCCGGCCTGTTCACCCAAATGGGCAACCAACGCGCCTGCCTTCCCGGCCGGATGCAAGCCGTGGAACTGCTCAAGACCAATCGCCTAGGCAAGCCGGTCGAAGCCCACGTCTGGACCGGAACCGTGGCGCTGAACACCTACTTCGTGGAACCTTGGAGCGGCCTGCCAGACGCCATGCCGGTGCCGCCCACGCTGGATTGGGATCTGTGGAACGGGCCGCTGACGCAGCCGATGCCCTTCCATCCAGAGCGGATGTTCCCCCGCCGTTGGCGCGCCTATTGGGAAACCGGCGGCGGCCAGCTTGCGGATTGGGGCTGCCACCTCCTGGATGTCCTCTACTTCGCCTACGATCTCCCCTCCCCCGAGGCGGTGCAGACCAACACCATGCAGGCGGCGAACACAGGTCATTCCGCCTACAATCAGTGCACTCTCACTTACCCCGGCGGCGGCAAGTTTGCCCGTGAGAAGTTTGTCGTGCATTATAACGACAGCGTCATTCGCCCCTCCTTCGCCTCGCTCGGTCTGCCGCCGTCTGCGATCGCCAGCAACGCGACCATGATCGTCTGCGAAGAAGGCACGCTGGTGCTCGAAGCCAACGGCAAGATGGAGATCTACCGCAAAGGCCAACTCGTGGCCGACGAGCCGATGCCCGAAGTCGCTCCACGCAACCACTGGAAGGATTGGGCCGATTGCTGTCTCGGCGACGTCAAGCCGCTCTGGACACAGTTCGACATCGGCATCCGTATCACCGAGCCCTCGTTGCTGGCCGTCAAAGCGACACGCTTCCCAGGTCAAGAACTGCGCTGGGACGGCAAGGCCTACCGCTTCACCAACCACGAAGAAGCCAACGCCACCCTACTCGCCCGTCCCTACCGCGAAGGGTTTGCCCCCCCGTCCTTGGCGGAGATTGGGTGACGTCTGTTTTGTTCTTCCCCGCATGGGACTGCTCGGGCGGTGGGCGGCGAAAGGCTACGTGTGTGGTGGATCTCCGGGAGGAGCTGCTACGCATCCTGCGCACGCTGGACGCCGCCAAAGCCCCCCCCCGGCTAGCCAAGAGTCATCGTCGTGGTGATGGAAATGGCGACGACACAGCGTCGCGCTCCGGAGCGATGCGCTTTGTCGCATCCCGCCCATGGTAAGGTGATCGAAATGGCGACGACACAGCGTCACGCTCCGGAGCGATGCGCTTTGTCGCATCCCGCCCCATGGTAAGGTGATGGAAATGGCGACGACACAGCGTCACGCTCCGGAGCGATGCGCTTTGTCGCATCCCGCCCATGGTAAGGTGATCGAAATGGCGACGACACAGCGTCGCGCTCCGGAGCGATGCGCTTTGTCGCATCCCGCCCATGGTAAGGTGATCGAAATGGCGACGACACAGCGTCGCGCTCCGGGGCGATGCGCTTTGTCGCATCCATTAGAGCCGAAGATCTCTTGCAATCAGATGCATGCTGTTCATATGATGATTCATGCCACCGCCTCCACCGCGCAAACAACCCGCTCGCCGGCCGCTAATCGAGGGCCACAACCGCGCGGAGATTGTCTTCGTCACCATCTGTACGGTGGACCGAAAGCCGTTGCTGGCCAGGGATTGGGTGCATCACCTCCTTCTGGAGGCGTGGACTGATCCAGCGAATCATTGGGCGGTCGGGCGATACGTTCTGCTGCCGGATCATCTTCATCTGTTCTGTGCCCCGGCCCGCCCCGACGCGCTGGATCTTCGCCGATGGGTGGTTTACTGGAAATCGTTGGTTTCCAACCGATGGAGGGACACGGCCGAGCACCCGATTTGGCTACCGGATCTCTGGGATCGGCAACTGCGCACGGGCGAGTCTTACGACTCCAAATGGAACTATGTGAAGCAGAATCCCGTTCGTCACGGATTGACCCCAGACGCCGAAGCATGGCCTTACCAAGGCGAATTATATCGCCTGGATTGGCATGATTGAGTTTGGGGCATGAAGGTGATCGACACAGCGTCGCGCCCCGGAGCGATGCGCTTTGTCGCATCCCGCTCATGGTAAGGTGATCGAAATGGCGACGACATAGCGTCGCGCTCCGGAGCGATGCGCTTTGTCGCATCCCGCCCATGGTAAGGTGATGGAAATGGCGACGACACAGCGTCACGCTCCGGAGCGATGCGCTTTGTCGCATCCCGCCCATGGTAAGGTGATCGAAATGGCGACGACACAACGCCGCGAGTTCGCTCACGGATTGATTCAGGCCCGCGCACAGCTTCCTGGATCCTGATGGCCACGGGTGGGATTTGAGCACATCCCGGAGCCATCATGAGATTGGAAGGGCGCAAGCCCTTCCTTCGCTACGCGGTCGGTTCAACCTGCGCGATCGCCGCAATCACCGCCTCACATTCCGGCGAACAGACTCGTCCTTTCGTCTCCTCGCACGTCTCGCAAAGGAAGTGCTTCCGGTTGCATGACTTGCAGGAGCAGTTGCGATAGCGCGCGCATGGTTCGCCGCACTTTTCACAGTGACTGACGACCTTGCGGGTGTCGGTGAAGTTCACTTCAACGCCGATCCGTTGGTCGAAGACGTAGCAAAGCCCCTCGAAGTCCCGCCCTTGGGTGGCCGGGTCCTTGCCGTAGGTGACGATGCCGCCTTCCAGCTGGCTGACGTCCTCGAAGCCTTGATCGAGCAGGTACGCGGAGAGCTTTTCGCAGCGAATCCCGCCGGTGCAGTAGGTGAGAATCTTGCGGCCGCGCAGCTCCTCGGCATGGCCCTCCAGCCAGCCGGGGAAGTCCCGGAAGTTGTCGATCTCCGGACAAACCGCCCCTTTGAAGCGGCCGAGATCGCTCTCGTAGCGGTTGCGGCCATCGATCACCACTACGTTTTCCCCGTGCATCGCCTCCAGCCATTCGGCCGGGGAGAGACGTTTGCCGGTCCGGACGTTGGGATCCACATCCGCTTCGCCGAGCCCAAAGGTGACGATTTCCGGTCGCAACTTGACGATGAGCTTGGGGAACACATGCCCCGTGGCGGGATCGATTTTGAACGTAATCCCGGAGGTGCGGGGATCGTTGCGCAAGGTTTCCTGGTAGCGATCCGTCGCCTCGCGGGTGCCAGACACGGTTCCGTTGATCCCTTCCGCCCCGATCAATATGCGACCCCGCAGGCCGAGCGATTCGCAAAGCGCCCGGTGTTCCTCCACGTAATCCTGGGGATTCTCGAGTTTCCGGTAGAGATAGTAGAGAAGAATTTGAAAGTCCTCTGACATTGAGCCGTCGGAAAGGTATCCCGGGGCGGCCGGGAGACAACTGATTCCGGTCTGCGCCGTCCCTCTGCTGTTTGTCCATGAAGTCTCCGCGTATTTCAACGATCCTCGTCCGTGCCGTTGCCCTGGGCGGTTTGGCGGCCTGCGCCGTCCCCTCCCATGGCGGTCTCTTTAAGAAGGAACAAAAAGCGAAAACCATCAGCTTCGAACGGGATATCCAACCCATTCTGGAAACGCGCTGCCTCTCGTGCCATCACGCCGCCAAGGCCAGCCGCGAACTGAATCTGGAGACCCTGAAACTGGCCAACTCCTCCTGGCGCGGAGGTCCCGTCATCGTCGCCGGACATCCCAGCCGCAGCATGCTCGTGCAATTCCTCGAACTCGACATCAGTGGCGAGAGCAAATCCGCCCACGCCATCAGCTACGCCGACCGGGAAAAGCTCAACACTTGGATCAGTGAAGGCGCCGATTGGCCCGACACCACGCCACCACTAAAACCCCGTTAATCCCCACCATCATGACCAGCCGCCGCCGCCTTCTCGCTTCCGCCGGAGCCTTGTTCGCTCCAGCGCTCCTTTCACCGGCTCACGCCGCTTCGGAACTTCCCTTCGCCACCCGTTTCAAAGGCGTGGATCGCTTCAACGCCTTGGTTGAACAGGCCAAAAAGGAGAATTGGGCCGCCCTGCCCATCGGAGATCGCATCGCCAGGTTCGGCAAAGCGATGCGCTCGACTCCTTACGTCAGCTACACGCTGGAGATCGACGACCACATCGAAGCGCCATCGGTGAACTTCAACGGCTTGGATTGCTGGTCCTTCTTCGAGACCAGCCTCGGCCTGGCGCGCATGATCGCCCGCAAGCAGGAAACCTACACGCCCGACGACCTGCTCCGCGAGGTCCAGTTCACCCGCTACCGGGGCGGTGTCTGCACCGGAAATTACCTGGAGCGGATTCATTACTTGGCGGAGTGGTACTTCGACAACGAAGCCCGTGGCGTGGTGGATAACATCACCCGCAAACTCGGCCACGCCCAGCCCATCACAGGCCGGAAGTGCCAGGAGATGACGATTCTCTGGAAAACCTACCGCTACCTGCGCAACAACCCGGAGCTGCGGCCCAAAATGGCCAAACTTGAGGAAACCATCAGCCAGCTGCCGGTCTACTGCATCCCGAAAGCGAAGGTCCACCTCGTGGAAAAAGACCTCAAAGACGGCGACATCCTCGGCATCGCCACCCGCGGCCAAGGCGCCTTCTGCTCCCACGTCGGCATCGGCGTCCGCACCGACGACGGCGTGTTCCGCATCATGCACGCCTCCTCCCAAAAGGACTACAAACGAGTGATCGTGGACAAATCCATTTCCGAGTATCTCAAGAAGTTCAGCTCCCACCTCGGAGTGATCGTGGGCCGAGCCAAAGAGATCGATGCCACCGTCACGGATTTCGATACCTACCGGGCCAATCTGGAAAAACTCACCGGCGGCCGCGGCGTCGTCAAGGGCAAGGTCTTTTGAGCGGGAAGGAAAAGCCACGCCGGAAGCGGCGCGGCTACGATGATTGAGCTGACTCCACCGCCCGGAGCGGGCCCACCAGATTAAAGTGCCCCAACTCCTCCGCCTTGGTCCGGAGATACTCCTGGTTGTATTCGTTCGGCTCCGTCAACGAGGGGACCACCTCCACGATCTCGATCCCGCGCTGCCGCAACGCGTCGATCTTCTGCGGATTGTTCGTGTTCAACGCGATCCGCTGAATGCCCAAGCTGGTCAAAATCGGCGCCGCGACCCGGAAGTCCCGGAGATCCGACGGAAAGCCGAGGATGTGATTCGCCTCAATGGTATTGGCTCCTTTGGCCTGCTCCGCGTAGGCCCGGATCTTGTTGCCCAGGCCGATCCCCCGCCCTTCCTGGCGCAAGTAGACGACCGCGCCCCGGCCGAGTTCGGCGATCTTCCGCAACGCCAAATCGAGCTGGCCCTGGCAATCGCACTTCAGGGAACCGAGCACTTCCCCCGTAAAGCATTCCGAGTGCAGCCGGACGAACACGGTTTCCTCGGGCTGGAAATCGCTGCCCATGGAAATCACGATCGACTCATCCGGATCCGCCTCATGACGGAACACGCGGACGTCGAAGCGGCCGTAAAGGGTCGGCAGCTCGCAGCGGGCGTATTCCTGGACGTTCATTCGGTTTGGGTTGGACGACGGGCGGGGAGAATCCTATACCATCAAGGAAGCGACTTGGCGAACGGGAAGGCTTCGTGGGGTGATTTCAACATGGTGCAGTTCACTCGGGATCATCTGCGATGGATCGGGGCGGCTTTGGTCTTTGGGCTCGCTTACCTGATTCCTGGTTGGGTGGTCTGGGGCTTTCTTCTCTCCCTTCCCCTTTTTGCAATCGGCGCCCTTCTGCTGCTCAAAGAACTCACGCGGCCCTTCACGTGGATGATCGATGCGGTCATGGGGACGACGCCGGGATCGGACGAGCGGCCGCCAATCGATCTCCGGCTTGCTCGATTCTACGTCGAAAAAGGCCGTTTGGACGAGGCCATCGAGGAATACGCCCGCGTCATGCAGTGGCATCCAGGGATCTCCGAACCCTACGAAGAAACCATGATCCTCCTCGCCCGCACCGGCGCCCCCCGCAAACGGATCGACCAAATGTTGCGCCGCGGCCGCCGCCATCTCCGTTCCCCAGAAGCCCGCGCCGCCCTGGACCGCGCCCATCGCAAAGCACGGGAAACGAGAGCGGATTGAAGGTTAACGGGCATCGATCGAAATCCAGGGATGGAATGGGCTCGCACGAAAGCGCAAAGGCACCAAGGATGCGAGTTTTGGACATCGTGCTCGTGCTCGTGCTCGAAATCGCACCCGATAAGCAATCGCCCCCGATGCGGCACATCGGACTCGCGGACTGAAGTCCGCGCCACTTCTCTCTCCTTCGTGCCGCTTCGGGTTCTTCGTGGTGTTCTCCCACTGTTTTGGGCTGATTGCGGTAGAAGCGACAGTTCAGCAGGTTGGCTGCCGCTTGCTGGGGGGAACCGCAGATTTCGCAGATGCGCGCAGATAGGGAAGTCCTCAAACATCATCTGCGCCCATCTGGGGCATCTGCGGTTTACCTTGCTCGTGCTCGTGCTCGTGCTCGTGCTCGTGCTCGTGCTCGGTCGCCAGACTCCTTCGCTTCGCTCTGCTTATTTCAATTATTAGGAAACCATAATTATATATATTAACACCTAAGGCGGTCGATGTTACTCAATCGAATTGATATAAGGCTCCCATAAAAAAGAGAGCTACCAGACCATATTCCGTGGTCGCAAAGAGACAGGATCAACTCCTCGCTCAAGGGGATTTGGTCGCGGCTGCGCTGAAGAAGCATGAGTCTTCGATCGGCGTGAAGCAGAATACGTTCAGCGCACTGCGTGCTGATTTGCAAAGCTATCGCTCGCTCGACAGCTTGTTCCAGAAGCAGCGCGAGGCACGCAAGAAAAAGCTGACTCCAGAACAACAAGCCATCGACGTGGAAGCGCTGGATCTGATCAAGCAAACCAAGAATATCGTGTCGCGCGAGTTTGGGGCGACCTTCAACGAGTCTTGGGAGATCGTCGGTTATACCACGAACTTGCGCATGCCTCGCTACCTGGACGAGCGGGAGGCGCTCGTCGGACGCATCGCGGCGTTTCTGGAAGACAATCCGCGTTTCGAGAATGAAGGGTTGGGCGTCACCGCCGTGCGTGCCCTGACTTTGCACGAGCGCTTCATCGCCGCCCGTTCCGCCGCCAAGGACGGGAAGAAGGAACTGATCACTTTGTCGAGCGATCGCGATGCGGCCCGAGCCCAGGTGAAAACGTCCCCGCTTCCTACGGGACCCGCCCGTGTTGGTGCTTTTCCGCTCAGCGATGATACGGCTCGCCCCGCTTGATCGTGTAGGCCCGGTAGAGCGCCTCCAGCAAAACGACGAGCGCGAGTTCGTGCTGCAACGTGAGTGAACTCAGCCGCCAAAGCGCTTGGCACTGGGACCGCGAGGCATCCGTGTGCCCGTCCGCGCCGCCAATCAAGAGGCTCACGGTTTTCACGGAGGCGTCGAGCTCCCAACGATTGATGGTTTCGACCAAACCCGCCGTTGTCAGGTCGCGCCCCCGTTCATCGAGCCCGATCCGGTAAGTCCCCTCGCTGGCGGCCAGCAGCTGGACGCTGTTCTGCTCCGCCCCGCGTTCCTTTCCATGGGTCAGGGAAACCGCGGTGTAGCGCTGCAACCGGCCCAGGTATTCCTCAATCCCAAGCCGCGCGTAGGCCAATGCCGGTTTCCCGATGGTGCAGATCCGCCAGTTCGTAGGACTGGATGGTTAAGGCTCACCAAGGCGGAACGCGTGGGCGGTTCCGCTACGTTTCCCCTTCATTCTCAATGAATCCGCTCCAACAGGAAGTGCAGCAGATCGTCGATCTTGATCCGCTGCTGCTCCATGGTGTCGCGGTCGCGCAAGGTCACAGTGTCCTTCAGCTCGGGGCCGTTCTCGCCGATCGTATCGAAGTCGATCGTCACACCAAACGGAGTGCCGATTTCATCCTGCCGCCGATAGCGACGCCCAATCGCTGCGGTCTCATCGTAAAACACCGTCATGTAGGGCTGCAGCATCTTCTGCACTTCGCGCGCCTTGGCGACGAGTTCCGGCTTGTTCTTCAGCAACGGGAAAATCCCGCACTTGATCGGCGCCATGCGCGGCTGGAAGCGCAGCACCGTGCGGACCTCCTCCTTGCCCTTCTCGTCCTTGACGATGTCCTCGTCGTAGGCCTCGCAAATCAGCGCTAGGACGGTCCGGTCGCAACCGGCACTCGGTTCCACCACGTGCGGGAGGAGCTTCTCCTTGGTCTCTTCGTCGAAGTATTCGAGCGGCTTGCCCGCGCCTTTTTGGTGGACGCCGAGGTCGTAATCCGTCCGGTAGGCCACGCCCTCGAGCTCCTGAATCCCGAAGGGAAACTCGTATTCGATGTCGTAGGTCTTCTTCGAGTAGAATGCCCGCTCGCCATCCGGGACATCGAGGATGTGGAGCTTCTCCCGGGGAATCCCGATCTCCTCGTAAAAGCAGAGGCGCGCTTCGAGCCACTCGTCCGTGAGGCGGAGGCCGTCTTCCGGGCGGCAGAAGTATTCGATCTCCATCTGCTCAAACTCGCGGCTGCGGAAGGTGAAATTCCGCGGATTGATCTCGTTGCGGAACGATTTCCCGATCTGCGCGATCCCAAACGGCAGCTTCACTCGCGAGGAATCGAGGACGTTCTTGTATTGCACGAAGATCGACTGCGCGGTTTCGGGCCGGAGGAACGCGATCGCGTTCGGGTCATTCTCATCGGCCGACGCCCCGACGCGCGTCTGGAACATCAAGTTGAATTCCCGGGGCTCGGTCAGCAGCGAGCCGTTTTCCGGATTGAACCGGGTCGTGCCGACGAGGTCTTCGCGCTTCTCCTCGATGAGTTCGATTTCCTTCGGGGAAACGCGTTTGTCGGGCAGAAACTGGCCGTAATACTGACGCGCGGTCTTCTTGGCGGATTCCAGGTCCTTGCCGGTAGGAACCAAGACGGCAAACGCCTTGTCGCTGGTCCAATCGGAAGCCTCATGCCGGGCGCCGGAATACCAAACCGCCGTTCCGTTCTGCGCCGGGATCTGGTCCGCGCGCAAGCGGGCCTTGGAGAGGAGACAGTCGCACATCGGATCGCTAAAGCCGTCGAGGTGGCCGGACGACTTGAGCACCTGCTTCATCGTGAGGATGGCGCCGTCCATGCCGAGGACGTCGTCACGTTCCTGAACCGTTTTGCGCCACCAGTAATCCTTGAGGTTGCGCTTCAGTTCGGCGCCGAGCGGGCCGTAATCCCAGCAGCCATTGAGGCCCCCGTAGAGTTCTCCGGCTTGGAAGATGAAGCCCTTGCGCTTGCAAAGGCTGACAATCTTCTCCATCGATTTCTCGTTCTTGACGTTCTGGGCCATGGTAAAGAGCGCTAGGTAAAGCGAAGGGCTAAGGGGAAAAAGGGTCGCCACAAAACCGCCAGAGGCCCCCGGCTGCAACCCGAAAGTTCTCCCGCGCTCCCTTGCAACGCGTCCGAGGCGAATGCCCCGCATCGTGCAGGCCGAGGGTGATGCCGTGAGTGCTTGCCCGTCCTCCAACTAGCTAGCCCCCCCCCCTTGCGCTCAGCGCGAGGTTGCAATCCCTCCGATCGCGGAAATGGTGTTGGATGACCGACTGGGAGGATCACTACCAACAAGGCCAGACGCCTTGGGACAAGGGAGAACCCGCGCCGCCGCTGGTGGATTGCTTGCGGAGCGAGCCTCTCCAAGGGGACATCCTGGTGCCAGGGTGCGGACTAGGGCATGATGTCCGGGCGATTGCGGCGGCGACTCCGGCGGCACGCCCGGTTGGCTTGGACATTGCCCCAACAGCCGTCAAAAGCGCCCGGAAACTCCCGTTGGCGGGCCATGAGAAGTATGTGTTTGGAAACCTCTTCGACCTCGATCCCGAGCTTCGCGATGCCTTCGATTGGGTGTGGGAGCACACCTGCTACTGCGCGATTCCACCGGAGAAGCGAGATGCCTACGTGGAGGCCGTGAACACCGCGTTGCGGCCCGGCGGGCGTTTGCTGGGCGTGTTTTATTTGGATCCGTACGATGACGAGCACCGGCCCGATGACGGACGTCCTCCGTTCGGCACCAGCTTGGAAGATTTGGAAGTGCGATTGCGCGCTCGCTTTCAGATCTTGAAGTCCTGGGTGCCCGAGCGAGCCTATCCGGGCCGCCAAGGACGGGAACGCATGATTTTGGCGCAGAGACTTTGAGATCAGGCAGATCGATGAACGGAAAGACCGAGAACATTTTCGAAGCGCTCACCGAGCGCGGTTTTGTGAAGCAGTGCACCGACGCCCAGGCCTTGCCGGCCAAGCTGGCGGAAGGGCCGTTGACGTTTTATTGCGGGTTTGACCCCACTGCGGATAGCCTCCATTGCGGCAGCCTGGTGCCGATCATGGCCATGGCGCATTTGCAACGGGCAGGCCACCGCGCTTTGGCAATCATCGGCGGCGGGACCACCATGGTCGGTGATCCGAGCGGCAAGACCGAAATGCGCGCCATGCTGACCCGGGAGGTCATCCAGCAAAACGGCGTGGGCATTCTCGCGCAATTGCGCCGCTACCTCGACCTCGATGGCGAAAAGGGCCGTTTCCTCGACAACGCCGATTGGCTCCTGGAACTTCGTTATGTCGATTTTCTTCGCGACATCGGCCGCTATTTCCGGGTCAACGAAATGCTGCGAGCGGAATCCTACCGTGCCCGGATGGAACGCGAGGAAGGCTTGTCGTTCATCGAGTTCAACTACCAGCTTCTCCAAGCCTACGACTTTCTGCGGATGCACCAGGATCAGGGCTGCACGTTGCAAATCGGTGGCGACGATCAGTGGGGCAACATCCTCGCCGGGACCGACCTCATCCGGCGCTTGGGCGGAGGACCCGCTTTCGGCCTGACCTTCCCGCTGCTCACCACGGCGACGGGCGCGAAGATGGGCAAAACCGCCTCGGGCGCGGTTTGGCTCGACGCGAACCGCACCTCACCCAGCGAGTTTTACCAATACTGGCGCAATACCGACGACCGGGACGTCGAGCGGTTCCTGGCGTATTTCACGTTCCTGCCGATGGATCAGGTGCGCGAGTTGGGACGGCGGGAAGGCGCGGCCCTGAACGAATCCAAGGAGATCCTTGCGTTTGAAGCCACCAAACTTTGCCACGGAGAGGAAGCCGCGACGCAAGCCCGGAACGCAGCCAAAGAGATCAAGGGCACGCTGGCGGAAACGGATCTTCCGCTGAGCCGTTTGCGCGAGGGCATTGGGCTGCTGGATCTTCTCCTTGAAACCGGTCTTTGCCCCAGCAAGGCCGAGGCCCGCCGCCTCGTGCAGCAGGGCGGGGCCCGCATCAACGGAGCCGCCGCCACCGACGTCCAAGCCACGGTCGGCGAAGCGCAGGTGGAGGATGGCGCGATCCTCCTTCAGGCAGGGAAGAAGAAGTTTCACAAGCTCCGGGTGCAATGAAGCAGAGTGTGGCTTATCTGGGATCGCTCCCCATCACATTCTCTTACCAGGCGGCGCTGCAACTAGGCGACGATCTGGAACTGACGGGGTATCCGACCCATGGCGATATCTACGACGCGGTACGGCGCGGCGAGGTCGATTGCGGCGTGCTCGCGGTGGAAAACCAACTCGCCGGCATCGTCGATGAAACCTTGCACGCCGTCGTGCAACCCGTCTTGCCCAGCACAGGCGCGCTGGCGGACAGCGACACCCGGGTGCGCATCGTCCGGGAAGTGGCGGTGCCCGTAGAGCTCTGGCTGATGAATCAATCCGGACGGCTCGAAGACGTGCGCGTGGTGAAGACGCACGCCATTCCGATGCGGCAATCGAAGGAGACGCTGGACCGGTTGCGCGCCGGGCATCCGTTTGGGTTCGAGACGTGCGCCAGCACCGATGCCGCGGCCCGGGAAGCCTCGGTGGATCCGGGCGTGGCGGCGATTTCTTCGAAAAACGCGCCCGCCGGTTACCCGAATCTCAAGATCCTCCAGCGAGTGGATGATCCGGTGCCAGGTGGTGGATACTTCAACGTGACCCGGTTCTGGGTCATCGAACCCCACGATCACGGAGGCGTGGCCTTGAATCCGGTCGAGGTCAGCACCGCGGAGGACGTGCAGAAAATCTGCCTCCTCTTCAATCTGGGCCGCGATGAAGCCGGCGGCCTGGCGCGCTCTCTGGCGGTGTTCGCGGAGGCGGGCATCAATTTGGCCATCATCTATCCCCTCCCCCGCCGCGACCGGTCGTGGGAATACACCTTCGTCGTGGAATTCGAAGTGGCCCCGGACGCGGCGTTTCGCGTCAACACGGCGCTGCATCGCTTGCGCACCGTGGCGGATTCGATTTTGTTGGGCGTCTATCCGAAATACCGGCTCGAATCCTGAGACAATGGCGTTTTCATCGGAGTTTGATCGGCTTCCTTGGGAAGCATGGCACGACCTGACCAGCAAGGCGTCTCCAGCGGACGTCCGTGCGGCCCTGAACGGCGCGGGATCGCCGATGACGCGGTTCGCCCGTCTCGTTTCTCCCGCAGCCAGGGAGTTCTTGGAGTCGATGTGCCAAGCTTCGCATCGGCTCACGCTGCAACGCTTTGGCAAAGTGATGCGGTTCTTCGCGCCGCTCTATTTATCGAACGAGTGCGTCAATAACTGCAAATATTGCGGCTTTTCCCGAGACAATCCGATTTTGCGCGTAACCCTCTCCGTCGAGGAGGTGATTCGCGAGGCCCGGGCCCTCAAGGAACGCGGATTCCGCCACATCCTGCTCGTCTCCGGAGAACATCCGCGGTTCGCCCCCAACAATTATATAGCAGACTGCATTTCTGCCCTGCGGGATGAAATTCCCAGCGTCTCCTTGGAGGTCGGGCCGATGGAGGAACCCGAGTACCGCCGCATGGTCTTGGCGGGCGCCGAGGCGTTAGTCGTATATCAAGAGACCTACGACCGCAGCGCCTATGCCCTGGTGCACACTGCGGGCCCGAAGAAAGATTTCGATTGGCGGCTCGATACCCCGGAACGAGCCTACGCCGCGGGGTTCCGCCGGCTCGGTGTGGGTGCCTTGCACGGGCTGAGCGACTGGCGCTTCGAAGCCACCGCGTTGGCGGCTCACGTGGATCACCTGCAACGGCATTGCTGGAAATCCCAGCTCACCATCTCCCTGCCCCGGCTCCGGCCGCATGCGGGAGAGTTCACTCCCTTTACCCAACTCGGCGACCGCGAGATGGTGCAAGTGATCGCCGCGTTCCGCTTGGTTTTCCCGGACCTCGGGATCGTCCTCTCGACCCGGGAACCGGCGACATTGCGCGAGGGGTTGATTCCCCTGGGCGTTACCCACATGAGCGCCGGCAGTCATACCGAACCTGGAGGATATACCGGAGCCGGGAGCGAGAACTTGCATCGGACCAAGCGTGGAAAAATCGAGGCATTGTCCGATGACGAAGCTGGTTGCCAATCGGCCACCGGGCAATTTGAAATCGCCGACGACCGGTCCCCCGAGGAAATGGCGGAGGTGGTGCGCCGGCTTGGCTACGAGGTGGTCTGGAAAGATTGGGATTCCGCCCTCAGCCAGACCGGCGAGTTGCTGGAGAGTGGGGCCTGAGGCCTCATGAGCCGCGGCGGGAAACCAAGCGACTGTGAGGACACGGCATGAGTCAAGGTTTCTCAAGCCCGAAGAGCTTGCGAACTCCAGCCCAGATTCCGATAGGCCTCCCGACTAACTCGATCCAGGTTACTGGGCGGGAGCGAGGGTATCGAGCTTGGTGGAGTGGGAGTTTTGATGAACCGATTCAAACTCGATTACGTGCTCGATTACGTGCTCGTGCTCGTGCTCGTAATCGAAACACCGTTGAACCTCCAGGCTAACCTGCGGGCCCGGGAGCCGAAAAGTTACTCTCCGTTCCACTTCGGCACCCCGTGGATTCTGCTAAAAACGGAGAGGGTTTCCCTCGCGCAGAGCCGGTAGAGAGCGCAGAGAATCAGAGTGGATCATGGTTTTGATTGAGATCCTGTTGTCACCCTCCAGGTGTCCGCCAGTCAAAAAACCCCAGTCCTCTGCGAGCACTGCGCGAGGCCAAGGCATTCCCGTTTGTAGCTTTACCCACAAGTTTTTGCGCGCATTCAGGCCTTCTCAACTCTCAACTCTCAACTCTCAACTCTCAACTCTTCCCGGCCCGAGCCCTGTAAGGGCGAGACAACGGTTGTCCCGCACCCACGGCGCGGATGTGTTCCGGACGCTTTCCCAGGGCGGCAGGCGCCTGCGGCTTCCTTCGCCCTGGGCTATCATGTCCCGGCCCGCTGGGCCTGGGAAAGTGAAGGAATGGCCCTCCCGACTAACTCGATCCAGTTTACTGGGCGGGAGCGAGGGGATCGAGCTGGGTGGAGTGGGAGTTTTGATGAACCGATTCAAACTCGATTACGTGCTCGTGCTCGTAATCGAAACACCGTTGAACCTCCAGGCTAACCTGCGGGCCCGGGAGCCGAAAAGTTACTCTCCGTTCCCCATCCGCGCCCCGTGGATTGTCTGCTAAAAACGGGAATGGTCTGGGCTCACGCGGAGGCGCGGAGGACTGGGGATTTTGTCTGCTGGAAGGCTTGTCCACCGGCGCCCACTTGGCGAGAGCGCCTCAAGTTCACCAAAACCAATATCCTCTCTGATTCTCCGAGTCTCCTCGTCTCTGCGTGAGCCCCGAACATCCGTCGTTTGCCTCCGATGGTTGTCTTGGTCTCCCGTCCGCTTCGCTGCCATCTCAGAGCCAGTTCTTCCGCCGGCAATACCAGAGCGGCAAGGCGACCGACATCACCATCAGGCAAAGCGCAAACGGATAGCCCCATTTTTGCGACAGTTCCGGCATGTGCGCGAAGTTCATCCCGTAGACGCTAGCCACCAGCGTCGGCGGAAGGAAAATCACCGCCGCAACGGTAAAGATCTTCACGATGGAGCTCTGCTCGATCTGAATCAAGCCGAGGGTGGCATCGAGGAGGAAGTTCACCTTGTTGCTGAGAAATCCGGCGAATTCCGTCAACGAATGCAAGTCGCGCGCCACTGGCTTGAGGCGGGGATACAGAGCCACGGCGGGATCACGCTCCTGGGTATCAAAATCAGCCTGGCCAGCGTACTGCACCAAACGGGAGAGCGCCACCAAGGATTCCTGCTCCCGGGCGATGAGGTCCCCGTTGCGGCCCAATTCACACAACGTGTCCCGGAGCACATTCTCGGAAGGGCGGTTGGGGGCATCGCGCTGGAAAATATTCTGCGAGATGTTATCGATCTCCTTGGCCACTCGTTCCAGCAGGTCGGCTTGCCGGTCGATGATGGCGTCCAGCAAACTGAGGAGCACCTGATCCCGGGTCGCGGCGCCGCGCCGGTCGCACTGCGCCATCACGGTGCCGAAGCTTTTGAGGTTCGTTTCGCGGATGGTGATGAGGGATTGGCCGACGAGGATGAAGCTGATTTCGGTTTTTTGGGGCAGGCTCGATTCCACCTGACTGAGGATCGGCGCCGTCATGAACCGGGCCCCATCCTCCGCGTACAGCCGGCTCGTGGTCTCGATCTCCTTCATGTCCTCCAGCGTCGGCAAGTCAATGCCAAAGAGCCGCTCCACGTGGCGCCGCTCTTCCGGGGATGGGTTGAGGAGATCGATCCAAATGACGCGCGCATCCATCCCCCGGACCAGGGCATTGGCCTCGGTGGGCCGTTCCAGAGGAGGATTGGCAACGATGCGGATCGGCATGGGACATTCTGCCCCTCAACGCTGAAGTCTCAACCTGCAACTCTCAATCCGCACCCACCGGCAGCAAACTGGCCTCCTCGTGCCAACTGTGCATGACCTTGGGAACATGTTCCCGGGCATGGGCCAAACCGTGCACGACCTTGGGAACAGGTTCCCGGGCACGGGCCAGCCTGGGCACGACCTTGGGAACAGGTTCCCGGGCACGGGCCAACCTGGGCACGGCTTTGGGAACAGGTTCCCGGGCATGAGCCAACCTGAGCACGACCTTGGGAACAGGTTCCCGGGCATGAGCCACGCGGGAGCAGTGTTGGCGCAAGGAGTGCAGCGGCAACGTTTGACGGCCAGGACAATGAACTGGCGTTCCCCTGCCATTTTCACAAAAAATAGGTTGCACGCCGCCCGTCAGCAGGAGATTGATACTTAAGGCAAGTTAAGCAATTCAGCCATTTCCATTGATCATGAATCAGCCAACCCTAGAGATGCCTCTCTTTGTCTACCGCGAGATGACCAGCGTGGAATGTCTGGACATCTCCCAGCGGCTCACGACGGAGCTGAAGGATCCGCAAACGGGGTTGCCCAGTGAGGACTGGCTGAATCGGACCATTGTGGACGAGCTTTGCACGCTGGAGCTGGAGCTCGCGGAGCGGATGCGCATCGAAAAAAGCAGCCGCTTCACCAAGGAGAAACAACGCGCTCATGAACAACGGCGCTGCTACCTGGTGGGGATCCGGGCCACCGCTCGTCAATGGGTTCGCACCCCCGATCCAGCCACACCGGCGGAGATGCGAACCTCTGGGCAAGCTGTGCTCGACGTGTTTACCAAGCATAAGTTTTCAGTCCGCTCCAAAGGACAGGTGGAAACCAGTGGCGTGGTCCGGCTTTTGCTGGAGGAGTTTGCGACGGAAGACCTGCAAGCCGCATTGAAAACGTTGGATCTACTGCGGCTTCATTCCCTGCTGGTGGAGTCTCACCAGCGCTACCAAGCCATCGTACGGCAGGACGAAGGAGCGGAGGTGGAAGAAAAATCTCAGCACCAGGAGGCGACGCCGGAACTTCCGAGTGCTCCCCAGACCGGGCCGCGCCGCTTGCGCGAGATCAAGACCGCCATGGCCAATGATTTCCGTTTGGCGTTTGAGAACATGGAATTTCTCGCCAGGAACGGCCGCAAGCCTTACGAGCGGCTTCTCGCCCGCTGCTGCCAGATCACCACGTCACTGACGCCGGTCATCAAGCTGCGGGAGACTCTGGAGAAAAAAGCCGAGGCCAAAAAGGCTACCCGGCCGAAGCAAGGGAAAGCCGCCCCGACCACTGCCGCCCAGGAAAAGGAATCCGCCACCACCTCCACACCTCCCCGCATTGCGGCTCTAGAGCCAGCGCCGGCTCCATCGGCAGCCGCCTCTGGAGAGGGTTTGGCCGGGTGAATTGAGGAGCTTGCGCAAGGAAGAGAGCATCCGTCCCGCCACCGCCGGATCCGTTTGCGCCAGATCGGCCTCCACCGCAAGGCGGTGTGCGACGCCGGGGGTGAATGATTGGATGGACGCTGGAACGGAATTCTTGGGAATTCCGCTACTCAGAAATCATTCTCGTAGCGGAATCGCCCACGCATTCCGCCCTTTCTGACCATCAGTTCCATTCACACCCGTGGTGGCGGGGGGGGTGAATGATTGGATGGACGCTGGAGCGGAATTCTTGGGAATTCCGCTACTCAGAAATCATTCTCGTAGCGGAATCGTAGAGCGGATTGGCGATGATCAGCACGGGCTTATCCATGCGCGGGACGTGAATCCTTTGCAATGCCATCATTCAGCAGGAACTCCGCCCGGCTCCCGCAAGCGCCTCCGTTTGCAGCGTCTTCGGGGAAACTCTTTTCATCTGGCCAAGGGGCTGCTATGCTGAAGAAATGGCTCTGGATGAGTATTCTTCCACGGCCCGCCGCTCCGCCCCCTCCTCCCATTGCTGATTTCCATGAAACAAACCTTCGCTCGCGGTGCCGCCACCACCCTGTTCGTGGCGCTCTCCGGCCTTTTCTGGTCGTTCGCTCCGGTCAATCTCTGGTCCCAAGATGAGGCCGAGCCCGCAAGTGCGGCGGAAGAAGGCAGCTTGGCCCTGCAGTATTATCCCCGATATTACTACGACAACACCTCACGCACCCCGGTCTTTACCTTCTTCTCCGAGTTCAAGCTCAATCCGAAGACGCTCACCCAACACCTTCACTTCACCGACGCCGCCGCCAAAGTCGTACCGGCGAAGGTCCGTCCCGCCACGGGAGACGAGATCGCCGCGGCTTGGAAGAACTTCGGTGCGGCGGAAACGGATTCCCCGCCAGCCAACCAATTCTGGTCAGTCGAGCCCGTTTTGCCACTCCCCGTGGGCGCTCAATGGCGGCTGGCTGTCGCGGAAGGGCTCTCGGACAGCACCGGCAAACAAAAACTCGCGCGCGCCTTCATCGTCAGCGCTGGTTCGGTCTATCCGTTCACCGTCCCCACCATCGGGTCCTCTTACCCTTTCGACGAGGAGCCTCGCGTTTTCATCTCGCTCAGCAAGGAAGTCGATCCCTCGCTCAAGGATCTGATCGCGAATTATGTTTCGATCGATCCCCAGCCGGAGAAACTGACCTTCCAGTGCAGCGGACAATCCATCACTCTCTTCGGTGCGTTTGAGATGGCCAAAGACTACCGGGTCCGCATCAAAGCGGGCCTGCTCGCCTCCGATGGCACGGAACTCGCCGAACCGGTCGATAAGGTAGTCCGCCTACAACCGGGCGATGCCTACGTCAGCCTGCCGGACTACGAGATCGCCCAGCCGCTCAATGGAAACCAGGACTTCGAAGTTCGCTACGGGAATATCGGCAAGCTCGAAGTGCGAGTGAAAGAGTTGAAAGGGGACGCCCTGATCTACGCGATGCGGGGCTATCAGATCTACGATCCGGAAACCACGAACTGGGACCGCGGGCAACGCTATCCGGCTTATGAAATGGTGCCTGGCGCGGTGATTCACAGCCAGGACCTCGATGGCAGCAAAGAGATGAACCGGAACCAGAAAACCGGGTTGAAGTGGAGCGAAGTGCTCAAAGGCTCCCGCCCCGCCGCACTTTACGTTTCCGTAGAGGGGAATGCGGGCGACTTCCCCGGGATGCCCGCGCAGCGGGTGGGTGCACAGAGCCTCATCCAAATCACCGATCTCGGCCTCATCTGGAAACGCACAGGCGCAGAAGCGATCGCCTATGTCTTTTCCCTGAGCACCGGGAAACCCATCGCGGACGCCGAGCTCCGCCTCATCAACGCCGAGAACTCCCACATCGCCTCCTATCAATCGGATGCCAGCGGCTTGGTCACCTTCCCACTTTCCGGCGCCAACGCTTCGACTCGCTGGATGGTCGCCAGCAAAGCGGAGGATCGCTATGCCACCGCCTTTGACCCCACCAGCGACCAAGGTTTATCGACTTGGGAATTCGACGTGCGCCAACCCTACTGGGGCGAGCCGCACAGCCGCTTGCGGACCTATCTGTTCTCTGATCGCGGCGTCTACAAGCCGGGCGAAACCGTCCACCTCAAAGCCATCGCCCGCATGGCGGATGGGAAAAAGCTGCAAGTCCCCAGTGACGGCAAAGGCTTCACGGCCCGCCTCTTGGTCGATGACAGCCGGGGCCGCAATTTCGTGACTCGTGACGTGACCTTCACCGAGCGCGGGACGGCGGATATCTCGTTCGAGCTGCCGCAAGGCGCCCTGGGCACCTACGAGGCCAAGCTCGACTTTGAAGCACTCGTCGGCAAAGGGCCTGTTTACGACGGCGAGGCCGAAGATCACTACGACCGCTACGCCTTCCATTATTTCTCCGTCGCGGAATACCGGCCCAACACGTTTGAAGTCAGCGTGGAAGCCAAATCCTCCTACGGCTTGGGCGAGACCGTTGAACTTCCCGTGAAAGCCAACTATTTCCGAGGCAAAGCGCTCTCCAGCGCCACCGTCAGTTGGTATGCAAACTATGAAGGCACCACCTTCGCGCCTAGTGGATTCGACGGGTATCGCTTCGGCGTGGCCCGCGATGACGTGAAAGGCAACGATGCCGGAGAATTCGATCTCGGCGAAACCGGCTCCGCTCCCCTCGCCCTCAATTTTATTCCCAGGGACACGTTGGAACAACCGGTGCAAGTTCATACCGAGGTGACAGTGACGGACGTCAATCAGCAAACGCTCAGTCAGTCCGCCAGCTTCCTGGTCCACTCTTCGGATTTCTACGCCGGCCTTAAACTGCCACAAACCTGGCAGGAAGCAGGAGCCAATATCGCAGCGGAAATGCTGGCCGTGACCACTGATGGCAATGTAGTCGACCGCGAACTCCCCGGCAAACTGACCGTGGAGCGGCGCACCTACCGGACCATCAAGGTCCAAGGCTCGGACGAAACGGAGCGTTATCGGAACGAAGAAGTCTTTGAGCTGGTTACAACCGCGGAAGTGAAGATTGGCGGCACCAAAGAAGCTCCGTCCACCCAGAGCGTGACGCTCAAGGACCCGGGACAATACCGCTTCACCTTGGAGACCAAGAATTCCGCCGGCAAGCCCTTGGTCAGCCAGAACTGGTGCTATCTCTGGGGCAAGAACGACGTCTACTGGGCCTACCGCGACGGCGACGCCATCGAGCTCAAGCCGGACAAGGACGATTACACGGTGGGCGATACCGCACGCATCATGGTCCGCTCCCCCATTTTGGGTACCGCGCTCATCACCACGGAACGCGCCGGAGTGACCCGCCAATATATCCGCGAGTTGGCCTCCAAAAACGAGTTCATCGAGGTCCCGCTCGAAGCAGGCGATGCCCCGAATATCTTCGTGTCCGCCATTGTTGTGCGTGGCTCACAAAACAGCCCAAATCAGAAGTTCCGGGACACCGATTACAAGCTCGGGTACTGCGAACTCGCGGTCAACCAGCCGGCGAACAAGCTCGACGTCGTGTTGGAGATCCCCTCGGGCGATGTCCTGCCCGCTCAACAGGTTGACGCCGCCGTGGTGGTCAAGGATTCCACCGGTCAGCCCGTCCCCGGCGCCGAAGTCACCTTTTTCGCGGTGGATGAAGGCGTGCTCAGTTTGACCGGCTACGAAACGCCCGAACCGGGACCGCGCTTTCATGATGCCTATCCGCTCTTCGTGAAAACGTGGCACTCGCTCTTCAACGTCCTCACCGAGGATCCCGAGCAACGCCCCTTCGGCAATAAGGGACTGCTCATCGGCGGCGGCGGTGATGGTCTCACCAGCCTGCGCGACCGCGCCCGGAAAAACTTCCGCGCCACGGCCGTTTGGAATGGCGGACTGATCACCGATGCCCAAGGCCGCGCCACCATCTCCTTTCCCGCTCCGGAAAATCTCACCGGTTTCAAAGTGTTCGCCGTCGCGCTGGGCGATACCGAGCATTACGGCACCGGGACAGGCAAACTCCGGGTCAACAAACCGGTCATCATTGAACCGGCGCTGCCCGCGTTCGCGAACCTTGGGGACGACCTGATCCTCCAAGCCGTGGTCCACAACACCACCGCCACTCCAGGGCGCTTCGAGGTAACCCTCCTGGCGGACGCCACCATTGAACTTCCTTCCAACCAAGGCCAAGTGCAACCGATCGCCCTCGGCGGCGCTCCGGGACCTCGCGAGTGGCGTTCCATGGTCGATCTCGGCGCCGGACAATCCACCGGATTGCCGATCCCAGTGAAGTTCACGCAAACGGGCGATGCCATCTGGACCTGGACCATCCGGGAGATCAATGCCGCCGGAGATCCCCGGACCGACTCCGTGGAGAGCCGCTTCCAGGTGGGCCACCCGGTACCGATACTCTCGGAAACGATGTCGATCCGGATCGATCCCGGCGCTTCGGAAAACCTCCTCGCCGCCCTGGGCGGCAAGGATTTGCTGAGAGGCTACGGTCGCATCGATGCCACCATCTCGAACAGCCGGATGATCGATGCGTTGGATGCGCTGAAGTACAACCTGGATTATCCTTACGGTTGCGTCGAGCAAACCACGTCCTCGACCTTGCCGTGGATGACGATGAACAGCCTGGAAAAAGTCTTCCCGGAATTGGAGATCGAACCCGCGAAGAAAGAAGCGGCGATCCGGCACGGCTTGAATCGCCTGCTCTCGATGCAGACCTCGGAAGGTGGCCTTGCTTATTGGCCGGGCGGCGAGAATCCGGAGTTCTGGGCCAGCGCGTATGGCGGCATGGCTCTGGCGTTGGGCGCCAAGGAAAACCATGGCCTGCCAACGCATCGGCTGAACTCGCTTTGGAACTGGCTCTCGGCCCAAGTCCGCGATGCCGAGGCCACCATTGACGACCCGGACACGCTGCACCAGCGTTGTTTAGCTCTCTACACCCTAGCTCTGGCCGGAAAAGCGGAACCAGCTTACCACGAGACCTACTACAAGCTACAAGGCCGCTTGGCTCCGGAATCCCGCGCCATCTTGGCCTTGGCTATCCTTGAAAGTGGGGACGCCGCCCAACGCCGTCTTGTCCAAGATCTCCTCGGCCGCAACCCCGTCGCCACCGCGCCCGGACACGCCGTTGACTGGTATGGCCCAGCTCTTCCCGTCGCCGCCAAACTGATGGCCTGGACCAAGATGGACGCCAAAACCAAGCAAACCGACGAGCTCTTGAATCAATTGCTCCGTCTCCGCAAACCACATCACGGCTGGGGCAGCACGTATGCGAACGCTTGGCCCCTGCTGGCGTTGGCCCGGATCGCGGATTCGGAGGCTCCCGCTCTTGCGGCCACTTCCGGCAAGCTGCAATTCGGCGAATCCTCGGCAAACGTGGAACTCGCCGCCAAGCTTGCCAGCCAGTCCGCCAGCTTTGCCTTCGACGGCGATGTCTCGAACCAGGAACTGCGCTGGACTTCGGATTCCCAGCAACCGGTTCACGCCCACATCCGCGTCGCCACCCGTCCTGCCCAGCTGTCCGCCCAGGCCAAGAACGCCGGATTTGGCATCAAGCGCACCTACTTCCAGCTCTCGCCAGATGGCACTACGAAGGAAGCCACCGAGTTTGAAGTCGGCGACCTCGTCGTCGTCCGGCTCGACCTCAACGTCCCTGAAGCCGAACAGGAATACCTCGCGATCGATGATCCTCTCCCCGCGATCTTCGAATCGGTGAATCCAGCGTTCAAGGGCCGTGGCGACCGGGTGGAACCAGATTGGAACGGGCAAGAGCTGCCGGTGAGCTTTCAGGAAATGCGCACGGACCGTACCCTATTCTTCGCGGATTACCTTTCGGCACAGGACGATTACCGGGTGGAATATCTCGCCCGCGTCGTCGCCGCAGGGGAAGCCACCGCCCCGCCCGCCAAGATCGAGGCGATGTATGAACCCCAGCGCCATGGCCTTTCCGCCACGGCCCGGATCACCGGAAAACTAGCAGGCAAGGCCCCGAACAAAGTGGCCGCCCGTTAAGCTCCGCCCATCGTTTCCATGACGCCGGTCCCCGAACGGCTCGCCGCGAATCGGTCCCTTCTTCCCGAGCGACCGGCAACCCGGGGTTGCGCACGCGGCCGGGTTGAATTAGGGCCTTTGCGTTCCATGAAACGAATTTGGAAGATCGCCATCTGGACCGGTGCCGGGCTCGCCGCCACGGTGGCGTTCTTCCTCTGGATTCTCCCCCTTTTCGCCCCCCTGCCAGCGGAGTTATTGGCGCCACCGCGCGTTTCCACCACGGTCACGGATCGCAACGGAGTCCCACTGCGCCGCTTTCTCGTGAACGGGGAGGAAGTCGTCTCCTCTTACGTCACTTTGGCGGAAATCCCGCAGGTCTTCATCGACGCGACCGTTGCAGCGGAGGACAAGCGCTTTTGGAAGCACCACGGGATCGACTTCATCGCAGTGCTCCGGGCTGCCAACCAAGCAGCGGAGGAAGGCCAAGCGATTTCGGGCGCGTCCACGATCACGCAACAGCTCATCAAAATCACCATGCCGGAGCCTATGCCCCGGAACCTTCGCACCAAGTTCGTGGAAATCATCTTGGCGCGCAAACTCGAGATGACTCACGACAAAAAGTGGATCCTCGAAAACTACCTCAACAGGATCCCCTACGGCAACCTCCGCACCGGATGTCGCGCCGCCGCCGAAGGCTACTTCGCCAAGCCACTCGGCGACCTCACTCTGGCGGAATGCGCTCTGCTGACAGGTCTTCCGAATAAGCCCACGCGCTTCAATCCCTACCGCAACCTGCAAGGCGCCAAGGAACGCCAAGTCTGGATCCTCGACCGGATGCTTGAAGATGGCTACATCACCACAGAAGAATGCCAACGAGCCAAAGACGAACGACTCGTCCTCCGCCGAGACGGCTCCGCCTTCCGCGCTCCCCACGCCGTCGATCTCATCGTCGCCAAGCACCGCGATGCCCTAGTTCCCGGTACGGTCCGCTCCACGATTGATCAAGAGCTGCAAACGTTCTCGGAAAACGTTATCGATGAACACCTCAACTTCATCTCCTCGCAACGCAGCACGTCCCGTTACTTCCACGCCGCCGTCGTCGCGATCGATAACGCCACCGGTGAAGTCCTCGTGCTCACCGGCTCCCGGAATTATGACGATCAGCGCAGTGGCCAAATCAACGGTGCCTGGGTCCCCCGCTCCCCGGGTTCAGCCCTGAAGCCGTTCACTTACCTCATCGCGATGCAACGCGGCATCTCCGCGAGCACCGTGTTAGCGGACATCCCAGTTGAGTTCCCCACACCCCTGGGCGTCTACCGGCCGGTGAATTACGACCGCACCTGGATGGGCCCAGTCGATATCCGCCGCGCCTTGGGAAATTCCCTAAACATCCCCGCCGTCCGCATGCTTGACCGGATTGGCGGCCCATCGGCGCTCCATCAATCCCTGACCAATGCCGGACTCACCTCGTTGACCGAGCCCGCGTCCACCTACGGCCTTGGCCTCACCATTGGCAGCGCCCCGGTGCGGCTTCTCGAATTGACAAACGCTTATAGTTGCCTGGCACGCCTCGGCGAGTTCAGACCCTGGCGCCTCCTTTGTGATGCCCCCGTGGCTGCATCGAAGCGCATTTTCGATGAGGACGCCTGCTTCGTCCTGGCGGACATGATGAGCGACAATTCCTCACGAGCCCGCAACTTCGGCTGGAACAATCCGCTCCATTTCGACTCCTTCCGCGCCGCCGCCAAAACCGGTACGAGTTCCGATTTTCGCGACGGCTGGACTCTCGGCTTCACCCCGGAATTCACGGTCGGCGTCTGGGTCGGAAACTTTGATCACACGCCCTTGGACCGCTTCTCTGGAACCGCAGGCGCGGGGCCGATTTTCCATGCCGTGATGCAACGGCTCCACCGGGATCGCCCCGCTACGTGGTATCATTCCGTCGATGGCGTCACAAGGGTCACGGTGGATGTCTTGACTGGTCACCAAATCATCCCGGGACTCCCCGCCATCGATCCGGTGGAAATCCCGGTTCTGCGCCGCGCCCTGCCCCGCTTGGCTTCCGCGGCGGACTACGATGACACCGGCCGCGTGATTCTTCCGGCCACGTATTCGGATTGGCACCGCACCGCGCCCTCGCAGCTGCGGGAACGCACCATCGTGCGCAGCGGCCCGGACACAGCGCGGGAATTCCAGATCCGCTGTCCCGTGGAAGGTTTGATCGTCTATTTGGACCCGGACCTGCCGGACGGCGGCTCCCTGCTCCGGCTCAGCGCGGACGTCGATGGTCTGCTTTGGACCTCGCCCACGCTCCAGATCGACGATTCCTCCCATACCGCCCAGCTGATCCCAGGCGAACACGAGATCACGGCGGAAGACCCGGCTACCGGCCTGCGCCGCTCGGTTCGCATCACCGTCAAAGAAGCCTGACCGCGGAACTCAAATCCGCCAGCCGCTCTTCTTCCGGTCCGCCTTCTCCACCTCGTCAACCACGTGCTGCATCGCCTCCCGGTTCCGGCAATGAGCCAGCGCGTCGGCGGAGGAAATGGCGCGCTGCCGCAGCAGCTTGGCAAGGCTTTCGTCGATCGTATGCATCCCTTCGTTGCGGCCGATCTCAATAATCCCTGGGATCTGCTCAAACTTCCGGTGCCTTAGGCAATTCCGGATTGCGTAAGTCATGATCATAACCTCAGACGCTAGCACCCGGCCTTGGCCGCTGGCATGAGGCAAGAGATGTTGTGAAACCACCGCCTGCAAACAGTTCGCTAATTGCGCGATGATCTGTCCTTGCTGGTCCGCCGGAAACGCGTCGATCATTCGGTCGAGCGCTTTGGGGGCATCAATCGTGTGCAGCGTGCTGAGCACCAGATGCCCCGTCTCCGCGGCCGTCACAGCGGCCTGCATTGTTTCATAGTCCCGGAGCTCGCTGACGAGAATCACGTCCGGATCTTGGCGCAACACGTGCCGCAAGGCACTCGCAAAGCTGATCGTATCATTCCCAATCTCCCGCTGCTTAATCAAACTACGGCTGTGCTGGAAGACATACTCAATCGGATCTTCCACGGAAATGATCACCCCCTTCCGGGTCTCGCTAATTCGTTTTACCATCGACGCCAGGGTCGTGCTCTTGCCCGATCCGGTGATCCCGGTGACCAGGACCAATCCGCGCTGCAATTGGCAGAGCGTCTCTAGGATCGGCTCGTGCCCCAGAATGGGCAAATCCGGGATGTCATTGCGGATATGCCGGAACGCCGCCTCCAACGAACTCCGGTTGTAGTGCGCGTTGCCTCGAAATCGCCCCAATCCGGAGACGGATACCGCGAAATCCAGTTCAAGATTCTCCTCCAACGCCGCTCGCTGGGATTCCGAGAGAATTCCCATCACCAACTGGTAACTGGAATCCCGGTCCAAAGACTCCGTCGAAGCCGGCCGTAGTTCGCCATCAACCCGGATCATGGGCGGAGCGCCGACCGAGAGATGCAGGTCGGAACCCTTTTGGCTGACCATAGCCTGAAGCAAATCAACAATCGTATGAGGCATCGGTAAATCAGACGAAATGGTGACAAAGAATCGGTAAATTCAGCTGCGGGCACTATTTGAAATCCCCATTTCCATCCGGTCGAACTCATGCGGGTCCGGGAAGGCGGATCGAGCCGTGGTCTTGCTCAAGACCCCCGCCTGGTAGGCAGCCGCGATCGATTGGGCAAAGCTTGCGTTGGCGGAATCTTGATTCCGGGAAATGAATTCAACAATCTCGAACGTCCGTCCCTCACGCAGCCACTTGCGGATCACCCCAGAGTTCGCCAAATGCTCCACCGCCAGATGCAGACCGCCTCCCTCCGCCGGGAGCAGCTTTTGGCAAAGAATGCCGATGAGCTGCTTGGACAGAACGAGAAGGGCGCTTTCCCGCTCTTCCGCTGGGAAAAGTGCCGCCAATCGCTCCATGGTTTCGGCGACATCCGTGCTATGTAACGTGGTCAGCACCAAATGTCCCGTTTCGCATGCCTGAAGCGCTACCCTTGCCGTGTTGGCATCGCGGATTTCTCCCAGCATGATGACATCGGGACTTTGCCGCAGGGCAGACCGTAGGCCCGAGACGAAAGATTCCGTATCGCCGCCCACCTCCCGTTGGGTAATGAGAGACCGAGCTGGCTTGAGAAGATACTCAATCGGGTCCTCAATGGTTACGATGTGCAGTTGCCGTGCATCATTGATCCACTGCAAACACGCCGCCAAGGTGGTGGATTTTCCCGAGTTTGTCGCTCCCGTGACCAGCACCAGCCCACCATCCCTGGAACACCAATCACGTAACCGATCGGCCGGCAGCCCAAGTTGTTCCATCGTCCCCACTGCCGATTTGATGGGGCGCAACGCAGCTCCAAGCCGCCCCAGATGCCGGAAGAGATTAACCCGGAACCAGTGACCATCCGGACTCATCCAGCGCACGTCACGCTCCGCCGTCGTCGCCGGATCACAACCGCATCCTTCCCAAAACTCGCCCAATGCCTCATTGGTCAAAATGTCATCGGTGAGCCGGTAAATGTGGCCATTGATGCGGGCGCTGGGACATTCATTCGGCTTCAAGAAAAGATCTTGCGCTTGATGCGCTACGGCGGCGGCGCAGATCTGTTCGATGACGGAGGACATGGCAGCTAGGTGTGTAACGCGGGCACGGTCAAAAGGCAATGGCACACCGGCAAGGAATCAAATGGCCCGAACCCTTCGGCCCAAAATTCAAGAACAACTTTGAAACTTCCGTCGTCAACGCCTTTTCGGGCGGCGCACAGGAGCTCGAAATGAGCGAGCCAGGCCGCTACTACTTCGCCGGAGCAATTCCGCTGTGGAACAGTTGCCTGAAGTGCCACCTGCCCCATCGGACCTCGTTGGAAGAGCGCGTCGCGGCCTTGGTCATCAGCATGCCTCTGTCCAATTGATGGCCAACGCACGATTTTGTTTGCTCCCGGGGCCACCCGAATCTCCGGTTCATTCTCCTGTCCATGAACCCGTTTCCGCTGTCTTGGCACCGAGCCGTGATCCTAGGGATCGCGTGATGCGAGCGGCTTCGGACGTTATCTTCCCAGCTACTTTGATCACATCGGTGCGGCGGATGACTATCGCATCAAAGGGATCAGCCGCCTCCGGACCGACGGAATGGGGGCTCCGTTGGTGGCCGTCCGGGAAAATCGCGAACGTGAGCCGATCGAAGCGTTTTACCCGCCGGAAGCCATTTCCCGGCCCGTGACGGCGGTGATTCATTGCTCGCCGAAGCGGGACGGGGTCATTCCAGTAACGATCGAACTGCTGTGCACGCACCGGCGGGACACCGTAAAGATCGAGGGCCGCTCCGAGCGGTTGGCGGCGGACTTGAGTGTAGCGTGGGCGGCCCTGCTGGAGCGGACGCGCGACCTGCGGCGAGGTGAAATCCGGGATCTTTTGACGGACATGCCCGGACGTGAGCCGCGGCTTTATCTGATGGAGCCGTATGATCCCCGGAAAGAGCCACTCATCATGATCCATGGGCTGCTCGATTCCCCATTGAAGTGGGCAAATCTCACCAATGAATTGGAAGCAGACCCGAGCATTGGGCGTCGCTACCAAGTTTGGCATTTTCTCTACAACACTTCCGCTCCTCCTTTGTATTCGGGCCGGATTCTGCGCACCCAATACCGGGAGTTGCGACGCCTGCTCGATCCAGGGCTCATTGATCCAGCTTCGCAGAGAACAACCTTGGTCACGCACAGCATGGGTGGAATTGTCGCTCGCGGGCTCATTACTGATCCTGGCGACGCGTTCTGGAAGGCCGCATTCACCCGCCCACTACCGGAGCTCAAGCTCTCTCCAGCAGACCGGACCATGCTCCAAGAAGCGTTTTTTTGGCAACCAGAACCCAGCGTCCGCCGAGTGGTCTTCATCGCGACCCCACACCGTGGCAGCCGACCATGCAAATTCTTCCCGGGCTGCCGATCCTTCCCGGCATCGACCTGCACAGCCTGATGGGAGACCGGGGCAAAGGAGGCCCCGTGGAAAAAAGCTCTGATGGCGTGGTGGAATACTGGAGCAGCCACTTGGATGGCGTGAGCTCAGAAGCCGTCCTTCCATTCTCGCACACGGCGGTCGATCACCCCGATACGGTCGTGGAGGTGCGGCGAATTCTTGGTTTGCCGTGATCGACCGATGCTCGATGTTCGACTTGCCGTCGCCGTTGGAGTAGGATGCGTACCGGTTTGCGTTTGCTATGAATTCCCTCCCCACCCACGCGAACGCCGCGTTCGCCGCCCTTTTGGTCTCGCTCCTGGTTTCGTCCTGTCAAACGGTTCCCATCGTACTCCGGCCCGGGAAAAAGTTGGCCCAGGGGCAGTTTGAATGGGAGCCACGACGCTCTACTTCCGGACCGGTTCTCATCGTGGTTAGCCTGGAGGACCGCATTGCTTATGTCTACCGCAATGGAACGCAGATCGGCCGTAGCTCCGTAAGCATGGAGGGACCGGCCACCACGGGAGTTTTCACCCTCCCGCCGCGTCGCGAAGCTGCTCGGGATGAGTCCACTTCCTGGATGGGCACGGCCTTGCTCACCGGCAATTTGCCCGCAGGACAAGAAAAAACAGCCAACCTTCGCCTGCCAGAAGCCTTTTCCAAGACCCTCTTCCAGGCCACCTCGCTCGGAGCCACGGTGGTCATTACTCGCCAAAACGCACCGCCCACGCAATCGGACAAGCCGACGTCCGTACTCTTCGCCAGCGACGTCCAAGTCCGGCCCGAGGACGTGGCCGGAGAAGGCGAATTCTGGGATCCCGCCGCGAGCGAGGAGGGACCGATGGCGCTGCTGCTCAGCGTGGCGGACCGCACCTTGTATGTCTACCGCAGCGGCATGCTCATCGGAAAGAGCAAAGTGACCATCCTCCCGGGCCAGGACAGCGGAGCACAAAGTGCGGTCTTCGTCATGCTGGAGGGCGAACTTCCCGAGGAAAGCGAACTGCTGCCGGGAGTCAAACAGCGACCGTGGGCGGTCCTCAATCTGGATGGTGGCGAGCAACTCCCGGACCCGGTGGCGGAACTCCGGAAGCGGTTGCGTGCCCCCAAGCCCTTCGCCAGAAAAGTCTACCCACTTCTCAAGCCTGGCGCCCTGTTAATCGTCACTCGCCAGTCCGTGGCTTCGCCAGGCCGTAGTGGAGCCGACTTCGCGGTATTTGGACCTGGGAAGTGAGAGAATAGTCAAACCATTGACACAACCCTCAACCGGGAGTCAAGCTCAGCCCAAGATGCACGCGCGCTTTCGTTTCTTGGCTACGCTCCGCTCCAGGGTCAACGATAACTTGCGAGCGGATCGTCACATAAGGCGGTCGATGTTCTGCCTCCGTCGGCTTGCCTGGCGTTTTTCGAAAACTGAGCCCGGGAAGTCTTCACCTGTTACGAAGCCGGGGCCTTTGGCTTTCACCTTCACCGCAAGCTCACGGAGATGGGCGTGACCGACTACGTGGTGCAGCCGGTGACCAGCAGATGCCAGTGGTTGCCCAAAATGCAGAAGGTCACGAGCTTGATCTGGGAGAAGGCGAGCTGCTGCGCCAGGAGCTGGCGGAACTTGTCACTGGCCGCATCATCGAAGATCAACTGCCGGTCCCAAACCCGGCACAGCCAGCTCTAGATGATGCCGGTGCGCAGGTCAGCATGCGCCCACGCACCCACATCATTCTGGCCACTCAACAATCAACCGCGCGTCAGCGCAACCCGTTTGACAATCAGGAGGGCGGACGGATCGTTGGCTGGGATATGTTGCCGGACGATAACGAGTGGTGGATACTCGATGAAGCCGAACGGGCCAGCAGGGCCAGTGATCTGGCGGAGCTCCGGTCCGGGCGGCGCACCGCGGCAGAGATCAATGCCGCAAACCGAGTTGTTCCAGACGGAGGAGAGCTTCAATTTCCCGAGGACCTGGACTGCCTGGAGTTCACCCTCGACGATGAGTAGCCGATGCCGTTGCACGAGCAGATACGGAAGATTTTGGCGGACGGGCTTCCGGACTCTTTGATCTTAGTGGGAGGACAAGCTGCCCTCTATTACGCCGAACGGTTTCGGACCCACGAGCCTTTGTTGGAACACTTTGCCGCTGTCACCTCCCGCGATTCGGATTTCCTTGGGAGTTGGAGCGATTGCGAGTTCCTGGCGCAAAAGCTGGGAGCCATGTTGCAGCGTTCCCCACGGAAGGGTGGGTTTCTGGGGTTGTCGTTGGCACGCATTTTTACCGAGGTGGATACAAAGCCCGATGCGCACTTCGTCGAAGTACTCGGTTCCGTTCTTGGAGTCCGTCAGCGGGATGTGGAGCAGACGGCCCTCCGGGTAGCCTTGCCAGGGGGTAATACGTTCCGCGTCATTCACCCGGTCCTGCTGCTCGAAGCCAAGGCATCCAACATTGTGGCACTGGACCAAACGGAGCGGAACGACGTCGCGCATCTCGGCATCGCATGTTTCGCCTCGCGAGCGATTCTTCGGGAAATGAACCTCGATCCCAGCCAGGGGAGGAAGATCGTCACGTTGGGGAACCGAATTCTTGATTTAGCGGAAAGCAACGTGGGGAGAGCCTTGCTGGGCGATTTCTCGATCGATCTCACCCAGGTTGTTCCTGTGACGTTGGAGGCGAACCACCCGAGTCTTGAGAATTGGATGCAGCAAGGGCTGCCCACCCGCCTTGCCAGCATTTCCGAACTGGCCAAGGCGGAAAGCCTTCGGCTGGGAGCGCCGCTGGAGCGGGTGTTCGCCGTGGAAGACTGAGCCACGGAGCCTGCATCGCCTGACCGCCTGATCTTGATGGAGCCAGCCGAGGACGAGGCCCCACTCCAAAGCGACAGCCTCGCCGCAGCACGACTCGTAGCGGCGTTTCCGAAAACGCCGAAATTCCAGTTTGGCTCTGTCTGGGCCGTGGTCTCGCTTCCCGCGGGATGGACCCGCCCCCTCAAGGGTGACCAGCAGATGCCAGTGGTCGCCCAGGTTGCAGAAGGTCACGAGCTGGATGGACCGTGTAGATCAGACCGGCACAGCGGCTTCCGCAACGAATGCCTCCAAGATTGGATCATCCTCAGCCTGGGTCAGTGAGGAGGCTCCAAAGGACTCGACATGGAACGAAATGGCGGATCGGAGATCGGTCAGCGCGTCTTCATAGGTATCCCCTTGACCGAGGATGACGCCACGCGCCAGCCCAAGCGGATAGGCAACAAAGCCATCAGAGTGTTTCTCGACCACGACCTTCAGTGTGGGTGCCATGCCTAGAGGGTGCCTCGTAATAGCCGCTTCCGCAAGTTCAATACCTGGGAAGCCCATTGACACGGATGGCCATCGAGAGGCATGGCCAACCAGGAACCGTGCGATCGAGGCC
>CAMCXS010000003.1 GCA_945883495.1 Akkermansia muciniphila
CCCAAAAGAGTGACTGATTTGGCCCGCGCAGACTGTTGGCGCCCAAAAGAGTCACTGATTTGGCCCGCGCGGACTGTTGGCGCCCAAAAGAGTCACTGATTTGGCCCGCGCAGGCTGTTGGCGCCCAAAAGAGTGACTGATTTGGCCCGCGCAGACTGTTGGCGGCCAAAAGAGTGACTGATTTGGCCCGCGCAGACTGTTGGCGCCCAAAAGAGTCACTGATTTGGCCCGCGCAGAGTGTTGGTGCCCAAAAGAGTCTCTGATTTGGCTCCCTTCGCCCTGCGCTTATTTATCCCCGCCCGTTGGGCCTGCCGGGGACTGCGGCGCCTTTGGCAAACCCTTACCTAATTCGCCATTTCAAGCACCTTCGGCCAGCGGCACGTATGGGCTCTCCTTCAGCACCACCGGTTTGCTTCCGCGCAGCAGCTGGACCCATTCGAACACGCAACCCGCCACAATCACGGCCACCCCGGTCAAAAAGGCGGCGGTGACGGCGATATCGATCTGGTTGTTGAAGATGATCCGGTTCCATTCCGCGATTTGCTCCGGGCTGCCGCCAGCGGCGATCTTGGACCTGGTGGCTTCGATTAAACTGCCGAAACCGAGACGGGGATCCGCCGAAAAGATCTTCTGGAACCCGGCCGTAAACGTCACGATGACCAGCCAGGTGAGGGGCACCACCGTCACCGCGGCGAAGCGGGCTCGCCCCATTTTGATAATGACCGTCGTGCCCAGGCAGAAGGCGATCACGGCGAGCAACTGGTTCGCGATTCCAAATAACGGCCAAAGCGTATTGATCCCGCCCAACGGATCGATCACTCCTTGAATCAGGAAATATCCCCAGCCAGCGACCAAGAGAGCGCTTGCCAGGACGTTGGAAAACATCGACTGCGTTTGGCCCAACGGCTTGTAGATCTGACCGAGGAAATCCTGGAGAATAAACCGCCCCACGCGCGTTCCGGCATCGATCGTCGTCAGAATAAACAACGCCTCAAACATAATGGCGAAGTGGTACCAAAGCGCCATCATGCCATCGCCAAAGGCCCGGGCGAACATATGCGCCATGCCGACGGCAAAGGTCGGGGCCCCACCCGCGCGGCCGAACATGGTCTTTTCGTGGATCGTCTCCGCGAGGTGATTCATGCTGGCCTCGGTGACCGGAGGCTTATTCTTGAGAATCGGATCCGCCTGCATGGCCACGTTCACCTTTTCGACGACTTGGGCGTTGGTGAGTCCCTTGTTCGCGGTGTTGATCGCGAAGTATTGGCCCGGCTCCAAGGCGCAGGCCGCGATCAGGGCCATGAGAGCGACGAGCATTTCGGTGACCATCGCGCCGTAGCCGACGATGCGAATCGCCGATTCTCGTTCCAACATCTTCGGCGTGGTGCCGGAGGAAATCAGGGCGTGGAAGCCAGAGATCGCCCCGCAGGCGATGGTGATGAAGACGAAGGGAAAAACCGGTCCCGCGAAGACCAAGCCGGTGCCATCCACGAACTTGGTGACAGCAGGCATGTGCAACTGCGGCGCCACCAGGATCACCGCGACCGCCAAGACCACGACGGTGCCGAGCTTCATGAAGGTGCTCAAATAATCCCGAGGCGCGAGGAGCAACCACACGGGAAGCACGCTCGCGGCAAAACCGTAAATGATGATGCTCCAGGCCAGCCACTCTTTGCTGTGGAGGAAGAGGCCGTCGATCTTCCAATCGTCGAGGTATTGGCCCATCCAAACGCTGATGAGCAGCCCGGCCACTCCAAAGATGGTCACGGAGCGGACGTCAAATTTCCCGGACTTCAGCGCCAACCCCATGATGATCGCGAGCGGAATCGTCATCGCGATGGTGAACAAGCCCCACGGGCTGTCGGCTAAGGCGTTGACGACAACCAAGCCGAGGACCGCAAGAAGAATCGTCATGATCGCCAGCAGGCTGAGCATCGCCACCATGCCGATGATCGGGTTCACCTCTTCCCGCAGCATTTGCCCGATCGATTTCCCGCCGCGCCGGATCGAGGAAAACATGACCACGGCATCGTGCACCCCGCCGCCGAGCGTGGCGCCGATTAGAATCCAAAGCATCCCGGGCAAATAACCGAACTGCGCCGCGAGGACCGGCCCAACGAGCGGTCCCGGGCCCGCGATTGCGGCAAAGTGGTGGCCAAAAACCACCCATTTATGCGTCGGGACGTAATCCTTGCCGTCGTTCTCGGTGATCGCCGGGGTGGATCGCTTGTCGTCCAGCACCAGCACCTTGGCCACGAGCCAACTGCTGTAAAAGCGATACGCCACCGCAAACGTGCAGAAACCGGCGATCACCAGCCACAAGGCATTGATGTGTTCTCCCCGATGTAGGGCGGAGACGGCCACGGCGATGGCGCCCAAAGCGGAAATCGCCCCCCAAACCAGGATGCGACGAAGGTTCAAACTCGGCATCCGGCGAGAGTAGAGGGGGCAGGTGGGGAGATCAAGCCGCGATTGATTCATCGCAGAGGCCAGATCCAAGGAACCGCTGGTGGGGACAACCGGACTGATCTAGGCTGCCCTGGCCTTGGTGAACTTGCCCGAGGCAGTGCCGATACTGACCAGCGAACTCAACGGCATAATGACCGCCGCCACCAACGGGCTCATCTGGCCCATCAGGCAAAAGGCGATTGCGGTCAGGTTGTAGGCGATCGCGAAGGTGAAGATGCGGCGAAGCAGGGCCCGGCGTTTCCGTTCCGTTTCGAAAAGGACCCGGATGGCTTGAAGGCCGCGGCCGAAGAAGTGGAAATCGGCTTTGGGCTCGAGAATCGAGGGGCCAGTCACCGGCGTTCCGCTGCACCAGGCTTCGTCCACGGCGAGGCTGTCGTTGGCTCCGTCGCCGATGAAGAGGGCGGGTTGGGCTTGGCGCTCGCGGAGCCAGATGGCTTTGCCTTGCGGGGACATGCCGCCGTTGGCGTCAGTTTCGGGCAGGCCAACTTCGCGGCCGATCCGCTGGACTCGTTCAGGGCGGTCCCCGCTCAAGATGGAGATCTGGGGAACGAACCGCCGGAGCCGGTTGAGCTCAGTGGCAGCGTCCGGGCGGATGGCTTCCTCAAAGCGGAAGGCGGCGATGGGGGCGCCGTTGCGGCGGAGGATGAGGTCTGACGGGTCTGACGGGTCTGACGGGTCTGACAGGTCTGACGGGTCTGACGGGTCTGACGGGTCTGACGGGTATGACAGGGCTGACAGGTCTGACAGGCCTGACAGGTCTGAGGGGTCTGACGGGGCTGACGGGGCTGACGGGTCTGACAGGGCTGACGGGTCTGACGCAAAACTAGATTTTCCAAGCGTCCAGCGGCGTCCGCGGGGGTCGGTGAGCTCAACTCCGGCGCCGGGGGTTTCCAGGACTTCCGTCCCTGGCTCTGGCTGCGCGCAGCTGGCCAAGGCTTCGTCGAGACTCCGGGCAAAGGGGTGGCGGTTGCGCCGCACCAGGTCGTGAAGGCGTTCCCTGGACTCCTCGTCCAGCGCATCCAGCGCCTCTGGATTGACAAGGCGCGGCACCGGCAGGGTCAGCGTTCCGGTTTTATCAAAGACGAGTTGCCGAACGCGCGGCAGGCGGCTCCAAAGACTGAGATTCCGCAATACCAAACCGACCGATTCCAGGTGCCGGGAGCAGCGCGCATTGAGCAGCGGCAGCGAAACCCCGATGCCGCACGGGCAAGAGACCACCAACACGGAAACCACGACCTGGAGAGCTTGCGTGGTGGTGCCATAGATTGCCCAGAAAGTGCCGCCAGCTGCGGCCAGCACGAGGACGACCGAGATGTAAATCCCGAGGACGCGTTGCAATAACCGATCCGCGCCGGACTCGCGTGCCCCCAGAAGTTTGGACAAGAGTCCGTCGGCGAAGGCTTCTCGGGCTTCCAATTGCTGAGGCGTGGCTCCGAGGAGGCGAGCTCCGGCGGGAAGCACCGAGTTCGCAGCCACGCCGATGGGATCCGGTTCCCCAGTGATCCACTCCAAGCTGTAGGTGGTGCCGGATTCGAGGAGTCGCGATTCCACGGGCACGATACCGCCGGGAGCGAGCTCGTAGGCTTGGCCGCAGGCGAGTTCGCGGTGTTCGGCGGGGATAAATTGGTCTTCGTGGGTGCGGCGTTGCGCCCGGGCCACGGCTTGCTCTTGGGTCCAGCGCCCCGTGAGCATCAAGAAGAGGAACGTGGCCACGAAGTCGTGGTAAAAGAGGGCTTCATTTCCGGTGAACCAGCCCCAGAGGGAACCTCCATACGCCGCCGCGACGCCGATCGCGATGGGGAGATCGATGTGGAGCACGCGAGACCGCAAGGCGCGCCAAGCCCGGACGAAGAAGTAGCTCCCTCCGGCCATCACGGCGAGGCTGGCGGAAGCGAAGGCCACGAGATCGCAAAGCATGCCGGTTTCGGACTCTCGGGGCAGGCCAAAGTACTTGGGCAGGGTAAACGCCATCGTATTGAGCCAAAGCGCGGAGCAGATGCCGAGAGGCAAGGTCAGCTTCCCTGGGGCGGCAGCGGGACCGAGCAGTTGGGCTTCGTAGCCGAAGCGGGCCAAGTCTTGAAGGAACGCGGGAAGATCAAACTTGCCCGGCTCCCAGGAAACGGCGATGCGGCCTTCGGCGGGGAAGATGCCGGCGGTGAGGTGGCCGGGTTGTTCCTCGAAGCGTTTTTCGATGAGCCAAACGCAGGCGGCGCAGGAGAGATTGCGCAGGGTGAGCTCTGTTTTGGCGATTCCGTCCGCCGCGGCGGCTTCGCTTTGGGTTTGCAGGGCGGTGGCCCAGGTCCAATCGCGAGGATCGAACGGGAGAGAGCCGACGGAAGGGGTGGTCTGCTCGCCCTTCAGGGCATAGTAGCGGTCCAGCGCGTTCTCGTGGATCCAGTGATAGACGGCGCGGCAGCCGGGGCAGCAAAACTCGGCTTCCCGGGGAGCGGGCTCGAACGGAGTCCGGCAATGGCGGCAGAGCGTGCTCTCCTGCAGCGTCCGCACCGGGGCATCCAAGGTAAGCGAGGAATTCATGATCTCAGGGGGCGGGGACGAAGCTGCAACACGCGCCGTGATCTCCGCTACCGGCGTGGACGCGCCAGAGCACCAAACCGACGGTCACCAACATCAAACTCGCGTGGAGAAACCGGCCGATCGGGCGATGCAGGGCGAAGCGTTGCAGCCGGCCCCATTGCTGTTGGGCAAAGTAGAGGAGGGGAACGGTGCCCAGGGCAAAAGAGAGAGCCAATGCCGCGCCGCGGACGGGACTTCCCGAGATCGCACAGACCGCGAACATGAGATAGAGGGCGCCGCACGGCAGACCCGCCGTGAGCAGGCCGATGAGCAGCGGTCCGTGCTGCCCCCCAAAGCGGCCCGGCAATGCGCGTTCTCCTCCACGGCTCAGAAGGAAGACGGCGGCGATGACAAGCGCGGCGCCGAGCCAGATGACCCAGGGCCCGCCGCGAAAGGAGAGCAAGGTGGCGCCAAAAGCTCCCGCGAGCCCACCCGTGACGGTGTAGGAAAGCATACGGCCCGCCTGATACCAAACCGCTGGCGCTTGGGAGGAGGCACAGCCGCCCCGGACCCGGCAAGCGGCGCAGGCCAAGGGACCGCACATGGCCGCGCAGTGGACGCTGGCCAGCAGACCGGCGACAAAGGCACCAGCCAGCGTGGTGGGCAGTTCCGTGGTGATCATTTCCTCAGTGGGCGGGAGCAGAGTGCCCAGGAGCGCGGGGAACGGTTGGTGGGGCGTTATCGACCGCCATCCGAATAAACCAAACCCAGAGCAGGATGAAAAAGACGAAGAAGAGGACGATCCAGATCCAAGGGTGTTTGGCGAAGAAGCGATCGATCATGGCTTGCCGGTGGTTGCGGCTGAAGGTTGCATGAGGCGCGGGTGCGGACCAGCGAACGCCCCGGCGGTGCGGGTCAGTTCCTTGCCGTCCTCGCCTTCGATGATGACGCGAAAATCGAAGGTGCCACGGTAGTTGGCGATCGGCACTTCAATGGGGACGGTGAAGAGGTCCTCGCCCAACGGCGGAAGTTCTTGGATGGCTTCGGCAGCGGCGATCTGACTGCCTTCCGGGCCTCCGGCGAGACGCAGGTGGAACTTCGTAGGCTCGTTGCGCTTGCTGACCAGGCGGAGGCGGAAGTGATTGCGCACGGTGGTCTCGGTCAGGAAGAACGGTTGCCCCGGCATCCGCACCAGATTGGCTCGAACCGGCTTGACCGAGAGCAACGAGATCGTGAGCGCGATCATTCCGAGGGCCAACAGGCCAGAATAGAGAATCGTCCGGCCGCGAACCCAACGGGTGGACTTGCCCTCCAGCCCGCGGTTGGAGCTGTAACGGATCAAGCCCTTGGGACGCTTGAGCTTGGCCATGATGTCGTCACAGGCATCAATGCACGCGGCGCAACCGATGCACTCGATTTGGAGTCCGTTGCGGATATCGATGCCGGTGGGACAAACCTGGATACAACGATGGCAATCGACGCAGGCACCGGCGGTGGGATCGTTGGCTTTGCCGCGAGGCTCTCCGCGCTTGGCGTCATAGCCAATCACGAGGGTGTCTTCGTCGGTCAAGACGCTTTGAAAGCGGCCATACGGGCACAGAATGATGCAGAACTGCTCCCGGAACCAACCGAATCCAAAATAGAGGACCGCCGTGATAAAGCTGACGACGCCGAAGGATTTTACGTGATCCAACGGGCTGTCGTGCATCATGCCGTATAGCTGCTCCACGGAGACAAAATAGCTCAGGAAGATATGAGCGATGACGGCGGAGACAGCCAGGAACGCGGCGTGTTTGATGGCCCGGCGCGTGAACTTCGCGGGAGACATTGGCGCGGCATCGAGACGGCGGCGAGCGGCGGCGTCTCCCTCCAGCCATCGTTCAATCCGGCGGTAAACGTGCTCCAGGAACACAGTGTAGGGACAAGTCCAGCCGCACCAAATGCGCCCAAAAAGCGCCGTGACATAGAACAAGGAAAACGCCAAGCCGGTGATGACAAAGAAGAGCAGCCAGACCTCTTGAACGGCAAAGGTGACACCGAAGAAATGAAAACGCTGCTGCCCCAAATCGAGAAACACGGCGGGATGGCCGTTGATCGGGATCCACGGCAGGAGCGCGTAGACCGCCAAAAGGAGAATGCCGACGAGCCTCCGCAACAGAGTGAACTTGCCTCGCGCGTCCGCCGGGTGGAGGAAATAACGCGAGCCGTCCTCGTTGATCGTGGTGACCGAATCAAGAGTGGGTTCTTTGAGTGGGGCAGGGCGGTTCACTGTGGTTTGGCTTGGAGATGGTGGCTCAGGATGAACGCGGCGACGGAGGCGACTTTCTCGGGGCCGAGGACGGGGCCTTGGGCGGGCATGGGGATTTCCCCTTTGGCCGCCAAATCAGCGGGCGAGGGGGATCCGTCGAAAATCATCTTGTAGATATCCGTCGGCTTTGCGCCGTAGCGCCATTCGGCGTCGGCCAGAGAGGCTCCAATATAGAGTGGAGCTTCCGTTTTGCCGCCCCGATTGGGACCATGACAAGGCAGGCAGGTTTGCTGGTAGATCTTCTGACCCTCCGCGACCACGGCTTGATCAGTGGCAAGTTTGCCCAACGTTGTGTCGTTGAGCATCGCCGTCATCGCCTTCATGCGGTCGTCGCGAATCTTAGCCACTACTGGATCCAATCGTTGCGCATCGCTCGGGACGACGCGGAACTGGAAATGGATGATCCAGTGCACCACGAAGAAGACGATGGCGATATAGAGGGTGAAGAGCCACCAGTTCGGCAGCTTTTGATCATACTCCTCGATCCCGTCAAAGACGTGGGGCCGCAATTCCGGTTTGTGATCCTCTGGCTTTTTGCTCATGGCGTTACGGGCGAGTTCTGGGCGTGTCGTCGTTCTCTAACGGGAGGTTGGACATGGCGTCGGCCTTCGTGCGTTGCATGCGCAGGGCGCGGACGAAGAAGTAGACAAAAACAGTGAAGGTGAGGGCGAACGCGACCATCGGAATGATCGTGTGCCAGTGTTCATATTGGACTCGGGAGAACATGCGTCAGGGCGCGGTTGCTGAAGCGGTGGTCTTCGGGGTTTCGTAGCTGCCGAGCGATTGCAGATAGGCAATCAGCGCGATGATCTTAGTGTCGGGCTGCACGTTCGGATCCGTGGACTTGAGTTCCGTGGCGATCTTGACGCCTTGCTCCAGGGCATGCTGCTCGATTTCGTCGCGCGTCATCGTGGGGAACGGGACGCCGAGATTGACAAGGGTGCGGACCTTGGCGGGAAGCGCCTTGATATCCGTCTTTTGATCGAAAAGCCAAGGATAGGCCGGCATATTGGAACCTGGGGACGTGACCCGTGGATCGAGCATATGCTGATAGTGCCACGAGCTGGGGCGTCGATTGTTGCCTTCACGAGCAAGATCGGGGCCCGTGCGCTTGGAACCCCATTGGAAGGGGTGATCGTAGATGGATTCTCCAAGGCGTGAATAGTCGCCATAGCGGAGAACGTCCGGCAGAATCATGCGGATCATTTGGGAGTGGCAATTGTAGCAGCCTTCGCTGACGTAGATATCACGCCCGGCGAGTTCCAGAGGGGTGTAGAGCTTCTGCAGTCGATCCTCGATATTCTCCGCGCGATTGACCGTAACCGTAGGGATGATCTGGATCGCGCCGCCGATAGCCACGGAGATCAGGGCGAGGAAGGTGAAGGAAACCCAATGCTCGCTGAGGTGGTCATACCAGGTGATCCAATGTTCCTTGTGTTGCTGGAAACGAACGATCGACATGACGGAGATGACTCCGACCATCGCGAAGGAGACCCAATCCGTGACGGGACCGCCCATGAGCCACAGGCAAACGAAGAGGACCAGGCCGAGCATGGCCACGCTCGGTTCGGCGAAGACCATTTCTCCCACGGTGGAGCGCTTCGCGGGTTGATGGACGACCACTTCTTGGGTGACCGTTGCGGGAGAACCGGAGGCGATGGTTTTCCAGACGTTCACCACGAGGATGAGGAATCCGATGAGATACAGCGTGCCGCCAAAAGCGCGGAAGAGCATAAGGGCGCGGACGCCAGTCAAGGTTTCGACGAACTCTGGATAGCGAACTGCGGTGCCAGTATCGTCAAGCGCGTTGAGCATCAGACCTTGGCGAATGCCCGAGGCCCACATGGCGCCGACATAGAGAAGAATACCCACGAAACCGAGCCAGAAGTGGAGGTTCGCAAGCTTGACGGAAGCCAGCTTGGTGTTCCAGAGGCGGGGAACGAGCCAGTAGAACATCCCGGCGGCCATAAATCCGTTCCAGCCGAGCGTGCCGCTGTGCACGTGACCGATGGTCCAGTCGGAATAGTGGGAGAGATAATTGACGGCGCGGATGGAAAGGAGCGGTCCCTCAAAGGTGGACATGCCGTAAAACGTCACACCGGCGGCGAAGAACTTGATCACGGGATCGGTGACGAGCTTGTTCCAGGCGCCACGCAAGGTGAGCAGGCCGTTGAGCATGCCACCCCAGGAAGGCGCCCAAAGCATCAAGCTGAAGCCCATGCCCAATGTTTGCAGCCAATGTGGAAGAGCGGTGTTGAGAAGATGGTGCGGGCCAGCCCAAATATAAATGAAGACGAGAGACCAGAAGTGAACCACGGAGAGCCGGTAAGAATAGACCGGTCGTCCGGCCGCCTTGGGCAGGAAGTAATACATGATCCCGAGGATCGGCGTGGTGAGGAAGAAGGCGACGGCGTTGTGGCCGTACCACCACTGCACGAGCGCGTCTTGGACGCCACCGAAGAGCGTGTAGCTATGCGTCCAACTGGTGGGCAGCGAGAGGTGGTTGACGATATACAACATCGCCACCGTGATGATCGTAGCGATATAGAACCAGATGGCCACGTAGAGTGAAGGCTCGTTCCGCTTGGCCAGGGTCCAGAAGAAGTTGATGGCGAAGACCACCCAAATCGCGGCCACGGCGATGTTGATGGGCCAGATCAGTTCCGCGTATTCCTTGCCCCGGGTCAGTCCGAGCGGGAGAGTCACGGCGGCGGCGACGATGATCAACTGCCAGCCCCAGAAGTGAACCTTGGAAAGGAGATCCGACGCAGTGCGGCATTTGCAGAGACGCTGCGTAGAATAATAGATCCCCGCGAACATCATGTTCCCCACGAACGCGAAGATCGCCGCATTGGTGTGCAGCGGGCGCAAGCGGCCAAACGTGAGCCAGGGAAGATCAAAGTTGAGCTTCCAGTAGTTCAACTGGTATGCGATGAAAACCCCGGCGAGCATCCCAATCACGCCCCAGAAGATGGAGGCGATGGTGAACCAGCGGACCGTGCGGTCGTCGTAGGTGATGGTGGTCTTCGTTTCGTTCATTTCGTCGGCGTGTTGCAGGTGTCGTCCGCCAAAGGCAGCAAGCTTTGCTGCTCCATGCCGCGGGCCGGGGCCTTCACCAGCGTGTGGACGAAGGCGACCGTGAAGCCAGCGGCCAGGATGACGCTGAGGAAGATCGTGAGGACCAGAATTGCCATGCACGGAAAGTGGAGGCTTCGGCGGATTCCACTCCGCGAGGGTTGCGCAACACCGCGCGGATGTTGGTGCCAGGGGAAAGAAGCGCAATTCGTGCATCGTGAATGGGGGTTCGTCCCGCACTGGACAATCCCCGGCCCTGGCGCGAGACTCCGCGCTCCGCCCCTGTCCTACCAATGGCCCGATCCAGCAGCGCGAATTTTGACAATGCCCCCAAGGCCAAGCTCTCGAAGGAGTTGCTTCAGCGAAATCTTTGGATTTTCGGCTACCTGAGCCGCTACAAGATCATGTTCGTGCCGGCGATGATCGCGGTCTTGGCGACGAGCGCGATGTCGATGGCCTTTCCGGTGTTGATGGGGCAGCTCATCGGGGAATCGATGAGCGATGACGCAGTGCTGGAGCGCGCCAATCAGATCGCCATGACGCTGCTGGGGATTCTCTCGGTGCAGTCGTGCATCACCTTCGTCCGCATGCAATTGCTGGGCCGGGCAGGGGACCGGGCGGTGGCGGAGATCCGTCGTGATGCCTATGACCACTTGATCCGGTTACCGATGAATTTCTTCAGTGAGCGGCGGGTGGGAGAAGTTTCGTCGCGACTGGCTTCAGATTTGTCGATGATCCGGGACACTCTGTGCTCGACGACCCCGCAGTTTTTGCGGCAGTGCGTTCTGCTCACGGTTGGCTTGGTGTACTTGTTCATCCTGTCGGCGAAACTGGCGTTGGTGCTGTTGGCCTGTTTGCCGGCTGTGCTCCTGTTCATCGCGGCGTTTGGATTTCGCATTCGAGGGACATCGCGGGAGGCGCAGGATCTATTGGCGGCGAGCAACGTGATCGTGGATGAGACCCTGCACGGGATTGCCGGAGTGAAGGCGTTCTCCAACGAGACCTACGAGACGGAGCGCTACCGGAGCGCGATTCAGCGGTATCTCGACGTGGCGTTCAAGCTGGTGAATGGCCGGGCGGTGTTGGTGGCGTTCATTATCTTCGCGTTGATGGGGGCGATCACCTTGGTGGTCTGGTTTGGGGCGCGGCTCTTGGTCTCTGGGGAAATCAGCCGGCCGGATTTCACGCAGTTTGCCTTCGTTTCGGCGTTTGTGGCGGGGGCATTCGGAGCGTTGCCGGAACTGGTGACGGAGATTCAAAAAGCGGTGGGTGCGACGGACCGGCTCCGGGAAATTCTCGACGAGGTGCCGGAGGGCGATGATTCCACTGAGGCCGCGCCATCCGCTCCAGCGGCGGGCAACGTGGAGTTTCAAGACGTGCTCTTCGCCTATCCGTCGCGACCGGATGTCCGGGTGCTCGACGGGGTGAATTTCCAGATCGCTTCCGGGCAACGGGTGGCGCTGGTGGGCCCGAGCGGCGCGGGGAAATCTACGGTAATTTCGCTCCTGCTGCGGTTTTTCGATCCAGTTTCCGGGGAGATCCGGATCGATGGCAAGGATACGCGCAAAGTGCCGTTGTCCTGGTTGCGCCGGCAGATGGCATTGGTGCCGCAGGAGGTGCTGCTGTTTGGCGGGACAATCCGGGAGAATATCCTGTATGGCCGGCCGGACGCGACGGATCAGGAGGTGCGGGACGCCGCGCGGCGGGCGAACGCGGCACAATTTATTGAGGGTTTTCCTGAGGCCTATGAAACGGTGGTCGGCGAGCGGGGGATTAAACTCTCTGGCGGTCAACGGCAACGGATTGCCATCGCCCGAGCGATTTTGGCCAACCCGGCCGTGCTTCTTCTTGACGAAGCGACAAGTTCTTTGGATTCGGAGAGTGAACGACTCGTCCAAGAGGCACTCGATGACCTCATGCGGGACCGGACCTCCTTAATCATTGCTCATCGCCTTTCCACCGTGCGGGACGCGGACCTGATCCTTGTGTTGAACGAGGGCCGCATCGTGCAAATGGGGAAACATGAGGCGTTGATCGAGGAGAAGGATGGGCTTTACCGCATGTTGGCTCAGCTGCAACTGACCTAACGCAAACCTCTCCATGTCCTCTCGTCCCCGTATCCTCACCACGACCGTCGGGTCGTATCCGATTCCGACCTGGTTGCATGCTTTGCCCAGCGAGCAGGCGGTGATCGATGCCACCCGGGTGGTGTTCGACATTCAGCGGCAAGCTGGAATCGATCTCCCGACGGATGGGGAGCTTTACCGGTTCGACATCAATCACCCGGACACGAACGGGATGATCGACTACTTCGTTTCGCGATTGGGCGGGGTGAGCCGGCAGATCGGGCGTTCGCGATCCGCGGCGTTCCGGAACAAGCAAGAGATGCTTTGGCGGGGCAAACCGGCGGGGGCGGTGGTGGACGAGCTTTCTGAGGGCGGGCTGAACTTGTTTGAGGACTGCACGCGGGCAGCGAGGGTGGCTGGGGGCGTTTTCAAGTTCACCGTAACAAGTCCCTACATGCTGGCGCGGACGCTGTTGGATGATCACTACGGAAACTTTGAGGCGCTGACGCTGGCGATCGCCGATTTGCTGGCGCTGCAAGTGCGGGGGTTGCCGTGTCACTGTTTGCAGATCGACGAAGCGAACATCCCGGGGAACCCTGATGATGCGCCGTTGGCGGCCGAAGCGATTAACCGGGTGCTGGCCGGGTTCTCCGGCGCCGGCGCGGTGCATTTTTGCTTCGGGAACTACGGTGGGCAAACGGTGCAGCGGGGAACTTGGAAGACGCTGATCAGCTTCTTGAACTCCGTGAAAGCGGATCACCTGGTGTTGGAGGTGGCGCACCGGCCAGTGTCTGACCTCGATGCGTTGGCGGAAATTGATCCGGCGATCGGGATCGGACTGGGCGTCATCGACATCAAGCGCAATCACATCGAGACGCGCGACGAGATTGCGCGGTCAATCGAGGTGGCGGAGGCGAAGCTGGGCGAGGGGCGGGTGCGCTACATCCACCCGGACTGCGGATTTTGGATGCTGCAACGTTCCGTGGCGGACCGGAAGATTCAGGCGTTGGCGGCGGGACGGGATCTTTACTTGGGCCGGCCGTGATTGTTCTCGAAGACGTCAGTTTCAGTCACCGGGAGACGCGGACGCGGTTTCCGTTTCGCTACGGCATCGCGAGCATGACCGAGCTTCCGCACGTGTTTGTGCGGGTGCGGTTGCGAGTGGGAGAGGAGTCGGGAGAAGGGCTGGCGTCGGAAGGCTTGGCGCCGAAATGGTTTACGAAGAATCCGGCGACGACCTTCGCGGAGGATCTTCCGGATTTGGTGCGGGTGCTGCGTGCGGCGGCGGATCATGGGCTGGCGATCGCGCCGCGGGCGGACTTGTTCACTTGGTGGCGGGAGCTTTACGACGTGCAAACCGCTTGGGCACGAGCGGAGAGTTTGCCGTTGTTGCTGGCGCACCTGGGCACGAGTTTGATCGAGCGCGCGGCGTTGGACGCGTTTTGCCGGATTCGAGGAATGAGCTTCGCAGAGGCGTTGCGGCGTGATGTGCTTGGATTCCGGGTGAGTGCGATCCATCCGGAAGTGGCGGATTCGGCGGCTGATGAATTTCTTGGCAGGGGGCCGACGCCGCAATTGATGGTTCGGCACACGGTGGGCTTGGGGGATCCGTTGACGGCGGCCGATCTGGAGAAGGAGGAACCGCTGGACGATGGATTGCCGTTGGCGCTGGAGGAAGTGATCCCTCGCTACGGGCTAACGCGGTTTAAGATCAAGCTTTCGGGGAAGCTGGACCAGGATTTGGAACGGCTCGGGGTGCTCGCGCGGATTTTGCCGCGGCTGGCGCCGGATTACCGGGCGACGTTGGATGGGAACGAACAATTCGGCGACGTGGCGTCGTTTCGCGCCTCGTGGGAGGCGTTGCGCGCGGAGCCGGGATTGCGGGAATTGTTGGGCCCGGACCGGCTTGTGTTGGTGGAACAGCCGCTGCACCGGGATCGGGCGATGAGCGACGACGTTGGGGGGGCATTGCGTGACTGGCCGGAGCGGCCGCCGTTGATCATTGATGAATCGGACTCGGAGGTGGGAACGGTGTCGAGGGCCCTTAAGCTGGGCTACGCCGGATCGAGTCACAAGAACTGCAAAGGCGTTTTCAAAGGCTTGGCGAATGCGCTTTTGCTCCATCAGCGCCGGGCTGAAGGGGCGGTGGCGGTGCAGACCGGCGAGGACTTGGCGAACATCGGCCCCCTCGCGCTTTTGCAAGATTGCGCGGTCATGGCCGTCTTGCGCGTGGCGGACGTGGAACGGAACGGGCATCACTATTTTAAGGGGCTCTCGCCTTTCCCTCGGGAACTTGGTGAAGCGGTGCTCGCCGCGTGTCCGGATTTGTATGAGCGCTTGCCGGACGGGACGGCCACGCTGCGCATCCGGTCCAGCCGATTGGATCTCGGTTCCGTTCTCCGCGCGCCATTTGGCCAGCCGTTGGCGCCCCGGGAACTGTTGTCCTTGGCGGGTGTCACGGACGGATTGCCCGCTGTTTGAACCTCGCCCTTTTTCGTATGCGACCCATCTTGATCCTGCTTTGTGCCTTCGCTAGCTCCGCGCTTGCGCAGTATCGCCCCGTGAAATTGGACCCGCCGACACCGGCGCGAGAGTTTCGCGCGGCTTGGGTGGCCACGGTTTGGAACGTGGATTGGCCGTCGCAACCGGGGTTGTCTCCGGAGAAGCAGCGGCAGGAGATGATTCGCATCTTGGACGTGGCGGCGCAGACGCGGCTGAATGCGATCATTTTTCAGGTCCGGCCGGAAGCGGACGCCGTGTATTCGTCCAAACTGGAGCCCTGGTCCTATTGGTTGACCGGGAAGCAAGGGCAGGCGCCGTCGGACGGCTATGATCCGTTGGCTTTCGCGGTGAGGGAAGCTCATGCGCGGGGAATCGAGCTGCACGCGTGGTTCAACCCGTTCCGGGCGCGCTCGACCTCTCAAGTGAAACCGGCGGCTTCCCACGTCACTCGCAAGCAAACGTCCTGGTTGATGAACGCGGGGAGTCAGGTTTGGCTCAATCCGGCGTTGCCGCCGGTGCGGGAACGGGCCATCGCGGTGATTTCGGACGTGGCCAAGCGCTACGACATCGATGGAGTCCACATCGACGACTATTTCTATCCGTATCCGAAGGACGGCAAAGCGTTGTTCGACGATTCCAGCACCTACGCGGCCTATCGGGCGAAGGGCGGGAAGCTGGCGGTGGAGGATTGGCGGCGGGCGCAGGTCGATGGATTTGTGAAGGAGCTCAACGGCGTGGTGCACCGGGTCCGGCCGACGCTGAGATTCGGGGTGAGTCCGTTTGGTATTTGGAGGCCGGGAGTGCCGCCCTCGATCAAGGCGGGGATCGACAGTTATCGGGAACTGGCGGCGGATTCGCGGCTGTGGCTTCAAGAAGGGTGGGTGGACTACCTCTCCCCGCAGCTTTACTGGCGGATTGATCAAGAAGAACAGAGTTACGAGACCTTGGTGCGGTGGTGGAGCGAGCAGAACCGGGCCGGGCGGCATGTCTGGCCGGGGATTGCGTCGAGCCGGATTCGGGCGGAGGGGAGTGACCGGGCGCGTCGCTCATTGGAGACGATCAATCAGATTGCTTTGACGCGTCGGTATTCGGTGACGGGTGGAGGATCTGGGCATTCGCACTGGAGCATGAAATCGCTGCTGGAAGACCGGGATGGTGTTCGCGGGAAATTGACGGCGGGGCCGTATGCGGAGATCGCGATTTCTCCGGAGACACCCTGGCTGGGCGGACGAGGGGCTGTGGCGGTGCCGGTGGCGGGCGCGTCGGTGGTTGGGGACACGGTCCGGGTGGAGTGGCAGGGACCGGATAAGGAAGGGACGCCGGTGCGCTGGTGGGTGGTGCAGACGCGAGGAAAAACGGGGGGATGGACTACCGCGAAAGTGCTCCCGCGAGAGACCTTGGCGACCGTGGTGAAAGGGGTTCCAGAAGCGGTGGCGGTTAGAGCGGTGGACGGTGCTGGGCGGATCTCTGGGGCGGCCTGTTTGGGGAGAGGCAGGTAAGGGGACGAAGAGCGGCTCTGACTCTTTCACCAATCCCGAGGTTGTGTTTTGCCAGGTCTGGGGCACAGTGACGCCGAACCATGGCGCTGACCGCGCAACCCGTAAGGAAACAAAACGACAAGGGTTGGCCCGGAAGGTGCTGAACACCTGAAATTGAAGTTATGAGCGAAAACGACACGCTGCCTCCCCCCGCGTTCGTTCCGCTTACCCCCACGGAATTGGATGCAAAGCTCGGCCCTCAGATTGAGGTGATTGAGCTGATCGGACATGGCGGGATGGGCGCGGTATACAAAGCGCGTCAAATCCGGTTGAATCGTTTGGTCGCCCTGAAAGTGCTGCCGCCCCTAGAAAAGCGGGATGGGTGGGACTTTCATGAGCGGTTTCAAATGGAGGCGAAGGCCATGGCCAAGCTGGACCATCCTGGGATCGTGACGATTCACGATTTCGGCGAGACGGAAGACAACATGCTCTACTTCATCATGGAGTATGTGGACGGAGAGGATCTGCATCGGCTCATTCAAGACGGGCAGCTGTCCGTTGAGCACGTGCTGAGTTGGATTCCGCAGTTGGCCGACGCCTTGGAATACGCACACCAGAAGGGCATGGTGCATCGGGACGTCAAGCCTGCGAACCTCATGATTACCTACGAAGGACACGTGAAAATCACGGACTTCGGGCTCGTCAAGATGAGGCCGGGCCGCGGCCGCGCCGGATTGACCGAGGCGAGCCTCTCGGTGGGTACGCCTTGTTACTTGGCGCCTGAAGCTTTCGAATCCGGCGCTGACGTCGATAACCGGGCGGACGTTTACAGCCTGGGCGTCGTCCTATACGAGATGCTGACTGGGATGGTGCCGCGTGGCGCTTGGTTGCCACCTTCGCAGTGCCGGATCGGGATCGATCCCCGGTTTGATCTGATTGTTTACCGGGCGTTGCAAACCAATCGGGATGCACGCTACCAGCGGATTGCCGAGCTAGGGGCCGAGGTGTTGGCGATCGCGACCGAGCCATATCCACGTCCGCGCCGGAAGCCCGCCTCAATGGCGAAGACCGAGCCAGTGATGGTGGGGCCATCGGTGGTGGCGGTGACCGCCGTGGCAACACCATCGCCGGTGCCAGTGGCCGGGGCTGGTCTGTATGCAGCGCCGACAGAGCTGCTGAAGCCCTGATCGCGCAAAGAATTCCGGCTTTCAGGGAGTATCGGACAACATTTTATCAGATTTCATGAAATAATCCGAGGGTGCGCAGGGTGTTTGGAATGGGTGGAGGTTGATCCGCCCTGCCTCAGACACCCACTCACGATTTCACAACCGATGAACAATTCAAAGTCCTCATGCCGCAGTTTCATGGCTCGGCGCCAATTTATGTATGTTGGCTTTGCCGGGGGCCTCGGACTCAGTCTGCCTGAGCTCCTCAAGACGGAAGCCAAGGCGGCCGCGAAGTTCTACCCGACCCGCGAGGGCGTGGCAAAGTCGCTCATTCACATCTACCTGCCCGGTGGAATGGCTCATCAGGAGTCTTTCGATCCCAAGCCATTCGCCCCAGCTGAGTATCGTGGGCCGTTCAAGGCGATCGACACCAAGTTGCCTGGCGTCCAATTTAGCGAGAACATGAAGGAAATGGCTGGGATCGCGGACAAGATCACCGTGATCCGGTCGATGACCCACCGGGAAGCCGCCCACGAGCGGGGCACCCACAACATGTTCACCGGCTACACGCCGAGCCCTGCGATCCAGTATCCGTGTTTTGGATCGGTGGTGGCCCATGAATTGGGCTCACAGAACAATCTGCCACCGTACGTGTGTGTGCCGTCCCAGCCCAATGAATTCGCGGGCACGGGCTATTTGAGTTCTGCCTATGGCCCATTCAGCCTGGGCGCGGATCCGGCTGCGGCTGGTTTCACCGTGAAGGATCTCTCTTTGCCAAATGGTGTGGATGACGCGCGCTTCACACGCCGCCGGAACTTGTTGGAAGCGGTCGATAGCCACTTCCGGTCCATGGAAAAGGCGGACTCAATTGACGCGATGGACAGCTTCTACCACAGCGCCTACGGGTTGATCAGCTCGCAAAAGGCTCGTGAGGCGTTCAATATTGACAAGGAGGACGCAAAGCTTCGGGACCGTTACGGCCGCAACCAGGCTGGACAGCGGATGATCATGGCGCGCCGATTGGTGGAATCCGGGGTTCGGTTGGTCACTTTGACCTATGGGGGCTGGGACCATCACAACAACATCCAAAGCCAATTCAAGAATCAAGGCGCTGAGCTCGACAAGGCTCTTGCCACTCTGATCCGTGACCTGGATGAGCGAGGCATGCTTGATAGCACCTTGGTGATGGTTTCCTCCGAGTTTGGGCGCACGCCGAAGATCAACAACACCGACGGTCGCGACCACTGGCCACGGGTCTTCAGCACGGTCCTCGCCGGTGGCGGCGTGAAGCGTGGGTTTGTCTACGGTTCATCCGACTCGCTCGCGGCGGAACCCGATTCCGATCCGATGAGCGTGCAGGACTTCGCCACTACGATTTACAACCAACTTGGGATCACTGCGGACAAGGAACTGATCGCTCCTGGACCGCGCCCGATGGAGATCGTGGCGGATGGCAAGGTGATTAATGAGATCCTCGCCAAGGTTGCTTAATCGACTGACTCATGAAAACGCACAGCTGCTCTCCATCAGCGGCTGGAGCTGGATCTAACGTCAACGTGCTCACCGCGCTAGCGCTGTGGGCATGTTTGGCGAATGGCTCCCTGCTCCAGGCCGGAAGCCCCGATTTCGTTCATTTCGAGCCGCGCGGTGGACAGCGCGGGACCGAAGTCGAGGTGAGAATCGTCGGGAATCGGTTGTCGGACGCCGAAGAGATTGTCTTCTACGAGGCTGGACTTTCCGGGAAAGATCTTACGTATGACGCAAAGAGTGCTGGACGCGTGGTCAATGGTAAGGTCGTGATCGCACCGGATGCTCGACTCGGGCTTCACATCGCTCGGATTCGGACGAAGAGCGGACTCTCTTATGCCCGGACCTTCTGGGTTTCCCAGTTCCCGAATGTGTTGGATACGGACAAGAACAGCTTGTTCGAGACCCCGCAAGAGATCTCGCTGAACGTCACGGTGGATGGCCAGACCAGGCCGGAGACGTCCGAATACTTTGCGGTACAAGCGAAGAAGGGGCAGCGCTTGAGCGTTGAGGTCGAGGGCGTAAGGGCAAACTCGGTTCGTGGCGTGTTGGGGATCGATCCCTACGTCGGCATCATGAACATGAATCGCTTTCTGCTGGCGTCCGCCGATGACACGGCGTTGCTGAAGCAGGATTGCTTCGTCTCGTGCTTGGTGCCGGAGGATGGGAAGTACATTGTCGAAGTCCGTGATTCCGCTTATCAAGGGAACGCTAGATTCCGGGCGCACATCGGCACCTTCCCACGGCCAACGGCGGCATATCCGGCCGGTGGCCAAGCAGGGACCGAGGTGGAGTTCACCATGCTCGGGGATCCGAAGGGTGAGTATCGATTCAAGACGAAGTTGCCAGACTCCGCCACTGAGCGGTTTGGCCTGTTCGCGCCGCAAGAAGGATTCACTCCGCCCTCGGCAAATATTGTGAGGGTGAGTGCGTTTCCGAACGTTTTGGAAGACGAGTCGAAGAACAACGATCTGAAATCGTTGGACAAGAGTGCGGGTACGCTTCCACTCGCCTTCAACGGCATTCTCCAGACACAAGGAGATACCGATCATTTCCGGTTTACTGCGAAGAAGGGGCAGCGTTTTTGGCTTCGTGTCCATGCCAAGCGGATTCATTCTCCGGTAGACCCGATCTTGCAGGTATTGAACGATAAAGGGGCGGTGCTCGGTGGCAACGATGATGCGGATAACCTGGCTGACTCGAAGTATGACTTTACGGCTCCAGCGGATGGCGATTATTTCGTCCGGGTGTTCGACCACCTGAAGCGAGGTGGCGCGGACTTTGTGTACCGGGTGGAGAGTGAGATCACGCCGCCAGCGCTGCTGGTGTCCAAACCGGAGTTTGAGCAGCAGAATGATCAGGCGCGCAAGACGATGGACGTACCGCGCGGCGGACGTTACGCGACGTTGGTGAATGTGACTCGTCAAAGCTTCCGCGGCGATGCTAAGTTTGAGATCGAGGGGCTGCCATCCGGGGTCACGATGAGCGCCGATGTGTTGCCGGCGGCGGTTACTCAGTATCCGATTGTGTTTGAGGCTGCCAAAGATGCTCCGTTGTCGACCAAGTTGACCGGGCTGTATGCGGTCAGTGCCGATCCAGCGACGGCACTCCGAGGTCGTTACGTGCAGGGCATCCAGTTTGTGCGGAGTAATCCGAACAATACGCCATATTTCACGGTCGATTCAGATCTCTTGCCGGTCACGGTTTGCGAAGAGGCTCCGTTTACGGTGGACCTGAAGCCGCTGTCGCAGCCGCTGGTGCGGGATGGGCAGGCGGAGATGAAAGTTGTAGCCACCCGGAAGGAGGGCTTCACGAAGCCGATCACGCTGCGCTGGATGTGGCGTCCACCGGGCGTTAGCTGCAATGCCACGGCCACTATTCCGGAAGGGCAGAACGAAACGTCATTTGCCCTCACGGCATCCGGCGCGGCCGAGCTACGGAACTGGAAGGTTTGTGTGCTGGCCGAATCCGACGCGGGGCAGGGACTCCTCTACACCGCCTCCGCGCTGGTGGATATGCCAGTGGAAGACCACGTTCTCAAGATGACGATGAACCTCGGGACGGTGGTCCAGGGGGGATCTGGCGAGATCTTGGTCGATGTGGAACCGATTCGTGACTTTCAGGGCGAGGCCGCCATTTCGATTGTAGGTCTTCCCCCGAAGACAAAGATCGGTGAAGTAAAAATCAAGCCCGGCCTGGAGCAAATCAAAATCCCCGTGCAGACGGAAGAGAGCGCTCCGGTGGGGCAGCACAAAAATCTCTTCTGTGACATGACCCTGACGGTGAATGGGAAACCCGTCGTACAACGCGCCGGAATGGGGGGCGTGCTCCGGATCGATCCCAAGCCGAAAGAAACTCCAAAGCCCGCTGCCGTCGTCGTCAAGAACGATGCGCCGAAAAAGCCCGAGGCAGCCAAACCATTGTCGCGCTTGGAGCAGTTACGGCTTGAGGCTCAGAAGGAAGCGTCCGCCAAGTAAGTCTCTATTTCCCCCTGGTCAGTTGGCTGACCGTCGTGGAACCCGGCACAGAGAAAGCCCCTTCTCTGTGCTGGGCGTTCCTTTACCAGTTCTTGGCGGCGAACTCCACGGCGGCTGGATAGAATTCGAGAAAGTCACGATCCAGGGCCTCGTAGTGGAGGAGAAAATCGTCCATCGCCCGGGCGAGTCCAGAGAGTGCTCGAGAGCGCTCTTCCATTCTTTGGAAGGCGAGGGCGATGCCATCCCGTTCGCGGTAGGTGCTGAGCCAGCCCTGTTCTTTCATGCGACGAACACCCCGTCGGGCGGATTCGTCCATCCAACTGGTGCGGGAAAGGAGATTCCCGTAGCAGGATTCGGCAAAATCCTCGAGCGGAACTTCCGCAAATCGCGACCAGTGGCGACAGAGGTAATGATCGTAGAGCACATCAATGATGATGCCGCCGAGGCGCCTGCGCTCAGGTTGTAGGTATTGACAGCTGCGCCGCCAGACGGGATGGGCATCCGTGAACGCATCGATGGCGCGATGCAGGGTGATCCCCTTACGGATCATCGGCGGAAGATCGAGATGCTGATCGACAGGGCCGCGGACGAAATCACCGAGATACGCACCGGCCAAGGCATCGGGCCAGGGAGGGGAGAGGTGAAAGTGCGCGAGGAAGTTCACTGAAGCGGCCTCACTCGCGGGCCTCGTGCAGTTCCCGGACGAAGCGATTCGCTGGATCGACGAGAATGACGCGTGGTTCGACGGGGGCCTGGGACAGGGTGAAGCCAATGATGATAATCTGCTCGCCCTTCTTGATGATATGGGCGGCGGCTCCGTTCATACCGATGATTCCTGAGCCCCTTGGGCCTTCGATTACATAGGTTTCAAGCCGGGCGCCGGTGGTGTTGCTGACGACGAGAACCTTTTGTCCGATCCAAAAGCCAGCGAGATCGATCAAATCGCGGTCGATGGTGATGCTTCCGACGTAGCTGACGTCGGCCTCTGTGACCGTCGCGTGGTGGATTTTCCCCTGGAGGACTTCGCGAAACATGGAGTGGCAACGTAGACGAAAAGGAGCGGGGCGCCAGTGCCGACGACAGTTTTGCGTCGTACAGGCTTCATTTCCGGACTTCTGATCGAGAAAAACCTTCCCACCAAGTGTCCAGGCGATGGTGTTTTGCTTCGTTGCGGAGGTGAAGTTCCACTTCGTTGCGAACAGCTGGCCAATGCGGGGGCCGAGTGGCCAAGCGTTCAGTGACCTCCACGATGTGCCAGCCGATGCGGGTGCGGAACGGCTCGGAGAGTTGACCGGGCGACAAGCGGAAGACCCGTGCCGCAAAGTCGGCGGGGATTCGCTGGCGGCTGAAGTAGCCGAGATCGCCACCGGATCTTTTGGTTCGTTCGTCTTCGGAAAATTCCGCGGCCAAGTTCGCGAAGGTGGCGACCGGCATAGTGAGCTTCCGGTGGATTTCCCGGATCAAGGCCCCGCGTTCGGGGGTGTCACTCTCGATGGTGCTGAGGAAAATGTGCCGGGCGCGGATCACTTCCGGATCAAATACCGCAGCTTGATGCGTGAGGAGCCAGGACTCCCCGCTTAAGGAGCGAGCCTCCTCGGCCAGTTGATCGAGCCAGTGAACCTGGCTGAGGTGGGCCTTGAGGATTTCCCGGTAGGCTCCGGGGCTGAGCTCTTCCGCCTGGAGGAGGGCGGGAAGTTTACCCGGAGGGAAGCCTGATTCAAACGTATCAATTGCGCGCTCCACCCAATCCGCCGGTGGCGCGGCTCCGGCGCTGATGGCGGCTTGACGAATGACCTCGGTCCGCACCAAGGAATCGGTTACGGTGGTCTCGGCGGCAGAGGCACCGGCAGCGAGGAGAAGATCGTCGGCCAACTCGACTTCTGATTGGGTGATAAAGCTCCCGTTGACGGTGGCGGCCACATGGGAAGGGAGGAATACGTTCTCCCGGAGCCATTCCCAAAAGGGCCCGTGCCTCGCGATATCGAGCCCGGCGTAGACCGTCCCGATCACCGCAAGAAGGAGGGCTGGGGGTAGCGAGGTGAGGCGCTCAACGCTGAGCGAGCGCTTCCGAGTCACGGATCCCGAGGTTGGCATAGATCTGCCGGGTGGCGCCGGATTTGTTCAGGGTGTAGAAGTGAATCCCGGCGACATCGTGATCGAGGAGGTCACGGCATTGCTCGGTGGCATAGTGGATGCCGATGCGTTCAACGGCGTCCTCGTCACCATTGGCGCGGGCGATGGCTTTGAGGAGCTTGGCGGGGAAGCGGGCACCGGCGGCAAGATCGGCCATGCGAGACATTCCTTTGGCGCTGCTGATGGGCATGAGGCCAGCGATGATGGGGACGCGGATGCCGGCGAGTTCGCAGCGCTCGCGGAAATCGAGGAAGTCGTGGTTGTCAAAGAAAAGCTGGGTGCAGATATAGTCCGCCCCGGCATCGACTTTGGCTTTGAGGTAATCCATCTCGAGCAAGCGGTTTGGGGTATTCGGATGGCCTTCGGGGAAACCGGCGACGCCGATGCCGAACCCGCGACGATCTGGGTGAAAGCCGCGATCGTTGAAACGGCGGATGAAGGCGACGAGATCGGCAGCATGCTGGAACGCGTCGTTCGCTCGATTGTAGCCCGCGAGATTGCGTGGAGGATCGCCGCCCAGGGCGAGGATGTTGCCGACGCCAGCGGTCGCATAGCGTTCGAGGATGGCTTGGATGTCCTCCTCTTGATGGCAGACGCAGGTGAGGTGGGGGATGGGACGGAGATTGGTGGTGTTCTTGATGCGGACGACGAGATCGTGGGTGAGATCGCGAGTGGTGCCTCCGGCGCCGTAGGTGACGCTGACGAAGGAGGGCTTGTAGGGGGCAAGTTCGGCGATGGTGTCGTAGAGGGCCGCCGACGCCTCGGTGGTCTTTGGCGGGAAGAACTCGAAGGAAAGAGAGGGGCGGTGCTGGCGGAGGATGTCGGAGATGTGCATGGGTGAAGAGAGAGGGGACGGCTCGCGAACTTGTGCCAGACGCGTAGAGGGGTGGCAACCGATTCTCCAATGGTGAAGTCCCTTTTTGACAGTGTGGCGGATCTCGATAGGCTGGAATGAGCCATCCTTCAACCCCCTGATCGCAGGTATGGATAAGGCTCGCATCTGCAAGGTATCCGTCGCTGATTTTTCATCAGAGGTTCGTTCTCCAGTGCTGTCGATTTGTGAAGTTTCGGACCGTGGGCTGGTGTTCACCTCGGCCGCGATCTTTGAAATCGGTCACAGCATTGAGCTTGGATTGCATGTGCGCTATCAGGAAGGACCGGCGCCTTCGCTTTGCGATCCGGTGCGCAGTGAGTTCCTCACTTGCGAAGGGCAAGTGGTTGGATGCATGCTGTGTGCAGGTGCCGACGGTTTGCCGATGTTTGAGGTGACATTACTGTTCACCGGTTTTCAGAAAGGCGACAACGAGGCGTTTGTCCGCTTTACGCGGATGGCATGTCCCATGGATTCTTTGTTGCGTGAGGAGGCAGTGGGGCTGAATTGAGCAGCTCACCGCCACGCGCGACGCATGAGCCACGTCAATCTTGCCATTTTCGATCTCGACGGGACCCTTCTGGACTCACTGGAGGATCTAGCCAACTCGGCAAACCAAATGCTGATGGAAGCGGGCTATCTCCCTCACGAGGTGCGGTGCTACCGGCAGTTCGTTGGGGACGGGGCCAGGACGTTGGTTGAGCGGATTCTTCCTGAGTCAGCCCGGCGATCAGAGGTCATTGAGTCGTGCTTGCGGAGCTATCTAGCGATCTACGCGAAGCGATGGGACGAAAAGAGCAGAGCCTACGAGGGGATTCTCGATCTGCTTGATGCCTTGGAGGCCAGGGGGATCCGTGTGGCGGTATTGTCCAACAAACCGCATGAAGCGACCGTTCGCTGCGTCCATCGCTTCTTCGGAGATCGGCGCTGGGTGCAGGTGCTTGGGCACCGCGAAGGGCATCCTCGCAAGCCAGATCCGGGCGGCGTCCATGAAATTCTGGCGACTGCTGGGGTTGGGCCCGATCGCGCGGTGTATCTCGGGGACACCGATACGGACATGCAGACGGCGGTCGCCGCCGGAGTCTGGCCTGTTGGGGTGCTTTGGGGATTCCGGGACCGGGAGGAACTGGAGGCGCATGGCGCGAGGGCTGTGGTGGCGCGGCCGCTTCAATTGCTAGACCTTTTGGATCGTGCTTGACCCCCGGGGAGCGTTTCCCTAGGGTGACGTAAGCTTGCCCATGAAACGCTTGTCATCGCTTCGCCCTCTGAACGCCGCCTTCAATCTGATCGAGATCATGATTGTGGTCGTGATCCTTGCACTTTTGATTTCCATCGGACTGCCAGCGTTCTTGGGGGCCATCAAGCGTGCGGAATGGTCGAAGGTGCAATCGCAGTTGAAGTCAATCGTTTCTTCATTCCATACCTATTCGTCCGAGAACGATGGCTACATTCCGCCGGCCTGGTTTCCGGGGGGGGAGAAGCCAGGAAGTTGGCTGGACACCACGATTTTTCCCTATGTGTATCCAGAATCGGGAGTTACGAGCAAAGATGACGAGGGGAACGAGTTGAAGTATGATCCTGCGAAGGGGAATCACCTGCGCGATACGGTCTTCGTCGTGAAAGCCAGCGTCGACGCTTTTCCCAAGGAAGATAACTTCTACAATCACTCGTTTCTGCTCAACCGGAGCTTGGTGGCGGAAGCAACCGCGACAAATCCGGAGTTCGCTCCCCGCAAGGTGGCGATGTATGAGGACTGGACGTCCGTCATGCTGCTGACGGAGGGGGATATGGGCGATCACAACAGCATTTCCCAGACAAACCTTGATCAGCTAAAGGAAGGGATGAAGAGATACGAAGACAAATTCGTTCACTTCGCCTTTTTGGATGGGCATGTGGAACAAATCAAAGCCTCCGCGATCAAAGCCATGGGCAAGGTGACGCCAGGAACAGGCGGGACGATGGAAGCCGACGGCTGGCACACGGCCTGGTTCGGATTTCCCCCAGACCGCATGCCCTCTGCCGCAAACCGCGCAAAACCGCCCAATTATTGACGGCATTTATCTACTGAGGCCGTCCTTGATCGCAGCTGCTAGTTCATCGCCGTCAGGTTCCACCCCGCTCTGAAAGCGGCCGATGACCTTGCCGTTCTTGTCTACGAGGAATTTCTCGAAGTTCCAGTTGATCGGCCCCGACAACTCGGGATTCGAGCTGGTGAGGAAAACGAACAGAGGCGCTTGATCCGCGCCTGCCGCAGACAACTTGGAAAGCATCGGGAAGGTGACGCCGTAGTCGCCGGTGCAGAACGCTTTGATCTCTGCCTCGGTGCCGGGCTCTTGGCCGCCAAAGTTGTTTGCCGGGATGCCGACGACGACAAGGCCTTGGTCCTTAAACTGTTCGTGGAGGCGTTGCAGGCCGACGTATTGGCCGGTGTATCCGCATTGAGATGCGACGTTTACCAAGAGGACGGTCTTGCCCTTGAATGCCGAGAGCTTGAGGTCCTTGCCGTCGATGTCTTTGACGGTGAATTCATGAAGCGAGTCAGCCGCCATGAGAGAGTTGGGAAGAGTCAGGGCGCAAAGGGCCGCGATGCCGAAAAGCGATTTCATGTGAGGTGAGTCTGGCCCAGGGCCGCGAATGTTCAAAGGGACCGGCCGGGCCGAAGCCTCTCCTCACGAGATCGATCCGTCAGCGTTTCAAAACGCGGACGCGGTGCGACTCGCTGTCCCCAATGTAAACGGCGCCGTCGGCATCCACGAAGACGCCGTGGGGACGGGCCATTTGGCACTGGATTGGATCGCCGTCCGGTCCGTTGCCCTTGACTCCGTTCCCGGCGATGAGTTCAAGTTTGCCGGTGCGGGCGTCGACCATGCGGATGCTGTGGCTTTCGCAATCCGCCAGCCAGACGTTCCCCACCGAGTCGATCGCGATGCCTTTGGGGCCGGAAAGGGTGGCGTCCTTGGCCGGACCGCCGTTCCCGGTGAAACCGCTTTTTCCGGTGCCGGCGATGTGCTCGATCTTTTTGCGCTTGATGTCGAGCTTAAAGACTTGGTTGCCTTCACGTGTGGCGAGCCAAAGATTGCCGTCCTTGTCGACGTCGAGAGAGCGGGGGCCTTTAAGCGGAGTGCCTTCGATGGGGGCGCCGTCGGGCGTTGGGCCTGGTTTGCCGGTACCGGCGAAGGTGGAGATCTGGCCGGAGCGGAGATCGACGCGACGGATCACGTGGTTGCCGATATCACAGATGAAGAGGTCTCCGTCTTTGCCGAACTGGATGCTGTGCGGCTGGTTCAACTGGGCGGCGGAGGCCGGACCGCCATCACCGGAGTAGCCCGCCGTGCCGTTGCCCGCCAGGGTGGAGATCGTTCCCGTTCTGGCGTCGATTCGGCGGATCGCGTGGTTTTTCATGTCGGCGATGTAGGCATTGCCTTCCCGGTCGAAGCGCAATTCGTGGGGCAGGTTGAACGTGGCTTCCAGGGCGGGGCCGCCGTCCCCGGAGTAGCCCGTTTCTCCGGTGCCGGCCACGGTTTGGATCGTGCCGTCTGGGTTGACTTTGCGGATCTTCTGGCCGGTGTATTCGCAGAAATAGATGGCGTCTCCAGGGCCGCGGACCACTCCAAAGGGGTTGTCGATTTGGGCGGCGGTCGCGGGTCCGCCATCCCCGCTAAATCCTTTGGAGCCGTTTCCGGCGAAGGTGGCAATCTTCCATTCCGCGGCGGCGGCGGGGATGGTGAGCAGGGAGAGGAAAAGCCAGAAGGGGCGCATGGCTGCATTTCAACGGCAAAAACCGGAGCTGGCAAGCGCGGGATTTCGTGGCAAGAGGTAAACGATGAGCCAACGGCATACCGTCACGGAGCCCTGCGGGTTGTTGCCGTTTCTGTTCGAGCATTGGCCCGATCAGAAGCGGACCCGAATCAAGCAATGCCTCAAGTACGGGAGCGTGCGGGTCAACGGGCTCCCGGTGACCCGGCATGATCACCCGTTGCGGCCGGGCGATACCGTCGCGATCCAGGTGGAAGGGGACTCACGCAAGGTGGCTCCGCCGCTGCCGGCCGGGATCCGCATCGTTCACGAGGACGCTGACGTGATCGTGATCGACAAAGGAGCGGGCTGGCTCAGCGTGGCCCGGGATTCGGGCAAAGGGAAGACGGTTTACGAGGAGCTGACCAAGCACGTTCGCTTCGCGGATGGCCGGAACCGGATTTGGATCGTGCATCGCTTGGACCGGGAGACGTCTGGGCTCATGGTGTTCGCCAAGACCGAGGATGCGAAGCGTGAGCTGCAAGAGAGCTGGGCGGATTTCGAAAAGACGTATCAATCGATCGTCGAAGGCGTCATGAAGCGGGATGCCGGGACGCTGCGCAGCTATTTGGACGAGTCCAATCCGATGCGGGTGCGCACCGTCCCGAAGGGAGTCGAGGGGCGGGAAGCGATCACGCACTTTCGGGTGGTGCGCCGTGGAGCGAGCCGGACCTGGGTCGAGCTGCAGTTGGAAACGGGGCGCCGCCACCAGATCCGGGTGCAACTGGCGGATCTCGGTTATCCGTTGGTGGGGGATGAGCGCTACGGAGCCAAGACGGACCCGGCCCGGCGTCTCGGGTTGCATGCGAGCGGATTGTCGTTCGTGCATCCCACGACGGGAGAGGAACTCGTGTTCACGCTGCCGATGCCGGCGGAGTTGGCGAAGCTGGCGTCCAGTCCTGACAAGTGAGCCAAGCGAAGAAGAACCAACGAGATTGCCCCGTCGCCGGAAAGGTCATGTCATCGGCCGAATGGCGAGTGCCGAGGAGCGTGCGCGGATGGCGAAGGAGCTTCGAGAAGCCGAGGGCTCGCGAGATGAGCATATGATCAATCACGCGCGATTCGTTTGGCGGCATCACATCCGGCGAGACGACGATGGCCGGAGGACCGGCTTGGCGGGCTGAGCAATGACGAAAAGGTGCTGCTCCGCGGGGTCAACCGGACGCGGCCGGTGCTTTTGGAGATCTAGCGGATCATCGACCGCGCCAGTGTCTCGCAGGTGCCGCGCTACTCCGTCATCGTGAGCTGGTGTTACCCGATGCCTCATTACGAGTGATCCAGTGGAAGAGCTGTTTTCCGCCCGGAGCTCAACTTTATGGAGGCGGTAGCTGCGCTCCGTGAGATCATCCGGCACCTGGTCGGGCCTCAGGAGTCGGAGCAGGAGCGTCTGAGGCTGGCGGAGCACTGCGTGGACGTTGCCGAGTCGATCTTTGCGGTGGAGGCGGGTGCTTGATCGGGAGAGCGACGGCCGGTATGCAAAGAGGAGGAGGCGGTTTGTCAAGTTGAAGAGGCGGTTTGCCAAGTTGGAGAGGCGGTTTGCCAAGTTGAAGGGGCGGTTTGCCAAGTTGAGGAGGCGGATTGCCAAGTTGAGGAGGCGGATTGCCAAGTTGAGGAGGCGGTTTGCCAAGTTGAGGAGGCGGTTTGCCAAGTTGAGGAGGCGGTTTGCCAAGTTGAGGAGGCGGTTTGCCAAGTTGGAGAGGCAGTTTGCCAAGTTGGAGAGGCAGTTTGCCAAGTCGGAGGGGCAGTTTGCCAAGTTGGAGGGGCAGTTTGCCAAGTTGGAGGGGCAGTTTGCCAAGCTGGAGGGGCGACTTGCCAAGTTGGAGAGGCGATTTGCCGAGTTGGAGGGGCGATTTGGCAAGTTGGAGGGGCGATTTGGCAAGTTGGAGGGGCGATTTGGCAAGCCCACCCCTCACTCCACGGGACGAGCCGGCCTCGGCACGGTGAGTCGTTTTCGGGTGGATGCGGCGGCATCATTGGACGGTGGGGCTTCCCTGGATGGGGGAGCTGATGCCGGGACCGGCAGCGGTTGCGCCCGGAATTGTGGTGCGGGCAAGCCAGTGAGCGCCGCCGAGTTTGTGGCGCCGCCAGCGAGCGTCGAGACGCAGAGGAGCGGGCCGAAGGGACGGACTTCTTTGCCGTTGAGCAACACCAACGGGGCGCCTTGGAGGTGGTGGGCTTGGGCGGAGGCGATATCGCTTTCCAGCTTCTCCTGGGTCCGGGGATCGGAAAGACCGGCGGCCAGGCTTTCCCGGCTGGCGATCGGTGAGAGGAGTTCCCAAAGCTTGTCCGTGGTCAGGCCCCGGGCGTTTTCGTAGATGAGCTTTTGAGCCAGGTGAAACTTGCGCGGATCCGGTTCCAGGCAGAGCAACGCTTTGGTGGCCGCGCACCGGACGTCGTCCCCCGGGTCACAGAGAGGCTATGAACTTCAATCTTCGAAGACAGCCTCGAGCGTGATGCCCTCCTCCATCAAAAATGAAATGGTTCGCGCGGGGGATTCGATACTTCCTTTCCAACCGGAAAAGCGTTTTCCTCTGGCAGGTGTCGATGTGATCGTGACGAGTTGACCGATCTGGCGATCTGTGCTTCCCAAGAATCCATGAGACACCACTCCTGGACCGGTTGTCGTAACGTGCAGTGGCTTCTTGCTTGAGACCAGAAAGCTGCGAGTCGTGAGAACTGACTCATTACCGGCTCCATCGATCGCCTTCGCGATCACTGAGTAGCGTCCGCCTCCGTCCTCGGGAATGGTGACTGGAAACTTCCAAAGGGTAGTCCCCTCGGCGAGAGCCGGAGCCTCCATCACGCCATCGTGGAGCACCTGATACCACACTGAAGCAATTCCTTGGGCGTCTTTGGCGGAGCCCGAGATTTCGAGCACGCCATTCACTGGAGTTACGATTGATTCAGCCCTCGGGGAGGAAATGCGGAGGACGGGAAGCGGCGTCAGGCCAATGGGCAGTTGATCATTTCCGTCTGGCATCCTATCGGGGTGAGGCTCAATCATGATGCGCCCCCCTGCGGGTCCCGCCAAGTATCTGCCCAACGCGAAATTCTGCTTTTGGAAGACGACGCCGTTTGCCCGTGTGCGACCGCCAGTTCGTGGATGGACAAAAGACCCGCTGAACGAGCCGGTTCTGGGGCTGAAGCTGAGTACAAGGCGCTCTCCGCCTTGAGGAGGAAAGACCGTTGATCCGCCAGCATTCATTGTCCCAATGCGCTCCATTGCGGATGGCAGGCTGAAATCATTCAGAGCGGCCAGCACGTTCCCTCCCAGATTCGAAAGTACCAGCGGTCTGGTGTTTGCCTGCGGTATCTGGTATTTCGCCAGCAGGATCCGTGTTTCGGTCTTGATCTCACCCGGATAGGCCAGCGAAGTCGGGTTCGCCCGCTTCCACCAGTGGAGGGTGCCATCGCCATCGCTGACATTCACGACGTTTCTCAAAGCGGGCTTGCCGATGACAAAGCCGTTGTTTCTGTAGAGCGGCAGATAGAGCGGCCACTCGGCATCTTTGGACAGATAGGTCGCGGCGGATACCCTTGCGCCCTCTGCCAATTGGCCAGTGAATTTCACGCCGCCACCGGTGGTGATGGAGATCGCACCGTGACCTGGTCCGTAGGGAAGGTCCGCCGTTGGAGGGCCATCAGGTCCATGAAGCAAGATGGCGGTGTAGGCCCCGGCATGGGCGGTGGCGGGGTTGCGCTTCGCGTGCCACACCTGCCGATCGACTACGAAATCCGTCGCGAAGGTCTGTCCAGAGATGGCAGGACCGTTGTAACTACCATCTGTCAGGCGGCCGACAATTCGGTCCACATCAGGCACGGAGGAATGCACCAGCTGAAGCCGGAGTGGGGTGTTGCCTCTACGGGGGATCGAGACCTCCGCGATCCCTTGCGGATTGAAGCCGCCTCTGCCGGACAACGTTCTGCCTCCCATCAGAATCTTGAACGTAAAGGCCCCGGTGGCGGTGCTGGTCATTGACATGGAGCCGGAGGTCAGCCAATCCGGCGCCGCTTCCCGGATCAGGCCGAGATAACTTCCCTTCAGTGCCCCAGCGTAAGTTCCGACATGAGAAACATCGACTTCCACCTCACCGGCGGCGGACTCCTTATCATCTGGACCGTAGGCGACCGCCCGTAACCGGTGGTGTCCGGAAGATGCTGGAAACCAGCGCAGATTAAAGTTGGTTCCCACGCCTTCACCCAGCAGGACGCCGTTGCCAAAGTAGGCGACACGAGCGATGTCCACTCCGGTTGGTAACGATGCCAGCGCCAAATCGACACCCAGCCGACCGTTTACGTCCGCGCCGTCCGAGAGATTGGCTAGAGACAGACCGGGGACAACATTGGTGCTCGCTTGAGCGAAGGGGGCCTCCGAAGACGTTTGGCCGACGAAATCCCTGGCTCGGACGTAGAATGCGTGGAGCCCAGCCGTGGTGGCCGTGTAGGTCCCATGCGTTTCCGGCGTTCCTTCAAGCCAAGGGACGAAGGCCCCGCCGGCGACCGAGACAAACACATCGTAGCTCTCCACGCCGGAACCGCCCTGATCGTCACCAGTCCAGGAAACCTGGATCTCACCCAAGCCGCTCACGGATGGCAGTGCCGTGATTCCCCCTAGCGGTGCTGTGCTGTCCAAGGTGACCAGAGCCTCCTTGGCTGGATTCGTGCCCTTGGAGGCGTCCTGCGGATCGACTTGGTTGGTGGCGATGACCTCGTTGGTGTCAAAGCGGATCTCCGCGACGTTGCGGAAAGGCGTGCCATTCGCCAGGCCAGCCTTCGGACGGATGAGGAAGGAAACGTGACCCATTCCGCGGCCGCTCTCGTCTTCAGGAGGCAGGAAGCCGATCCCCGCACCGGGTGGCAGCCCGGTCTCCCGGTCAATCGATTGGAACACGACGGTGACCAGACCCGTGTTGAAGTCGATCCCGGCCTCCATTTCGACATCGAAGGAATGGCCATCGATCGTGACAAACACGGAGCCCGAATAGTGGGTCGAATCTCCGGGGACCTGAACGACCGTGTCACCAAAGCCGAGTTCGGTGATGCGGAAGGTGCTCCAGTCGAAATTCGCCGGCAGTGCATCCGTGACCGTCACCCGCTGTGCTGGGGCCGTGGCGAACGTCGGATACGGATTGCCATTCTCGTCCTTTGAGCCGGGTCCGAGGTTTTCGAAATTGATGCGATACGGGAAAAGGTCTCCGGAGCGCACCCAATTCGCCGGACCATATCCGCCAGGCCCGAGCTTCTCATTCGGGTCGCGGGCCACGATGATCGGTGTGGGGGGCGGAGGCGTGGGTTGGGGTTGTGGCGGTGGAGGCGGGGTGGGCGGCTTAGGGGGCGGTGGAGGCGGAGTACAAGCAGTCGCACCCGTGGTGATTGAACCACCCCACTTCCCTGCATCTCCATTTCCGACACCTCCCGAAACGGAAAAGCCGTCATCTGGGTGCCAGGTAATGGATGCTTCGCCAACACCATAGCCAATTGAAGCGGTAATGCCATCCCATCCAGTCGACGGCATTCCTCCGATAGATTTAGACACCGCTAGGCCAGGAGCCCCAAAGCTTATTCCACCGAAGCCGCTTGCACACGCTCCACCGGTGCCCGCAGACCATCCACCACCACCACCGACATTCACGAATGGAATGCTAGTGGGAAAAAAATAGCCTACGCTGGTCGAGGCTGCAATGCCCTGTAGGCCTCTTGGGTCAATCAGATCTGTTGGGCGATTATAAACGTAACGATAAAAATTAGGGTCACCGCCAGTTAGGCCCAGTGGATCAGCCTGAATGAAAGTGCCTAAGGTGCTAGAATAGAATCTTGCCCGCATAAAATGCACGCCATTCTGCTCGGACGTCACGCCCAGCTGGCCAACATAATGCGCACGGCCTGGTGGGAGCGTCCCGGAAATCAATTCTTCTCCAAATGGGCCGTAAGATGCAACGTGCTGGCCAACGCCTTGGGTATTGCTAATCGCGATGGTCGAGCCAATCGAGTCGAAGTCGAACCAGTTGACTTCGTTTCCGAGCTTGCTTGAAACAAGTCCATGGCCGTAAGTGAATTGAAGTGTTTGCTGCGAGGGTGTAATTTCTTCACTCAGAACACTGATTATTCCGGTCGGATCCAATAAGAAATTTTTCCGCTCTCCGTTAATTATGCTGGCAATACGGTTCCCTTGAGGGTCGTACTCGTATTCTGTCACTCCTGCGGGTCCGCTTACTTGGGTTAGTCGGTTTAGGGAGTCGTAGGCATAGAATTGGTGGTCTAGAGTCTTGATGTTTCCGTCCGTATCGTGTTGGATCTCCTCACTGCCGACGTTTATATATTGGTTCAAGTTGTTTGTGGTGAATGGCGTTGCTTTGCCGTTTACTACGCTTTGAGTGCGACATCCAAGAGAGTCGTAATAGTATTGGTGGTGCTGGTTCGGCAGCTCGGTCGACTGTGACGCGAAAATCGCTTGCACCAGTTGATTTGTGGCATCGTATGTGTAGCTCCACACTCCAATTTGAGTTTCCATCCGCGTGCGTCGTCCGCGGACATCGTAAGTATAGGCGAAACTGGAGGTTGGAGTGCCGTCTGGTGCGTGGTTGACGAGCATGAGAATCTGACCCGCCGTGTCGTATTGGTAGGTTGTGTAAGTTCCGTTGCCTTTGTTGATCCTCGACAGGCGACCGGCTTCATCATAGAGGTATTCGACGATTGCCACCTCGGTCGAATCGCGCAGTTTCCACAGTTGTCCTGTGGGATTGTATTCGTAGCGGGTATCGCCTCCGGCACTGTCCACCATGCGGCTACGGCGGCCGTGGGTGTCGTAGAAGTATTCGACCCACCCACCATTGGGGTAGCTGACCTTGCGGAGACGGTCTCCGTCGGTGGGTGTCGTGTAATCGTAGGTGGTGATCTTTTGTGGTCCGGACGCCGGTTGTTCTGTCACGCGGATCAGGTTGCCACGGGCGTCGTAATCGAAGTCCGCGATGTCGCCTTCGTAGAGTGTGCGGCGGGCGATTTGCCCTTGAGGTGTGTAGGTGAAGGTCGAGGTTTGGCCTCGGCGGTTCGTCCGTGATGCGGGCAGACCGGCGGCGTCGTATCCGGCTAGCGATTCGACAGATTGATCGGCGTAGGTGGTGGCGAGCAGATTGCCCTTGGTGTCGTAAGAATATTCGGTGCGGTTCCCCTTGGCGTCGATGAAGGCGGTCATCTTCTTCAGCGGGTGCTCGTAGCTGAAACGCGTGGTGTGGCCGAGTTCATCGGTGATCGTTGCCGGGCTGCCGCAACTGCACCAGGTGAAGCTGCGGCTGTCGCCGGATGGCAGCAGCAGGCGTTTGAGCCGCAGATCCTTGTCATACTCGGAGGTGGTGATGTTTCCGAGCGGATCGACCATCTTGGCCAACAGCCCGCGGTGATCGAAGGAGAACGCGGTAGCTCCAAAGGCATCGGCGATCGACACGCCGCCGGCGCTGTCGTAACCGAAGGTGATGACCTGTTGATCTCCGGCCACGGCCGAGGAAGCGAGGCGGCCTCGCTCATCCCAGGAGAAGCTGCGGGTGACTCCAGCCCGGGTGATGGAGCTCAAGGCGTGGAGCCGTGCCGGAATTCCTTGTGTCAGATACGTATAGCTGGTGACTTTGCCGTCTCCTGTCGTGGCGGAAACGAGGTAGTCGCCTTGATAGCCATAGGTCACGCTGCGGCCGGTGGATTCCGTCGCCTGGGTGATTCTCCCGGAGCCGTCATAATCTAGGGTGATGGTCGCTCCGGAGCTGTGAGTCAGGGTCGCGAGCCGGTTGGAGCTGTAAGTGGCGCTGACGCGGTTTCCATTGGCGTCATCGACCACGCCAATGCGGCCTTGGGAATTGAAGCGGGTAACGCTGCCGTCGGGAGAGCGGAGTTCGAAGGCGTTCCCGCTGATCGCGGTGAGCTTGGCGCTGTCCCCCGCGCCTGAGAAGTAGCGGCCATTGCGGGTATCCCGGACAAAGACGCGGGCGGACCCTCCCTCACCGATGATGCGCACAACCGCGTCACCGTTTTCGCTCACAAGGTGGGTTTGCCAGCTCGTGAACCAGCCGCGACCAAACGGGCCGCTCTCCCAGCGGGAGCGTAGGTTTGAGGAAAAGCGCCGGTCGATTGACAGGGAGACCCCGGGGCTAGCGACGGCGGCGTCGGTCACTGAGTCGAGGACGGGCAGTGGGGAATAACCGTAGGCTTGCTGAAGTTCGAAGTTCCAGAGCTCAGCCACGTCGATGACCCTCTGACCGAGACGTCCAAGGAACGCGGCATTGTCATTGAGCATGGCCACGTAATCGGCAGTGGTCTTGAGTTCGCCTGTGAGATTGTTGAAGATGACATCCCAGACAGCTGCATTCAGAGTCGGCGGGCGGAGCTGAGACTTTAGAGGCGCCCAATCGATTGAGTCTGGATTGTCGGAGGTCCAGTAGCGGATTTCCAGGGCGAGGGATGTGGCGCTCCAAGGCTGAAGCAGACCGGTGAAATAGACTGGGACTTGAAAGCTCTCGCCGGGTTGAAGCAAGCCGGGCTGGTTGCCGCTGGCGAGAATAAAGATTTCCGTGGAGCCACCTGGTGGCAGGGACTCGGTTCCCGCCCAGAAGTTCTGGACGGTGAGATTGGGATCCAATGTAAGGATTGGGCGGTTGGGGGAACCCTCAGGTGCCCGGACCTGGAGCAACGGCGCGGGCATCGACGCGTTGCCCGTATTGGAATACTCGACGTAAATCGTTGCGGGGGCTCCGGGCTGAATCGCGCCGGGCATGACCAGTTTGGTTTCCAGTTTCGGCTCCCCTGCGTCCAGCGACTCAAAGGCGGCGGGCAGGGTGGCGGAGAAACCTCCGGGGCGGCTGACCCTCACGGCGTAGCTGCCCGGTGGGACAGCGTTGGCCGAAAAGGTTGCGGTGAGGCGGGTGATTGAATCCACCGAAAGGCTGGAGGCGCCAATGGTCCGGCCATCGCCCACGAGTTGGACCGTGGTGCCGGGCTGGAAGCCCGCACCGCTGAGGGCCAGGGTGATCGGAGCGTTCGATGCATGGCTCCCTGGCGACACGCTGGTGAGGGCGACGCCCTGGGGAGCGGCTTCCAAGGTGAAGGTGCCTGGCACAAGAACCGCATCGGCGTAAACGAGAACGTACCACGTGCCGGCCGAGGCCCAGGGGATCAGAATACTGCGATCCGATCCCGGACCGGAGGAATCTCCGTGCTCGTGCGAGCCACGCGACGGCAGAGTGCCGCGAGAGGCGAAAAGTTCGATGCGGTTGCCCGCAACTCCGTTTGCCAACGAGAGCAGGAGCGGGCCGGCGGAGTCCAGATTCAGGACATAATACTGCGGCTCGCCAGGGCTGGAGATGTCGTTGCGGACGGGAACACCAGCGGAAAGCTCGCCGCGAACTATGGAAGTGATCTCGATGTCATCCACGTACCACCCAGGCCCAGTGGAGCCATCGCCATCGGCGGTGTGGAGGAAACCGAGGCGCACGGTTTTGCCTCGATAGGCTCCGAGATCGAGAATGGCCTGCTTCCAGCCGCCGCTTGAGGCGGTGACGCTCAGCAAAGGCACCCAGTCCGACCAGATCTCGCGGTCTTGGACGGAGATCTCCAGCGATCCTCCGTCGCCCGCACCGTACTGGTGCCAGTGCCAGAAGCGCAGAGTGACCAGCCGGTTCGGGCCGGGATCTCCGACGACAAAGGCTGGGCTTTCGAGGCGAGCGACGGAGTTTGCGGGATAGTTGCCGGACAGGTTGGTGGCGGCCAGATTGTTCCCACTGCGGGCGCCTCCGGGGCCGGAGAAAGGCCGGCCGATCTGCCAGATGCCACCGGCGTCCGCCCTCCAATCTCCCGTGTCCGCTTCGAACGTTTCCGGGTTGTTCAGGACATCCGCTCCGGTGACAATTTCCGCCAAGTCGATGTACCAACCGGACCGCTGATCGAAGGCGTCAGTGACTTGGCGGAAGGCCACTTGGACCCATTCGCCAGCGAAGGCGGAAAGATTCACGGAGGGTTTGCCCCACGAGTTGCCCCCGGCACCGGTCCAGGTGGCGAGTGGTAGCCACGGTCCGCCAATGCGTCGGACTTCCACCGTCCCTCGATCGCCGGAGCCGAAGTCATACCACTGCCAGAAACGGAGCCGCGGAGTCAGATGCGAGCTGGGGACCTGGAACAGTGGACTGACGAGACGTCCATCAAAGTTGGCAGGATAATTCCCGGCGAGCACGGTTGCGGCGCAGGTGTCCCCTTCGAAGGCGGCGCCAGGGCCCGATGCAGGTGTGCCGCAGTCCCATGCCGTGCCGACGGCGGTCCAATCGCGCCAGAACGCTTCCGGCTGAAACGTTTGGGAGGTGTCGGCGATCCAACCCGCCGGAGCGCCTGTGACCAATCCCACATTGTCGAGATCCCAGCCAGTGCCGGCGTTTGCAGTGGCACCGGAACGGAACCGGAACGCAACCTGGATGCGCCGCCCGGAAAAGGCGGAGAGATCAAGTTCCTTGTCGATCCACCCCGGGGATTGCCCGACGATGGTGGCGGCTATCTGCCAGACTCCTGTGGTGCCTTCCCGGATTTCGATCGTCCCGGAGTCGCCGCTGCCAAAAGCCCAGCGATGGTCAAATCCGAGCCGGGGAAACTGCGCCAACGCGGGAACCTCGAACAGCGGACTGATGAATCGGCTCTCGGCATTCGCGGGATAATCGGCGCCCGTGCCGACGCCGGTTCCACCGGTGAATGCGGACCCAGACCTTGCCGCCCAGACGCCGCCGGTAATCTGCCAGCGGGCCAATGCGCCCGAGTCTTCAAAGCCCTCGCCTTCCGACGTATTCCACAGCGTGCTGAAGGTCACGCCGGCTGTGGTGGTCACTCCCCGCGCGTTCTCCGCGACGACGCGGAAATGATAAACGGTGGCGGGCTGGAGCCCGGTCAGCAAGGTGGAGGCAGCGACGGCGCCGCTGGTGCCAGTGAGTGTCTGGACCTGGCTGGTGAACCCGTAGGCCGGAGTGGGACCGTACTCGAAAAACACCGTGGCAGGAAGACCCGCCGGGTTGACTAGGGCATTGAGCCGGGCGCTGGTGGAGGCGACTTCTGTCGCTCCGTTGATGGTCAGGTAAGGCGGTGCGTTAAGCTGCACCGTGTTGACCCCTAGCGACTGCGATCGCCGCCGCGAGAGCCCGCCCGCTTCGATCCTGTCTCGCACCAATGGGGAATAGCCGCGGAAGATCTCACCGCTGAGCGTGAGACCATCGCGATCTCCGTCATCCGCTGCCGTGCGGTTCGTGTTGCCGAAATGTGCCAGCTCATACCCGTCGAGGATCCCGTCAAAGTCATCGTCAAGGGTGCTATCAAAATAGCGGGCGGTCGCTACCACTGGTTGGTTCACGAGAATCGACACGAGGCTGCGCGAGTAGCCTCCGGGATCCGTTTGGCGGACGCCATTCACCTCCCAAAAGGTAAACTTCACATTGCCGACCGCGCTGGTGGCCAGATCAGGTGTCGTAATTGTCGATCCCGGCACGGCCAGACCTTGGTCATTCACCATGCCAGCTGGCAGGCTGGTCATTCGCCAGGGGAGGCGCCGCGCGGAGGGATCGACCAGGACCGCGGCGGACCGGCGTCGACTCACGCCGCCGGCCTGAAGATGGTCCGCGGCTAGCGTCGAGTAGCCACGAAACTGTTCGATCTCCCACGCAAGCGAATCCCCGTCCGGGTCCGAAGTCAGGTTGTGATCCAGCGTGTCGTGGAAGAGCCACTCGATCCAATCCGCGATGCCGTCGGCGTCGGTGTCGGCCGTCTCCGCGATATAACGGGCCACGGCGTGAGTGTCCTGATGGAGGTTCAGCGTCACCGGTTGGTGAAGCGGCGGCCGATCCACCCGGACTCCGTCGATGAACCAGCCGGTGAAGCGATAGCCGTTGCTGGTGAGCGGTGCCTCCGTCAGCTCTACGGTGCTGTCTCGCGAGACGATGCGTTCATTGACCAGGACACCTTGTGGGCTGGAGGTTTCCCGGAGCCTCACGAAGTTGGCGCTAGGCACGGCCCACAGCGGCAGGGAACGCCGCCGGCTGCTGCCGCCTGGCTCGAGCCGGTCAATGACATCGTCACGGTAGCCCCGCAGGTCTTCCACCTGCCGGATGAAGCCGTCGCGATCGTTGTCCAGCAGGGTGGGATCGGCGATCTGCAAGGAGATGGTGCCGCTGCGCCGCCGGCTCACGCCGCCTGCCGAGAGGGTATCGAAGGCCGCCAGGTCGTAGCCTCGATCCACTTCGACCCGATTGGACAAGCCGTCGCCATCTGAGTCGTCGTCAGCGGCGCTGGATACGCTTCCCAGGTAATGCACCTCCATCCAATCCAGCAGTCCGTCGCTGTCGCTGTCTTGCGTGGCGGGCAAATAGTGCGCGATGGCATGGATCGGGTCGATGACCGTGAAGCTCACCGGATTCTTCGCCCTTCCGGAGGGATGGCTGTGCCGAATGCCGTTGAGTGTCCAATGGGTGAAGCGGTAACCGGAGGGATTCTCCGGGGCCGTGACGGTGGTCGCTCGGCTGCCGAGCAACGGAAAGGAGGTCTGATTGACCACTCCAGCGGGTGAAGACGTTTCCCGGAAATCGACCCGATCGCCGCTTGCCTCGCCGCTGTTGAGGGTGCCCAAGAAATGGATTTCCATCCAATCGGCCACTCCATCGCTGTCCGAATCTTGATTCTCGGGAAGGTAGTGGGCGATCGCATTGACGGGCTCGCTGATGGTAAAGCCGACGGGGTTCTGGGCCCGGCCGGTGGAGTCGTCGAAGCGGACCCCATTGAGCGTCCAGTGGGTGAAGCGGTTCCCCGAAGGATTCTCTGGGGCCGTGACGGTGCTAGTTTGGCTGCCAACTTGGGGAAAGTTTGTTTGATTGACAACACCGGCGGGTGAAGACGTTTCCCGGAAATCGACCCGACCGCCACTTGCCGCGCCGCTGTTGAGGGTGCCCAAGAAGTGGATTTCCATCCAATCGGCTACTCCATCGCTGTCCGAATCTTGATTCTCAGGAAGGTAGTGGGCGATCGCATTGACGGGCTCGCTGATGGTGAAGGCAACGGGGTTCTGGGCCCGGCCGGTGGAGTCGTCGAAGCGCACCCCATTGAGCGTCCAGTGGGTGAAGCGGTTCCCCGACGGATTCTCTGGGGCTGTGAAGGTGCTGGCTTGGCTGCCAACTTGGGGAAAGGTAGTTTGATTGACGACACCGGCGGGCAGCGAGGACTGGCGGAATTCCACGTTCTGCGCCCAGGCATCGGAGCAAAGGACCAAGAGGGCAGGGATGATCTGAACCAAGGGACTGCGTAGCACTCCCAAGATCCCCTTCACTGGCTTCCTGGTTGATCTCAGCCGCAATCGCCCCTGGATCGGCGCAAGGCGCACTTCGGGATGGTGCTTCCAGGGGAATGGAGGGAGGGTGCTCATAGCCACCGGGGAGAAAGGTGGTGGATTCAAGGAGCACCGAAGACCGCGAGAGTGTGATTCACGCCCGCAGCTACCTTTCTCGCCCCCATACCGATCTGCACTGGGAGGTTCCGTTGGGTTGTGGTGCCGTCTCCCAATTGCCCGTTCCTGTTGGAACCCATGGCCCACAGAGTGCCGTCGGTCTTGATGAACAGGCTGTGGTCACTTCCGGCGGTCACTTCGGAAACACCCGTGGCGATTTGGAGCGGCGTGCTTCGCCGGGTGGTCGTGCCATCACCGAGTTGGCCGCTGCCGTTGTTCCCCATAGCCCACAACGTACCGTCAGTCTTCACAAAGAAAGTGTGATAGCTGCCGGCGGTAACCTTAGAGACCCCTGTGGCGATTTGGACCGGCGTGCTTCGCCGAGTAGTCGTGCCATCGCCGAGTTGACCGTAATCGTTGTAGCCCATCGCCCACAAGGTTCCGTCGGTCTTGAGAAAAAGGGTGTGAAGATCACCCGCAGCAACCCTGGAGACGCCTGAGGTTACCTGCACCGGCGTGCCTCGGTTCGTGGTCGTGCCATCGCCGAGTTGGCCGTATCCGTTGGAGCCCATCGCCCACAGGGTGCCGTCGGTCTTAACGAACAGACTGTAGGTGTCTCCCGCCGTCACTTCGGAAACACCGGTGACGATCTGGGCTGGCGTGCTTCGCCGAGTGGTGGTGCCATCACCAAGCTGGCCGTAATCGTTATTCCCCATCGCCCACAGGCTGCCGTCGGTTTTTAGAAACAAACTATGGTAAGATCTGGCAGAGATCTGTGTAACCCCCGTGGCCACCTGTACTGGCACGTTGCGCGACGTCGTCGTCCCATCGCCAAGCTGACCGTTTCCATTGTAGCCCAAGCCTAATAGCGCTCCGTTGGATGTCACAAAGAGGCTATAAGAACTGCCCGCAGCGAGGGCAACGATCTCTGACGATGCCAGGCCGGGAGAGAGAGTAGTTTCACCCCATCCGTTGCTTCCCCAAGCTGAAAGAACCGAAGAAGGAGCCAAGGCCTGGCGCACGACGGAATTCGATGTCACTGAGGAAAACCCGTAATTGCCTGCCAACGTCCGGGATATCTCGCCTGCCGTGATCCCGCGAAAGCCGAGCTTCTGGTAGGCAAAGATCCGTCCTGTATTTGTCGTCGACGTCCCGCTGGCGAGCATGCTGTTTCCATAAGCCCCGCCAGCTGCCCGCACCTGCCCGTTCGAAAAATTGAGACCGGACTCTCCATTGGCCACAAACCAGTACCACACCGAAAGCAATTGGGCATCGGTCAGCGGAGCGCGGCTCACTTCCAGGGCCGGCTGATCGCCTTCTGCCGGAACCGTGATCCAATGAATTCCGAGGGGATTGCGGTCATCCTTGGCCAAGACCTCCACTTCGATCTGCGCGAAGTCGACCGACCAGTCCGCCGCCATGTCCCAGGTGATGCGCTTCTCGACTCCGGCCGTTTGATTGGCCCCGATGTTGGCCGAGGTGCCTTCCACAAACGTTTTCATCGGGATGACGTCGGAGAGGGTGTTGTTCCCGTTGAGAAAGGCTAAGGCTGCCGTGGAAACCGTAGAGCTGTCGGCATCCGTGACCTTGTAATCGATATCCAGCAGCGGCATTCCGGCACGCTGGGCCACACGCGTCACGGCGGGCTGGGGGATCGCGGATGGGAGGAGCGTGTTGTGGACGTTTGAATATTCGCGCTCCAAGACTCTTACCCTGCGCATGTCTGACCGGAGAAAGTAAATGTCGCCGCGCCGGTTGGTGGCGAGGCCGTAAATGGTGCTCGAGCTAAATGTTCCAATCGCCGCGAACTTCGGATCGAGGACGTAAAAGGTGGAATTCCCTCCCACCAACAAACCGTCCGGAGTGATGGCGACTCGACCAAGCTTTCCGTAGTTGGGGGTGCTGCTGAGGAACTGCCCTTGAGGATCAAAAACACGGATCTGGGGACTTCCGTTGCAGCTCAGAATGACCCGGCCATCTGGCGCGATCGTCAGGCCGCTGGGGTCGTTGGCGGCAAACTGTCCGGGCAGGCTGCCGGGATCTCCCCACTTGCGCAGGAAGTTTCCACTGGTGTCAAACACTTGAACGCGCCGGTTTCCGGGATCGCAGACGTACACTTGGTCGGCCGGATCCAGCGCGATCATATTGTATTCGTCCGGCGTGCCGAAGCTGAACTGGCCGTTGGCATTGCCGGATCCGCCCCAGTCACGCAGGAACGTGCCATCGGACGTGAATGCTTTGACCTTCGCGTCTTCACGGTCCAGGACGTACACATTCCCTGCCGTGTCGCAGGCGATTCCAAGGATGAAGCCGAACACTGCATCGAATCGGCGGACGAAGGCCCCGCCTTCCGTGAACTGGAGAATCCGTGTCGCCGTTGTCGAAATATTCGTCCCTTCACCGGCGTAAACCCCACCGCTGCCAATCCCGATGCAGCGGAGATATTTGTCTGGCTCCGGACTGGCGAACTCGACCCCATCGTACCGCCACGAATCCTGAGGCATGACAACCTGAGCGGAAACCGTCTGAAGCAGGCCGCAGAAAACGAGTGGGAGGCAACTCCGGAGATTCATGGGTGTTGGGCAAGTTGATGTCGTGCTAAGATCGGAGCGTGGCGATGTCAAATGGAACATTGTTAATTGCGGGTAACGTGAGTTTGCCAGGCGGATCTCCATCCGAAGTCTGGTTGTGAGAAGGCTTGACGATAACGCGAATCTTCCAATGCTCGGTACATCGATACCCCGAGGACCTGGCGGATGCCGTCCATGCTGGTGGTGTATTCCTCGATGAGGCCGGGACGGAGCCAAGCTTCTGCGTTCGCTTCCTTCCCCGTTGACCGGACCCAGAGCCTCTCGGTCGTGGCCTCGCCTTCCAAGCGTTGGAAGAGGGCTTTGAGCCGGGCGCCGTTCGCCGTCGGGGTAATCCCGATGCCGTCCCCGGAATACTGCTTCTGCGCCGCGGCGCCGAGTTGGTCCACCGGGATCGAGGCGGAGCCAGTTGGACCGGTCCCGGGAGCCGGAGCTGGGGAGTCCGCCATCGCCGGCGTGGTCAGAAATGCGGCGAGGAGGCAGAGAATGGGGGCAAAGGCCAGCGGAGTTTTCATGCGCTGGATAGCCGTTAAAAGGAGGAGGCGAAGATGTCTAGGAAAATACTTACAGATTGTGCGAGTTTTCTCAAGAATGAGTCGACTGCTCGACCGTGGGTCGGGGGCAGGCGGGGCGTGATTGGGTGATTTTGACGAAATCGTCACAGAGACAGGGGCGGCGGTGCCCGGGAGCGTGACGATCCCGGGAGGGGGGATGTGCTGGAATTCGGCGAACAGGCGAGGGCTTGTCGATGCTCCTGCAATCCGAAATGGAACGCCTGGCGCACAACGCCACAAAGCACAAAGCGAATGCGGGGGCGCCGATGTTGGAGGTAGGCCGGATGCGCCATTCAGGTGAAAGAGCGGCCATGTCCAGAACACATGTTTGGTCTGATCGTTGGAGCCTTCGCGTCTTCATGCGAGCCCATTCCATCCCTCTTTGGGATGAATGCCCGAGGCTGGCGACAATTGGCGGATCCCGCGATTGTCCCGCACCTTTCAGGGCGGGGCGCATTCATCGGTTCCCCAGGGCTGCGGTCGCTGCAGCTCCCTGCGCCCTGGGCTGGCCTGTCCCGGCCCGTTGGGCCTGGAGGAGTCGTGATGACCTCGGTTCACTGTGTTTCATTTGGCAGGGAAGAGTTGCTGGATCGGGAGAGCGACGGCCGACGTGCAAAGAGGAGGCGGCGACTTGGCAAGTTGGAGAGGCAGTTTGCCAAGTTGAAGAGGCAGTTTGCCATGTTCTCTAGAGGATTAGGCGGGGTGGCGGGCAGCCTGTTCCTCAAATCAAAGCGCTGTAAGCGCGGGACAACGGGTGGAACCTCCGATTGTCCCGCACCTTTCAGGGCGGAACGCGTGTCCTTGGGGTTCCCCAGGGCTGCGGTCGCTACAAGCTCCCTACGCCCTGGGCTTTCCTTTCCCGGCCCGTTGGGCCTATCGGAATCGCTTCTGACTTGTGAGTAAGAGCCAGAGGGGGGGGCTGCCTCGCCTCAGGAGAGCGGCTATGCTCGTGCGGATGTCAATTGGGGATGCGGCCTTGGTGGCGGCTCCAAAACTCGCACAGAACGCGGAGTCCTTGGTGAAAGTTGCAAGATGCAACGGGTGTGATCTAAGTGCCCAGACGATATGAAGAACCTCCTACCGTTGATCCTTGTCGTGGAGCTGCTTGGCGCGGCTGCCCAAGCCGCTTCCACCGGCAAGGTTGAGTTCAACCGTGATGTGCGGCCGATCCTGGCGGACGCTTGCTTCCACTGTCATGGTCCAGATCCAGGCACTCGCGAGGCTGGGTTGCGGCTCGATACGGAGGCCGGTTTCTTCACGGCGGAGGAAGGGGAAACGCCCACGGTGGTCAAGGGCGATCCGGATCTCAGCGAGCTCTATTTGCGCTTGGTCTCCGATGACGAGGACGAGATCATGCCGCCGCCCAAGGCGCACAAGGAGCTGAAGCCGGAGCAGATCGCCACGATCCGGCAGTGGATCGTGGAAGGGGCCCCGTGGGAGGCGCATTGGTCGTTGATCCCTCCGTCCCGGCCCGCGTTGCCGCCGGTGCGCAATCCCAAGTGGGCGCGCAATGACATCGATCACTTTGTCCTCAACCGGTTGGAAGCCGCCGGGCTGCAACCCGCTCCCGAGGCTCCCGCGCCCGGTTTGATCCGGAGGGTGGCGCTTGATTTGACCGGCCTGCCCCCGGCCCCGGAACTCCTGGATCGCTATGTGGCCAAGGCCAGAGGCGGGCTGTTGCCGGACCCGGCTTACCGGGAGCTCGTGGAGGAATTGCTGGCTTCTCCGGCTTATGGAGAACACCGGGCTCGATACTGGCTGGACGCGGCTCGCTATGCGGACACGCACGGTCTGCATTTTGATAAATACCGGGAGATGTGGCCTTACCGGGACTGGGTTGTCCGGGCGTTCAATCGCAACCAGCCCTTTGACCTCTTTACGATCGAGCAAATCGCCGGGGACTTGCTGCCCAATCCGACGGAGGATCAACGGATCGCCACGGGCTTCCAGCGTTGCAACATCACGACGAACGAAGGGGGAACGATTGACGAGGAGAACTTGGCGAACTACGCCTCGGACCGTGTCCAGACCTTGGGCTGGGTTTACTTTGGGCTTACGACGAACTGCGCGCAGTGTCACGATCACAAGTTCGATCCGATCACGACGCGGGATTATTACTCGATGGCCGCGTTCTTCCGGAACACGACGCAGAAGGCGAAGGACGGGAACGTAAAGGATGGGTTGGGCCCGGTGCTGGTACTCCCCGAGGAGAAGGACCGGCCGCGGTGGAATGCGCTGCCGGCGGAGATTGCCTCCGCCAAGACGAAAGTGGACGAAGCCCGGCGTCTCGCACGGCCGGAATTCGAGACGTGGTTGGCGGCGGCGAAGCCGGAGGATCTCGATCGCGATCTTCCGGCGACCGGCCTCATCACGCATTTGGCGCTCAACGAAGGGGAAGGCAGTGAAGTAGGCGCAACGTGTGGGCCGGCCGCGAAATTCTCCGCGACGGGGCCCGTGGTTTGGAAGAGCGATGGGAAGATCGGCCCGGCGCCGGTGCTTTCGGCGGCGAGCACGTTTGAGATCGGGGAGACCGGGAATTTCGAGAAGAATCAGCCGTTCAGCTACGGGGCCTGGGTCCGCGCCGGGAGCGTCGGCGTGAGCGGAGGGATCCTCGCGCGGATGGATCAGCAGGAGGGACACCGGGGCTGGGATCTTTGGCAAAACGGAAACAGCTTCGCGGTCCACATCATCAGTTCCTGGCCCAAAGATGCGTTGCGGGTATCGACTCGCCGCCCCGTGGTGCGGCAGGGCCAGTGGCAGCATGTCTTTGTGACCTATGACGGCAGTGGCCGAGCAGCCGGGATCAAGTTGTATCTCAACGGAGAGGCGCAGGAATTGAAGGTGGATACGGATGTCCTCAAGGGATCCATCAAGACCACCACGCCCACGAGGATCGGGCGTCGCAGCCACTCTCAGGTCTTCGAAGGCGGCTCGGTCCAGGATGTCCGGGTCTATGACCGCAAGTTGGAGGCGGGCGAAGTCAAGTCATTGGCGGACGTCGTGCCGTTGCGAGGCATTCTGGCGGCGGGAAATCTGAAGGCGCCGCAGAAGAATCAACTCTTCGAGCACTACATCGCGAGCCGCTACGAGCCTTTTCAGTCCGCCAGCGCCTTGAGCGCCAAATTGGAGGCGGAGCAAACCGCGATTCGCGACCGGAGCCCGATGACGCACATCCAAGAGGAGCGCCAGGATGCGATGCCGATGGCGAACATTCTGATGCGCGGGCAATACGACAAGCCCGGCGAGCAAGTGACGGCGGCGATCCCGGCGGCGCTTGGCAAGTTACCGGACGGGGCTCCGAAGAACCGGCTGGGTTTGGCGGAATGGCTGGTGAGCGAGCAAAATCCCCTGACCGCGCGAGTCACGGTGAACCGGATGTGGCAGGAGTTGTTCGGGCGGGGGCTGGTGCTGACGTCGGAGGATTTTGGCATCATGGGCACGCCAGCGTCTCATCCGGAGCTGCTCGATTGGCTCGCGGTGGAATTCATGGACAAGGGGTGGAACGTGAAACACTTCTACCGGATCTTAGTGACCTCTTCGACCTATCGGCAAGCGGCGTTGATCACGCCGGAAAAGCTGGAGAAGGATCGAGACAACGCGCTGCTCAGCCGGGGGCCGCGGTTCCGGATGGATGGCGAGATGTTGCGTGACTACGCCCTTGCCGCGAGCGGGACGTTGTCCGCCCGAAGCGGTGGACCGGGAACCAAACCCTACCAGCCGGAGAACGTGTGGGAGGTGGTCGGCATGGGCACGGAGCGTTATCAGCAGGACAAAGGGGAGAATCTCTACCGGCGCACGCTCTACAGCTTCTGGAAGCGGATGGCGCCGCCGACAAACATGGAAATCTTTAACGCTCCAAGCCGCGAGGTTTGCACCGTGCGCCGGGACCGGACGAATACGCCGCTCCAAGCCTTGGTGACCATGAACGATCCGCAATTCGTGGAAGCAGCGCGGAATCTTGCGCAACTGGCGGTGCGCTCCGCGGAGCCGGATGAAGGGCGGTTGGCCAGCATCGGCCAGCGGTTGCTTTGCCGGACTTGGCGGGCCGAGGAAGTGAAGATTCTCGAAGCGAGCTTGGCGGAGTTGCGAGCGCATTATGCCGCCCAACCGGCGGATGCCCAAGCTTTGCTCAAGGTCGGGGAATCGCCCGCAGATCCGGCCTTGCCCGCTCCGGAGTTGGCGGCCTGGACCATGCTTTGCAACCAGGTCATGAACTTGGATGAAGTGCTGAACAAATAACGCGAACCATCATGAATCCATTGCCAGACTGGACCAATTTCGAGAACCGCCGCCGTTTCCTGGGGCGTGGCCGGGACGTGATTGGCTTTGCCGCGCTTCAAGCCTTGCTCAGCCAAGCCCAGGCTCGTCCGGGGGCGGTGGCGACCCACTTTCCGGCCAAAGCCAAGCGGGTGATCTACCTGCACATGGTCGGGGGGCCATCCCAGATGGATCTGTTCGATTACAAGCCGAAGATGGCGGAGTATTACGATAAGGATCTTCCGGACAGCATCCGCCAAGGGCAGCGCTTGACCACGATGACCAGCGGCCAGGCCCGCTTCCCGATCGCGCCTTCGAAATACCGGTTCGCCCAAAAAGGCGAATGCGGGATGTGGATGAACGATGAGCTGCTGCCTTACCTTGGGCAAGCGGCGGATAACATTTGCTGGATGCGTTCCTTGCATACGGAGGCGATCAACCACGAACCTGCGATTTGCGCGATGCAGACGGGAAATCAGATCACCGGCCGGCCTTGTCTCGGTTCTTGGGCCTCCTATGGTTTGGGTTCGGTGAACGACAACTTGCCGTCGTTCGTGGTCTTGATCGCGACACCGACGAACCGGGAGCAGGAGCAAGCCATTTCGCCCCGGCTTTGGTCGAGCGGTTATTTGCCGAGCGAATACGCGGGCGTCTCCTTCCGAAGTAAAGGGGATCCGATCCTCTTCATCAACAATCCTCCCGGGGTGCCCTCCCAGGTGCGGAAGCACACGATTCAAACTCTCAATCAGCTCAATGAGTTGACCTATCGGGAAGTCGGTGATCCGGAGACCAATGCCCGGATTCAGCAATATGAAATGGCGTTCCGGATGCAGGCCAGCGTGCCGGAATTGACCGACTTAAGCCAGGAACCGGATCATGTCTTTACGTTGTATGGCGATGAGGCTCGTAAGCCGGGCTCCTTCGCGAACAGCGTCCTGATGGCGCGGCGCTTGGCAGAACGGGGCGTGCGGTTTGTGCAGATCTATCACAACAATTGGGATCACCACAGCAACGTCAACGGCCGCATGCCGAGCCAGTGCAAGGACGTGGATCAACCGTGCCACGCCTTGATTCGCGATCTTCAGGAACGGGGAATGTTCGACGATACCTTGGTCATCTGGGGTGGGGAATTTGGCCGGACGATCTATAGCCAAGGTGGATTGTCCAAGGAGAACTATGGGCGCGATCACCATCCGCGTTGTTTTACCATGTGGATGGCGGGCGGCGGAGTCAAAGGCGGAACGATCTACGGAGAAACCGATGACTTCAGTTACAACATCGTGAAAGACCCTCTACATATTAGCGACTTCCACGCCACGGTGTTGCACCTCTTGGGCTACAATCACGAGCGTTTTACCTACAAGTTCCAGGGGTTGGATCAACGACTCACCGGCGTGGAGCCCCGGCGCGTGGTCAAGGAGTTGCTCGCCTGACGACGGGCCCGCCGCCCGACGGCTGGAGAGAGGCGATCCGGGCCAACGCTTGGTCGAGACGGACCAATGTCTCCTCGATTTCGGCGTCCGTGGTGTCCCGGGAGAGAGAGAAGCGGATGCTGCTCTTCACCAATTCGGGAGGAATCCCCATGGCGGTGAGGACGGGCGATGGATTTCGAGCCGCGCTCCCGCAAGCGGAACCGGGGGAAGCGCAAATCCCCGCTTGATCGAGTAGAATGAGGATCGCTTCCGCATCCACGCCTGGGAACGCGATGTTTGTGGTATTCGGCAGTCTCGGTGCTCCGGCTCCGTGGACAATCGCTTGAGGAGAACGGCGTTGAATCCCGGTCTCCAAGCGGTCGCGCAGCTCGGCAATTCGGAAATCCGGCAAGCTCACGAGGAGACTGGCGGCGCAGCCGAGTCCCACGATCCCGGTAACGTTCTCGGTGCCGGAGCGTCTCCCTTGCTCCTGGCCTCCGCCCTGCAAAAGCGGTTCAAATCGCAAACGGCGATTGATGTAGAGCGCGCCCGTTCCCTTGGGCCCATGAAATTTGTGGCCAGAGAGGGCCAGCATGGAAATGGGCAGAGCAGAGACGTTGACGGGAATCTTCCCGACTGCTTGCACGGCATCGGTGATCAGCAGAGCCTTGTGTGCGTGGGCGAGCTCGGCGATTTCAGGGATGGGGTTGATCACCCCGGTCTCGTTGTTTGCCCAGATGACGCTCGCGATGGAGGGGCGGTCTGCGATGGCGGCAGAGAAGGCTTCGAGATCGGGCAGTCCGTGCTGATCGACGGGAATGCGGACAACTTCGAGCCCGCGTTGTTCCCAGAAGCGGCAGGGCGCCGTCGTGGCGCTATGTTCGGTCGCGGTCAAGACGATGCGGCGCCGTTCCGGAAACGAGAGAATGGCCGAATGCAACGCGGTATTCAGAGACTCCGTGCCTCCACTGGTGAACACAATCTCTTCGGGTAAGGCACCGATCAGGGCCGCAACTTCTGCCCGCGCCGTTTCGATGGCGTGGTGGGCGTGCTTGCCTGCCGTATGGCGAGACGAGGGATTGCCCCAGAGCTCGTCGGCACATTCCGCCGACCGCTGCACCACCTGGGGCGCGGTTTTCGTGGTGGCATTGTTGTCGAGGTAAATCACGCTAGATCAGGCGGGGAGCCACGAGAACGGTTCGACGGACGCGATTGCTTGTTCCTTTTCGGGGCGCGCAAGGGCCTTGAAAGCAGCCTCCGCTTTGAGTGCCGCCGAGCGGGAACCAACTTCCCAACTCGCCATGACGGTGAGAGGGCCGCGTCCCCGAGTGTAGCGGGCGCCCGTCCCCGCGGCGTGCTGGGTGAGGCGTCGCTCTACGTCGGTCGTGATTCCGCAATACAAGGTCCCGTCGCCGCAGCGGAGGACATAGAGAAACCAAGCGGGAGCAGGGGCTGGTGCGGACATTCCGAGTCACGGTATCCTCAAACCACGGACCTGCCAAAGAGAGACGGCGAGGTGCACAGAATTGATTCTCAAAAATAGATTTGCTATAAATATCGGAACTGCGATAATAAAGAAACATGAGAATCTCTTGTGCGATTCGTGGAGAGAAGGGCGGCTTTACGCTGGTCGAACTCCTTGTAGTGATCCTGCTCATTACCTTTCTCACGGCGGTGGCCCTCCCCGCGCTGGGACGCTGTCACGAAACCGCTGAATTCGTCCGGGATGTTGAGAACGCCCGCAACATTGCATCGATCGCTCACAGCGCTGAGGCGGCGGGAGCTCTCGTTGTTGATCCGAACGGCAGCGTGGTGGCGACGATCCGGACTCTTTCCGCGGGCGTCACGGTGAGCCGCGGAGCCCTTCAGGGCCAGACCTACCGGGTGAGCATCGCGGAAGCGGAGATTCCAGGGGCCGCGCGGTTCCTGCGCGTGGAGAACGGATTACTGGTCTATCGTGCGCAATGAGGCTGGGAAATCAGGAAGATGGGTGTTAATGGAACTGATGGTCAGAAAGGGCGGAATGCGTGGGCGATTCCGCTACGAGAATGAATTCTGAGTAGCGGAATTCCCAAGAATTCCGTTCCAGCGTCCATCACAATCATTCACATCCCAGGAAGATTGACGATTAGGCAGAATTGAATAAACTCGTATTTATTCATGAAGGCCCTGGAACCCCCGAGCCGCGTACGAATCGTCGGCTTGAGTTTGGTCGAGATGCTCACCGTCATTGCCGTGATCGGTATCTTGGTCGCGGTTGCCACCGGGGCGTTAGGACGGGTCAACCGTTCGGCGGCCGACAGCAAGGATCTGCAGAATGCACGTCAACTGGCGACGGTTTGCCAGAGCGCGCAATCCGCTGGTGTCGACTTCGTGGATTCGGGCGGAGATTTGCAGGTTACGATTCGCAACATTCAGGCTGGGGCGATGGGCACAAAGCGAGAGTTTGCGGGTCAGGTCTTCTGCGTTCCGATCGCGGATCAAGATATTCCGGGTGCATCGCGGCATCTTTATCTCCGCTCAGGATTACTGATTTTTGATCCGCAGTAGCGAGGTTTTCGCCGCGAGGTGGTCTGCCGTCTTGACCGGTGCGGCCTCTGCCGGTAGGGACAGGACCATGGCATTTCCTATCCGTTCCCCTCGGGATCAAGTTGGCGGTATTTTCGTTTTCGGCCGGATTCTAGATAAAATCCGGATTCAAGCCCGCGAAGGGAAACTGCCGGACGGCTATCACCTTGGACTCGTGCCGGGCGGTCGCTCCTTCGATGATCGGGTCTGTCGTTTGCTCGGGGTTGAGTTCGAGGCCTTGCAGGCACGGGTGATCGCTGGTGGGACGGACGAAGAAATCTTGGAGTGGTGTTTCCAAACTGGCCGGCGACCGGACGCCGAGCAGATTGAGATCTGGAACGGATTTATGTTCAAGCGCGGTTGGCGGGATAGTGCTTCCGCTGGGCTAGCGCAGCAGAAGGCCGAGGCTGGTTTCGGGTACCGAGACGACATTGTGACGTTCTTCGACCTGATGGACCTTGAGGAAGGCCGCGCCTGAACAAACGGGAGGTAATGCGTATGGACTCGCGATCTTTGATTTTGGCCTACTACGATGCGTTCAATCGAGCCGATTGGGAGGGGATGCTGGCGTTGTTGTCTGAAGAGGTGATTCACGAGATCAACCAAGGAGGGACAGAGTCCGGGAAGGAGAAGTTCCGTGTCTTCCTGAAGCACATGGAGCGTTGCTACGAGGAGCGGCTGGAAGACATGGTCATCATGGGCGACCCGGAGCAACGCCGGTACGCGGTCGAGTTCGTGGTAGTAGGCAGATATTTAGAGACCGACGGCTCGTTTCCTGCGGCGCGTGGACAAGGCTACCGATTGCCCGCGGGGGCGTTTCTCCGAGTGACAAACGGGAAAATCGATCGCGTGGCAACGGTTTACAACGTGAAGAATTGGATCCGGCAGGTGGAGGAAGTGGCGTGAGCTTGCGTTTGGAACGGCTGACGGGCGGCCGTGTCGCCGAGTGGTTCGACGAGTTGGCGTATCTGCGCATCACTGTGTTCCGGGAGTTTCCCTATTTGTATGAGGGCACGATGGAATATGAGAGGAAGTACCTGCGGAACTATGCCGAGACCGAAGGCAGCCTGATCGTCGGAGCCTTTGATGGTTGGCGTCTGGTTGGGGCATCGACGGGGGTACCAATGGCGGCGGAGCCAGATTATCTCCGAGGAGCCTTTGAGAAGCGTGGGGAGGACGTGCGCCGGATTTTCTATTTTGGAGAATCGTTGTTGCTTCCGGAGTATCGAGGCCAGGGGACTGGGGCGTTGTTTTTTGATGAGCGGGAAGCCCATGCCCGTGCGCTTGGGGGATTTGAGCGGACTTGCTTCTGTGCGGTGATCCGGTCCGAAACGCATCCGCGGCGTCCGGCCGGATATCAGCCGTTGGATGCGTTTTGGCGCCGGCGGGGCTATGAAAAGCTGCCCGGTTTTACCGTGGATTTCAGCTGGCGGGACTTGGATGAAGTATCGGAAAGTCCCAAGGCGATGACCGTGTGGATGCGCGATCTTTGAGTGTTTGTCAGGAGGTTGTTTTGAAGGGAACAGCATTGTTGCAAATATAAGTTTGCAATCCCTTAGTTTCCGCATACCGGAGCTATGTGACCAGGATGCGCCTTCACTCCGCTTTGGTGCGTGGCGTCCCGTTCGGCCTCCGAACGCGGGATGGACGTGACTTCAGCGTAGGCGGTCCCGATAGCGCGCTGCTGCCGGAAGGGGAGGATTACGTGCTATTGTTTGACCACGCCGGCCACCTCACCGTGCTGCCGCTCACGGCCGTTACGGGTTTGATCGAGCAAGACCCGGATTTGCATCCGATGACGGTTTGAGAGCGGTAGCAGGCAATTGCCTGTGCATTCGAGCTTGAACCGGGGGAATCTGGCCTTATGAAATTCGTTCCCCTTGGCAGTCCGCCCGGGGGCAACCAAGTATTTCATGGAACGCAGAGTAGTCGTGACTGGACTCGGCGTGGTCACGTCGATGGGCCATGACCTCGCCACCCTTTGGGAGAACCTGAAAACCGGGAGAAGCGGTGTCCGCCAGATCACCACGTTCGATACATCGCCGATTCGTTGCAAGATCGGCGCGGAGGTGCTCGATTTTGACGGCGACAAGTGGTTCAACAACCACCGCGACGCCAAGCGGGCGGACCGGTTCATTCAATTTGCCATGGCGGCGTCGAAAATGGCGGTGGCGCAAGCTGGGCTCGACTGTTCGGCATATGATCCGCGGCGCATTGGCGTTTACATGGGGAGTGGGATCGGTGGGTTGCAAGCCATCGAGACGAATCACCTCGTCGCTCTGAATGAGGGCTACAACAAGGTGTCGGCGTTCGGCATCCCGATGATGATCGGCAACGCCGCAGGCGGTTTGGTTGCCATGGATTTGGGAGTGACCGGGCCGAACTTTTGTATTGTTTCCGCCTGTGCCACGGGCAGCCACAACATTGGAGAAGCATGGCGCACCATTAAATTTGGCGACGCAGACGTCATGGTGGCTGGCGGATCGGAGTCTCCGATGACCTTGCTGGCGATGTCTGGTTTCGCCAAGATGCGGGCGCTGAGCCTGCGAAACGAGGAGCCGGAGAAGGCATCGAGGCCCTATGACAAGGACCGTGACGGGTTCGTCATGGGGGAAGGAGCTGGAGTCGTTTTGCTCGAGGAATACGAGTTTGCCCGGAAGCGGGGCGCGGACATCATTTGTGAGCTGGCCGGCTACGGGACGACGGCGGATGCGTTTCACCCGACGCTGCCCCATCCGGAAGGCCGCGGCGCGAGCGAGTGCATGGAGCGGGCGATGGCGCACGCCAGGGTGAACCCAGAAGACGTGGGATACATCAACGCGCACGGCACCTCGACGCCTCCTGGGGATATCGTCGAGACCCGCGCCATCAAACGGAGCTTCGGTGATTATGCTCGCAATGGCCTCCAAGTCAGTTCCACGAAATCGATGACCGGGCACTTGCTCGGTGCCGCTGGTGGCGTCGAACTGGCGGCGACGGCCATGGCGCTGCGGCACGGTGTGTTGCCACCGACCATCAATCTGGACACTCCGGATCCGGAATGCGACCTCGACTACGTTCCCCATACCGCCCGGGAATGCAAGATCAAGGTGGCCCTGAGCAACTCGTTTGGTTTCGGCGGGAACAACGCGTCACTCGTGCTCCGTGCGATCTGACCAGGACGAAGCCGCTCCCGTGTTGCCGCATCACAGCCAAGTCGACCGGCATGACTTCCTGGATCTGCTCAAGCAGCTGATCCGGCAGCCCGCTGTGGTGGGAGCGGAACATTCGTTTTATCAGGTCCTCAAGCGAGAGCTCGATGAAGTGGGCGTACGCGTTTCCATGTTCGAGGGGTTACTCGTGGCGGAAGGACGCGACCCGGCCTCGTTGCGGATTTCCGCGCACGTCGATCGGCATGGTTTGGTCTGCACGGGGCCCAATGAGTTTCAATATGCCGCTTACGTGGCGCGGAACCGAGGCGATCTCACGGGCAATTCGATTTCGGAGCAGACCTATCAAACGATGGCGGGGCGTTTTGGCGGAAATCCGCTGCACGCTTACGAACCTTGGTCTGGCGTGTACCTGGGCACAGGCACAATCCGCGGCTCATTTCTGTGCGAGCGGCGGGGCAACATCATTTTTGAGACGGAGGGGCTAGGGCATTTGCTGCCGGGAACGCCGGTGGCGTATCTCGACCGGATGGTGCACTCCGGAGATCGCATCTCCGCGCAGCTAGACAATGTGCTTTCTGTCGCGGTGCTCATCCATCTTTTCCGGCATGGGTTTCAAGGAACGGCATTCTTCACCTCCCAAGAAGAGGCGGGCCGGAGCTGGCGATTTCTGCTGGAATGGTTCCAGCGATACGACCTCTCCACGGAGCGGCTGCTGGTGCTCGACACCAGTCCGTTTCCGGACGACGCCCAGGCCAATTCCCAGGACCTCGTTTTGCGCCGCCGGGATACGCACGCGCCGTTCTCCCCGGCCTTGGTGGCCGAGTTGGAGGCGATTTGCAATCGTTTGGGGTTCTCCTACCTCTTCAAGGATGAGTGGATGGAACGGACCAATGAGGAGCGTGCCAAGCAAGGATTGCCGGTCCGGTCCGTCGGAAGCACGGAACTGGGAAGGCTTATCGTGGCCTCGGGGGGCAAGATCCAGGGGGCGACTTTGCAGATTCCGACGACAGGGTATCACACGCCTCGCGAGAGCGCGCGCCTGACGTCCGTCTTTGGCTGTATCGACACCATCTGGGCATTGGCCGGAATGAAGAAACCGATCCGGCGTCAACGCAGAGCGGCCAAAGTGGAGCCGTAACCGGTCATTTCAAGGTAGCCGAAACCGCTGGTGGGGTGTCCGTTCCGGGTACCCTCAACGATTGTCGATCCTTCCCAGTAGGACACCGAGGAGAGCTGCAATTCCTGGTTCGGGATCGCGGCTTTGACGCGAAGCGACAGCCCCATGGACGGGATCTCCGCTCGCCAATCGATGGGATAGCTGACACCAGTCTGGGCATTCTTCCAGATTTTACCAGCGGTGAAACGGATCTCCCCATGCTTGAGCCGGCGCGTGGTTCCATCGGATTCGATCAGGGTGCCGGAGGTGAAGGCGCTTGAACCGTCAGTGCGCCGCAGTTGGAAGAGCATGACTTCAACATTTTGGTCCAAATGAATCGAAAACCAGTCCCAGCCGCTTACTCCTTGGCCGAGGACGCTGGTGCTCCACTCGCGGTCAAACCAACTGGTGCCTTGCACCGTGAAACTCCGTGAGCCCAAACGCAGGCTTCCTTTCGAGTCCAGTCGCGTGTGGCTGAAATAATGCGAGGCATTGCCTGCGTCCGGTGACTTGGCGCTGATGCCATCTTCTCCATGGAAAACGGGAGGCTTCTTGGACGTGAGACCGAGTTGAATCGCCATGTCTTGGTTTGTGGCGGACAATGCGTAACTGCCTGGCTTCGGTTGACGCAGCGTCCAATCGCCGATCCAGACTAGACGATCGTCCCCGCCGCCGCTGCCTGCTTCGCCGAAGACTCCCCGGGAAATGGTCTCCGTCGCGTGAAACTTTCTTGCTTCCAGATCGCTAATGGCGAAGTGGGCGAACCAAAAGTGATCGGTTACGAACGCGGACTTGGCGGGGGGGCGTTGCCCCGGTGGCCGGATGCCCTGGCGGAAAAAGGTCAGTTGGTAGCCGAAGCGCCTTCCGGTGGAATCCTCGCGAAGGTTCCCGGTGAAATACCACCACTCGGTCTTGAAATCGGGATGCGCGGATTCGTCGCGTGGGAAGACGTATTCCCAACCCGGGGCGGATTTTTGCCATTGGGCGGGGAGTGACGGCGCCAGCGGGAACGCGAACGCAACCGCGAATAGAAGCCAGGGGATTTCACGCATTCTCTCACTGTTACGGCTTGGATGCGGAAGCAGCCGCCGTGGAAAGAGCGATCGTGTTCACGGCTCCGAGGAGGCCGGTGTGGCCGACTGCCCGGATGGCGATATGGTCCGGGTTTCCGGGGATCCGGAGGGTCGCGACGTCGCCAGGGACCGGGCGCAGCGTTTTCCAGGAAGCGCCGGAGAGGGTTTGGATCAGCCACCAACGCACCTTCGATGAGTTGGAACGGGAACTCTCCCAGCTGACTTCGATGGCATTTTTCTCGCGATTCGCCACTTGGAGGCTTGCCAGTGGGAGTTTGCCGGCGTCTTCGCGGAGCCAGGGACTGGAGGGAGGAAGGGCGACCTCCGTGTATGCTTTGGATTTGAGGAGCTTCGTCACGTTCGAGTAATTCGCCATGAGGCTTTCCATGCTGAAGAGCACATGGCCGGACTTGGCGAGGTTGATTTGCTTGAGGGCATCGTAAGCCGTTCGGCCCTCGGTGTTGATCCGGTAGATGGCGATTCCTGGCCACACATGACGGTGCTGGACGTTCTCCTGGTTCCACCAAGTATGGAGGCCGGCGAAGCCGTATTGCTTGCTGGATGTCTCCCAGTAGAGTTGCGGAGCGATGTAATCCAGCCATCCTTCGCGGAGCCACAGGCGCGTATCGGCATAGAGTTGGTCGTAAGAATCCAGGCTGGCTTTGACTTGGGCTGGTTGGCCGGGCCGGTAGATGCCGAACGGGCTGATGCCGAATTCACAGGATGGATTCTCTTTGCGCACGAGCCGGTGCACTTGATTGACGAACGCGTTGACGTGGCTGCGGCGCCAGTCCGCGCGGGACAAGTCGCCTCCGGTTTTTCGGTAAGCGGTCCAGGACTTGTCATCGTTGAAGTCCTGGTAGCTGCCATCGACCTTGACCGGGTAGGGATAGAAGTAGTCATCGAGATGCACGGCATCAATGTCGTAACGCCGGAGAACATCGCGGACGGATTCGAGAGCCCGGGTGCGAACTTCGGGAATGGCTGGGTCGAGCCAGACCTTGGGGCCGTAGCGGACCGTGTATTGGGGATGGGTGCGAGAGATGTGGGACTTGGAAATCCGCCCGTGATCCGAGTTGATGGCGCGGAACGGATTGAACCAGGCGTGCAACTCTAATCCGCGCTGGTGGGCCGCATCGATGGCGAACTGGAGCGGATCGTAGCCAGGGGATTCTCCCATGGTGCCGGTCAGCCAAGGGCTCCATGGGTCCGTTTTGGAGGGATAAAGCGCGTCGCACTCGGACCGTACTTGCAAGATGACCGCGTTGAGGCCGAGATCCGCGCAACGGTCGAGCATCTTGACGAGCTGTTGCTGCTGTTCCTGCATGGGGAGCCCTTCGCGGGTGGGCCAATCGACGTTGTGAATGGTCGTGATCCAGACTCCGCGGAATTCGCGGCGTGGTTCCGGCGGCGCGGAAGGGAGCTGGCCGGCCATCCCAAAAACGGGCAGGAGCGCAAGGAGGGGGAAGAGGATGGACTTGAACACGAGGCGGGTGGAATTCTTGGCAGGAATTGTAATGACGATGCCGAAGACTTCGACGTCATAATTCAAAGCATCCATTTGGACTTCATCATATGACAACACCACCCGCGGCCCAACCACCGTTCCGTCCGGCCTCCATTTCGCCTGAACCCGCGGAGTCCGCTATTCCCACGCCAGCGGCTCCCCGGCGCTCGCTCATGCCGCTCTGGATCAGCTTGGGGGCGCTGACCGCGTTGGCGATCGCTGGCGTCTTCACGTATAACTACTATTTCCACGCGAGTATTCGGCCCACGAAGTTGAACGACCGGGAGATGCTGGTCTTGAACGAGAAAATCAAGACCATCGAAGAGAGCAGTGAGGCCTCCCCGGACGGCACTCTCCGCGAGGATGTGCTCCGGGAATCCGGCCGTGTCACTGTTCTGCCGCCAGTCGCTCCCGCAGCTCCAATCGAGCAACCTCGTGATGAGAGGACCTTAGTGCTTTCGCAACGGGAACTGAACGGGATTTTGAATCACAACACTGAGTTCGGGCAGTACGTGAAGATTGATCTCAAGCCCGGCTACTTCGATGTGACCACCATCGTCCCGGTGCCCGAGGACGCGCCGTTCCTCGGTGGCAAAACGCTCCGCCTTAGCATTGACGTGAATCTGAAGAAGGCGGAGGGCGGGAACATGGTTTTGGCGGTGCGCGACGTCAGCATTCTCGGTGTGCCGCTCCCGGCAGCGTGGCTGGAGGCGCTGGGCATCAACAAGGGAGACAACCTCCTCAAGGAATTGGAAGCGCAGTCGCCCTTCTTTGAACGCCTCTTTGCGGGCATCGAGAAAGTGGAGCTGGCTGGTGGCGAAATGAAAGTCCGCCTCGCGGAGTAACACGACCGGTCAGAGTGGAAGCGGATTCGATTCGCGGCCTCCGACTCCCAGCGTGAGGGCAAAGATGGCGCCGGTTTGGGGATACTCGTCCAGGTCCGTCCAGCCTCCGTCGGGGGAGCCGATCGCGGTCGTGATATACAGAGTGCGGAAGTCCTCCCCGCCAAAGCAGCAACTCGTCACTCGCGGCGTGGGGAGATCGATCTTCGCCACCGTTTCCCCGGTGATGGGATCGTAACACGCCACGCATCCGCCCATCCAGTGTGCTACCCAGAGGCGATCTTGGCTATCGATCGTCATTCCATCCGGATAGCCCCGGTCCGGGGGAATCGCCACCGCGACGCGACGCCCGCTGATGGCGCCGGAGCCTGGATCGAAGTCGAAGGCGTGGACTTCGCGCGTGGCGCTGTCGATGAAGTAAAACGTTTGATCGTCGCGGCTCCAGCAAAGTCCGTTGGAGACCGTCACGCTGGGTACTCGGCTTTCCAGGCTGCGGCCGGGCGTGAGGCAGTAGAGGGTTCCGGCGCCGTGGTTTCCCTCGCGGCTCATCGTTCCCACCCAGAAGCGTCCGGCTGAGTCGCACTTGCCATCGTTGAAACGAGTTGCCGGTGACTCGGGATAGGCGGCGATGCGATGAATCAGGCCGGTGTCAGTTTGGTAGGTGTGGATCCCGTTGTCGAGCGCCAGAGCCACCGCCGCCGGATCGCTGGTCAGCACCACGGTTCCGGGCGTTCCTGGAAGATCGCGGATCGTGGTGATCCCATCACGATCCAGCCAAGCGAGCTTCCGTTCGTTGATATCGATCCAGTAAAGCCGTTGGAGGCGATGGTCCCAGAGGCAGCCTTCGCCCAGAGAAAACGGGCCGGGTGATACGATGTGCGGGATCATGGTGCGGACGGGCTGTTTTTTTGTCGGAGCCGGCGGAAGGAAACAAGGGAAAAACGAGGTTTGCTCAGGGCTTGGGAGGCAGCGGGCCATTGTCCTCGTACAGGGTCGGATCGGGAAGGCCAGCAATCCAGAAGGCTTCCCGCCGCTCGACGCAGGTCCCGCAACGGCCACAATGAATCTCGCCGCCTTGGTAGCAGGACCATGTCTGGGCGAAATCGACCTTCAGTTGGAGCCCTCGTGCGACGATTTCCTCTTTGCGCCAGTCAATGAACGGGCGCAGCACCTGAATCCCGGCGTAAGTTCCTTGCGCAATCGCCGCAGCCATTGGGGCCATGAACGTTTCCCGGCAATCGGGATAAATGGCATGATCTCCGGCATGGGCGGCGATCACCAAGCCTTGGGCGCCGACGCTTTCCGCGTAACCGGCGGCGATAGCCAGAAAGATCCCGTTGCGGAAGGGGACTACCGTCGATTTCATGGTCACTTCCTCGTAGTGGCCCTCGGGGATTGCGCCACCAGATTTCAAGAGGTCTGAGTCGAAGAGATGGCCGATGAAGCCAAGGTCGATGACTTGATGTGGCACGGTGGTCAGTGCGGTCTGCCACCGGGCGAACGGAATCTCCCGGTGATTGTGCTTGGAGCCGTAGTCGAAACTCAGTGCGCCCACCACCTCATGGGTGCGCAAGGCGTCGTGGAAGGCGACCACGGAATCCATCCCGCCGCTGATGAGGCAAACCACTTTCATAGAGGAGTGATGGTCCGGGATCGGGGGGGCGTCGATCAGAAAGATTCCCTCGAAATTTTGTTGAGACAAATGATCAAGAGCTGCTAATCTCCTTCAGAACCTAACATTACGCTCAATAGGATGCCCGGATTCACCACACATGTCACCGCAAGCGCCACTCTCGGAGTCGGCGCAGGAATCGCCGGTTACTCCGCCGGATTGCCACTCACTACCTGCGCCGTTGGGGCGGGGCTCTGCACGATTGGCGGAATGCTTCCGGACTTGGATGGGGACACTGGCGTGCCCGTCCGCGAGACGGTGCACCTAATCGCTGCGGTCGTTCCTGCTCTTATGCTCGGGTCCTTGCAGGCGGCGGGATTCGACCGGGAGTCGGTGGTGCTAGCGATGGCCGGGATGTATGTGTTGATCCGTTTTGGTCTGGGAGAGTGGTTCAAGCGGATCACGGTGCATCGCGGGATGTGGCACAGCATCCCCGCTGCGCTAAACATGGGTTTGATCGCGCTGCTCATCTGTTCCGGGGAAGATATCGTCCCGCGTGCGTTCAAGGCTGCGGCCGTGGTGGTCGGCTTCCTGTCCCACCTGGTTCTTGACGAAATTGCCTCGCTCGACGTTTTTCGCCTACGGGTGAAGGAGTCGAGCGGAACGGCCCTGAAGCTTTGGACGACGCACCACTGGTGGCCAAACGTTTTGACCTACAGCTTGCTCCTCGGACTCTTGGTTTGCGCGTATCAACACCCTGTGATTCGGGATGGCTATACGGCTTGGCGCGTCCAGGCGGATCAGAGGGCAGCCATGGAACTCGCGGAGCCAGCGGAGGTGGGGATTGAGCCGGCCAGTCCCTTGATTCCCGTCACCGGCAAGAGCCTGGAGTTTGGAGCAACGACTGGCGCGCCGTCTCGCTGAACTGGAAGCCATCGAGCTTGAGGTCTTCCGGAAAGCCTCGTCCCAATGCCATGACCCGGAACCTCCTCCCCATGAAGCCCGGGTGGATCAGCGTGTGGAATTGGCGACGGAGGGACGCGGGAAATTGCTCGGGATCGGGAAAACCGGCGGCGATTCCAGTCAAGAATTGGGCTTGATCGGCGAATCCGATGAGATTCCAACCCCGATCCTTGGCCTCAAGCCAGACGTGAGTGAAATTCACGTCCGCCGTGAGATCGACTTGGCCGGGGCTTTCTAGTGGATCCTGGACTCGGCGGTGTTCCCGATATCCCCGGACGCTTCCGTCGGCGCGTTCGGGAAGCAGGCTTTCAGCTGCGGTGCCGCCATAATCGATCATCAGGGCGACTCCCCGGGGCATGGCGGCGGTGAGTTCATCAAGCCACGGACCGATCTCTTCGCAAACTTCGGTCTCAAAACCGGGTGTTGCCTCGATGGGAAGCCAGGTCCAGCGACCGGTTGCCGGGAACGGGAGATCGAACGTGGCTTCGGAGAGGCGGCCGCTCGCCGCAACGACCCGGATCTCACGCCATCGGCCCTTCTCAAATCGGAGGCGTCGCACTGGGAAGGCATCCAGGAGTTCATTGCAGAGAAACACGCCTTGGAGCGGACTCGTATCCGCCAGGCTGGGCACAATTCGGGCCGATTCGCCCAAGCGAGCGGATTGCACCTCGCGGAAGCGTGGATTGGGCTCGACGATGTGGTGGCTCCATGCGGCGGGCGGGCTGGTTTGAGTGAGGAGATCGGCGGAGAGTTGCCCGTCATGCGCGCCTTGCTCGACCACATCCATCGAGGTGTCCGGGAACAGCGCGGCTCGGATGTTCAGAATGTGCCGGGCTAAGAGAAAGGCGAAGCACGGGCCGACGGAAACGCTGGTGAAAAAATCTCCGCCTCTGCCGATCGGTTTCGGGGCCGCGTAGTAGCCTTCTTCCGGGTGATACAGCGCCGAGCGCATGAATTCGGCGAAAGAAATGCCAGTCTCATGGCGGGAGGCGAGGGTGAGAAGATCTTGATGCAGACCCATGGAATACGGGGACAATCGGGGCAACCTGACAGTTTCCTCCAGGCGACTTGCCGGGAGGCGGAACTCAGTCCATACTCGAATCTAAGCGCCTAGTGCGCAATCGGGAGTCTTCCGACGATACATGCCGAGGTACGAATCAGCCTACCGCTACAAGCCACCGATCATTTTTCGGAAGTGGTTTCAATTTCTCGTGCTCCTCGTTCTGAGCGGGGTGGTCGCGGTCTGCGTTTTCGTGTATTTGCACGTGCAGCCGTTTTACCTGAAGGCACAGGAGTTCGACCTGGACGCCATCAGCAAGTTGGAGAAAGCCAGCATTATCTATGACCGGAACAGGCAGGAGATTGGACGAATCTTCGTCTTGAACCGGGATCCAGTTCCCCTGGAACGAATCCCTCGGCACATGACGGACGCGGTCGTGGCTACGGAGGACTCCCGCTTTTACGATCACGATGGAGTGGACCGGATGGGGATCCTACGGGCGGTTTTGCGGAACCTGAAAGATCGGTCCAACACGCAGGGCGCGAGCACGATCACCCAGCAATTGGCTCGAAATTCGTTCCCGAACATGCTGGAAAAGTCCTACAAGCGCAAGCTCGTGGAAGCCTTCCTGGCGATGCGGATTGAGGAGGATTTCTCCAAATCCGAGATCATGGAAATGTACCTCAACCGGATTTATTTCGGAAGCGGCTATTACGGCGTCAACGCGGCCTCCAAGGGATACTTCGGGAAAGACGTCAGCGAGATCGGGGTCGATGAAGCGGCCATTCTGGCTGGATTGATCAGGAGTCCGGAGAACATCTCGCCATTCAAGAATCCAAAGGCGGCGGAGAAGGCGCGCAACCACGTGATTGGCCGGATGGTCGAGGAGGGGATGATCACGGCGGAAACCGCCAAACAGTTCACGTCGCTCCCCGTGAAGACCCGGGAAAGAGGCCGGGACCGGAAGCGAGCCTTCGAGTATGCCTTTGAGCGAGTCCGGATCAAAACGGTGGAGCTCGTGGGGCAGGATGAAGCGTACGAGGGCGGATTCCGGATCTACACCACCATCGACTCCGCTCTTCAGGAGAGCGCCTACCAAAGTCTTGCCAAGCAGCTGAACAGGATTGAGGACAACCCGACCTTCGAAGGCCAGACCTACGCCCAGTACGAGAAGATCCTCGAAAAGTGGGAGAAGCAAAACGTCAGTGAAGACGAAGATCAACAGCAAGAGCGGAGGCAACCTGCCCCCGACTACCTGCAGGGTGCGGTGATCGCGATTGACAACAAGACCGGCGGAATTCGTGCTCTGATTGGTGGAAGGGATTACGCTCACAGCCGCTTTGACCGCGCGGTTCAGGCGCGGCGGAAGCCGGGCACCGCGTTCACTCCGTTTGTATTTGCCGCCGGATACGCGCAACGACCGGCTCATCATTATCCTGGCTCACGCGTCGAGGACAGCCCGATGGATGAACGCAAAGTGATGATCGGAGCCACGTCCGGGATTCTGGGAGAATGGGGCGTTGAGAGTCCCGCGAACGAACAAGAGGGCTTAATCACGGCGCGGAGGGCGCTGGTCTTCGGGAAGAATGCGGCGACGGTGCGATTCGGTGAGGAGGTTGGCCTGTCCAAGGTGGTTGATCTCGCGAAGCGGGCGGGAATTACCTTTGAAGGTGATATCCAAAACTACAACTCCACCATGCTCGGGAACAGCGAGGCCGGAATTAGCGAGATGGCCTTAGCGTATACGGCGTTTCCCAACCAGGGCCGGAGACCCAGAGAGGTCCACATCATCTCGGCAATCTACGACGAAGAAGGGAAAAAGAAATTCCAGCACGACGTAAGGGACGCCGGCGTTGAGGTTTGCGATCCCTACACCGCCTTCCAAATACATGGGGCTCTTCAGGATGTCCTGCGCGAGGGCACAGGCAAGATCGCCTACGATAGTCACGGACTTGGGGATTACCCAGTCGCCGGCAAGACGGGAACGGCTTACGGGTTCAAAGACGAGTGGTTCGTTGGCTACACGGATCAGATCACTTGTGCGGTTTGGGCGGGTTTCGACAAGGCAAAAACCATTTATCCAGGGGCTTTCAGCAATCGCACCGTGCTGCCCGCTTGGGTGGAGGTGATGAATAAGGCGAACACTATTTTTCCTGCCTCCGCCCTGCAACCGCCGATCGGGGCACAGAAGGTGACGCTTTGTCGAGTGTCGGGGGAGCCCGCCACCGAGCGCTGTTTCCATTACGAGGAAATCGAAGGGGAAAAGCGGAAGATCGACGATACGTTCGACGAGTATTTGTCTCCGGGGCTCCTCATCAAGCAGGAGTGTGTCGTCCATGGTCTCGATGGCCAGATCGATCGCACCCGCTTGGTGCCCTCCACGGACCAGCTTCTTACGAACATTCTGCCGGACAACCGTCCTCGCAGACTGGGGAACTATGGACGATCGTTGAAACCCGTTGTCTTGCAGGGGCGGACCGTGATCAACTATGATCCTTACGCGTCACTGCAACCTCCACCGCGCAAGGCGACGCCACTTAAGGCAAGGGTCATTGGGGCGTCTCCGGATGCGTCTGGAAGTGAAGCGGTGGGACAGTCTGCGACCGCTTCATCGCCGATCCGAGCCGTGCCGATTGGTCAAGGTTCGGTCCCGTCCCAACCTCAGGCTTCAGCATCGGTCACCGCAGGCGATCCAGCGGATAGCTCCGTGATCGAGAACAACCTGGCCGGGACGATGACTCAGCCTGAAGCAGCTGCCTTGCCTGCGACGGAGGACGGGCTCCCCTCCATTCTGGAAAATGCTCCCAAACTACCACAGGCGGCTCCGGCACCAGCAGCGGCAAGCATACTCTTCGATTGAAGAGGTAGGTCGGCTTGCCTGTATGTCACTTTAGGACTGATTCTGCCCAAGTCAGAATCTGTCCGGCAGAAATCGCGTCCTCCGCCTGTTTGGCTGCCTCGAGGGCATCGTGCGCTTGCTTGAACTGGCGCAGGGTGGCAAGGCTTTCGACGGTTTGTACTTTTGCTTCCACAGCCTGGAACCGCCGCTCAAGTGCCCCGAGATCGATATCGCCTGGCGCGAATTCCGTGAAGTCGATGACTGGGACGGGCTGCTGCATCTCAGCGATCCCGAGATCGACCATGGCGGCCTCGAGGGCGAGATTGGCGGCGTCAATCTCCCCGTTGGCCAAAAGGTGTTCGATCGATTGTCCTCGCCTCTTGATTGCCTCACTGGGGTCGAATCCGAGGCTCTCCACGGCCTCGCGGAGCTTGGCGATCTTGGCTTCGATGATGGGCTGGGACTCCGCATCCTTTCGGCTCAGAGCCAGCACGTTGGCGCGTTGAGCTGCGTCCAGGGCTTGATTCATTCCCAAGATGGTGCGCAGTTGCAGGCGCTTGATCTCAGCTTCGATTTGCAACAGTTCGTTGAGGGCTTTCTCCGCATCGGCGATGGACCCGGTGGCTTCATTGAGCAGGCTTTCAAGAATGGGCCGTTGTGTTGTGAGCTGGGATTCGAGGGTGGCGCTGTGCGTTTTGGCGGTCTCATAGAGCTCCTTGAGCTTCGCTTCCTGGTCTGGAAGTAAATTCAGATTCTTACTGTGCCGGACGATGGCGTCGGGTGGCGTGAGTCCGAGCCGTAGGAGATCGCTCGGGGGAATGGAAGGCTGGGTCGAGGCAACGGCCAGCGTGGCCAAATAGGACGCAGCGATGGCGAGAGAGGTCTTCATTGGATGTATAACAAGTGTTCGGGTTTGGATTGAGGAAGGAGAAAATCGCTAGGTGCTGGGATATGCCGCCAACAAGTGATGGGCGTATGGAGGAAATCGCCGGGAGAGGCTGGTCTTAGCAGTGGCTGCGGCAGAGCCCTCACCAGGGAGTCGGCGGGCTTTGTAGGCATGAAGAAGCGTGCGATTCCCAGAGCGGCGATGAGGCTAAGGGCGAACGCAACCACGAGCGCCGCCGGCCGGAGTCGGTGAGACGGGACTGCCCGCCAGCGCAGGGTAGGGGTTGGAGGGGAAAACACCGGCGCGGCTTCGCGTTCTTGCCATCTCAAGTGCTGGAAGGCAGCTCGCAGATCCTCATCGCCTTCAGGGCCGGCCGGGTCAGGAAGATGAGATCGTTTCATGGCTTGGGAGGAGTTCTCGAAGTCTGTTTTTGCCGCGATCGTAGTGCTGCCGCACGGAGCCGATGGAGATGCCGAGGACCTCCGCCGCCGCGGAGAGAGAAAGATCCTGGTAAAAGACGAGGTGAAGCACTTCCGCTTGGCGCTGGGGGAGCCGATTCAACGCTGTACGGAGCAGCGTCGCTTGCTCGTCCACTTCCAACTGCCGGGCAGGCGAGGCGGGATCGGGCGCAGGCGACACGGCCTGAAACAGCAAGCGAAGGTGAAGTTTGTCCCGGACCAGGATTCGGCGCAGTTCTTCCCGAGCGGTGAAGCGGATGACGCCAAACCACCAAGTCTTGAGGCTGGAGCGTCCGCTGAACTGGGCCCGGCCTTGAACCACTTTGAGATACGCGTTCTGCAGCACGTCCTCTGCGCGGGGAACATCTCCGCCACAGCAATGCAGGCTCCAGCCGAAGGCATCCGGATGCAAGGCTTCCAGCTGAGACGCGAGTTCGAGTTTCATCCATTCGTCATCAGTGGGATGGCCGAATGAATTGTATGACTGGTGCCAGCGGAAAAGCGCCGAAATTCTGCTTTGTTACGGCCCCGAGGGGGGGGCAGGAAATTCCCTGCCTACCCGCCCTTCGGCGTCCGCCAAAGTCAACTTTCACGCCTGTTTGGGCATTTGTACAAACACAAAATCGCACATGGAAGATGTTTTCTCCCATTTCCGTCCGATGACTCGCACGCTCGAGAATGGGCGCCCGGATGGCCAAATCGGCCGCCCCGGTTGGATTTGCATCATCGGGATCATCTCGATTCCCTGCGGCTAAGGATGTCTGGGCCTATTTCTGGCTCGGCGCGGCCGGGCGATCCAAGGTCGGGTAAGTGCCGCGAGCACGGGCGGCGAGGTAACGTTGGAAAAGCCAGATCGGCATTTCCAGGTGGCTGAGCCTTCCGCGTTGATAGCCTTTGGCGTAGAATCCCCGTTGCACGGCGGTGCAGACTTCCATGTCCTCGAGGTGAAAGGCGATCATCTGCGTCTCCGCCATCGCCAACTTTTTCTCGAATTCCGGGTCGGCCAAGGCGGATTCGCTCAAGAGACAGGTCGTCAAGAGACGGCTGCGGTCGGGGGAGATGGGATCGATGCGATACCAAAAGAGGCGGTCTGGCCCGTTGAAGAGGAGAAAACTGGGCTGACCCAGATAAACCGCCATTTGGTGCAATTGATCCGGAGGAAGAGTTGAGATGGTGGCGAAGTCGACTTCGGGGTCGGCCGTGACACTGTCTTTATACGGAAGGTTCACCCGCATCGAATGAGCGCGTTCGGCTTCCGTCCAGGTGTTCTTGGCGGGCATGAAGACTTGGAGCGTTTTGCAGTGGGCGCCAAGGTGGTGGTACCCTTCCATGAAGTTTTCCACGAGCACTTTCCAATTGAACGGACAGTCCCATTCCTTGGCGATGACTACCGTAAGGTTCGCCGGATCCCAACCTGCAATGTCTTTGCCGAGTTCGGCGTATTGTTCGGCGACCGGCGTGGCATCGCCAGAAAGATTGAGAAAAACGAAGCCGTTCCAGACTTCGGAGCGGAAGCTTTTCAATCCGGTTTCATCGCGGCAAAATCCCTCGGCTTTTTGCATCTCCGGACAACCCTTCAACGAGCCGTCGAGCTCGAAGCTCCAGTGGTGATAGGGACAGAGGAAAAGCCGGGTATGCCCGCACCCGGGGCTGCCTTCGCGGGGATCGGCCGGGCCGTAGCCGTCGTAGCCAAACCCGGGTGGCATGATGTCCATGGCGCGGTGCGGGCAGACGCGGGATAGCACGCGGATCTGGCCGTCCTTGCCATGAACGACGATGAGCGGTTCTCCCAAAACGTCGAGGTTGATGAAATCTCCCGGCTTTGGAACTTGGGAGATGTGGGCTAGGCAAATCCAGTTTGCCCCGAGCACGTGCTCGACCTCCCAATCGAGCAGCTCTGCGCTCGTGTAGGCCTCGGCGGGAAAGGTCTTGCCACGTTCAAGCGGGAGATCGGCCACGGCTTGAATTTCCGTGAGCAGCTCGTCGAGCGAGATTGCGGGGCGCGGGTAGCGGTAATTGGCGCCCAGTCCGCCGAGTCCGTGCCGGCCGGTGACGGGCGAGCTTCCATCCTTGACGGTCGCGTCGTGAAAGAAGGTGTCGGATGTGTCCATGGGCGCGTTACTGGGCGGTGGCCAAGCTTTTGAGCGGTTCCAAGCTGATTCCGGCTTCGAGCGGATGTGTTTTTTGCGTCAGTCCGAACTTCAGCCACCAGTCGCTCGTGATTTTCCAATGTTCGTTAATCTGTCCATTGGCCATTCCGAGCGGCGGTTCGCCGGGCATGACACCCATAAATTTGGCCGCTTCGGACAGATCGAAAACGTGAATCCCGGCTCTCGTGCCTTTGCCAATCACATCTTCGACGTCGGCGACCTCGAACTGGATCGCTTTGGCGATGATCTGATTGCCCTCTTCGGGGTTCATTTTCCACCAAGCGACTGCATCCCAATACGCCTTCATCGTCTTGCGGGCGATCTCGGGCTTTTTCTCCAGGAACGCCGTGGCCATGTACATGCCATCTCCCAGCAATCCGGTCTTCAGCCACTCAGGCTCGGCGGAGGTGGCCAGGACGCGCGAGCCTTTGAGGGACTTGAGGACTTGGCCGCCGAATGGCTCCCAATACTCTGCGGCGGCGACCTTGCCGCTCACCATGGCGGCCACGGCGTCGTCCATGACGACATTGACATACTGGACCTCGTTGAATTTCACGCCGTTCTTCTCCAACCACATGGCCATGAAAATCTGCGTGAGGCCGCCTTCGAGGACCGCGACTTGCTTGCCCTTGAGGCCGGCGACGTCCGCGACGCCGGGCGCGACGATGATCTTGTCGGTCCCGGTGGATGGGTTGGTATAACTGACGAGCTTGACGCCGGTTGCGGCGTCGGCGGCGATGGGGCCGTATTCCGAGGTGCTCGATGTAACGTCAAGTTTGCCGGCGGTCATCTGCGCATAGCTCTCATACGGATCCTCAATGATTTGAATATCGAACGTGAGGTCCGGCGCGAGATTCTTCTCCTTGGCGATGAACCAGAAGCCATATCCCGGCCAGGAAAACAGCGAGACGCGAACGGTGGGGATGTCCGCGGCTTGGAGCAGCGGGGTGAAAACGCCGAACAAGGCGGCGGTTAGAGCGACGAGTCGTTTGGATTTCATGAGAGATTGCCTGGCCGCGCCACCCTGAGGTAGGGGAATGCCACCCAGCGAAGGGAGCGGAGGAGGGCGTCCGAGACGAGCCCGAGCGCACCGATGGTAAGAATGCAGGCCAAAATGATATCCATGCGTACGAGCCGCCGGGCCCGCATCATGACGGCGCCAATGCCGTCTGTAGCCGCGACGATTTCCGCGATCACGAGATAGGTCCAGCTGACTGCGAGCATTTGCCGCATCGTGTCGAGGAAATAGGGAAGAGCAGCGGGGAGGATAACGGAGAGAAGCACCTGGGGGCGGCGTGCCCCCAGCGTCCGGGAAGCCTCGATGAGGTCCCTGGATACTCGTTTGGTATCGTCCGTGATCAGACTGATCAAGAACCAGACGACGCCGATGACGAGAAGAGCGATTTTCTGTTCATTACCGGTGCCCAGGAGCGCGAGCAGCAGGGGAATGAAGGATGGCGCCGGGAGGTAGCGTAGCGGGGAGACGAGAGGATTAAAGAACGCTTCGACGACCGGGAAAGCGCCCATGAGGACACCCAGAGGCAGGGCGATGGCGGCCGCGATTCCGAAGCTCACCAAAATGCGATGGAGGCTGGCGGCGACGTCGCTCGTGAAGTCCTTCTCAGCGAGCAAGATAGCGATGGTTCTGGCGACGTTCACGGGGGTGGGAAGCAGCGCCTCCATGGATTCGGGTCGAGGGGCGAACTGCCAAGCGCCAAGGCACAACGACCAGGCCGCGATGGCCAAAGGGGCCTTCGCGGCCAGAGGCAACATGGCCTGAAACTCGAACAGCCGCGCCCCCAAGCGCCTGACGTTTCCGCGTCCTCGCTTCACGGCCCCCAGCTTCGGACGGGGACCGGATTTCACAATAGGAAGACCTTCCTATCCGGCGACTCAGGTCTCCACTTGAATGGCCTCAAAGCGGTTGTGAACGCCGAGCTTTTGGAAGATGCGCTCCAAGTGATTCTTCACGGTGTGATGGCTGATGCCGAGGATGATCCCGATTTCTTCGTTAGACTTGCCTAGACTGAGCCAGTGGTGGACTTCGCGTTCGCGGGCGGAGAGGGGCGCTAGGCGTGTGGCGTGGAGTGGGGTGGCGTGCACCGGACGTTTGGTGGAATCAGGCGCGCAGGCCCGGCTCTTGGAGGGGTGGGCCGGACAGTCGATCCCAACGGCGCCGATGAAGCGGCCATTCTCGATGATCGGCGCGACTTGGCTGGTCAGCCACACCCAGCATCCACCGAGCGGATACAAGATCGGCTCGACATGGCAACTAAGGATATGGCGTTTCGGGAACCAGTACCAATCGCCGGTCCCTGGTTTCTCATACCCGGTGACGGGCTCGAGCTTGGGTTCACCAGTGGCGCGGTGCCAGCAAGAGACGAACCGTCCGCTGGCATCGTGCCCGGGAGCGTTGCGGAAGGCGGCGTCCCGGCCATCGAGTGCATTCGGCTCCCAGACGGTCCAGGCGGATAGAATGGCTGGCTGCGCTTCGAGCGTTTGGCGGAGCAACCCGGTGAGGGTGGATCGATCACGGACGCCGAGGGCGAGGAGGGAAGCAAAGGTGGAGGAGAGGAGCTCAACGGGGCAAGTGGCCCTGGATTTGCGGCAACATGCTGAAGGGCTCGCGCAAAGACTCACCCGGAGCGTTGCCGCGGTGGGCGGGCTCTGGGGCTCGCTCTTGCAGGGGCTTTGAACATTTCTTTCATTCCCCGGGGTTCCGTCGTTGAACCTTGGCGGGGATGCGGGCATGTTGCGCGCTTCATCGCTCCGAATCCATCCTGACCCGTGTCCTTTTCCCATTTCGATCGCGCTATCGCCGTTTTTGACTTCGGCTCCCAGTATTCCCAGCTCATTGTGCGCCGGATCCGGGAGCTAGGGTTCCAGGCGCTGCTGCATCAACCGGGCCAAGTTGGCGAGATCGGGCGCCCTTCGGCGATTATTCTCTCCGGCGGTCCGCGCAGCACATCGGAACCGGACGCTCCGGACATCGATTTTGACCGGTTGATGGAGTACGGCGTGCCGGTCCTGGGGATTTGCTACGGGATGCAGTTGTTAAACTTAAAGTGCGGCGGCCGGATCCATCCAGGGACAACGCGGGAGTACGGGCCGGCGTTGCTACGTCCGGCGGTGGCGGATGGCTTGATGGCCGGGATTACGGATTCCCAGGTTTGGATGAGCCACTCGGACACTTGTGAACGGCCGGAATCGGCGCGGGTCCTGGCGGAGAATCAAGACGGCATTCCAGTGGCCTTGCAGTGGGACGACCGGATGTTCGGCATTCAGTTTCACCCGGAAGTGAGCCACTCCCAACAAGGCGGCCGGATGCTGGCGAATTTTTTGGCGATGGCGAAGGATCCCGCCAAGTTTGAGATCGGCGCCTTCAAGGATCGATTGGTGGCGGAGACGAGGGAGATCGTGGCGGGGCGGCCGGTGGTGTGCGGGGTTTCCGGCGGAGTGGATTCGACGGTGCTGGCGGCCTTGTTGCACGAAGCTGGCGTGGACGTTCGTTGTCTGTTTGTCGACAACGGCCTGCTGCGCAAGAACGAGGTGCAGGACGTGGTGGCCCAATTTGAGGAGATCGGCATTCAGATTGAGGTGATCCACGCGGCGGACCGGTTTTTGACTGCCCTGGCCGGGGTGGAAGATCCTGAAGAGAAGCGCCGGATCATCGGCAAGTTGTTCGTCGATGTGTTTTTCTCCGCGGCGGGCGATATCCAGCTACTGGCGCAGGGAACGCTTTTCCCGGATGTGATCGAGAGTGCGACGAGCGGGTCGATCGCTTCGACCATCAAGACCCATCACAACCGGGTGTCGCAGATCATGGAGCTGGCGCGGCAGGGCAAGGTGTTGGAGCCGTTGTCGGATTTGTTTAAAGACGAGGTGAGGGCGCTGGGCCGGGCAATGGGGCTGAATCCCCGGGTCTTGGGCCGTCATCCGTTTCCTGGGCCGGGATTGGCGGTGCGGTGTCCGGGAGCGATCACGGAGGAACGGCTGGAAATCATCCGGGAAGCGGACGAAATCTTTATCGATGCGTTGCGGCGGCACGGGCTTTACGACTCCGTTTGGCAGGCGTATGCGGCGGTTTTGCCTTGCAAGACGGTGGGCGTGAAAGGGGATGAACGGGTGCATGAGGCGCCAGTCGTCTTGAGGGCGGTGGCCAGCCAGGACGCGATGACGGCGGAATGGGTCCGCTTGCCCGGTGAATTTCTGGCGGAGGTCTCGAACCGGATTCTGAATGGGGTGCCCGGGGTGAGCCGTGTGCTCTATGACATCTCGACCAAGCCGCCGGCGAGTATTGAGTGGGAATAGTTAACGGGACTTAAATTTGCCTTGCGAATCTCATACCATGGTCTCTTTTCTGTTGAACCTTTGCAGATAGGAAATTCCGCAGGGGCAGCATGCCGATGAAACTCTTCGTTGCGATTACGTTCTTTTTCGTCGTGTTGATCCTCTCGATCGTCACCTGCCAGAGACCTGATTTGCTGATCGAGTTGGCTAAGCTGGAAGGGGAGGCCAAGTCGATTCTGGAACATCCGGATCACCTAGGGATGTTTGACGGGCTGTCGATCGAGACCAATCAACTCGATGTGATCGTGACTGGCACGGTGGACCGGGAAGTCCGGGACCGTGCCATCAAGCTTTTGCACTACGGTCAGGGAAGGCGGATTCCTGGGCTGCGGGCCGGCGTGATTGTCGACCGGGTGATGGTGGGGAATCCGGAACCGCCGGAATTGCAAGTGGAGGCGCGGGATCTGCTGTTGAGTTTCTCGGGGCGCATCCCGGAAGGGGATTTTCGGGACCGGTTGGTGGCGGTGGCCAAGGAGTTCCCTGTGACTCCGACATTGAGCTCGTTGAAGTCCAGCCGCGAGGTGGGTGGGGCGGAGTGGTTCGGAGACATGCCGGGTTTTGTCCGGAGGTTTTTGACTGGGGCGGAATCCGCCAGCCTGATCCTCAGCGCGGATCGCTTAATTCTGGACAGGATGGTGGCGGACGATCAGGCGCGAGACGAATTGATCAAGGCGGCTCATGCGATGGTGCCGGCGGGGATGACGGTGGACGATACGCGACTGCGGGTGGCGCCGGGCTTGCAGATCCGCCGGGAAGGGGACGCCTGGACGGTCAGCGGGATGATGCCGGATGAGGCTTCCATGCTGTTCGTGCGGCAGACGCTGGAAGCCGCGGATCCCGCAAGTGCAGGGAAGAACGACTTTACGGGTTTATCGATCCGTCCCGGCATGGTGGCGCCGGTTTGGCTCAGGCGGCTGTCAGGTTTTCTTCCGACATTCGTGGCCGGCGTCCACTCTGGCGCGGAGTTGACGGTGACGGGCAGCGACGTGGTTCTGCGGGGGGACGTGACGGATTTGGCGGTCGCTTCGCGGCTGGAGACGGCCGCGCAAAACACATTTGGCGCGACGATGGCGGTGGTCTCGCGGATGGTCAACGCCAACAATACGCTCCGGAGGCTCTCGTTCGATTTCGGGAAGGGTGGAGCGGACAAAATCATTGTGACGGGAGGCAGTCCAAGTTCGGAGGTATCGAAGATGATCGAAGACGCGGTGCGGCAGGCATTCCCCTCGCGACCGATCGATGCCAGTGGCTTGAAGATTGAAGCCGTCGCGCAATATGAGGACTGGGTGGACAAGCCGTTGGCGCGGTTTTTGTCTGAGTTTGCCCGACGGTCGCTGGGGGACGGCGTGTTGAAGCTGGAGGTCCGGGAAGCAAGTTTGCTGGGCACTGTACCCAACGAAATGACCCGGGATGCATTGGGGCTTTATTTGGGCTGGGCGCTTGGGGCGTCCTTTTCCGTCAATAACGTGTTGTCCGTGGAACTGAAAGCCAAAGTTCCGGCTCCTTACGAGGGGGCCCAGGTGCTGTTTGCTGAAGGAAGCGCTTTGATCGGTCCGAAAGAGCAAACGAAAATCAATACGTTCGCCGCAAGGCTGACCCAAGGCGGTGAAGGGGTGGTGCTGTTGAAGGCTTTTTCGAGCAAATCGGGCACGCTGGCCGCGAATTTGGCGATCGGAGCCAAGCGGGCCGATGCGGTGCGGGCGGAATTGGTGCGGTTGGGGATTGCGGAGGATCGGATGCAAGTGCAGCCGACCGGTAAGCCCGGAAGTGGAGGGCGGGGCGATGCGAGCGACCGCCGGGTGGAACTAATCATCCTAGAGTAGGCAAGATCATGAGCAGCAGCGTCTGGTATTACACCTTTCTGGCTTGGCTGAGCTACGGTTCGCTTTTTGCTGGGCTGGGGATGATGATTGCCCGCGTGGTCTGGAGCGAAGACCAGCAACGAGTGCGCGAGATCGAACGAGAGAACGATCGGTTGCGTCAGGAACGATACGATTTGCAGCGAAAACTGAGAACGGGGCGCGAGCTCTGACAGCAACCTTTGCCGCGAAAGCAAGCCATGGTTCAGATGCTTAAGAATATCATCTTCCTCCTGGCGCCCGTGCCGTGGGTCTTCAAGCTCATGGCGGCGGCGATCTTCACGGGGCTCGGATTCTGGATGGGGTATCTCATTTGGAAAGTGACGGGCGTGGAAAACGAGCGACTGGTGAAACTGCAAAGTCGGCTTCGGGACGAAGTGGCGGCGTTGAAAGCAAAACTGGAGTCCAGGGGAAGCCAGGCGGCAGTCGCTCAGACCGAAGCGAAGTCCGGCAAGGCCGATGATTTGACTCGTTTGATTGGAATCACGGCGGAGATTGCGGCGAAGCTCAATGAATCAGGGATCCGGACCTATGAGCAGCTGGCGGAACTAGAAGTTCTTTCCGAGCAGGAGCGGAGGCAGTTCGCCGCAACATTTGGCTTGCCCGAGATTAACTTGGATCGTTGGCGTTGGGCCTGGGCGGAGAAAGGGACCCAGTCCGCGGGGAACAACCCGCCCTCGGCGGCTCTGGAGCCGGTGGATGATCTTACCGCAATCCGCGGAATCACCCCGGAGTTGGCGAGTCGGATGAATCGCCAAGGCATTCGCCGGTTTGCCCAAATCGCGGCGTGGACAGAGGAAGACGCGCGCCAGTATTCGGTCCGGTTGGGGGTGGGGCGTCAGATCATTGACGAGCGATGGGTGGAGCAATGCCGCCGGATTCTCAACTTGCCAGAGCCAGCCGTCGAGACCTTGGACCCGGCGATTCTGGATCAGCTGTTTGTCGGTGAACCTGTGCGGTTGGACTCGCGTTTGGGCGTGGTGTATACCCGACGTCCCGAGTTGATGGATGACTTGCAACGCATCGACGGGGTGGGGCCAATGCTGGAACAGGAGCTGCACCGCCTCGGCGTGTTCCGGTTCAAGCAGGTCGCGCTTTGGACCCCTGAGCAGGTCAAGGAGTTCGGAGCCAGGCTCAGCTGTTTCCCGGACCGGATGGAGCGGGACAAGTTGGTCGAGCAGGCCCGTCTGCTGCACGAGGAGTTCTACAAGCGGGATACGGCGTGGGATGTGGCCGAGCCTCCCCCATTTGCCTACCAGCAAGTGATCGACGAGGTCTTTGTCCACGAGCCGGTGTCTCATACGCCGCCGTTTGGAATCGTTTACAACACGCCACCAGTGCAGGCGGATGACCTTGGACGCATTGAGGGACTTACTCCGGGTGCGGTCGCGGAATTAGGGCGGCTGGGCGTTTACCGTTACCAGCAAATCGCCTACTGGTCGGAAGCGGATGTCGCGGGAGTCGCTTCTTGGTTGAGCATTCCGGCGGACCGGATTTACCGGGAAAAGTGGATTCCGCAGGCGCGTCGACTGGCCGAGGCGCAGGAGCGCGTGGCTGGCCCATCCACCGCCACGCCCACCGATCAGCGCGGCTTGGAGGTGTTGCCGGATCCAGAGCCCGTGGCGATGTCGACTTTGCGATCGATGCCGCCGGTTGCGGCGAACACGTTGCAAGCATCGAATCCATCGAGCGATCCGACGTTTGAAATCGTGCGCGAACCAGAGCCGATCGCGAGCAACCCCGAGGGGGCGGAGCTGGATTTGGTGATGGGCTACGTGTTTCGCGCTGGGCGTCCGGGGTTGATTGACGATTTGAAGTTGATCCGTGGGGTCGGTCCAGCGGAAGAGTCGAAATTGCAGGCAGCAGGCATTTTCCGCTTTTGGCAAATCGCGGGATGGACTCCGTCGCAATCGACCGCCGTGGCGGAACGCTGTCATTTGGGCACGAGGATCGACCGGGAGAAGTGGATTTGGCAGGCGAGCAAGCTGGCGATCCTTTCAGACGCTTCGCAGAAGGATTTCTACCGGGCGCGGACCGATGTCGATGCCTTCGCCGTGGTGGCCCAGGAGTTTGTTGGGGAAGAAGTCCGGTTGGATCGAGATCTGGGGATTCTTTATCCCGAGGCCCCGCTCGTAGTGGATAGCTTGACCTTGATTCAAGGGGTGGATCCGGCCTTGGAGGTGGCCCTGCAGCAGTGCGGGATCTACCGGTTCAAGCAGGTCGGCGCCTGGAGCGACGGGAATGTGGGGGCGGTCGCGGCGCGCCTTGGCGTCGAGAAATCAAGGATCGAACGAGAGAAGTGGGTTTCGCAGGCGGTGAACCTGCAACGCGTGATTTACGCAGCGAGCCCGGTTTGGGCGGAGGACGAGCCTTCACTGGAAGGATACGGTTACCGGGCGGCGGAGGTCTTCACTGGGGAGCCAGTGCATCTCTCGGAGGACTTGGGAATTCTGTATGCGAAGCGTCCGAGCCAAGTCGATGCCCTGTCAAAGATCCGCGGAGTTGACGATGCGTTGGAGGCTCGATTGCATGCCAGCGGAGTGTACCGATTCCGTCAAATCGCGAATTGGTCCGCCCGCAACGTAGTTGCCTTTGCTGAATGGTTTGGCTGTCCTCCGGATCGTATTTATCGGGACCGCTGGATTGCGCAGGCGGCGGAATTGGACCGCACGCTGGTGCCAGAAGCTCCCGTCCCGGCTCCGGTTCAAGAGCCTAGCGAGCCGGAAGTGGATCCGTTTGAGATCTTGGCCAACTACTTCGCTGGGGAGGCGGACGTGCGAGTGGATCGACGGGCGGGCGTCGTTTATGGGGATCGGCCAGAGATCGTTGATGACTTGACCCTGATTTCCGGAGTCACACCGGAGTTGCAAGCCCAGTTGAATGAGACTGGGATCTACCGATTTAAGCAGATCAGGCACTGGAGCCCGCGCAACAGCCGTGAGGTGGCTGGGTTTGCCGGGATCGACCCCTACCGGGTGGGAGCCGAACAGTGGGTGGAACAGGCGGGGCGGCTGGAGAAAGAATTCTACTCCGCGAGCCCAACTTGGTCGATGCCGCGGCCTTCGCTGGCCGACTATGAGCGGAGAATGCACGAGGCCTACGCGGACGACGCCGTGGGCGCGGATGAGGAGTTGGGGATTCTTTATGCTGGGGTGCCGGCCTTGTATGATGACCTGAAGAAGGTCCATGGAATCAGTGAAGAACTAGAGGGGCGCTTAAACGCGACGGGCGTTTATCGTTACAAGCAAATCGCCGATTGGGCCGACGCAAACGTGAAGGCCTTTGGGGCGTGGCTGGGAATCCCATCGCACCGCATTTACCAGCAACGCTGGATTGGGCAGGCTGCTCAGTTGGTCCACAGTCAGCCTTTGGTGCGTTTGGAGGCTAGGGCGCCGATCGTTCTGCATCCTTTGGCGGAAGTGCAGTTTGAGGCGCTGGCCCGGGAGTTTGGGGATGAGCCAGGGGCGCGCATCGATCGCCAGTTTGGCATTGTGTATGACGATGCACCGTTGATGCAGGATGATTTGAAGCGGTTGCCCGGAGTGACGGCGGGGATGGAGGAGGTGTTCCACCATCATGGAGTGTTCCGCTTCAAGCAGGTGGCCGCTTGGACGCCAGGGAATGAGGTGGAGTTCGCGCGGGTGCTCGGAATGTCGCCGGAGCAGTTTCGAGCGGCGCGCTGGCCGGAGCATGCCCGGGGAATGCACGAACAAACGTATCGTAGCAGCGGAGCGTGGACCGTGCGGCGACCGGCTCTGGAGGCTTACCAACAGCGGATCGCGGAGCAATTCCCCAACGAGCCGGTTCGGGCGGACGAGGAGCTGGGCATTCTGTATGTGCGACGCCCGGTGATTGTTGATGATTTGACCCGGATTCAGGGGATCGAACCCGTTTCAGCGGCCCGTCTTCATGCTTCGGGGGTTTATCGGTTCAAGCAGGTGGCAAACTGGTCTGACACGAATGTCGAGACGTTCGCTCGCTGGATTGGCGTGCCGGTGGAGCGGGTTGCCCACGAGGATTGGGTGGGGCAGTCCGCGGAGCTAGCCAAACAGGCTGCCGAGGTCAAGCCGCTCGTCGAGGTCACGGCCGATCCGTTGGCGACGCACTACGCCCAGGAGGCAGGAGTGAGCCGGCGGGAAGATCTGGGCCATGTCTACCAGGAAGCTCCGAAGGTGCAGGATGATTTGACGCGGATTCACGGGATCGACAGTGATCTCGCACAAATCTTGCGCCGCAATGGCATTTACCGGTTTTGGCAAATCGCTCTTTGGTCCACGGACGTGGTGGACATCGTTTCCGGGACCCTGGACTTGGGTAACCGGATCAAGAGGGAGCGGTGGCGTCCGCAGGCGCGCGTCCTCGCGACTTTGGGATTTGCCGATGAAGAGGGGAGATTTGTGGCTGGGGAGGCCGATCACTTTGCAATCATCGAAAAAGAGTATACGGGAGAGAGCGGCGTCCGCGCGGATCCACGGTTCGGGATCGTTTATGACCAACGTCCCGTGGTGGTGGACGACCTGTGCAAGATCAGCGGGATCACGTTTGCGATCGAAGAGGAGTTGCACCGGCACGGAGTCTACCGGTTCAAGCAAATCGGGCATTGGTCGGATGCGAACGTGGCGGCATTTGCGGAGGCGTGCGGATTGCGCAAGGAAGAAATCGAGACGGGAAAATGGATTCCGCAGGCGCGATGGCAGCATTTGCGGGTTTACGGCCAAGCCACCAAATGGGCTGAGCCCAAACCGTCGGTGGATCGCTTCGAGGAGTTGCTCGGTGAGTTGTTCCCAGGGGAAAGCGTCCGCGTGGATGAGAAGTTCGGCTTTGTGTATATCGGCCGGCCCCGGTACAGAGATGACTTGAGCCAGATCCGTGGCGTTACGGAGGCGTTGGCCCGCCGTTTGACCGCGAGTGGCATTCACAGTTTCCGCCAGGTGGCTTGGTGGTCGGATGCGAACGTCCGCTCCATCGGCAAGAAGCTGGGCTTCCAGGCGGAACAAGTGTATCGCGGATCCTGGATCGCTCAGGCGGCCAAGCTGGACGAGGAACGGCCCGAAGAAGAGCCGGAGGTGGTCGCCGTCAGCGAGGATCCGGAAACCCCAGGTTTTGAGCACGGCTTGGTGACGCATCCTGAGTTGGGCTTGGTGTACACCGAGCGACCGGCGATTATCGATGATCTGAAGGTCATCAGTGGCGTCGGGCCGAAGCTGGAGCGGATGCTCAATGGACTTGGCATCTACCGGTTCACGCAGGTGGCGAGTTGGGACGAGGCCCAGGTGGCGGCGGTTTCCTCCCGGATGCATTTCCGCGAGCGCATTCAGCGCGAACGCTGGGTGGAGCAGGCCAGGGAATTGGCCGCTTGGCGCCAGGCGGAGCATCAGGAGAGTTTCTTCGCGCCAGCGCAGTTGGACCAAATTGCAATTGTTGAGCGCGAGTTGCACGACGAGCCGGGGGCGCGTGTCGATCCATACGTGGGAATTGTCTTCGATCAGGCTCCGCTGGTGGCGGACGATCTGACCGCGATCGATGGCATCGGCAAGCGGATGGAGCGAGAGCTTCAGGAAAGCGGGATCTACCGTTACGTGCAGCTCGCGAACTGGACGGACGGCAACGTGGCCCACATCGCGGAGAACCTGTCTTGCTTGAAGGACCGGATCGAACGGGACAAGTGGATTCCGCAGGCGCGCCGGTTGCACCGGGAGACCTACTCCGCGAGTCGGGCGTGGGGCGTGGAACGGCCCTCGTTGGCCGATTACCAAGCACGCATCGAGGAAGAGTTTCCTGGGGAAGCGGTGCGTCCGGACGGCGAGCTTGGCATCCTGTACTCCGGATGGCCGAGCCACGTGGATGATCTCAAGGAGATCTCCGGCGTGGACGTGAAGTTGGAGCGGGCCCTCAATCAGATGGGGGTTTACTGCGTGAAACAGATCGCCAACTGGTCGGTGGCCAACGTCGATGCCTTTGCCAAGCAATTGGGGACCTCGCCGCAACGGATTTACCGGGACCGATGGATCTTGCAGGCGTCGAATCTGCCGTGCAAGGAACCGCTGCCGGTGCAGCCGGTGTATGAAGGGGTCGACATTGACTTGCGACGGGTGCTCTCGGTTCAGCCTGGGCTTGAGCCGGATGAACGGCTCGGTTTTGTCTACACGGAGCGGCCGGTGGATGTCGATGCGTTGCATCTGATCAAGGGCTTGGGCTATCGCTTGGAGCAGCAGATCAACAAGCTGGGGGTCTATCGTTTCCGGCAAATCGCGAGTTGGTCGGATCCTCAGGTGGAGGAGTTTGGAAGTCGTCTGAAGATCGGGAATCGGATTCGCTCTGCAAATTGGGTGGGACAAGCCCGGGAATGGGCGGCGCTGAGCGAGGAGGAACGGAGATTTTCGTTCGTGGCCCCCTCGGTGGTGGATCAGGACGCGGCCTTGGAGATCGAGTTCTCCGGGGATGCGGGCGTGCGGATCGATGAGTTCCTAGGAATCGTTTATGATCGGGTGCCGCCGGTATTGGATGACCTGAACTTGATCAACGGGATCGGGGCCCAAATGGAGCGGGAGCTGAACGAACTGGGGGTCTACCGGTTCAAGCAAATCGCCCGCTGGTCGGATGCGAACGTCGCGGAATTTGCGCGTCGGCTCTTCTGCCAAAAAGAGCGGATTGAGCGGGACAAGTGGATCCCACAGGCCAAGCGACTTCTCAAAGTGGTGTATGCGGCTTCCCTGGAATGGGGCGTGAGCAGGCCCGGCGTCGATGAACTGGACGGTGTCATCCGCGCGGAGTTCAGCGGGCAGCGTGTCCGGGCGGATAAAGATCACGGCATCGTCTACACGGAACGCCCCTCACGCGGGGATGACCTCAAGGAAATCCCGGGGATCAGTAGCAAGATCGAGCAGGATCTCAATGCTGCTGGGGTATGGAGATTTCTTCAAATTGCTCGCTGGGCGCCGAGTCATGTCGAGTCATTCGCCGGGCGCCTGCAAATTCCGGCGGACCGGATTTATCGCGACCGGTGGATACCGAATGCGCAGCAGTTGGCGGGATCGGCCCCGGCCCCGGCTCCAGTTGCAGCTGCGGCTCCGGCACCCGCTCCCACTCCTGTCCCGGTTGTCCCCGCTTCCGTGAGTGTCGTCGAGAAGCCAGTGGCCCCGGTGGCACCGAGTCGAGCGGCAGCGCCTTCGGTCGTGGCCGCTGAACCGGCTGTGGTGGCTCCGCCCGTCTCAGAGCGCGCGACGAATGGAAACGGCAGCAAGGGGCCGGTTCGGTCTGGTCATGGAGAGACGCGGGGGAGCGTGCTCGATCCGGCGTTGGTAATTGATCCTGACCTTGGTCCGGTGTATCGCGACCGGCCCTCGAAGATTGACGATTTGCAGCTCATCGTTGGCGTGGGCCCGGTTTTGGAGCGGCGCCTGCACGCTTGTGGGGTGTATCGCTACCGCCAGATCGCGGACTGGACGCCTGAGAACGTGGAGAATTACGCGCTGCGCCTCGATGTGGGCGAGCGAATTCAGCGTGAGGAGTGGGTGAAGCAATCCGTGGAACTCGCGGAGTTGGTCGAGGCCGAAGAGTCCGACGAACTCTTCGTGGCGCCCGCCTGGGTGGATTATAACGCGGTCGTGCGGCAGCACTTTGCCGGGGAAACGGGCCTTCGGGTGGATAATCGCTGGGGCATTGTCTACGATCAGAAGCCGGATTGGTTGGATGACCTGAAACAGATTGATGGGATCGGGCCCAAGCTGGAGCGGGTTTTGAACCGGCATGGCGTGTACCAGTTCCGGCAGATCTCGCATTGGTCGGACGCGACGGTCTCGGTCTTCGCGGAGGCTCTCGGAGTGTCCAAGGATCGGATCGATCGCGGGAAATGGGTGCCGCAAGCGCGGCGATTGGAACGGGAGACGGCTCCGGTGGAAACGGAGTGGGGGGATCGCCAGCCGGGGCTCGCGGAATTACAGGAGCGCGCCGCTCGGGAGTTTACCGGAGAAGACATCGAAGTGGATGAAAGCTATGGGATCGTCTACGTGATCCGGCCGGATGAGGTGGACAACATCAAGCTGGTCAAAGGCATCGGAGCTACGTTCGCGGAACGATTGCACAGCGTGGGCGTGTATCGCTTCAAGCAGATTGCCCTCTGGGGCGATGGGAACGTCGAAGCATTTGCCCGCCTCTTGGGCACGCACCGGCACCGGATTTACCGGGAAGGCTGGATCCGCCAGGCGCGGGAGATGGCCAGCGCGAACGCGAGCGGGCCGCGGCGAGCGGAGCCCGCTCCAGTTGAGCGACCTTTCCGCGGCGAGAGCCGCTTGGAAGATGTGCTGCGCCGTGACTTGCGGGGTGAAGATGCGGTGGTGAATCCCGAGCTAGGGATCATTTTCCGGACGCCGCCGCGGGAGGTGGATGACCTCAAGAAGATCCGCGGGATCGGCCAGAAACTAGAGAACAGTCTCAACGACCACGGCGTTTACCAGTTCCGGCAAATCGCGCTTTGGAGCCGGGCCAATGCCGAGGAGTTTTCCCGGCGGTTGGAGTGCTTCGCGGATCGTATGTTCCGGGACCAATGGATCGAACAAGCACGTCGCCTGCACTTCGATAAGTATGGGTTGGAAGTTTGAGGGAGCGGATTCGCTTCATCAAACGCGAGAAAAAGGTTGCGCGAGCGAGGTCGTCGTCTACGTTCCTGGCCCGCTATTGAGGGGAGGCGGCGTAGTTGGCTTCCCACATGAGCGGGGCAACACCGAGTCATCATGAGGGCTGAGATCCATCCAAAATACCAAGAGACGGCGATTCTCTGCACGTGCGGCGTCTCCTATGACACCCGCTCGACAGTGAAGGACTTGCGGATCGGTATCTGCGCGGCCTGCCATCCGTTTTTCACTGGAGAACAACGCTTTATCGACACCGCTGGCCGGGTTGAGAAGTTCCAGCAACGCTACGGCGTGCAGCGTGAGAAGCGGAAGGCTCCCAAGCCGACGGATCTCTAAGAGTCAGCCTTCGCGAGGTTTTCGCTTGATTAGGGCGTTCCTCAAAGGGGATGTTCCGTATCGTCCGGTTTCTCAGAGCGGATATGGATTATAGTGCCCTGATCGAGAAAAAGCGCGCCCGCTGGGTGGAATTGGAGCGGCTCATGGCCGAGCCGGATTTTTTCCAGGACGCGCGCCGGGCGGGGGAGTTGCTTCAGGAGCACAAGCGTTGCGCCAAGCTTCTCGATGGTTGGAAAGAGCTGCAGAGCGTCAGCCAGCAAATCCGCGAAAACGAGGTGATCGCGGCGAGCGGCGATGAGGAGATGGCCCTGCTGGCGACCGAAGAACTTCCGGGGTTGCAAAACCGGCTGGTCGAGCTGGAGTCAGCGGTGCAATACGCCTTGCTGCCGCGCGACGAGACCGAAGACCGCGATGCGCTGGTGGAAATCCGTGCGGGCACGGGCGGGGACGAAGCCTCGCTGTTCGCCGGGGACTTGACCCGGATGTACCAGAGGTTCGCCGAGGAAAAAGGCTGGAAAGTGGAGCTGATGGAAACCAGTCCTTCTGAGGTGGGCGGATTTCGTGAGGTCGTCTTTCGCGTCTCCGGAGAGGAGGTTTTTCGCGCGTTGAAGTACGAAAGCGGAGTGCACCGGGTGCAACGTGTTCCCTCCACGGAGACCCAGGGGCGGATTCACACTTCTACGGCGACTGTAGCCGTGATGCCCGAAGCAGAGGAGGTCGATGTCGAACTGCGAGCCGAGGATCTCCATATTCAAGCGACCCGTTCGGGAGGTCCGGGTGGGCAGCACGTGAATACCACGGACTCCGCAGTCCAAGTGACGCACTTGCCGACTGGGATCATGGTGAAGTGCCAAGACGGTCGCAGTCAGCATAAGAACAAGGAGAAGGCGCTGACGATTTTGCGTTCCAAGCTCCTTGAGGCGCGGCAGCGGGAGGAGGCGCAGAAATATTCCGAGCACCGGCGGAGCTTGATCGGCAGCGGAGGGCGCGAGGAGAAAATCCGGACCTACAATTTTCCCCAAAACCGGGTTACGGACCATCGGGTGGGGCTGACTTCCCACTTTTTAGAGGGAGTCATGAACGGAAAACTCGATGAATTTGTGGCCGAGTTGCAGAAGGCGGATATGGAGGAACGGCTCAAGGAAGCCGGACTCAAGGAGGGATGACCACGATTCTCGACGCGCTGCAAAAGGGCACGGGCTATTTGGAAAAGCACGGGGTGGAGAGCGCCCGGCTGAATATGCAGCATCTGCTGGCGACCGTGCTGGGTTGCCGGCGCATGGAGCTCTACGTGAACTTCGACAAGGTCTTGGATGAGGTCCGCCTGGAACGGTTGCGCGATCTGATGAGACGCCGGGCTCAGGGCGTGCCTCTGCAGCACTTGGCAGGCTCGGTTGAGTTTTACGGGCACGAGTTTTTATGTGATGAGCGTGGGCTGATTCCCCGGCCGGAGACCGAGGAGTTAGTGGCGCTGCTCTCAAAGCGTTCGTGGGGCGAGAAGCCGCGTTTACTCGATGTCGGCTGCGGCAGTGGCGTGATCGGTCTATCATTGGCGGCGCAAATGGCCGGTGCCGGCGTAGAGGTGGTGCTCGTGGACGTTTCTACGTTAGCCCTCGACTTGGCCCAGGAAAATGCGGGCCGGCTCACGGAGAAGTTGGAAGGGGCCGATGTGCGATTCCTGGAGAGCGATTTGTTTGCGGCGGTTTCAGGGCAGTTCGCCTTGATTGTGGCCAACCTGCCGTATCTCTCGGTGGCGGACTTGGCGGAAGTGAGCCGTGAGGTCCGGCATGATCCGGAACTGGCGCTTCTCGGGGGCGAGCGTGGAACGGAATTGATGGAGCGTTTTCTCAAAGAGTGCCCGGCGTATTTGATTCCTGGTGGGACGGTGGCTATGGAATTTGGCGCCGGTCAGGAAGAATTGCTTCACGAAGTTGCTCTTTCCGCGGGATTGCGCGAAATCTCGATCGTGCGTGATCTGCAAGGGATTCCGCGCTTTCTGTTGGCATCCGCTCCCTGATTTGGGGGCCGTTCTGTTCGAGCATCATGATGGAGAAACTGATTATTGAGGGTGGAAGTCCGTTGAGCGGCCGTGTGGGCATCAGCGGGTCCAAGAATTCATCTCTGCCAATCTTGGCGGCTACCCTGTTGACCGAGGAACAGTGCGTCATCCGGCGCGTTCCAGATGTGAGCGACACGCACCACATGCTCGGCATTCTGCGAGCCATGGGAGCGGCGGTGGATCGCGCGAGCGGAACGGTCACGGTGAAAGCCGAGTCGTTGACTTCCTCGGAAGCTCCGTATGATTTGGTCCGCAAGATGCGGGCTTCGGTTTGCGTCCTCGGTCCGCTCATCGCACGACTGCGGCAGGCCACCGTTTCCCTGCCGGGCGGCTGCGTCATTGGCGACCGGCCGATTGATCTGCATTTGCGTGGCTTTGAACGGCTGGGCGCGGCGATCCGGGTCGAGGGAGGGAATGTGATCGTCGAGGCTCCGGAGTTGACGGGCCGGGAGGTGAACCTTCGTGGCAAGCATGGGTCGACCGTTTTGGGGACCGACAACATCATGATGGCGGCGACCCTGGCGGAAGGGACCACGATCATTGATGGTGCGGCGGCGGAGCCGGAGGTCGTGGATCTGGCCGAGTTCCTTATCAAAATGGGGGCCAAGATCGAAGGCGCTGGGACCCCGCGGATTGTGATTCACGGAGTCAAGAAACTGGGGGGTGCGGACCACACGGTGATTCCGGACCGAATCGAGGCAGGCACGTTTTTGGTGATCGGCGCCATCGCGGGGGATGAGAAGGGAATCGTGCTGAAGCGGACTCGACCAGATCATTTGGAGTGCGTGATCGGAGTGTTGCAGCGTTGCGGTCATGAGATCGAGGTTTCCGGGGAAGAAATGCTGGTCCGTCCGGGGAAAACGATTCGCGGCAGCAACATCGAGACCGAGGCGTATCCCGGCTTTCCGACGGACATGCAAGCGCAGATGGCGGCGCTCTTCTGTCTGACGCCTGGGATCAGTGTGATCACGGAAACAATCTTTCCACAGCGGTTCATGTACGCGGCGGAGTTGAACCGGATGGGGGCGGATATCCGGTTGGAAGGAGCTACGGCGGTGGTCCAGGGAGTGGAGCGGCTCAGCGGGGCTCCAGTGATGGCGAGCGATTTGCGGGCTTCGGCGGCGTTGGTCTTGGCAGCGTTACGGGCGCGAGGGAAGACCGAGATCAACCGGGTGTATCACATTGACCGCGGGTATGAGATGCTCGACGACAAGCTGATGGAGCTGGGTGCTCAGATCGAGCGCCGACAGGCGTAGGACGCGGAAAAATACAGAAAATCCTCAAGAGGTCTGAAGAATCGGCGTCTGCATGCTTCTAACAGGTGTAGCAAAAACACCTTGTTGCATCAGACCTATGATTGCCTTGCCATCAAACCTCGACCTCAATGCCAGCCAAGCGGCTTTGGAGGCCAAAATCGCCCGCGAGCGTTTGGATCAGCGCGGGGAAATCCTCCTCCGCTACCTGAATCAGATCCGGGCTGCCCACGAGTTGGGGGAAAACACCTTGACCACGACCTGCTTGACCCACGAGATCGATTGGATTTCGCGGGAACTTCGCGAACGTGGTTTTGAAGTGGCTTCAGAAGTCCATTTGATGCATGGTCAACTCGCGATCAGATGGCCGGAGCGCTCGTAAGGACGAGTGGGGCTTTCTGAGCACTTTTGTATCATTGATCGAACAGAGGTGCACGTGAGGCACTCTGTAATGTGTAGCGGATGGGAGGACAGGAAGATCAGAACCAGAAGGGGCCCGTCCCCGGGATGCCGGCGGCGCAACCGGGATTTACTCCCCTGTTTGTCGCTCCTTCCCCGGCGGAATTGAACCAACGCTTGCCGCAATTCGAGATCCTTGAGTTGCTGGGACAAGGCGGAATGGGCGCTGTCTACAAGGCGCGCCAGCCGCGATTGGATCGATTTGTCGCTATCAAGCTGCTCCCGCCTTTACCCGATGACGATGTTCACTCGTTCGGAGAGCGCTTTGAGCGGGAGGCGCGGGCCATGGCCCAGCTCAATCATCCGAACATCGTCACGGTGCATGATTTCGGGGAGACTGAGGATGGGCTGCGCTACTTCGTGATGGAATATGTGGATGGTACGGACCTCCACAAGGCGATCGCGTCCCGCCGGGTAACGGCTGCTCACGTCTTGGCTTGGGCGCCGCAAATCTGCGCCGGACTTAGTTACGCCCACAGCCAGAATCTGGTGCATCGAGACATCAAGCCGGCGAATATTCTGATCAGCAAGGAGGGCCAAGTCAAAGTCGGAGACTTCGGTTTGGCCAAGCTGATCGGCACGAGCAGGGACATGTCGCTCACGCAAAGCCAGGTCGCCATGGGCACGCCCGACTACGCGGCCCCTGAAGCGATGAGGGCGGGTGCTGACGTGGATCAGCGGGCTGATCTGTATTCGTTTGGAGTGGTGCTCTACGAGATGTTGACCGGCATCGTTCCGCGTGGCGCTTGGAAGGCTCCATCGGCTCTCGGTCCGGTCGATCCCCGGCTCGATCGAATCGTCATCAAGGCGATGCAGCCGGACCGAGAGCATCGGTATCAGCGGATGACGGAAATCGCGGAGGCGCTGGAGGAAGTGAAGCGGCTTCCGGAGCCGTCGGCGCCCGAACCGATTTTGAAGGCCGTTCCCGTAGCGACGCCCGTGGTGACGCGCAAACGGATGCACCCCGCAGCCGTGGCGGTCATCGCGCTGACGAGTGTGGCGGCTGCCGTGACCGCAATCCTGTACGGGGCTGCCTATTACATGAAGACCACGGAGGGGGAGCCGCTGTTTCTGCTAGGCCCTCGTCCATCGTCCGTGGTGACCGCTCCCGCGATGCCCACGGTGACCGAACCGGCTCCGGTTGTGCCGAAAGTATCTGACCCGGGATCGAGGCCGGTGGCTCCTTCACCTCCACCGGAAAAGCAAAGGCCGCCGGACGTGAAGGATGGATGGGTCTCGATGCGTAGCGTCGATGGTCCCGGTGTGGAAGCGCCTGGACCGGGCTGGTCGATGTCGTTGGATGGATTGGTTTTTCATGGCAAAGGCAAAGATCGATCAGGAAGTCGGCTCTTCTTGGCGCCTCCGCTTCCCTCTGTGGATTACGAGTTTCGGATGGAAGTGGTGGAGGGCGGGCTTACCCATCCGCTGGCAGTTCGGCTGCCGGTGGGCAACGATAACGCCCATGCGGTCTTCGGGGCGAGTGCGCCTGGAGGTGGGCGGGAGCGTTTTGCGGGTTTGGCGCTTGTGGGCGCACCGGATCCGGCGGATCCGCGGAACCGCAGCCGCCATCAATTGGAGGAGCCGAAAGGGGAATCTTGCCGGATCGTGCTGCGCGTTCTCCGGAAAGGAGGAAAGACCGGGATTGAAGCTACGGTCAACGGGCAATTGGCCATCGCTTGGGCTGGCGACATCACGGAGCTCGCGGGAGTGGATTCGTTCCGTAGCGCCGGTTCCAAGAGGTTGATCGGGCTCGCGGCCAGCCATCCTATCAGTCTGCACGGGATCGATTGTAGGGCGGTCTCGGCGGGCACTTGGTTGGTCTATGAGGAGGAGGTTGCTCCGCTGCCGCTCCTCGGGGGGGCGGCGCCGGTTTCCGTGACGTCGCGGCCCGCGACACCGTCGGTCTTAATGCCGACTCCGGCTCCCGAAACGGCCCAGTCAAAGCTAGAGAGCCGCTTAGCCGAGTTGCGGGCTCGATACGAGGGGGTGGAGAATGAGGTGGCAAGGGCGGGATTTGACCGCAGCATGGGCAATCTCCGCGAGAGTTACCAAGCAGCCTTGAACCGGACAATCGCCGAGGCCGGAGGCAGTTTGGCGATTACCGCCGCGGCTCAGCGGGAGTTGATTCGGATCCGGGAGAAGGAACCATTAGAAGAGACCGATCCTCCTGAAATGCCCGAGTCCGTTCGCAAAATGCGGGAGGTGTACCGGAGCTCCGTGAAGGGATTTGAGTCTGAGCTGAAACTCGCTACGGCACCGATCGTCCGGGAGCATTTGGCGGCACTGCAAGCCTTGTCGTCGGACCCTGCTTGGAGTGAGTCGAACCTGCAGAAGCTCATTGTTGCGGAAACCTCTCGTGTTGAGAGTAGGCTTCGCGATGTCCTGGCGGTTTCCGCGCCCTCGTCCATCTCCGCCCAGCCAGCAGTCAGTGCTCCGGCTCCAGGTGCTCCGGGTTTGGTGCGTCCGCCATTTCCGCCGGCTAGGTCCCAGATCAAGGGGAGTCTCGTGGTGGTGCCACGTGGCCCTGAGGACCCGATCCATAAACTACTAATGGATGTCCCGGCTGGGCTGAAGGGGAGCGTGGTCGATGTTGCGGTGGGAGAATCCCTTGTCCTTGCCTTGAAGAGCAATGGACGTGTGTCCCTGTGGGGCGACGGGGCGACGAGCGAGATCCGCAAAGAGATCGAATCGATTGACCGGGTGTCCCGCGTTGCTCTGGCGCAGCGTGGCAAGTTCGGGCAGATCGCACTCCTCCTGGAGGATGGCAGAGTGAGAACGAAGGCTTTGGGCGTGGTTGCCTCCGGGCTGCCTGGACTGGAGGAAGAGACGGCGAAATTCACGAATGTCGTGGATGTAGCGGTCACTCCTTTGGGGGGAGTGGGGCTCGACAGGGATGGGAAGCTCTGCCCGTGGGGCGTTTTTGCCGCCTTTCCGGGAATGCCGGAGAAGGTGATGCAATTGCGTCCCGCAGGAGTGGGCATCGTCGCGCTCGGGGCTGGCGGTGTACCCGTCTACCTCACTGCATCGCCGCTTCCGCCGGGTCTGCCGGTCGGCCAACCAGTGGCTGATATTCAGTTCGGTGCCCAAGATGAGCCTGGCGCGATCTTCCGGACACCAGAAGGCCGCTGGCAGATGGGGGGCTCCTTTTCTGAATTCACGAAGGATCTTGACGGCCTAACGAAGACAGCTATCGTGCGCCGGGTCGATGCAGGAGATCAAGCGCTCGCCGTCCAAATCCAGGAGAACGTCTGGCGGTTTCTGGGGAGCGGTTTTGAGGCTGGAGCGGAAAAGAGCTTCGCGGGGTGCGTGCGCGTTTTGATCTCGAAATCATTCGTGGCTGGGTTGTTACCCGAATGACGCGGCTCGGTTGTCGATTAGGGAAAGAACCGTCCGGCGCCTAGCGTGTTGCCGGTTGAGATGAAACCCCTTCAAATCGCACTGTGTTCGGCGCTGCTCGCAATCTTGCCCGCCGCTGCGGCTGCCGCCGGTTTGCAGTTCGATGCTTCCAAAGCCGCGGCCCGTCTGGATGGACTGGTCGATGCGAAGCTCAAAGAACAGAAGATCAAACCAAATGCGGAGATTGACGATGCGACCTTTGTGCGACGCATCTATCTCGATCTGATTGGACGGGTGCCTACCATTGAGGAGGCCGAGGAATTTCACCAGAGCTCGGGACCTGATCGCCGGGCGGCGCTCATTGACTGTTTGCTGCAGTCCGAAGGTTACGTTTCCCACTTCTATAATTATTGGGCGGACATCCTTCGCATCAATCAAAACCTAGGCACCGGTGCCACGGAGGCAGAAGCTGCGTATCAATTGTGGCTCAAGGACTCACTGCGCAAGAACGTGCGGTATGACGAGATGGCGCGGCAGCTGATCAGCGCGCGAGGACACATTTGGGAGAACGGCGCCGTGGGTTACTATCAGCGGGATCGGGGCATGCCCTTGGATAATATGTCGAACACGGTGCGAATCTTTCTCGGCACCAGATTGGAGTGCGCCCAATGCCATAATCATCCGTTCGATAAGTGGACCCAAATGGACTTTTACCAAATGGCGGCCTTCAGCTACGCCATGAACGCCACGGAATACGCGAATCCGAACCGCCACGCGATGCAGCAGAAGGTGCGGGAAGAGCGGATTCAGGCGTATCGGGATGCCGTCGGCGTTCCGAATTTTCCAGTTCTGTCCAAGCGGGAAGATGTCGATCGCCAAATCGCTAAAGAGAGGGAGCGGGGGAGACTTGAGGTGCAGTTGGCCCGGTTGGGGATGACGGAAGAGCAGTTTCGCGATACGGCGGGACGCGGGATCGCCGCCATTACTGCATTTGATCAGAAACTAGAACCGCTTCGCGAGGCGGAAAGCGAACTATTCCGTCCGATTCGCTATATATCTGCGGATGAGCGTCCTCGGGACCTCAAGCTGCCGCATGACTACCAATACTCGGACGCGAAGCCGTTGGCCAAAGTAGGGGCCAGAACCATGTTTGGAGAAACTTTGGAAGTTGGGGTGCCGAGTTCGGGTACCATCGATGCCTATGCCGAATGGCTGACGTCCTCCAGCAATCCAACGTTTACCCGGGTAATCGCCAACCGCATGTGGAAGAAGGTATTTGGCGCAGGGGTGTTCGAGCCGGTCGATGAGATTACGGATCAGATGTTGATATCCAATCCGGCGCTCGTTGCTGCACTTGAGGAGCTCATGAAAGAGGTCGATTACGATCTGAAAAAATTCCTTAGTGTGCTTTACCGGACGAGTGCCTATCAGCGTGCGGTGGATACCAATGAAATCCTGATGGGGGCACCGTATTATTTTCAGGGGCCGTTACTGCGCCGGATGACGGCAGAGCAAATCTGGGACTCAATTGTCGGGTTGGCGCTTCCCGAGGCGGATAGCTATCGTCCGCGATTGAAAGGCCAGCTCGCCGCCGTTGACCGTGTCCGGCTAATTTACGAGAGCCTGTCGGAGCGGAGTGAGGAGGAGTATGTCGCTCTGGTGAATGAGGTTTCCGATGTCATCCTGGAGTTCAGGCCGAAGCAAGAGGAAGTCCGGAAATCGATCGTCGCGGCGCGGGAGGCCAAAGACGAAGTTCAGTTCAAGCAACAGCGGCAAGAACTGAACAAGATCGAGCGCGAGTTGAACGCGGCGGTCGCGCGGATTGGATTCACTCGCTTGCAGCAACAGGCGAAACCGGAGCAGTTACTTGCGGCTCTCGGGATGAATGAAGTGAAGGGCGATGAGATGGCCATGCAAGACGGTAGTAGCGAAGAAGAGATGGTGTTGACTAGTCTTCCCAAACCGGAATTCCCCAAGGCTCCTGCGGGGCTGGACAAGATCGCCGAGAAGCAGTGGCGTTCGCGCATGAAGGAAGAATTTCAGACGTACAACCGCTTGGTGACTGGGATGGCTCGGGCTTCGGAGCTGACTTCACCTGCTCCTCGGGGCCATTTTATGAGGGAATTCGGACAGTCCGACCGGGAGGTAATTGAAAATGCGAATGCAGCGGCTTCGGTCCCTCAAGCGCTCAATCTCCTCAACGGTCCCACCGTGGAAGCTCTGGTCAATCCATTTGCTGTGTTCGGAAGCAGGCTGGCGCAAGCCTCGACTCCGGAAGCAGCGGCAGAACTCATTCTCCAAGCGATGCTGACCCGGAGGCCGACGAGCGAAGAAGTCGCCATGGTCAAAGCTGAACTCGAGCGTGATCCCAAGGACGGGACGGAGGGAGTGATCTGGGCTCTGCTCAATACCCGGCAGTTCTTGTTCATCCGCTGAACGGTCTCGATAACCCCCAAACATCCATCACCATGAATTCCATCCGCCGCCAAGACGAGCTCACTCGTCGCCGCTTTATGGAAGGCACCGCCAAAACCTTTCTTGGGGTTGGCGCCCTCGGTTTGACGCTTCGTCCCGGTTCGGCTCAAGCCGGGCTTGGACCGGGCATCCATATTCCCGGTCGTCTCGGCGCCGCCAAGCATGTTATCTACCTCTATATGGGCGGAGGGATGACCCATCTTGATACGTTCGATCCGAAGCCGGGCCACGAGAACCAAGGGACCACTCGAGTCATCAATACCAACGTCGATGGCATCCGCATCTCAGAATATCTCCCATCTTTAGCACAACACGCGGACAAGATGGCGATTGTCAACTCGTTGACTTCAACGGCAGGGGCACACCAGCCGGCGAATTACCTCATGCATACCAGCTATGAGGAGCGAGCCACGATTCGTCACCCGGGAATTGGGGCTTGGCTTCTTAAGTTTAATGGTCGACTGAATCCAAATCTGCCAGGATCTGTCTTCATCGGCAGCGACAGCCGCAACAATGGAGGCGGGGGCTTCTTTGAGCCCGAGTACGAGCCTCTGGCGATCAATGACCCAAACGGTGGCCTGAAGAATTCAAGAATTCGCGGCATGAGTCCGGAGACGTTTTCCCACCGTCTGGATCTCGCGAGCCGTTTTGACGCTGAATTCCAACAGCAATATAATCTCCGCGAGGTGCGCGCGTATACGCAAATGTATGACGAGGCGGTGCGAATTATGGCGAGCCGTGATTTGGCTGCTTTCGATCTTTCCAAGGAATCCGATGCCATTCGTGAGGAATATGGTAAGGATGCATTTGGCCAAGGCTGCCTCTTGGCCCGTCGGTTGATCGAGCACGACGTTCGTGCCGTTGAGGTGAGTTTTGGCGGTTGGGACATGCACAACAATGTTTTCGTGGCCGCTCCTGAACGTTGCGCCGTGCTCGACAAAGCCGTGGCAGCTTTGCTTTCGGACTTGCATGTTCGTGGCAAGCTCAACGAAACGCTCATCGTTCTCACTACGGAATTCGGCCGCACGCCTCGAATCAATCAGAACGAAGGGCGCGACCACTATCCGAAGGCGTTCAGCTCCGTGCTCATGGGGGGCTGCGTCAAAACGGGGCTTGTGTATGGCAAAACCGACGCTGGCGGCGAGGAGGTCGTGGAGAACCCGGTGAGCATCGCAAACTTCAACGCCACGATCGCCCACGCACTCGGATTGCCCCTGGATCACGTGCTCTACAGTCCGAGCAAGCGGCCCTTCACGGTTGCGGACAAGGGCAAACCGGTGTTGGATCTCCTGGCTTGACGCTTCCGGTTTGGTGTTCGGCGGTGGGCACGCCGTTCCACTCCGTATGCCGCGCCCCAAAACTCCCAAACGCAAGAAAGCGCCCTTTCGTCCTCCGGCGAAGCGATACCGGACGCATGTTTTGAACGCGCAGCTCGACGAGGCTTATCGATCGTTTTGTGGCGAAGGGCTGACGGCGACCAAGCGGCGCCTCGAGGTCAATCCATCGCCGTTGGCGCAGGCATTCCTCCTAGCGATCCGGATTGAGTGCGCGAATCGCCGGGCCAAACGTCGCAAAAACCGGGCGGAAGCGCAACTTTACCGGGAAAAGCGGCAGCTCATCACGGCGTTTATCGAACACGGCCGGGCTCATGGGTTTGACCTGCGAAGAGCCGATTCTGCCGAACCGGGCCAACCTCACGTGCTTTACGCCTATCTGCCCGGTTGTGAGCAGATCTCCTGGCATACTTCGCTAGGGGGGATCGAGCTGCCGCTGGAAGTTGGAGGATGGGACGGGAAGTCCTGCTCCACCTTAGCTAAGCTCGAGCGGGCCGTACAGCATGCCTTTCCCGGCTCGCGGTAGGTTTAATGGCGACCCGCCGCCTTTCGGTTTGGCCTTCGTTCGTCCTCAATGTCCACGGAAGTGCCGAGGGCAGCTTCGTAGGCTTGGTGGAGGCGGAACGTTTGTTGGGCCGCGAGTTTCTGTCCGACTTTCGCCATGAGGTAGAGGCCGAGCGCAATCCCAAGTGAGCCGCTGAAAACCCAGAGACCCCAGGCGGTCATGCCGAGCGAATGTTGGCAAACACCGAGGATCCCGGAGAAGAGGGCGATGGAGGTGATGATCAGGCCGGTGTAGAGGTAGAATGACCAAAATTCGGCATTGGGGCCATAGATTCCGTGGACGAGAGTTCCCCCGTTCGGGTTCGCTTCCAGGCTGAGGGTGAGCCGGGGTGACCAGAATTTTCGCTCGCTCTCGGGGATGCGGACGCAAATGAACTCGGGAAACAACTTCACTTCGAAGTTGGTGCCGGATTCGCGAATCTTGCGGATGAGCTGCGCCTGAATGGTGGGTTCGTCCATTGGAATGATTTGGCTGAAACGCGGGCGGACGAAAAAGCTGCTCATGGTGGCCTCATTTCATAAATTCTGGAGCTCGCCGTCAATCCGGCATTCCGGTTTGGGGGATCGGTGCTCGTGCCCTGCAAGGGACGTGTGAAAAGTTGGTGACAGGTGGCAGACCGACTTTTTAAATGAACCGTGAAGCGATGGCGGCAGGCTTTGTTTGCCTGGTTGATTCTACTTGGCATGACGATCGGAGACACGCAGGGCCAGGGGCTGTATCCCGGCGGAGGCAGTCCCGTCCCCAGCCAGGCACCGGATCGTGCGCAGCAAGCGCAGTCTCGCGTCCGGCCGCTGCTGGAACCTGAGCTGATCCGTCTTGGCCTGAAATGGGGGGATCCCGTCTTTCTCCGGGCGTTCAAGGAGAGTGCGGAGATGGAGCTCTGGATGCAGCCGGAGCCGGATAAATTGTTCGTTCTGGTGCGGAACTACCGGGTAGCCGCCATGTCAGGAGAGCTCGGACCCAAACTCGCCGAAGGCGACGGGCAGACTCCAGAAGGGTTTTACGAAGTGAAGCCGCGCGGCCTCAATCCGAAGAGTCACTATCACCTCGCTTTCAACATCGGATATCCCAACTCTTACGATCTCGCCCACGGCCGCACCGGGAGTTTCATTATGGTGCACGGCTCGCGGGTGTCGATCGGGTGTTTTGCGATGACGAACGACTCGATCGAGCAGATTTACTGTCTGGTGGAAGCCGCCTTGGAACGAGGGCAGGCCGCGGTGCCGATTCATTGTTTTCCGTTCCGAATGACGGCGGAGCGGATGGCTCTTGCCCTGGAATCGCCCTGGTTCGGGTTTTGGACGCAACTGCACGCGGGATACATCGCCTTTGAAGCCAAGCGGTTCCCACCGGTCATGGCAGTGCGCCGGAAGCGATACCTGATCCAACCGTAAAATGGAGGTCGACTCAGGGCAGCAGGTATCGTCCCGATTCCTTCTTCGCGATCAGGCTGTCCGAGGCCGCTTTCCAGGCGGCGAAGTGGGCGGTTTGCTTGTGGGCGGCGAAGGCGGCGTCGTCGTCGTAGAGTTCGCAGATCGCGAATTTGTCGGGATCATCGATGTGGCGGGACCACTCCCAGCGGTGACAGGTGGCCTCCTCGCGGGAGTGATGGGCGTTTGCTTCGAGGGCCGGGATCAGGTCTTGGCCCCGGCCGGGGTGGCATTCGATGAGGACGACTACGGCGAGCACGAACGCACGTTGGCGTGGTTCCGGAGCTTGACAATCTCAAGCTGGGTTAAAATGTTAACGGGGGCCATTGGGCCTGCCTGTTCTTCGCTCATTGGGATGACCATGAAACCGTTCGCGCGCCGTTTGTTCCGTTGTTTGCCGTTGTGGCTCTGGCTCTTGGCCCCGCTTGCGGCGGTGGAACCCGAGTCCTCCGCGGACGTCGGTCCTGGCGGAATCCCCATGCTGGTTCGTCCTGGCGTGCCGGTGACTCCGGCCAAGCAGGAGCCGATCGACCCGAAGGATCCGCTGGCGGCTGAGAAGACGAAGCTTCGTGAATGGGAGAAATCGCTGAATCTGACGGCGGATTCGCTGGCGGGACGGATCAAGGCGCTGGCGGAAAGGGAACAGTTGCTGCGCGAACAGGAACGGGCTTTGAAGAGCCGGGAGGAGTCCGTGGAGGCGCGGGAAGCGGCGGTTTCCGCACGGGAAGCCTTGTTGCGCAGCCGCGAAACGATGGCGCCGGCGAAGCCTTGGTCCGGGGGCTCGGCCCCGGCGGTGGTCGGCCGGCACGCGATCGTGATCGATGCGGAGAACGGCCGGATTTTGCATGAGAAGAATGCGCGCACGGCGGCGTCGGTGGCCAGCACGCAGAAACTGATGACGGCTTTGATCGTCGTGGAGGCGGGAGCACTGGACAAAATGGTGACGGTGGCGGAAGCGGACACCGATGTGGAACCGTCCGTGCTCGGGTTTCGTGCCGGGGAGAGCTACAAGCGGTTGGATCTGCTGAAATGGCTCCTGGTTCGATCCGGGAATGACGTGGCCAAGGCTTTGGCTCGGGATAACGCGGGTTCTGAGGCGGCCTTCGCGGACAAGATGAACGCCAAGGCGTTGGAGCTCGGGATGACGAATTCTCACTTCGTAAATCCGCATGGCCTGACCGCGCCCGGCCAACATTCGTGCGCCCGGGACATGGCCTTGCTGGCGTGGGCCTGTTATCAGAACCCGATCATCCGGGAGTGCGTCTCTTTGAAGACGTTCTCGCTGAAACTCGATCATGGCCCGGTGCGGGAGGCGGTGAACACGAACCGCGTCTTGCGTCAATTTTCCGCCTGCAACGGGATGAAGACGGGATTTACGAACGCGGCCGGATCATGCCTGATCACGAGCGCAGAGAAGGACGGACGGAAGCGGATTTGCGTGATGCTCGGCAGCACCGGCAGTTGGTGTGCGAAGGACTCGGAGAAGCTGTTGGAGTGGGCGTTGGCGAACGATTGAGGGCTTCCGCTCAATCCACAAACGTTGGGTGAACGGAGAGCGCCCGTTCCAAAAGACGCATGTAGCGGGAGCGGGAGATGTCTTCGCAGCCGAACTGTTTCAAATGCGGCGTGCTCCATTGCGTGTCGAGCAGGGTGAACCCGCGATCCCTCATCCGCTCCACCAAATGGACGAGGGCTACTTTGGACGCGTCCGCGACGCGGCTGAACATCGATTCGCCGAAAAAGGCTCCGCCGAGGGCGACGCCGTAGAGTCCGCCGACGAGCTGGCCGTCCTGCCAAGTCTCGACCGAGTGAGCGTAGCCCATTTCAAAGAGGCGATGATAGCTGCGGACGATCGCGCGATCGATCCAGGTGGAGGGCCGATCCGCGCAACCGGCCATGGTTTCGAGAAAAGCGTGGTTGATCCGGACCTCGAACGGATTTTTCTTGAGGATGCGTTTCAAACCGTGAGGCACGTGAAACGTATCGAGAGGGATGACGCCGCGCGGGTCGGGAGAAAACCAAGCGATCTCGCCGTCATGCATCGCCATCGGGAAGACGCCGAGCTGATAGGCCTTCAGGAGGAATTCCGGCTCGATCTCGTTGAATTCAGACTCGCAGCCTGGAAGTTTGGGTTCCATGACAACTTTGACTGCAACACAGTCCCACAGCATGCGATGAGAATCAATCTTAGAGAGATCCCAGAAGAGGGGTTGGAACTGAGCGGAGAAATCGTTGAGGATATTTTCCAGCTCACGCCCGACCATCCGCAGCCGGCCGGGCCGGTGCGCTACGATTTGCACGTGGAGATCGTGGGAGAGACGGTGGTGGTGCGTGGCACGTTGGAGGCGGACTTTGAGATGACCTGCGTGCGCTGCCTGGACCCGTTCCGGTTCCGGGTCCACTTGCCGGACGCGCTCTTCGCCGAAGAGATTGAGGGACAGGAAACCATCGACTTGACGGAATCAGTACGGGAGGATATTCTCCTCGCCCTTCCGGATCACCCTCATTGTGAGGAAGCTCATCCGCCGAGGAATTGTCCGGCGCAAGGCTTGTTCGAGGCGCCGGAGGACCCGGCGGAAGGCAAACCAGGACACGGCTCAAGCGGCTCACAAGGCGGCCTACGCCCCTGGGCAGATCTGGAAGGATTTGAGCCCAATTCGCCCGGCGGTTGAATCCGTCACTCCGCAAATCATCCTCAACCGAATCACCCGTCATGGCAGTACCAAAGCGTCGAACCTCCAAGATGAAGAAGCGCATGCGCCGCGCCGCGAGCCGCTGGCGTGCCCCGAAGTTCCAATCTTGCCCTGAGTGCGGCAGTTCCAAGCCCGGTCACATCGCTTGTCCTTCTTGTGGTTACTACAAGGATCGCCAAGTGATCACGGTCGACTTGGAGGCCTGAGCCGCCCAGCGGTTCCACTCCTCGGCAGCCACTTACCCACTCAAGCGGTGAAAATTGCGCTCGACGCCATGGGCGGCGACTACGCGCCCGCAGTGACCATCACTGGGGCCAAGCTCGCCTTGGAACGATTTCCGTCGATCAGCCGCCTCTATTTGGTCGGCGACGAGGATGCCATCAAAAAAGAGGTGGACGCCCAGCTCTTCGCCGATGCGCGGGTCGAGATTGTCCACGCGCCTGAGGTGGTGGAGATGGGTGAGTCTGGCCTGAAGTCGGTGAAGCAGAAAAAAAAGTCGTCCATCAATGTGATGGCGGACATGGTGAAAGGGGGCGACGCCCAGGCCATGGTCAGCGCCGGAAACACGGCGGCGATGGTGGCTTCTTCCCGGGTGAAATTGCGCTGTCTCGAAGGCGTAGAGATGCCGGGGATCGCGTCGCCGCTCCCCAACGAGCACGGGCCCAACAACATTCTCGACGCGGGAGCCAACGTTCACGCGAAGCCTTTGCATCTACTTCATTACGCGATCATGGGCAGCGTCTACGCCCGGCACGTCCAGAAGGTGCGAGATCCGCTCGTCGGGCTGATGTCCGTGGGCGAGGAAGATGAGAAGGGGACGGACTTCACGCGCGAGGTCTTTGCCCTGTTGAAAGAGGCCAAGGGGATCAAATTTATTGGTAACGTGGAGGGGCACGACCTGTTTGCCACTCCGTTGCACGTCACGGTTTGCGATGGCTTCACGGGGAACGTGGTGCTGAAATCGTGCGAGGCCACCGCCAAGATGGTGAGCAAGTATTTGAAGTCCGCCATGAAGGCCAATCCTGTCACGGCGATCGGCGGACTGGTGGCCAAACCGGCTTTCGACTCCGTAAAACGGCGCACCAGTTACGACCAAGTCGGGGGCAGCCCCCTTCTGGGAGTGCGGGGCGTCTCGATCATCGGACACGGATCGAGCAACGAGATCGCGATCATGAACGCGATTCGGGTTGCGGTGGAGTCAGTTCAGCATGAAGTGAATCCGCAAATCGAAGAGGCCATCGCGGCCTTGCGATAAGCGATTTTCTTCATGATCGAGAACGGAAAGTGCAGCGTGGCCATTGCGGGGACGGGGAGCTACACGCCCTCGCGAGTCCTTACGAACGCCGAGTTGGAGAAGATGGTCGATACGTCCGACGACTGGATCACGACGCGGACTGGGATCAAAGAACGCCGGATCGCAGCTCCGGGCGAGGCGACGAGTGACATGGCGGTGCGGGCTGCGGAGGCCGCGCTAGAGGATGCCAAGGTCAAGCCCGAGGAGCTCGACATCATCATCGTGGCTACGGTTTCTCCCGATACCTTCTTCCCGGCCACGGCTTGTTATGTGCAAAGCCGGTTGGGAGCAAAGCGGGCGACGGCCTTTGACGTGTCCGCCGCCTGTTCGGGATTCCTCTACGCCCTCCAGATTTCCCGGAACTTCATCAACACGGGGCATTGCGACAAGGTCCTCATCATCGGCGCGGAGAAGCTGAGCAGCATGACCAACTGGGAAGACCGCAACACCTGCGTGCTTTTCGGGGACGGAGCTGGCGCCGCCGTGCTGGTTTCCAACAAGAATGAGTCGGATCGCGCCCGCCGCGTCCTTTCCACCGTGATGGGGAGCGATGGGGATCAGACCGACATCCTCGTCGTTCCAGGTGGCGGTTCGAAGTGCCCGATCACGCCGGTGAACGTAGATCAGCGTCTCAACACGATTTCGATGGTGGGACGCGACGTCTATAAATACGCGGTCAATGCGATGAAGCACGCTTGCGAGGAAGCGCTTTCCGCCGCGGGACTGACCGCAAAGGACGTCTCCATGGTGATCCCGCACCAGGCAAACATTCGCATCATTGAGGCGATTGTAGACCGGCTCGACATTCCGATGGAGCGGACGTTCATCAACCTGACCAAATATGGGAACACGTCCGCCGCCGCGATCGCGATCGCCCTGGACGAGGCGAACCGCACGGGCGCGATCAATCGCGGAGACATCGTATTGCTGGTGGCCTTTGGCGCTGGCTTGACTTGGGCGGCTTCCGTCGTCGAGTGGTGAGCTGGGCATGGACCTGATCGATACCCATGCGCATTTGGCTTCACGCCAATTGGTGGGGGAAACCGGCTCGTTGCTGCATCGCTGCCGGGAAGCTGGAGTGACCCAGATCGTCTCGATCGGGACCGAACCGGAAGACAGTGCACGAAACGTCGAACTGGCGGCGGAGAACGAGTGCGTCTACGCCACGGTCGGAGTGCATCCGTGCTCGGTGCATGAGGTCGGCGAGGACTGGCTGGAGCGGCTCCGGCAGCTATCCCTGTCTCCGAAGGTGGTGGGCCTCGGCGAGATGGGGCTGGATTACTATCATCCTCCGCAAGATGGGAGCGAGCCCGAGCAATGGCGCGCCTTGCAGGCAACGTTCTTTGAGGCGCAACTCGCGCTGGCGATCGAGCGGCAGTTGCCCGTGGTGATCCATCAGCGGGAATCATCGGCGGACGTCTTGGCCATCATGAAAGGGGTGGCCGGCCGGGTGAAAGCCGTGTTCCACTGTTTCGTTGGGACCCGTGAGGAGGCGGAAGAGTTGATCGACTTGGGCTTTCACGTCTCCTTTACCGGCGTAGTCACCTACAAGAGCGCCGCGGCGCTGGCGGACTGTGCATCGGCACTGCCGCTGGAGCGGATCATGTTGGAAACGGATTCACCCTATTTGGCCCCGGTGCCGTTGCGTGGGACACGAAATGAACCCGCGAACGTCCGGCACACCGCAGAATTTTTGGCAGCCCGGCGGGGGATGAGCGTGGAGGCGCTCGCGGCGGCGACATCAGCCACCGCTAGGTGTTTTTTTGAGATAAATTCCCTAGTCTGAGTCAAAAATTTATTTGCGCCAAGGTTGGAATTCATGTGTGATTGGCCTTGCTGCGCGCAGGGCTCCACCCAGTCATCCTGCCCTCGTGGAGCGAGTCGCGTATTAGGAGCCACCGCATGAAGCCGACCATCGTTTTGCTGGGCCTAGCCGCCTTGGCAGCCACCAGTTGCGTTGAGCAACAGAATCACTGGCGTCGTTCCCAGCGCCTCGGTTCCGAGGTTTCTCTTTGGCAGCTTCCCTCTGCCTATGTCGAAGCCCTTGGCGTCAGTGGACCTCCCGGCGCCAGCACGCCATTAATTCCTACTTCCGGCTACTCAGCGGCGGGAGCTTACGAGACGGGGTTGGCCCCGATTTTCAACGTCTTCCGGGATGAATTGCCAAGTCAGACGGCACCCATCAGTATGCCTCCAGCTTTTAACGTCGCGGATGCCGTGGCGAACGCTTCTTCGGGTCCGGGGTTCAAGCAAGAACGCGAGCTGCCTCGACAAGAACCGATTGCCCAGGCAAGTTTTGACCATCTCCCCTACGCCGTGGCGGTGCCTGGCAGACCCGGCTTCGTGACCATCCCGGGACACGCAAATCTTGGGGAGATCGATGTCGTTGGCATCTCTTCCGGAACTCCGGTGGAAGTTCCCGCTGGGGCCGGAAGCATTCAATTCCGAGTTCCATAACCCGGCATTCTTTGGCTTCGGCGTGGTTGTGCTCGGCTTCGGCCGGTGGCGCCGAACCCTGGTTGCGCCACCGACCCGTGCTAAGCAAGCGCCCGGACGTTATTTGTGGCGGGCGGTTTACCAGGAAATCTTACGCCTGAGCTTCTCCGTCCTCCCCGAATTGATCGAGTTGATTCAGGGTCTTTACGAAACCCTGAGCGCCCATCATTAGAAGAAATGGGAGGGCTTGGGTGACGGCGAGGACCTCAGAAATTTCGAGATCAAATTCCAGTTCCAGGCGGCGGCATTGTCCCACGAGTTCGTTGAGTGCCGCGATCTGATTCTCATTCATGGCCGCAAGGGGTTGTTACAGGATTCGACGCCAGAGACGCCAAATCGATTCACCCTCCGATACGGCTGCTGGGGCCTTAGCGGACGTCGATCTGTGTCAGCCGGCGGACCTCGGCGGACTCTAGCAGGCTTTCGATGACGGCAAGACAAGCCTTGATGTGGGGAGAATCGAGGTGGCGATCGAGGTCGGCGTGGCTGGTCCAGTTTTCGTGGAAGATAAAGAGGGAGGCGTCTTGCGGATCCTCGAATAGGTCGTAATTCAGGCAGCCCTGCTCCGCGCGAGTGGGTTCGAGGAGTTGAAGCAACTCGGTGCGCACGACGGCGGCGGCTTCCGCTTTGCAGCGGAGAATGGCGATGACGGTGACGGGCCTCATGGTCCCACCCCTTGGCGGGATCCGCAGTTTTGCAAGGACTTATGAGGTTGGGTGAGCGAGCAAAAACTCTTCTACCTGGACCAGAGTAGGGAGTGCTCCTCGGCCGCCGAGGGCACGGCTGTTCATGGCGGCCGCCGCACTAGCGACCTTGGCGCAACGATCCAAAGGCCATGCCCAGGTCCAACCAGTGAGAAAAGCTCCGTGGTAAACATCCCCACAGCCAGTGGTGTCGATGGTGTCCGGAACCGCGAAGGCCGGCTGGTGGAATTGCGCGGAGTCGCTCAGGATCCAACTCCCGCGCAGCCCGGCCGTGACCACGACGAGTTCCGGCCCGAAGTCTTTCACCGCGCGCGCCGCCTTTTCTGGATCTTCACTGCCTGAGCAGCGGGCCGCCCAGTCGAGCGAAACGATCGCGATATCGATCCAAGGCAAAAACTCCCGAGTCTCCGGACGGAACCGGTGCGCGCCGCCATCGAACGAAACGGCGACGCCCGCGTCCCGAGCGCGCTTGGCGGCGGTGAACCAGGCGGCTTCATGGCGTCCGTTGCTGTGGAGCACCCGGGCGGACTCGATCACCCCGGCAGGTAGATGCTCCGCTTGCATCGGGGAGACGGTCCCGGGTTCATAGCTGATGCAACGGGCGCCGTCGCACTCCCGCACCCAGACGGAGGCGAGGGCGCTGCTGGCTCCGGATTGTCGATGACACGAAGTGGTGTCCACGCCGAAGCTCGTTAGTTCAGAACGGATGCGCTCGCCGATCCAGTCATCGCCCTGCCGATCCAGCATCGCGGTTTTCGCGCCGAGTCGGGCGGCGGCCGCCAGCGCGGTGGCCACTGGGCCGCCACCTTGGAGACGGGTGCTTGAGGATCGTTGCACGGATTCTCCCGCCGGGAACTCGGGGACGCGCATCAGAAGATCCAACGTGCAAACTCCGAGACCGGCGATGTCAAAACAGGTCGCGTGAGGCATCGGGTTGGGCTAGCACACCGGTGGTGGAGGCGCAAGCTAGGCGCGATGGTTGCTTTCTGCTGAGGTGGCGTTCATCTTGGTGTTCCCATGACATTGACTCCATTGCGCGGGCTGATTGCCGCGCCGTTTACCCCTTTTCGCGCGTACGGATCCCTGGCCCTGGAGGTGATTCCGCAGCAGGCGGCGGCCCTGGCCGTGAATGGCGTTTCTGGCGCGTTTGTCTGTGGATCGACCGGTGAAGGGGCGTCATTGACCATCGCGGAGCGGCAATCCGTGACGGCAGCATGGATTGCCGCCGCGCCGGCGGAGTTGCGGGTGGTGGTGCATGTCGGCCACACGTCGGTGGAAGAATCACGAGGCTTGGCGCGACACGCGATGAAGGTGGGAGCCAGCGCGATTGCGGCGTATGCACCGACTTATTACAAACCGGCCACCGTGGCGGATCTTGTGGAGTGCTGCGCGCTGATCGCGTCGGAGGCGCCGGATTTGCCATTCTATTATTACCACATTCCGTCGATGACCGGGGTGAATCTGTCGTGCTCGGCTTTTCTTAGCGCCGCGCGGGACCGCATTCCGAATCTGGCGGGAATCAAATTCACGCACGAGAATCTCATGGAGTATTTGGCCTGCTTGCGCTTCGAGGGCGGGCGATACGACATCTTGTTTGGGCGGGATGAATGTTTGGTGGCCGCGCTGGCCTTGGGTGCGAAGGGCGCCATAGGGAGCACGTACAATTATATCGCGCCGGTGTTCCGGGAATTACTCGGCGCGTTTGCCTTGGGTGATCTGGCGCTGGCCACGGAACGGCAAGAGCAGGCGAATCGGCTCATTGAAGTGATGATCCAGCACGGGGGACAGAGTGCGGCCAAGGCCATCATGGGTATGACGGGGATCGACTGCGGTCCCTGCCGTCCGCCATTGTCTACCCTGAGCGAGGGCGCCATCGCCCGGCTTCGCGATGATTTGGCGAAGGGAGACTTTGCCGCTTGGGCCAACGTCACTCCGCCAGCCCTGTCACGCTGACTTCGTCGAGATCGAACGTCGATTGCGCGTTCGCGGCGACGGGAACGACGACGATTTTTCCGGCGTTTCGGATCGTCTCCGCCCAGGAAAAGGCGGCTGCGGAGGGCCGCCAACCTGCGGCTCTGGCTTCTTCGTCCGTCCAATCGTAGCGGAGCGTGGCGGCGATTTCTTGCCAATCGGGTCCGAAGATCGTCGGGGTGGCAAAGCTCCAGGGCGCAACGTCGGTGGCGAAAATTTCCAGTTGGGCGGCTCCTCCAGTTCGCGGGGCTCGCACCCAAGCGCTGATCTTTGCTCCACGCCCCCCGAAGCGCACCGGCCAATCCCCAGCGAGTGGGGCGTCCAGGGAAGGCGGAGAGTGCGCGATGGGGAGATTGCGGCCGAGGCGGCTCGCCGAAACGTAACCGGCCAACTTTCCGCCCGCGGCATGGTGGATGAGGGAATCAACGCCCTTCCAATCTTCGATGCTGTCGTCAAAGGAAACCCGGTGGGCTGCGACTGGACCAGGCGCGGGCATCGGATGGCGAAGCGACGGCACCGTTTCGTCGACGAGAGAGGCTCCGGCAATCGCGAACAAGGTGGAATCTTGGAGGCGGAACCTTAGGCGGCAGGGCGAATGCGGCGGTGATCCTTTCCAGGTCACTGGAGTGTCGAGGAGCTGTCCGGTGAGCGGTTCCGATTCCGCTACGACCTGATCATCGGAATCGAGGGCAAGAACCGCGATGGAGCCAGCCGTTGCCGCCGCACTGAGGCGGAGGCCTTCGCCTTGCAAGTGCACGGGGCTGGTGGTGACGGTGGCGGGCTGGTCACCGAGGGCTTGGAATCCGCCAAAATGGTCCAGCGGGAGCCTGGCCAGACAGGGCAGGCAGTGGCGTTTCCAGCCAGTGTGGGGAAAATCGTCCCCTCCGTAATAGATTAGGAGTTGCCCGTCTTGTTCCACCGGCGGCCCCGCCATGGCGTAGATGCATTCGCTGTCATACGTGCCTTTCGGACCTCGGGGGAGGAATGGAAGTCCGGGGAAAACGCGCCGCCAACGGAGGCCATCGGCGCTCCAGGCGAGCTCGCAATCGACGGCTCGGCCCTTGCCCGGATGATAGATCATGAGCCAGGCGAGATAGCAGTTGGCATACCGGAAGGCCGGCATGCAGTAGGTTTGGCTGGAGCGCCCTTCCGCGAGCGTGGATCGCAAAACGAGACCATTGTCCCTCCAGTGCAGAAAATCGTCACTCTCATAGCGGGAGACGAGGCGTTCTCCGAGATAAAGTTTGGTGAACCAGAGATACTTCCCGGCGCGTTCGTCCCACAAGGCGTTGTTGTGGGTGTCCCCGTTGCGCGCTCCGAAGCCGAGCATTTCGACGGGATCGGTCCAGTGAATTCCGTCCGGGGAGAAGCGAGCGCGTAGTTTTCCCAGGCCGACGTCGTAGACCATCTTGTAGCGCCGGGAGGGATTGGGCTCGTGCAAATCCTTGAAAACGCCAACGTTCGGCGTGTCGCGTGTGACGATGTTCGTGTTGCGGTCGCCGTTGTAAGCATGAAGGCCGAGGGAGGGCTTATCCCAGGTGAGGCCGTCTTTGGACGTGGCGTAGAGCAGGTACCACCCGACTTCATGGATGGTGCTTGGACCGTCCATCTTCGCGATGGCCTCGGGATCGGCCAACACGCATTTGTACCAGAGCTTGAAGACCGTCTCCTCCTCGTCCCAGAGGAGGTTCGGGTAGAGATTGTTCATGGAGTTCTCCCACGGCTTGTCCGCCTGGATCAGCGGATTGCGGCTCTCTTTGGTGATCGTTCCGGGCACCAACTTGGCGTTTTCAGCGCTTTTCACCACTCTTGGATCGAGCAGGAGCAGCTTGTGGGCATCAGGGGGAACCAAACGAGGTGCTCCCAGTGCCGGCGCAGCAAGCGCGACGAGGAAAAGGAAAAGCCTGAGCGAGCGCATGGCGAACGAGCGTGCCTGGGGGGCGGCGAGGGGACAAGAAATTTATTCTCACGTGGGAGAGGCTCTCCGAGACGTCCAATGCGTCGCCTCCATTCCGCCTTGCCCGTAGCGCTGGGTGGGACCATGATCACGATTGCATGAGCCTTGCTTGGGACATTGTTGTCATTTTACTCTACTTCGCGCTGGTCTTCGGGATCGGCTTTTCGCAGCGCGCCAAGAGCGGGAGCATGGAGGGCTTCGCGTTGGGGAACCGTGAGATCGCGTGGTGGGCGGTGCTGGCCTCGATCCTGGCGGCGGAGATCAGTGCGGGGACATTCTTCGGGGCGCCCGGGGAGGGGTATGCGTTGCGCAACTTCACCTACATCCAGCTGATCATCGGCTACTTGCTGGCGCGGGTCGTGGTCAGCGCGGTCTTCATTCCGGCTTTTTATCAGCACAACGTGGTAAGTATTTATGAGTTTCTCGGGACTCGGTTTGGACCCCGGACCCGCCGGGTATCGAGCGGCGTCTTTCTGGTGACGCGGGTTCTCGCCAGTGGCAGCCGCCTCTGGGTGCCTTCGGTATTGCTGGTGCTCGTTTGGCAGCTTTCCAACCAAGGGAAGACCTTGTCGTCCACGGAAGAGTTTTTGCTCACCGGCGGCGCGCTGATCTTGGTGACGCTGGCGACGGCGATTTATACTACCGTCGGAGGGATCCGCGCGGTGATCTGGACCGATGTGCTTCAGATCGGTGTACTCTTGTGCGCTCTGAGTTTCTCGCTCTTTTATTTAGTGGGCCACATTCCGGGGGGATTCGCCGGTGCACGGCAAGCACTACAGGGGCCGGATGACTGGAAGATTTTCGATTTGGGGCTGAAGCCGGATTTAAGTTTTTGGGGCAACGTGAAGCACGTCCTGGAGCAGGAGTATACTGTTTGGGCGGCATTCATCGGGAGCACGTTTGTGACCTTGGCCACTCATGGGACTGATCAGGACATGGTGCAGCGGATGTTGACGGCCAGAAACCAACGTCAGAGTGGTATGGCCACGATTCTGTCCGGCATTGCGGATGTGCCGATCACGATGGTGGTGTTGGCGATCGGGATTCTGCTTTACGTCTACTACGACGCGAATCCGGATGCGCTTTTGCCTCGGAGTGCGGAGGGCGAGGTGCAGTCGAATAAAGTTTTCCCACATTTTATCCTTACGGTAATGCCCGGTGGATTGCGCGGGTTGGTCATTGCTGGCGTGTTGGCGACGACGATGGGATCGTTGGGGACGGCATTGAACTCACTGGCAACGAGCTATGTGCGGGATTTTCACTTCCGTTGGTTTGGTGAACCGGCGGATGAGAAGGGCCGGGTGCGGGTGTTGCGTTTGGGGACGGTGCTTTTCGCGGCGTTGTTGATCAGCGTGGCGCTGGCGACCGCTTGGGTCAGCGTGAAGCATCCGGGGCTGCGCATCATTCCGATCATTCTAGGAATTTTCGGTTATACCTATGGCTCGCTACTCGGTGTCTTCATGGTGGGATTGTTCACCAAGAGTCGAGGAAGTGATTTTGGAAATCTGATCGCCATGGGGGCTGGCTTTCTCGCGGTGGCCTACTTGAGTGGGCTTGATCAGGGCTTGGCAGGGCTGGTGGGGGGCAGTGGATTCCCGCGGCCGGAATGGATGCCCGTGGTCGAGTTTCCGTGGCGGATTTTCTTTGGGACGGTGGTGACCTTCGCGGTGGCGGTAAGCTTCCGGGAGAAAACCCTCAGCGGGGCGATTCTAGAACGTGGGGCTCCGCATGCATCCGCTGCACCAAGCGGCGTTCCGCTCCCGCGCTGAAAAAGATGAACACGCCGATGATCATCAGAGTCGGCGTGAAAATCAAACCGGGCACCAGGGAACCCAGCGCCCCCGATCCGCAAACGACGAAGAGGATGGCGAGGATCTGGCCGGTGCGCGCGGCGATAGTTGTGGCGCGAAGGTAGTTGCCCCGCAACGAGAGGAACGCCCGGAAGATCCTCCCGCCATCCATGGGAAAGGCTGGCAGCAGGTTGAAGATCACCATGGCCAAGTTGGCCACGAAGAGCGCGGCCGCCAGAGTGATCGGGCTGGGGGCCAAACCGCTTTCGTCACTAGCGGGCAGCTCGCCGAAGAGAATCACCGGAAAGAGCAACGCCGCCAGAACGACGTTCACGGCGGGGCCCGCAGCTGCGATGACGATTTCGTGCCACGGTTGGCGCGGAAACGCATCGAGACGGGCGACGCCGCCGATCGGGTAAAGAGTGATGGAGCGGGTGCTAATGCCGAAGTGCCGGGCGGCCAGGCAGTGGCCCAATTCGTGGAGCAGGACGCAGGCGAAGAGGGAGGTCAGCAAAGCGATCGCGAAGATCGCGGCGTCCCAACCGACCCGCTGGTACTCGACGGTTCCGGCCCAGGCGAGCAGCAGGCCGAACGTCCAATGCACCCGGGTTTCAATGCCGAAGGGGCGGCCCAACCGCAATGCATGGCCCATTCCCGTCTGACGCCTCGATCGCCTAGAGTGTTCACGTAGGGAGGTGCCCGGGGATTTGCATTTCCTGGTATCCGGCCTAAGGGAAAAGGAGAGATCATGAAACCGCTGGCCATCGCCCTCACCGTTGTCATCGCGCTCACCGCCGCCCCGGTGCCGCCTACGATCCACACTGTTTTGGGCGTTTTGGCGATCCTTCTGGCGCTTGCTTTGACCGTGATGCTTTTCCGGCAAGCTCCCGTGGCACAGGCTCCCGCTCCGGCGCCGATTGCTCCGGCTCCGTCCGTGGAAACTAAGGGCTCGGCCGATGTGGAGGTCATTGCCTTCCTCGGACTGCTACAGAAAAAAGGGCGCCTCATCGATTTCTTGATGGACGACATTTCCAAGCACGATGACGCGACCGTCGGTGCCGTCGCCCGGGTGGTTTACCAGGGCTGTCGCGAGGTGTTGCAGCAGCATTTGAAGATTGTGCCCTTGGCCGGCGCTCCAGAAGGCGGGTCGTTGACGCTCCCGGCTGGGTATCGGGCGGTCGATTACGAACTGAGTGGGAAGCTCGGTGGATCGGCGCCGTTCACCGGGACCGTTGAGCATCAGGGGTGGAAGGTGGAGTCGATCAAACTGCCGCACATCGTGCCGACGGGGGATGGCCAATTGCCTCCTCTGGCTCCCGCTCAACTGACCGTCCGCTAACGCTCGCGCCTTTTTCGTGGAGAAGACTTTCGCTATAGGAATCGACCTGGGCACCAGCAACAGCGCGGTGGCCTACCTGTCTCTGGACGAGGAGGTGACGCCCGCCGTGTTGGGAATCGCCCAACTCACCGCCGCTAACGCCATTGGGGAATTGCCGGTTCTGGCCTCGGCCACCTACCTTCCGCATCCGGATGAATTCGGTGGCGGACTGCCTTCGTTGCCCTGGGATGAGGCGGGAGCGCGGGCGGTGCGTGGCCAGTTCGCCCGGGAACACGGAGCGATGCTGCCGGACCGGCTGGTGACCTCGGCCAAGTCGTGGTTGTCCAACTACCATGTCGATCCGCGGAGTCGCGTGCTTCCATGGGCTTCGGACCTAGCTTCCTCTGACAAGATTTCCGCGCTGGATGCCTCGGCGGGATACTTGCGGCATCTGAAGGGGGCATTCCTCGACTGCGCGGCGGCGCGTCAACATGGCTGGACAGCCGAATCCGGGGAGATCGTGGTCACCGTGCCGGCGTCGTTCGACGAAGTGGCTCGACGCCTCACCCTGGAAGCGGCGAGCGAAGCGGGTTGGGGCGAGGTGGTCCTGCTGGAGGAGCCACAGGCCGCGTTTTACGCATGGACGGCCCAAGCCGGAGCCGGCTGGCGGCAACAGGTGAAGCCGGGTGATATCGTCCTGGTTTGTGACGTAGGGGGCGGCACGGCGGACTTCAGTTTGCTGGCAATGACCGACCGCGACGGAGAGCTCGAGATCGAGCGGATCAGCGTCGGCGATCACCTGCTGCTGGGCGGCGACAACATGGACTTGGCGCTGGCTTACACGGTCAAGGCCCAGCTCTCGGAGGAAGGCAAGGAGATCGACAATTGGCAACTGCTGTCGCTGATTCAAAGCTGCCGCCGCGCCAAGGAGCAGCTGTTTGGGGACGAGAGTTTGGACCAGGTGAATCTCTCCATCCCATCCCGAGGCTCGAGTTTGTTCGCGAAGACGATCGCGACGAAATTAGCGCGTGCGACGCTTGCCGCGGTGGTGCTGGACGGCTTCCTGCCCTTAACCGCCATTACGGATTTGCCGGTGGAGGGCGGGCAGTCGGGATTGGCGGAGTTTGGCTTGCCGTATGCGTCGGATCCGGTGGTGAGCAAGCATTTGGCCCGTTTCCTCACCCGTAGTTTGGAGAACGTCCGGAGCGGCGGGGGCCCGGCTGGGCTGGTGGTGCCTGAGGGAGTCAATCACCTGATGCCCACGGCGGTGCTGTTTAACGGCGGTGTCTTCAAACCCGGTCCGGTGCGGCGGCGCATTCTCGATCTCCTCGCTTCGTGGAACGGGGGCAAAGCGCCTCGCGAGCTTGAGGGAGTCGAGCTCGACCTGGCGGTGGCGCGGGGTGCCGCCGTGTATGCCGCGAATCGCGCTTCCGGAAAAGGGTTGCGCATCAAGGCGGGGACGGCCCGTTCCTACTATATTGGGCTCGAAACCTCAATGCCCGCGATTCCCGGGTTCAAGCCGCCGTTGAAGGCGGTTTGCGTGGTCCCGCAAGGCATGGAGGAGGGGTCCGAACGCGTGCTCGCGGATCGTGAGTTTGGCTTGGTCACCGGCCGCGAGGCGACGTTCCGCTTCTTCTCCTCGGAAGTGCGTGGAGGCGATGAGCCGGGAGCTGTGGTTGGCGACGCTGTCAAAACCTTGGAGGAGACCGCATCGCTCACCGTGACGCTTCCGGCGCTGCCTGGAGCCACGGGTGGAGACATGGTGCCGGTGCGGCTTCAGGCGCTGGTCACGGAGTTAGGGAACTTGGAGTTGTGGATGCAGCACACGGCGTCCGCGCAGCGCTGGAAGCTCGACTTCAAGGTACGGACCCAGTGAAATGATTGGGCGGCGGTCTTCGTGTTCCTCCTGTCCGCTGATGGCTGCGGAGCACCCGTGAAAGCGTTGCTGAATCTTGAAGATCTCGATGCGGAGCTGAGCCGTCCCACCGAGGGGGCTCTTGATGTGCTGCGCACGATCCCCGGCGACGTCATGGTCCTGGGCGCGGGCGGCAAAATGGGCCCTACGCTTTGCCGCATGTTGCGCAGAGGATTGGATGATTTGGGGCAGAAGGACCGCCGGGTGTTTGCGGTATCCAGGTTCGCCTCAGGGCTGTCCATCTCCGATTTCAAGCGCCAGGAGATCGACGCCATCGCCTGTGATTTGCTCAACCGGGAAGCCGTCGAGCGATTGCCCGATGCGCCAAATGTCATCTACATGGCCGGTCAGAAGTTTGGCACCAGCGACGCGCCGGAGCGGACTTGGGCGATGAACACGATCATGCCGGGGATTGTCGCGGAACGGTATGCGGACTCGCGGATCGTGGCTTTCTCCACGGGCTGCGTCTATCCGCTGGTTCCGGTGGATGGTCCAGGAGCCAACGAGGAATCTCCGCTCACGCCTCCGGGTGAGTATGCGAACTCGTGCGTGGGGCGCGAACGAGTGTTTCAGTTCTATGCAAAGGAGCATGGAACGCCGCTCCTGCTGCTTCGGCTCTGCTATGCCATCGATCTGCGTTACGGCGTGCTCTCGGATATCGCGACAAAGGTCGCGAGGGGAGAGCCGGTCGATGTGAGTATGGGGTATGTGCACATCATTTGGCAACGGGACGCGAATACCCGGGCGATTCAGTGCCTGGCGCGAGCCGGGAGTCCTCCGGTTGCGCTCAATGTAACCGGTTTGGCCCGGGTCTCGGTGCGCGAGTTGGCGGAGCGATTTGGGGCGGCGCTGGGCCGGAAGGCTGTGATTGCCGGGCGAGAACGAAGCACCGCTTGGTTGTGGGATGCCCAGCGCTCGTATGACTGGTTCGGCGAGCCGGAGACGAATCTTGACGAAATGATCGAGGCCACCGCACGCTGGGTGAGCTTGGGCGGGCCGAATCTCGGCAAACCGACACATTTCGAGGTGACGGATGGAAGCTTTTAGGGCGGAGCTGCTTTCCGGATTGGTATTGCCGGCGCATCCACTCGCGCTGACGGTGGATCGGCGTCTAGATGAGCGCAGGCAACGTGCATTGTCGCGCTACTACCTCGCGGCCGGGGCTGGTGGGTTGGCGGTCGGCGTCCACACGACGCAGTTTGCGATTCGAGAGCCGCGAATCGGCCTCTACCAACCGGTGCTAGAGTTAGCCGCCGAGGAGATGGATCGTGCCGCGCGCCCTCCGGTGCGCATCGCTGGTGTCTGTGGTGACACGAAGCAGGCAATGAGTGAGGCCGAGCTTGCGTTTGGGTTGAAGTATCATGCCGTTCTGCTCAGCCTCGCCGCTTTGGCGGAGGCGTCCGATGAGGCATTATTGGCGCACTGCAGACGAGTGGCGGAAGTGATCCCGGTCATTGGCTTTTACCTCCAGCCAAGCGTGGGTGGTCGCCGCTTAGCTCATGCGTTCTGGCGGGGCTTTGCGGAAATCGAAAATGTGGTGGCCGTCAAAATCGCTCCGTTCAATCGATACCAAACCCAAGATGTCGTTCGGGCGGTGATCGAGGCGGGACGGGACGACATCGCGCTTTACACCGGCAATGATGATCAGATCGTCGGCGATCTGCTGACTCCATTCCGGTTTGGGGAGAAGGAACGGCGGATTTGTGGCGGCTTGTTGGGGCATTGGTCGGTTTGGACCCGATCGGCCGTCGAACTGCTGAATCGCTGTCGCTTCCAGGAGGCCACCTCTGCCTTGTTGCGCACAGGGGTGGAGATCACCGATTGCAACGCTGCGCTCTTCGATGCGGCCAATGGATTCCGCGGCTGCATCGCAGGATTGCACGAGGTGCTGCGGCGCCAGGGGCTGCTTGAGGGCGTCTGGTGCCTCGACGAGGAGGAAGGACTCAGCCCTGGACAGAAGGAGGAGATTGATCGCGTGTATCGAGCCTATCCGCACCTCCATGACGACGACTTCGTGGCGCAGCACCGGGATGAGTGGCTCCGCTGACCTTTGCGCAGGGTTGCTCTGGATGCTCCTCGGCGCGCTCAGCGTAGAGCTTTACGGAGGAGACGGCGGGCGCTTGCCGCGCGAGAACTTGATGGTTTGGCGCAGCGCAGAAGGAAGTATCGTTCCCGTGCGCGGGGTGGAAGACTGGGAGCAGCGGCGGAGGGAGATTCTCCGCGGGATGGAAATCGTGATGGGGCCACTGCCCGGACCTGAACGGAGATGTGCCCTAGACTGGGAAGTATTGGAGCAAGTTGATTGTGGCAGCTACATCCGCCAGGCGATCACCTACCAAGCGGAGCCAGGGCCGGGTGGTCGAGTGCCGGCCTATCTTTGTTTGCCCAAAGCGGTTTTGCCCGAGCAAACCAAGCATCCAGCCGTGCTCTGTTTGCACCCGACGGATGATGTAGTGGGGAGCGGCGTGGTGGTGGGCCTCGGAGGCAAAGCCAATCGCCAGTATGCCAGCGAACTGGCGGAGCGTGGCTATGTCACGATCTCCCCCAGTTATCCTCTCCTGTCCAAGTATCAGCCGGACCTGAAGCGGCTTGGCTATGCGAGCGGAACCATGAAGGCGATCTGGGATAATATGCGCGCGCTGGATTTGTTGGAGAGCTTGCCTATGGTGGAACGGCGTGCCATTGGAGCCATCGGGCACTCATTGGGCGGGCACAATGCGGTCTACACGGCGGTGATGGACTCGCGGATCCGGGTTGTGGTCTCGAGTTGTGGTCTCGATTCTTTTGTAGATTACTACGGAGGTAATCCAGAGGTTTGGAAGCCCGGGAAGGGGTGGTGCAGTGAGCGCTACATGCCGCGGCTCTTGAGTTATGCAGGCCAGTTAGAGGAGATCCCGTTTGATTTTGCCGAGTTGCTTGGTGCTCTTGCGCCGCGCCCCGTCTTCCTCAATGCCCCATTGGGGGACGGCAACTTTCAATGGCGCAGCGTGGACCGCATCGCCACCGTGGCGCGTCTGATCTATGAGTTTTACGGCGGGCTAGCTGAAATTGAGGTGGAGCACCCGGACTCTGGGCACGACTTCCCCGACGCCATCCGGCTCAAGGCTTATCGGAGGCTCGACGGCGTTTTGCGGGCTCCGTGGCCTTGAGACTGGTGCCCTTTTTCGTCGCTGCCTTCGCCCGGCTGGCGATGGCCAAGATGGCTGGGTGAGTGAGTCGACGCTCCACTGTGATGGCGTAGAAGGAGGTTTCGATTTCCTTGGTTCGCCCGAACTCGACAAGTCCATGAGAATCAGAGGCTTCGGAGGCGATGGGGGTCGGAGCGACAATGAAGCCTAATCCTTTGGAGGCGACAATTTTTGTCAGTGCGCCATCCTCGAACTCGGCAACCACATTTGGGGTGACATCGATACTGCGGAACCAGCCTTCCAATGATCGGCGCAGGGTGCAGTTCTGAGTGGGGAGAAGGGCTGGCGCGTTGTGCAGGTTCTGCGGGAAACGGCCCTTCAACTTCTCGATCACCTCAGGCTTGGCGCAAAAGCTGACACCGGAGGTTGTCAGAAGATGGTTGAACACCTTGCCGGATGTGCTGGGCGAGGCTGGTTCATCAGCCAGCACCACATCGATGCGGTGGGTGGTCAACTGGGCCAACAGGTCCGGAAGCTTGCCCTCCAGACAGGTGAGCTGGATCGGCGGCTGATGCTCGAAAATTGGTCTGAGAATCTCATAGCTCATCAACTTGGGGAAGGAGTCGACCACCCCGGCATTGAGCCGGATGGCTCGAGAGGTAGGCGCTTGGGTGGTGGCGCGGAGAATCTCGTTTCCAAGGGTGAAGATCTCGTCTGCGTAGCCAAAGATGAGACGGCCAAACTCGGTCAGGGCTAGCGAACGGCCGCTCGGACGGAAGAGATCTTCACCGAGGGCTATCTCTAACAATTGGATCTGGGTGCAAATGGACGGCTGCGATACGCTGAGCTTTTCCGCGGCGAGTCGCAGGCTTCCTTCTTTGGCCACCATCCAAAAGTAGCGGAGGTGGTGATAGTTGAGGAATTCGGATGGGGAGGACATTTCTAAAACATGGAACGTTTGTACCGGTTCTTTGAATTAGGCAAAAGATGATTTTCAGGATTGCGCTTTCCTGTAAGCTTTCCGGCGCGGTTCCCGTTCTTGTAGGCGTTCATGAACGCTCCATGCCACCTGTTGGGCGCTATTTGCGCGAGTCTCCTTCTTGCTTCCAATCCGGGCTCGCTATTGGCTGAGAGCGTGCGGATCGCTACGTTTGATGTCGATGCCACCCCTCCTCTCGGAGCGGCGATGGCGTATGATACGGTCAAGCGGCTCGATGAACTGACGCTTCGCTGCCGGGGCATCGTGATCTTGGGAGCCGAGCTGCCGATCGTCCTTTGTGCGGTGGATTGGATTGGGATCGCCAACGAGGGGCACGACGCCTTCCGCAAGGAACTTGCCCAGGCGGCGGGCACGGATCCCGAGCGGGTCGCGGTCCATGCGTTGCACCAACACGACGCGCCCGGATGTGACTTCACTGCGGAGAAGATTATCCAAGAACTAGGGATTCAAGGATTCACCCGATTCGAAGGGACGTTTCACCGGCTGGTGTTGCAACGGGCGGCCGATGCGATTCGTAAGTCCCTTCCGAACGCCACTCCAGTTTCCCAATACAGTTACGGAGAAGCTGTGGTCAAGGAGGTGGCCAGCCAACGGCGCATCAAGGGGATCGATGGTCGAATTCGGTTTACGCGGACAAGTTCGACCAAGGATCCAGCGGTGCGGGCGGAACCGGAAGGCGTGATTGATCCGGTGGTGTCCCTGCTCGGATTCTGGGACGGAGAGAAACCGATCGCTCTTCTTAGCTTTTACGCTTGTCACCCGCAAAGCTACTATCGGCTGGGAATCCCGAGTCCAGATTTTCCAGGGATCGCTCGATTCATCCGGGGGCAGGATCTAAATATGGCGCTTCACGTCCATTTTAACGGCGCTGGCGGCAATGTGACCGCCGGAAAATACAACGATGGCGCGCAAGCCAACCGGATGATCTTGGCAACGCGTTTGGCGAACGGGATGCGAGAGGCGTTTGAGAAGTCCAGCAAACACCCGCTTGATCCGGCGGATGTGGGTTGGGACCACATCCCGGTGGCGCTGCCGTTGGCTCCCCATCTTAACGAGGCTGATTTGATCTCCAAACTCAAGTCCGCACCGCCCAAGGGCTATATCTCCTACGCGGATCAACTGGCGTGGGTCCGCCGGGTGAAGAGTGGGCATCGGATCGATGTGACCTGTCTCCAGATTGGCAAAGCTCGGATGCTCCATTTGCCGGGAGAGTTGTTCGTCGAATATCAATTGGCCGCGAAAGCGATGAGGCCAGACCTGCACGTCATGATGGCGGCTTACGGCGACTACGGTCCAGGCTATATTGGCACCACCGTGTCCTATCCCGAAGGTGGGTATGAGACAGGTCCAACTTCTTCCAACGTGGCTCCGGAAGTCGAGCCTCTTCTCATTGATGCCATGAAAACCTTGCTCCAGGCCAAGCCAGGCTCTTGAGTGGAGACGATTTGAGCCGGGCAACAAAAGCGGAAATCGAAGAACACATCGCCGCCGAGGTGGCGAGGAGGAGGAATCGCGGGGAGCCGATGATTCCCCTCCGCCTGGAGCGACCTCGCGGTCCGGTCGCGGCCACGTTTTGGGGCGCCGCCTGGTGCGAGCGGATGGAAGCCTGTGGAGATTACCGAGATCGGCTGCCGATCGGCCGTTCCCGGCTTCGGGCAGGTGCGGTCTACGATCTCACGATTACGACGGGAGAAGTGTTTGCCTATGTCGCGAGTGAAGACTTGCACGAGGTCTTGGTTCGGGTGCAACCAATCGATGCCGAACGGAGGGAGGCTTTGGTTCGCGCCTGCGGTGGGCGGGTCGGAAACGTGGTCGATCTGTTGGCCGGAAATCTCAGCGAGACCGTCGTGGCAGCCCTCGTTGACGCAGAGTATGGGCTGTTGCCAGCGCCGGACGAGATCCGATTTCAGTGTGATTGCCCCGATCATGCCGGGCTCTGTGTCCATGGCGCGGCGGTTTTGTATGCCACTGGGCTCTGCCTCGATGCGGATCCGGCCCTGTTGTTCACGCTGCGGGGCGTCGATCAGGCCAGCCTGGTCTCTTGCGTGGTGAGCGCCGTTGGCCAATTGCCAAGCGGCGGCGAGGAGCTCTTGAAAGCGGATGATCTCGGCGCGATGTTTGGAATTCAATTCGAGGAGGAGGATTCATGAAGCACCAGCGAGTGGCGATTTTGGGGGCGAGCAATCATCCAGAGCGTTATGCCCATATGGCGTTTCGCCTACTGCGCGAGCATGGGCATGAGGTCCTGCCAGTGCATCCCGCGCTGGAGGACATCGATGGCGTGCGGGTGGTTCGGAGCCTTGCCGAATTGGCGGGCCCCGTTGATACGTTGACGCTTTACGTCCGCCCGGAGATTGCTGAAGGTGCGTTGCCACAGATTCTGGCTCTGCGCCCCGGGCTGGTGATTTTCAATCCAGGTACGGAATCGCCCAGTCTGCGGGAACTCCTCTCCCGGGAGGGCATCTCCAGCGTCGAGGCCTGCACATTGGTGCTGTTGCGAACCGGCCAGTTTTGAGACGTCAATTCCCAGCACCGCTCGCCTCGGTGGCGAGCTCTTCTGGCAGCTTGCGGATCATGACTTTGTCGATTCGGTGACTGTCCATGTCGACGATCTCGAACTCGTAACCGCGCTCGACGAAGGACTCGCCCTCCGTGGGAAGCCGGTTCATACGGTGCATGATGAAACCGCCCAAGGTTTGGAATGGATCGTCCTCGGCTTCAACCAGGGTGAGCAGTCCGGGGATGGCATCCGTGACCACGTCGATTTCCAGGGCGGCATCGGCGAGCCAGGTGTCCGGGCCGGTTTGGCGGAAATTGGTTTCGTCCGTGGGAGGCAGTGTGTTCGTCAGATCGCCCACGACCTCTTCGATCACATCGCGGATCGTGACGAGTCCTCGGACCGTGCCAAATTCATCCACCACCAAAGCGGCGGAATGAGGCGCACGGCGCAAGGTTTCTAGCAACGAGAGCGCGGGCTGATTCTCGGGCACGAAAACTGCCGGCTTGGTCAGCTCGCGAAGTTTGGCTGAGGCGTTCGTGCATGCGTAGAGCTCACGAAGCGAAAGGCTACCCACCACTTCGTCGCGATTCTTCTCGATGACGGGGAAAACGTCTTGAGTGACTCCGAGCACGCCATCCCGGACGCTTCCCACGGTGTCTTCCGCGTGAAGAAAGGCGACCCGTGGCTTCGGTTGCATGACTTCCTCGGCGCGGAGAGAGCGGAGATCGAGCACGCCTTCGAGCATTTCGGATTCGTCTTCGTGAATCACGCCGGTGATGGAGCCTTCGCGGAGGAGGACATGAACCTCTTCGCGGGTAGGACCAGAACTCACGACCTGACCCTTTCCGAATAGCCGCATTACGGTGCGGGTGCTGATGCCGAGGAACCAAACGGCGGGCCCGGCGATCTGCGCGAGTTTGTCCATCGGCCGCGAAACGATGCAGGCCAGTGCTTCGGGTTGACGCATCGCCAGGTTCTTGGGGACGAGTTCACCGATGACCAGCGAAAGGTAAGCAATGCCGGCGACCACGATGGCAAAAGCGATCTTGGATGCCATCAGTGGGGGAAGGCCGGGGATCAGGGAGAGGAGCTCGCTGACGGGGACGGACAGCGAGGCGCCGCCGTAGGCACCCGCGAGAACTCCGATCAGGGTGATGCCGATTTGCACGGTGCTGAGGAGCCGCTCTGGTTCGCTGGCCAGCGTCAGCGCCGTGCGAGCCCCGGGGTTGCCCTGCTCTTCCAGGGCTTGCAGGCGGGGGCGACGGGCCGATACCAGAGCAATTTCCGCCATGGCAAAAAGCCCATTGGCAACCAGCAACACCAGAATGATCAGCAATTCCATTTCCCCTTGGTGAACGTCACTCTAGCCGGGCTCGCAGGAAACACGACTGATTTTCTCTTTGCGCGGCTGCATTCCTTTTCCCGGCGGCCCGCGTTGCACTTTTCAGGGCGCGATGTGCGCCTTGCGGGGACGACCAAGGATTTCTGCAAAGGAGCCCAGAGAAGTGGGGCGTCGTCGTCGGGGAAGACCTCAAGGCATGCATCGTGCTCCCATGGAACAGAAGGATTAAGAAAGCGATGATTGAACGAATCGATATTGAGCCGCCCGCCGAATCGCCCCGCCCCGACGAGCCGAAGGAGCGGGCACGCCAGCAGCTCGGAGAGGTGGCGGGCAAAGCAAGGGAAGAAGGCCAAAACATCATTCAGAATCAGAAGCAACGCGTGGCTGCTGAGCTGAAAGCGTATTCCTCGGCGGCACGTCGCGCGGCCAGTCGATTGGAGGAGGAAAGCGACCTTCACCTATCCCGTTATGTAACAGGCGCGGCCGAACGGCTGGACACGTTGAGTCGTCATGTCGAAGAGCGCGATTTTGGAGAGATCTGGGATGGTCTCGAATCGATGGCGCGGCGGAGGCCCGAGCTTTGCTTCGGGGGGATGTTCGTTGCAGGCTTGGCGATGGCTCGCTTCCTGAAAGCCTCCCGGAGAAAGCGGATGCGGAGCCGCTTCGCGCGAGCCGCGGACGAGGACGCGGGAATGGAAATGGGAACGGGCGCTGCGCCAGCCTCGATCGCCATGCCGGTCCCCGGTTTTCCCAGCGGAGGCTCAGCGGAGTTTTCGGAAGTGAGTCCACCTGCCGTCGGACCGACCCACCCTTTCACTGAAAAACAGCAACCGTGCCATGGATGACCCAATCGAAAGCAGCGAAGGCGCTGGCCCAGTCAGTCGGCATGAGAGTATCCCAGGGCTTCTGAAGGATATCAGGGATCAGACGACGCATTTGATGCGACAAGAGGTCGCCTTGGCCCGGACCGAGGTGAGTGAGAAGATCAGCAAGATCGCCCGAAATTCAATCTACTTAATCGCTGGAGCTTTAGTGGCACTGGCCTCCTTGGTGATCTTGCTGCAGTCCCTGAGCTGGCTCGTCGATATGTGGTTGGAGAACACTCGTTGGGAACGGCATTCTACATGGCTGGCGTTTCTCCTCGTAGGACTGGTGGCCGCAACCATCGGAGCGCTAACGGCCCGGAAGGGAGCCAAGACGATCAAGCGGGAAAATTTGGTTCCCGAGAAAACCATCGAATCACTAAAGGAGGATAAAGCATGGATGCGTCGCAAAGTCAGCTAGGAAAAGGGAATCTGGAGCACGCCTCCAGCGATGAAATCCGCGACGAGATTCGTGGCACCCGTCGGGACATGAATGACACCCTGGAGGAGCTTGGGGATCGTCTTCACCCTCGACACCTGCTGGACGACGTCATTGATCTATTCCGGGGAAGTGACGTGGGCGGGCAATCACGGGAGCAGATCCTCCGCGCCTCGCAGAAAGTCAGCAAGGGTATCGCGGAACAGGTGCGGGTGCATCCCTTGCCAGCCTTGCTCGCCGGGGTCGCGCTCGCCCGTTGGATTTACGAGGCCGCGACCGAGCATGAAGAGGAGTCCGGTTTCGCGGGTGAAGCTGGATCGTATCCGCCGGCTGAGTGGGAGAGCGGATCTGGGATGGCGGAAAAGGCGCAGGGCATGGTTTCCGAGGCGGCGCATAAAGCACAGCACGCGGTTTCGGGAGTCGCCAAAAAAGCGACGAGTGCCGCGGGTGCGGTTGGAGAGCGGCTCCGGGAGCAAAGCCGGGCGATCGGACAATATTCGACGGCCGGAGGACAATGCATCGGTAAGGGAGCGCAAAAAATGCAACAACGCTTCCGGCAAGCCACGCAGGAGTATCCGCTCCCGATTGGGGCTGGGTTCTTGGTTGCAGGGCTTTTGGCGGGCTTGCTCCTGCCGAGGAGCGCCCCCGAGGACGAACTACTCGGAGAGACGGCAGACAGGATGAAAGATCAAACCCGGGCGAAGGGCGAGGAGATGGTGGAGAAAGGAAGGAGCATGGCCGCCAGCACGGCGGCAACCACCATGGAGAAGGCGCAGGCGAGCGGAGTCGGCCCTGTCCAACAACTGCTCGAGAAGGCGGCCGGTCTGGCAGGCCCGGAGCAAGAGACGCTCCCGCATCAGCCCAGTTGAAGGTTGCCCGCTGACCGCCGGGCTTGGTTTCGCGCGCGGAAACCAGGCCCGGCCTCTCTCTTCTTGTCTCAGTCTTTGGCTTTTTGGTAAAGCTTCTGGGCGATCTCAAAGATTTCCTCGGGTGCGTAGTTGGGCGCAAAGGAGGAAGCAATTCCGGCGAGATGAGCCAGATCGCCGCCACTCGGCGGAGCATCGATAAATTGAAACTGATCGGTTGAACCGATTCCTTCCGTATATGCGGCGGGAGCGGTGCCACTCCAGAGCCCAGAACACTCGCGATAATCATCTGGAGAGAAGCGGTAGAGCTTTAGGTGGAGATCGCCTTCCATGAAACGCTTCGCCTCGGGGAAGATTTGATTTCCAACGTTGGGAATCGGAAGCATTTTGCTCATCTCCACGCCGGTGAGTTCTTGGAGCGCCTTGGCGTAGGCCATCGCATGGACGCCGCCCCTTACGAAGAGATAACCGAGCATCATCCGCGCGGCGGGATTGTCCGTCATCTGATACACCCGCAGCTTTTGGGTCCTGGCGCCGTTCTCCAGGAAGAAGTTGTGGAGGAGATCTAAAATGAGATTTCCCGAGGAGAAGACATAATCTCCGGTCCAGGGCATGCCTCTCGAGTCCAGGGGCAGCGCAGTTTGTGCCGAGGCGACATAATGCCCCGAGAAAGATCCTCCTGGAAGGTTTTGCCAGTGCGCGCTTTCGGGATCGTGGGCTGGGTCGAACTCGGTCCTCGGGCCATTGAGACAGGAATTAATCGCGGCGGAGACGATTTCAATGTGGCCGTTCTCCTCGGCGGCGATGTTGGAAATCAGTGCGTAGAATGGCCGGATTTTGTCCCGGCCCCGCATGCCGAAGGACTGGAAGGTGTAGTTCATGAGCGTGGACATTTCCCCGAAGCGTCCGCCCAGGAGTTCCTGAACGTTTCGGGCGGCGATGGGATCAATATTGGGTGAAACGGGGAGTTCCACGGGGAGTTTGTCGATGCGTAAAAACATTGGAGTCTTGGTGTCTGAGGTTGCCCAGACTCAACGTCCGCGACGGCGGAAAGGCAATCGCCAAGCAACTTCCACTCCCCGTAAAGAGTAGGGCGCAGCTACGCAGTCTTGTCGCCTGGGGAACTTACTTGAAGACCCAGAATATCCCGCTGATACAACTCTTGGTAGAGAACATAGAACATCACCATCGTAGGCGTAGCCACGATCAAGCCAAGTGGGCCAAAGATGTAACCGAAGGCAAGTGTCCCCATCAAGGTGAATGCGGGCGGCAGGTGAACTTGCTTCTTGAGCACAATGGGCGTGATCAAATTGCCCTCCGTCGCCTGAATCGCCGAGTAAACGAGGAATACGGAAAGCATCTGGCCCGGGGACATGGTCAGCCCTACGAGCAGCGCCGGAATGGCGGCCAGCATTACTCCGATATACGGAATAAATTGCAGCAGACCCGCCATCAAACCGAGGGTGAGTGCGTATTTTAGGCCGATCAGATAATATCCAGCAATCGTGAATACACCAATAATCAGCATGGCGAAGCCTTGCCCGATGAGCCAGCGCCAAACCCCTTGCGCGCAGGCTTCCATGACTTCGCTGGCCCGGCTGCGCATGGAGAGCGGAAAGATGGAGACGATGGCGCCACGATACAGGCGCGGCTCCGTTGCCAAGAATAGCGCAACCGTGACGATGAGGATCGCCGAGGTCGCGACTGTGGCCGCGCTTGAAGCCAGGTTCATGAGGAAAGAGGAGAATCTTGCAAACAGGTCGCCGATGGCTCCGCGCTGTTCTTGGGGGTTGGCCTGAAGAAACTCATTGACGACGGGATAATGCTTTAGGTGCTCGACCGCTTGGGGGAAGTCCGCCGCCAAGGCCCGCAGATCGGAGGAAATCTGGGGGCCCGTAAGCATGACCATGGTGGTGATTATCCCAATTGCGGCCAGGAAGATAATGAGCAGCGAGAGTTTGTAGGCAATGCGCCGTGGCAGTGGAAGCAGGCGCGAGAAGTGATCCGCCAGAGCCCCGAGGACCACGGCTAAGATCAACGCCGTGAGCGCCATCAAGACGGCTTGCGCTGCCAGGTGAAATGACCAGAAAACTCCGACTACGGCCACCACAAAGAGTACCCGTCGGACGAAGCCGAGAAAGTCGGAATGGGAGCCAGGGGATGCATCTTCAGATACCGAGGAAGAGCGGCTCGACATGGGAATATTCCGGAGCATGAAATGAGCCACCGCGTCCGGCCAGAGGATCAGCGGGCGTCTTTCCAGAGTGCGGGTAGGGAGTATTCGTCTCGGGGGAAATTGTCGGTATTGGGCTCGGTTCTGAGCGTGGAACGATCAAAATCTGGCAGGATGACCTGAATTTGAGACTGGGGGCCCAGAACCGAGCCGATTAAGCTGGCTACATCGATGCCGGCTTCACGGAAATGCTCTTGAACGCCGCGATCCTGGACACGGGTGGCGAGTTGATCCGCCGTGATGGCAAGTGGTTCCATGGTTCCCACTCCGATGATTCCACCAAATACGGCGACGTGCGGGAATACCCGGACCATAGTCTCGGCGACCCGTTGGGTGGGTAGCCAAGTCACCGCCATGCCACCTGGCCGCAAACGGGTGGCCAACAGTTGAAAATACTCCTCGGAATAAAGCGTTCCCGCATGAGCGCTGTCCGGGCGAAGGGCGTCGGCTTCAATGATGTCGAATCCGTCCCGCTCTCGCAGGAGCCGCATTCTGCCGTCTCCCGCATGGTGATGCACTCGTGGATCGGAGAGCAGCTTGCGAACCGGAGAATGGTTCGACTCCCCAGAGATGGCCAGCAGCGTGTGGTGTTGCGGCCCTACAATCTCTGAACATATCACCTCTTGTGTTTCTGGCCTGGCCAGCATGGCGTATAGGGTGTCTCCTGATCCGAGGCCAATCAAAGCGATCCGCTCGGGTTTGGGGTGTAGCAGGATCGGCACGGCACCCAAAAGGGAGTGGACGCCGCCGTATGGAATCCAGCTCTGCCCAATCCCGTTCACATAGACCCAGACTTTGCCGTTCGCTTCATCGCGCTTCAGCACGGAGATGCCTGATCCGTCCTCGGCCATCACGATGCGTTCCCGCGTGCTGCCATGAATCCAGGACCACAAACCGGTCTGATCCGGCAACCGCCAGACAAGCAGGAGCCCGCCGGCGACGATTGGAAGCTGGTAACGAAGCCCGCGTGGGACGGCGCAAGCGGCCACGGCGGTGCCAAGGAAAGCCAAGAGGCGGAGGACACCCGCGCTTCCGATAAGCGGCAGCAGCAACGCGGTGGTCGCGCCGGAACCAACCACACAGCCGAGTATATTCGCAGTTTGCAGCAGGCCGGTTCTTTGTCCGATCCTGGATGAGTCGGTGTGCGCCGCGCGTTGCAACAAAGGGAAGGCCGCCCCCATGAGGAATGTGGACGGAAAGATGACCAGAAGGGGAGCCGCCAGATGAAAGCACGGATAAATCCAGAGGAACGGCTTGTCTGCTTCCGCCAAGGTTCCACCAGCCCACTGTTGGTACAATTGAATCGCCGTGTTGGCCGCTACTGGTTCATACGAGTCCAGATACCGGCGCAAAGGATTGGTTTCCGGAGTCAGATGAAGCAGCCATAGGAGGATGGTAATGCCGGATGCGGCATAGAGCGTCCCCCCGGCGAGTAGTCTGAGATACCAGGTCCACGGGTGGCGGCTGCGTCCCGCCAAGGTTGAGGCAACCAACGCACCGGACCCCAGCCCCAGCAGATATATCGACAGCAAGGTTCCAACGGTGTGAGCGGATGACTTGGCCATCGCCCCCAAGATCCGCAGCCAAACCATCTCTGCTGCCATGGACGTCAAGCCGGAGAGGAAGAACAGGCCAACGATGAGGACCGGGCCGGGGCCGAAGTCGATCTTTGCTGACATCCCGGATTCAGGATCGGGCGATGCTTGCAAGGGCCGGGATCGCCAGATGGCCGGGATGACCGCCAAACTGCAGAAGAGGTTCAGTCCCGCCGCAACGCGGAGTCCGCCCGGAACACCTCCGAGTGGCAAAAGAATCCAAGTCGCCACGGCGGCGCCGAGGCCAGCGCCGAGCGTGTTGATTGCGTAAAGCTGGCCAATCCGTGCCGCAGCCTGGTGCAAATTTTGGCTGAGTGCGCGCCCCAAGACGGGGAGTGAGAGTCCCATGAGAAACGTGGGCGGGAGCAGGCAGAGGAACAAGATCAGAGTAATGAGCAAGCGAGACTCTACTAGGTTCGCGATTTGGTCATAGAGCACGTCCTGGAAGAACCAACCGCTGGCCAGGCCGAACAGGCCGATTCCCAACTCCGCTATGGCAAACGTGAGCAAGCTACCTCTAGGGCTGAGTCGATCCGCAAAGAAGCCACCGCCCAGGCTGCCCGCCCCTAGGCCAGCCATGAAGGCCGTGGTGATGATGGTCACGGAGGCGACATCGCCACCGGCGAAAATGACCAGCAAGCGCTGCCATGCCACTTGATACACCAACGCTGCGGCGCCAGAGAGAAGGAAAAGCCAGAGGATGAGCAGGCGCAGGAGGGGAGCCATGGGGAACTGTCGATCCTAGGCACAAGCTCCCAAACGCGGGAAGCGATTTCTACGGCATCTCTCGATTCGTGACTGGGGTGCTCACCATCGCGTCACGGACGTCCGTGATTTCCAGATACCAAATGTTTGCCTCCGGCGGCGGAGCGTCGGCGATCACTTCGTTCCCGTTGACCTTCGCGGGGATCGCGACCCAATTCCGCTGCGAGCGTGGGCCGCCGTCCGTCGTGTAACAGAGCTGCGCGGACTTGAGGGGCGCCTCTGGAGCCACCGTGACGCGGACCCGGACAGTCGCCCCGGAGGTGGCCGGCTCTCCTGGAACCGGGAGCGGAATGCCGCCGCGGCACTTTGAATCGATAAAGAGGCCGATCTCTTGGGGGGCCCAGCCGGGTTGATGGCCGTGAGCCATCTTGAGCTGAATGCGCATCTGCTTCTCCCCGGGGACGATGCGGTAGCTCTTCAGATAACTATCTAGCGGATAGTGGACGTCGTGAGTTCCGTTGATGAATAGAATGGGGACGCGGCATTGGGATAAAACGCTGCCCGGATCGTAATCCTTGACCCAGAGCGCGGCGCGTTCGCCCAGTTTCTCGATGCTTGGCTTTTGCACGGACTCGCCTTCGTGCAGAAAACCGCAGCCATAGACCGGCACGGCGGCCCGGAATCGATCATCAAGGGACGCGACCAGGCAGGTCGTATATCCGCCCCAACTGATACCCGTGACGGCCGTGCGTTCTGGATCGACATCAGGAAAGCTTCGCACCAAATTGTGCGCCCGGATCACGTTGGCGGCGGCGTGGTAGGGCCAGTCATCGTCGCGATCCCCGCCGATGCTATCGAACTTTTCGACGTGGCCGTGGTTGGGGCCGCCGCGCTCCAGGCGGATGCGGAGGTTCGCGTCGCTTTGGTGGCCCTTGGGGGCCCGGGTTTCTGGATCGAACAGCGGATCGGGTGGACGGGAGCCGGCGAGATCCATGGCGATGGCGGCATAGCCACGCTTCGCCCACAGATAGACCCATTCAGCGAAAGCGGTTCCTCCGCCGCCATGGATGAGGACAACGGCCGGGAAGCGCTCCCCAGGCGAGGCGGGCTCCGCTCCAATCGTTGCCGGGGTGGCGTAAAACGCGAAGACGTCCGTAGGGTGGCCTTGGAACGGCAAGCCTTCGTAGAGCAGGGAGTGGACGGGTTGATCACGGCGCAGCCAGGTGACCGAAGGCGTTTGGGCTTTCAGGGCATCGACGTTCCAAGGCGAAGCCGCGGTGATCGAGGAGGTGAGAAGCAGACCAGCAAAGAAATGGAAATGATGAAGGCTCGGCATGGAAAAAGACGGACACGTCGTCGAGGTGGTGCGAATTTCCGCGAAAAGAACTTTACGTTTACGTAATATTCATACATACTAGAAACATGATTCGGGCGTGGCTAATCGGCCACCTGTTCGGTTCTCTCGTTTGTTTTGTGTTGAGGTTCTAACAGGCCCGCCGGGTGGCGGGCCTGTTTCCTTTTCGGGACCACTACGGAGGCTCGCAGTTCTCTCTTTACGCGCTGCCAGGTGCCGTTCAGCATGCCTGCATGATCCCGTTCCGCCCCTGGCAGGCCGTCGCCTTGCTGCTGGCTCTTGTTCCGTGCGCCACATCGGCTGAAGAATCTCTTTACGAGGCCAAGCCTCTGACCGCCCCGGGCCAGTTCCACGCGGGGATTGAGGGGCCCGCTTGCGATGGAGCCGGGCATCTGTACGCCGTCAGCTTCGGAACGGATAAGCGCACGATCGGCAAGGTAAATCTCAATGGAAAGGCGGAGCTTTTCGTGATGCTGCCTGAAGGAAGTGCCGGGAACGGCATTCGCTTTGGGCGGGATGGCTTGATGTATGTGGCGGACTACATCGGGCACAACGTTCTGGCGATTGAGCTGGCGACTCTGGCCCTTCGCGTCTTTGCCCACAATCCGGAGATGAACCAGCCGAACGACTTGGCGATCGCGTCCGACGGCACCCTGTATGCGAGCGACCCGAATTGGAAGAACAAAACAGGGCAGTTGTGGCGGATCGATCGCGATGGAAGCACGCATCTGGCAGCCTCCGGCTTGGGGACAACCAACGGCATCGAAGTCAGTCCGGATGGGGGCACTCTTTACGTAAATGAAAGCGAGCAGCGCGGAGTGTGGGCGTTCCCGATTCTGGCGGACAAATCACTCGGGGCGCGGCGTCTCGTGAAGCAGTTTGCCGATTTCGGCTTCGATGGGATGCGTTGTGATATCGATGGGAACCTCTATATCACTCGTCACGGAAAGGGCACCGTCGTGAAGCTTTCGCCCCAGGGGGAGATTCTGCGGGAGATCGACGTGCTCGGTGCCAATCCGTCCAATATCTGTTTCGGCGGGCCGGATGGATGTACGGCGTATGTGACGGAAGTGGAGCACACGCGAGTGGTGACATTCCGCGTCGATCGCCCGGGGCGCGAATGGAAGCAATTCAACTGATCCAGCGCCTTGAACCGGTATGCCAAATCAGAAGAGCTGTTCGCGCGCGCCCAACAGAGCATCGCGGCGGGGGTAAATAGTGGAATTCGCAAGATGGAGCAACCCGTCCCGCTTTACTTTGCCAAGGGCGAGGGGTGCCGGCTTTGGGATGTTGATGGAAATGAGTGTATCGATTTTCAAATCGGTCAGGGAGCCCTGTTGTATGGACACGCGCCAAAGGGGATGGCAGAGGCGATTGCGGATCAGGCGCGCTTGGGAACGCACTGGGCGGCGCAGTCCGAGCTGGAAATCGACGTGGCGGAGCGGCTGCAAAGGATGATTCCTTCGGCGGAACGGGTGCGATTCAATAATTCCGCGACCGAGGTGGTGCTCTCCGCGTTCCGGCTGGCTCGAGCGCATACGGGGAGACCGCTGATTCTGAAGTTTGAAGGGCACTATCATGGTTGGTCGGATGAAGGGTTGGCCGGCTTTGCGCCACCGCCGGACCGGTGGGGAAGCGACGAGGAGCCGTCCCGGTTGCATCCGAGCCAGGGGGTCATTCCCGAGGTCCTGGAGCAGATGGTCGTGGCGCGGTGGAACGACCCCGAGCATCTGCGGCGCCGCGTGGCTCAATATCGTGGCCAAATTGCGGCGATTGTCTTTGAACCGGTACTCTGCAATAGCGGTTGCATGGAACCGGTACCAGGGCTGATCGAAGAGATCCGGGCGCTTTGTGATAGGGAAAAGATGCTCATGATCGCGGACGAGACGATCACCGGTTTCCGCTTTGGGGCCGCCGGCGCCCAAGGATATCTGGGGTTTACGCCCGATTTGACGATTCTGGGGAAGGCGATTGGCGGTGGGTTGCCCTTCGCGGCTTTGGCCGGAAAAGAAGCTGCCATGCGGAAAATCATTGATGGTGCGGTGGTGCATGCGGGGACGCTTAACGGCAACCCACTTTGCCTGGCCGCCAGCCGGTGGTGTTTGGATCAAGTGCTGGCTCTGGGAGATCTGCATCCGGCGGGAGTCCGGTCCTTAGGGCAAGATCTGATGCGTGGACTGAGGGAGATCGCGGATCGATATGGCATCCCCCTGCGGCCCCAAGGGCCTGGGCTGGTGTTCCATTCCGCTATATTGAAACCGGGCTCGCCGGAAGGGCCAATTCGCGATTATCGGGAATATGTTGTCCGGCACGACGCTCCGCGCTGGGCGCACCTGCGGCGGTGTCTCTTGGAGGAAGGCGTGCGCGCGATTGAGCGGGGGCTCTGGTTCCTCAGCTTGGTGCATCGCCCAGAGGACATTGTTGATGCCCTGGAGCGCGCGGACCGGGCGTTTGCGCGGCATGCAACTGAGTGGCCGCCATGAGGAAAGCGCCGCGCATTCTGTTTGCCGGACTGTTTCACGAGACGCATACCTTCCTCGATGGGATTACCGGTCTGGAGTCATTCCACATCGCACGCGGAGAGGAGATCTCGCGCTGCCGTGGGGATAGTTCTCCAATGGGCGGAGCGCTGGAGTTTGCGGAGGAGGCCGGCTGGGAAGTGATTCCCACTGTGGATTACCGCGCGACTCCCGGTGCGACGGTGTCGGATGCGGTGGTGTCGGTATTCTGGCGTGAGCTTGCGGAGAGAGTTCCACAGATGTTGGATGGTGTTTTTTTGGTGCTCCATGGCGCGATGGTTTCTCAGTCCTGTGCGGACGTCGAGGGAGAGATCTTGGCGCGATTGCGTGGGCTGGTGGGGTTGGTGCCGGTGTTTGGCGTCTTTGATCTGCATGCGAACTTCACCCAAAGGATGGCGGATGCGGCGAACTGCTTGGTTGCCCACCGGGAGAATCCGCACACGGACGGACGCGAAGCCGCGCGGATCGCGGCGGGGCTGCTGCAACGGTCACTTACTTCGGGGGTCACTCCCCAGATGGCCTGGTTTCATCCGGCTATCGTTTGGCCCCCGACCGGCACCGCCACGGCCGCGGAGCCGATGCGCGGTCTTGAAGCCTTCGCGCGCCAATTGGAAGCGGAGAATCCCGCTTTATGGGCAGTGAGTGTCTGTGCGGGATTTGCCTTCGCGGACACGCCGGACACTGGTGTCAGTTTTGTGATTGTCACCAGCGGTGAGCTGGAGGCGGCCCATGAAGCGTTGCGGTGCATCGGCGCCTTGGCCGAGCAGCAAGCTGAGGCGGGCAATGTCAGCGATCCCCCCATTAACGACGTTCTGGGCGGCTTGGATCCAGGCGCGCCCGGCCTGACGGTTCTAGTGGAGCCTTCGGATAACATCGGAGCCGGAGCGCCGGGCGATGGGACCGGCGCGCTGCGGGCGTTGGTGGCTCGTGGCGTTCAGAATGCCGCCGTCGCAATCTGCGATCCGGCTGCGGTGGCACGGCTAAGTCGCGCGGCCATCGGAGATAAGCTCACGTTGCTGGCCGGAGGGCGTGGGAGTGTCCTGGACGCCGGGCCGCTGCGCTTGGAAGTCGAACTGGTCCGCGTCGGGTCTGGTCTGTTCGAATTGGAGGACAAGAACAGTCACTTGGCTTCCATGGCTGGAGATCGCTTCGACATGGGATCCTGTGCCGTGGTTCGTCACGCGGGGATTACAATTCTCCTGACGAGCGAGCGGACTCCGCCTTTTGATCTGGGCCAGTGGCGCAGCCAAGGAATTGAACCAACCGATCTTTCGGTCATCGTCGTCAAGGCAGCAGTCGCGCACCGGCGGGCCTATGATCCGATCGCGGCGAGGATGCTGTGGGTGGATACTCCTGGTCCTTGCACGAGTGATTTGCGTTCGCTGCCATACCGCCACATCCGCCGTCCCATCTATCCTCTTGACTCTTCTGCATAATACCTACCCATGAATACCCCCAAACTGATTTTTGATTGCCACCTGGATATCTCCATGAACGCCATGGAGTTCAATCGCGATCAGCGTTGGACCTTGGAGAATATCCGGCGCTGCGAGTTGACCTCAACCTTTGTCCCGGCGGAGATGGAGCGGCACCGCTGTCGCAATACTGTCTGCTTTCCCGAGCTACGGAAGGGAAGATTTGGGATCATCGTGGCGACGCAGATCGCGCGATATTCGCCGAGGTTTCACAATCTGCCCGGTTGGCGGAGTCCGGAGCAAGCTTGGGCGCATACCCAAGGCCAATTGGCTTACTACCGGGCCATGGAAGAGTGTGGCGAACTGGTGCAACTCCGGACGTGGGCCGACGTCGCAGCGCATGCGAATCGATGGCTGACGGCGAGCGATGACGAAGCCGCCAAGCTCCCCATCGGATATCTGCTGAGCTTGGAAGGCGCTGACTCGATCGTGAGTTGGCGTCACTTGGAGAAGTCTCGAGCGGAAGGGTTGATCGCGTTGGGGCCGGTGCACTACGGACCGGGGATTTACGGCATGGGCACCGATGCCGAGGGACCATTGACGCCGCGGGGGAGGGAATTGCTCAAGGAAATGGAGCGCCTCGGAATCATCCTCGACGTCACCCACTTATGCGATGAAAGCTTTTGGGACGCTCTCCGCTGTTATCATGGTCCGCTTTGGGCCAGCCATCACAACTGCCGGGCCTTGGCGGACTGGAATCGGCAGTTATCCGACGAGCAGATTCACGTGCTCATTGAACGCGGGGCAGTCATCGGCATGGCGTTCGATGCCATCATGATGGTGCATAACTGGGCGCACAAACGATCCAAGCCAGAGGATTTCGGCCTGAAGATCGAGAAGATCTGCGACCACATCGACCACATCTGCCAAATCGCCGGCAATGCGAAACACGTCGGCATCGGAACCGACTTGGATGGCGGCTACGGGACCGAGCAGACGCCCCTGGATCTAAACAGCATCGCAGATCTCGTAACGCTCGGACCCCTCCTCGCCGCCCGCGGCTACACCGAGGCGGATATTGAAGGGATTTTCCGGGGGAACTTTCTGCGGTTTTTGCAGGCGGCGCTTCGGTGAGCGGTGGGTGGAGGTGGAGTGGCCGGGGCCTTTCGCGCTTATCCTCCCGACTAGCTTGATCCGGATTACATGGCAGCAGCGAGTGTGAAGCCCAGGGAGGCGGCTTGTTTTTAAGGACGTTGAACCGTCGTAAGTTGGATTGAAGGATGGACAAGAAGGCTTCTTGCTCGTCGTAGCTTTTCTGCACTTTGATCATGCTATACACGACTCGCGCCAGCTTGTGCGCTGTTGCCGTGACGCTTTCGGCTTTGCCCTGCAACTGGGGCGGGCCAATGACTATGCGTTCACTCTTTCCCATCTCCGGCAGCTGGAGGCTCAGCAACGGGTCCAGGTAAAAGGGAAGACTGAAATTGATGGCTCCGTGATCATTCGCTACGGTGTCCAGATCGAGTTCAAAAAGGATGTAGACTTGTGCCGACCCAAGGATTCGGTGGGATCCACTGGAGGCGGTGCGATGAGCTGATCTTGGAAGGTTTAGTGATTGCCGCTGGAGATGAAGGGCCACTCAGCTCCTCGGACAGTCTCGACTCATAGCGCTTGGTGCCCGGGGGAGCTCCTGGTCACACCACGGCCAGGCTTCTGGGGATGTGGTCGCCGGACGCGCTGACCTCGCTTTTGGCGGGAGTAGAGAATTCCTTTTGCGAAGCTTTCCGACTCCACGAATCGGGGCCGACTGAGCCTGTCGTCAACGGGGGGCTCGCGTTTGAGCAAACGTTCTAAGTCAGGTGGCCCCTGGCATCATCCGCTTCGAAAAAATCGTCATCAGCGATGTCGGGAATCCCAATGATGAGGACTCGCATCTTACCGCAAGCTCCATGAATGACACCGGGCGGGATGTGCACGATGGTGCCGGGAAACACTGGATGTTCCGCCCCATCAAGGGTGACGGAGCCGTTGCCTTCGAGGACGTAATAGATCTCTTGTGATTGTGCAGCTTCGCGCCATCAATATCCACGGAGTGGGCCCATGCCGCAGGAGCGAGCGGTACATCTTCTTTGCTGATAAGGCGATCTCGCCAGCCGCAGGTGCTACGATCGCGTGGCGTGTGGCCTTCGTGTCGGATCAGCACTGGTCTCGTGGAGTATTCCGAGGCGCTCATCGCAAAAAAAGGCCGCCCAGGCGGGATGCCCGGACGGCCTAGATCAGAGAAGTTGGACTAAGCGGCGCTCGATGATTCCGCCGGCACCTCATCGTCGGCATCGGCAGGTCCGGCGCTCTTGGCTCCGTTGACCCACATTGGGCGACCCATGAACTCCTTGCCGTTTAGGATCTGGAAAGCTCGCTTGGCTTCGTCCACGCTGGCCATCACTACAAATGCGAAGCCTTTAGAGCGCTGCGTGTATTTGTGGTAGACGATTTCCGCGTCGCGTACGCTGCCGACCCCGTTGAATAAATCGTAAAGGTCAGCTTCGGTGCAATCATAGTCGAGGTTGCCGACGTGGAGACGCTCGGTGGTCGGCTCAACCGGCTCAGGCGGCTTGCGTTCCCGGCGCTCTTCCTTACGGGGTTGGGACGTCCCGCTTTCCTGGCCAGCCCGGCTACGAGTCGATTCCCGAGGTTTGTCGCTGGTGCGGTCACGATCGCCCTCCCGGTTCTTTTCCCGGACTTGGTCACGGCGGCGTCCGGATTCCCGATTCCCGGAGGATCGGCTTTCGGGGGAACTCACGGGCACGCGCTCCACAACCCGAGTGCTTGGCTTTTGGCGGGAATCGACAATTCCGAAGGTCAAGATGCGGATGACTTTGTCCAGCATCGTCTCCGGTTTTGGGGCTGGCTTGGAATACCTGCGGCGGGTGCGCTCTTGATGTTCGCCTCCTTCAGAGCGGGGCGGGCGCGAGGAGCCATGCTGACTGTGGGAGGAGGGAGAGGACTGATGTTGTCCTTGGGGGCGCCCCTGTCCGCCTCCGGGGGCGCCACCACGGCGGCGACGTCTCCGGTTGCGGCTGCGTGGAGCCGATGAGCCTTCTGAAGAAGATGGTGAGGATGACATATTTGGTATGTGAACGGTTCGTTTTTGTGAGGTCGCCGTCCGGGTGGAGAGTTCCAAAGAGATAGGGGATGCTGATGCGAGCCGCCGCGGCTCCGCCATCCTTCAAATTTCCACTCAATCGGAGGCTTAGGTTTCGAGGCTGGCGGCTGTCCCTCGCGTTACGATCCGTCCGGCAAGGAGTGCTGCCGCACCGGGAATCCCGCGGTTCCCGCACCGAAGGGGAATCCTGCGAGTCCCGCGCCCGATCCGCCAAAACGGAGACGAGCGAAGACCAGATCATTGCGATGGCTAGACTCACGAATCCAACCCTCTCGCGGGCGACTTCAAGCACGTTTCCTTGCTTGCCAGTCGTCCCACCCGGCATTGCCAGTTGTTGAGCAGGGGGAAGCATCGGCCAGACCTCGAAGCGGACACTACGCCAGGGATCGGGGCGTGCAAGTCAATCGATGGACTCTGTGAAAAACCGGTGAATAGTCCGCTTTGTCGATTGCACCTTTCTCTCATGGATCCCCGGATCACAGCGGCGCTTGAGCGCTTTTCCCGGAACGAAATCGAGGCGTTCCGCCGTCCCGCGGCCCCTGGTCCGCCAGCGAATCCGCGAGATCCGTTGACGTTCGCCCGGTTGTGCGTCTACCTGGCGGTCCATCGGCTAAACATGCCACTCTTCAGCTATGAAGATGCAGTCACCGAGGGCGCTGACGATTGCGGTTTGGATGGAGTCGCTGTGGCGATGGGCTCGGAGCCATTGGACAGCCCGGCCAGTGGGCGTGCCGCGGCAGAGGACGCGATTGAGCTCGCAAAGGAGTTGGATGGAAGTGGAGAAGAAGTGCCTAGGCCCCGGGTTTTGCTAATCCAATCAAAACGCAACCCGAAGTGCTCCAACAATGAAGTAAAGTTGTTCGGAGTGGATGCTCTCGACTTTCTGAGTGGCAGCCGGGACCAGCTTCGCAAGCAACGACCTAATCCGGCCATCCTTAGGTGGTGGGAGATTTATGAAGGCATCCGGCAGGTGTATCGCAAAAACAAAATTCCTTTTCTGGTCGATACAGATCTCGTCTTTGCCTACTCCGGGACTTGGAGCGAAGACAAGGAGCGACCCGAGGGCTCCCGCGAGAATGCGGAACGGAGGTTGCGCGAGACTTTGGGGCATGACCGCGCACGATTCCGGATGTGGGGAGCGGATGAGCTGGCTGAGGCAGTCCCGTTGTTGGCCCCTCCCGTGGCGCAGTCATTGGACGGAGTCACCGTGGTCCCTTTACCTCCCGATGGACGGGCCCGCGGATTTCTCGGCTATGCGCCGGCTTCCGCAATTGTCGCCCTGCTGCCTCGCGCCGCTGGGGAGTTAGACGACCGGGTTTTTGTCGATAACGTGCGGGCCTACCTCGGGACTGAAAAGAACGGCAATCCGGGAGCTGCGGGACTGGCGCACACCTTAGAAGTTGGTCGCGGAGATGAGGTGCTCTTAAAGCACAACGGGATCACCGTAGTTGCCGACGAAGCCACCTTGGCCGGCAATTCGATCCGGCTCGAAGGCTATCAGATCGTCAATGGAGCACAAACGTCGCACGTGTTGCACCGCAAACGCCACCTGTTGCAAGGCGTCAGTCTGCCAATCAAGGTCGTCGTGACTCGGGACGAGCAGCTCAAAGACGAAATCATCCGTGGCGCGAACACCCAGTCCCCGGTCGATGACTTTGATTTCCTCTCGCGCGTCGCCGGCGTACGGAAGCTGGAAGCGGCGTTCCGTGCGCTACCTTCTGAAGACTCCACCAAAATCTGGATGCAACGGCGACGGGGCGAACGGCTCTACGATCGATTCTACGAAGCGAACCGAATCGTGACGCCTCGCCAGTTGATGGAGGCGTTCGCCTCGGCGATTCTTAGCCGCCCGCACGCTGTGCACGCCAATGCGGCGGAGTTTTTGGGGCTTGTCAAAACCGAGGAGATTTTCCATCCGGAGCATCACCCCTCGGTCTACCTGGCGATGGGGTGGCTCGTTGTTGCGGGGCGTCGCTGGGCGGCTCGGAGCAATTGGCGTTGGGAGGCTCGATTTGAGGGCGGGCGAAACGCTTTAGTTTATCCTGCGCGGTTTCAATTTTTCCACGCGCTTTGGATTCAAGCGGATCCAGGACCTTCGCGAACTGGGCTCGATGCCGCTTCGTTGGATGTGGGACAGCGGTTTGCCGCAGCTTGCGAGGTGTTGTGTGATCCCGTTGCCTGCAAACCGCTGGAGAACGCGGCCGGCAGCGCCATTAAACGTGCGTTCACCGGGAGGAAGGCGAAATCAATGCAGGTGCGAGCTCAAGCATTTGCCGGTAAGGTTGAGAAAGGGCTCCGGGCTCCTGTTGTGAAGGCGGCTGGTAGCAAGGGACGGAAAAATCCCTCGCGGAGGGCCCACCCTGGCGGTAGAACAGGCCAAGGTTATCGCTGACTTACTGAGACGGGGCGTCCGGACTGGCTACAGTGGGCGCATCCATTTTCCGGGAAATCTCCTGTGCCTCCTGCCGAATGGCAGGGTTTGGATCGCTCTGCAATTGCTGGAGGACAAGTCGGCTCTCCGGGGTGGGAAAATTAGCGAGCGCTCGGACGGCCGCAAGCCGAACATCGAGATTGGTTGTGGCTTTGTTCCCCTTCGCCGCAAAGCCAAGGGCGGATTCGGCTGCGGGGCTGGAAATGCTGCTGATCAGGTCAGCGAGTGTTGTGGAATCGCTTGATTCCGCAGCACTGTTCATTTTTTGAAGGAGGGTATCGACGCTCGGGGCATTGGCTGAGCGGGCAAGGGCCTGGGCAGCCGCTGCGACGAGGGGATCCGTAATGCCATTCAGTGGATCGGTGACAATCGCTGCCAAAGTCTGCATTGCTTGGGGAGAGGACACGGCGCTCATCATCAGTTGGGTGCCTTGTTTGATCTGTTCGTCACTGGTAGCGTCGAATCGCTCCACCAATCGCATCACCAAGGCGGAGTCCGCTTGAGCTCCCACGGCCAGTGCCAGGGCTCGACTCGTATCTGGATCGGTGGAGGGGATAAGATCCACCAAGAAATCGCGAAGGCCCAGAGTGTCGGCTTCGGAGAGCTTCTGACAGGCCCGAGTTTTGAGCTCAGAGGGATGCAGGTGCTGAAGAATGAAAATTACACCCTTCAATGCTTCCGGGCTGCCGAGGTCGAACAATGAGTCGATCGTTTGACTCTGGACCTCAGGAGACGCGGAGAAGAAGGTCTGAACGGAAGCTTGAACCGAAAGGTCCTCGCTCTGGAACGTGGATTGGGGTTGAATGACGGTAGGATGAGTGGTCGAGCTCACATCGCGGGGCTCTGCACCGATCCGGCTAGGCGGTGGCGGTGCAGGATGTGTGGCCGGTGAAATCGTCGCGGTTGTGTTTGTGCTGGTCTGTTTGCCTTGGCCCGGCGGCTCATGACCAGATTCTTGAGGTCCGCAGCCCAAGAGAAAAATAGAACACAGTAGCAGGCTGCTGAATGGCAGAGCCGTTATCTTGGAAGGAATGGAACAGTTCCAGAGCATGAAAATCTTCTAGGAATAGCCCCCGAGGGAGCGGTCGGTCAAGATCCTTGGAACGGCAAGTGGCCGTGCGATAGGTCTGGATAGAAGAAAGGCTGGCAGGTCAATGCCCGAGAGCGCCCTGCATCTTATTGGCGACTTCCCTTGAGACCCTTCGGACCTCCGTGTCCGGATCATCCTGAAGCCGTCTGAGGGTCTCCATGCTTTCTGCGCTAGGAAAATTGGCAAGTGCGCGGACAGCTGCGATTCGAGCCGGAGGGCGGGTTGCATCCCTGTTTCCCTTGGCAGCATAGATCAGAGCAGAGCGGGCCGCCGGCGTTCGGATGGTGGCAACGACATCCGCTAGCTCTGCGCTCTCCTTCTCGTCGGTGGATCGATCAATTCTACCCGTTAGGGTGTTCACCATCGGTGCCGTGGCGTTCTCTGCAATCACCTGAGCAGCCACTTGGATGACTGGCGCCGATGCTTGGACAGACGGGTCTGCGAGGATGGCATTTAGAGCATCAATGGCCTGGCGGGATCTGAGCGCCCGGAGCACCTGGAGGGTGTGAGTCTTCGTCCTGCTATCATCGGCGCGGTCAAAGCGTTCGACCATCTGGAAAACAAAGTCGGAGTCCGCGTGTTTGCCCAGAGACTCGGCGAGTGCCCTTCGGGTATCTGAATCCACCACGGGGAGTGCATCGACAAGAAGATCACGAGTCTCGCGCGTGTCCCTCTCGCTAAGGTGGTGGCAGACGTGGGATTTGAGTTCACCAGGAGAGAGTTGGCTGGCTAGATGCAAGATTCCGCCGAGCGCGGCCGGGCCCTTCAGTAGCAACAATTGGTCGGCCATTACGACTTGTTGGGAAACATCGGCGGATAAAATCGACGCAACCAGGGATGCAATAGCGGAGTCGCTCGGAGAAAGGCTGGTGCTTCCTGTGGGGGCGGGGGAGGCTACTGAGCCAGATGCAGCTTGCTGGGATTTTCCGGGAGGGCTTGGCGCGCCCGGACGGGGGGTAGTTGCAGGCACGGAATCGACGGAGTCAGGCGTAGATCCCGGCGTCTCAGGACCTCGGAGTTCCGTAGCTTGCGATCGGGAAGAGTCAGAGGAAAGGTCCGACTCGCGCCCACACGAAGCCCACGTGATACAGAGGGACGCGCCCAGACAACGAATAGCTAGCCTCAGTACTTCCCGGCCATGATTGCCCAGGCCGTCATTCACGAAACGCATTGGCTGCTTGAAGGGAGGCCGGAAGTGTTAGTTGCTGATGGATACATTCAGCGAAACCCCCGAGTAGGGACTGAATGCCTGGAGCAAGACATACCAAACCCCCGCTTCTGGCTTCCGAACCACAATGGAGTCGGTATTGCCCCTGCGTCTGGAGAAGTATTCATAAACGGGTACTGGAACATGCTTGTAAGCGGCGTAAATGTCGCAATCCCCCGTGCCTCCGGAGGTTGAGAACTGGAGCCGCTGAGCGTTTGAGGGAACAGTGACCTTGAAATACCGATAATCGTTCGACGGTGCAGACAGACCCGTGGCGGTGTAAGGAGTGTTATTGATCTCTGTAATGGAATAACCCGTTGCATCGCGCGCCTCCACGGTCACCCCATCGTAGGCTGCATAGCGGTAGAGCATGATGTAGAAGACATCACCCGGCGAACCCGTGACCAAAGCGGACTCGAAATTGCCAGTCTTGTAGGGCCGTTGATCATAAACGGAGAGGGTGGGGAAGTCCCCTTTCCGGACGTAGAGATCACAATCTCCCCTAGAAGATGGGCTTGTCTGGCCGCTGTTATTGACCAAGTCATTGTAGGTGGAGATAGTCAATGCAGTTGTTCCTGCCGGAAGGGTGACCTTGTAGTAAACGCTCAAAGAGGTATCGGTAGTGGGATAGGCCACCGGATCGCTGTGAAGACCGGCAAGCTTGTTGGCGACTCCAATTCCGAGATCGGTGACAGCTGGGACATCGGTGATCACATAGGTCGCTGAAGCAGTAGAACTGCTGGCATAGAGAGCACGGGTGGCAACCGCGTTCACCGTAGTGGATGGAGGATTGGAACCTGGGGTCAGATTGCTGCTGACGATGAATGGGCCCGTGTAGACGCTCGTTGTCGGGGATCCAGAGCTGGGAGTAGAGCCGTCCGTTGTGTAGAGGATCGTTGCGAGTGGGGTGCTGCAACTCAGGCTTACGGTCACCGAGGAGGCAGAGGTCTGCGAGCCTGGGGAGATCACAGGAGTGTCTACGGTGCCAATGACGGTTCCCCGCGTAACCTGGAGAGTAACATCGGAAAAGACCCCGATACCACGCAACATGACATAGTAGGTGGTTGCTTCTGCGGGGCTTGGATTAGCGATCAGCACCGTTTCGTTGCTAATTCCGGCAAGCCCTGGACGCTCATCGTAGTCGGCCAGACTTGGCAGCCCTCCCCGCTTCACAAAGAGGTCGCAGTCCCCGTTTCCGCTAGTTTCGAACTTCACAAATGCGTCGCCCGACGGCACGGTGAAGGAGAAGTAGCGTTCCGACCCGGCTACTCCGCTAAGATTAGAAGCCTGTCCAGTAGATGTGAGGTCCGTCGCTGGAGGGCTAACGGTAAAGGTCCGGGTTACGGTTGGGCTTGTCGTGAAGGCGGCCTTGGAGGCGTAGGCGCTAATAGTCACCGGGTCTCCCGAAGTGCCCACCTGAATCGGCGTGGAGTAAAGGGAGAACGGACCTCCGTCTAACGAGTAGAAAATCTCTGCTTCGGGGGTGCTCGACGTCAGTTCTACCGCGAGTGCCGATGACTGGACGTAACTGCCGGCAGCTTGCGAGAAGACAGGGGCTGCCACTGTTCCGGAGGCGGTCGCAGTCAGGTTCACCTTGGTGTAGTTGGCGAATCCAACCAACATGATATACCAATCTCCTTCAGCTGGGTTGGTGATCGTCGCCGTTTCGTTGTTCCCAGTCGAGGCAGACTTGAAATCATGATCTGCAATGGTCGGGGGGGCGCCGAATTTGACATAAAGATCGCAGTCGCCGCTGCTCAGCAATGCGGGGGTGGCGGCGATGACCAGCCGATCTCTTGCGGTCGAGCCAACCGTGATTTTGTAGTAGGTTTGGCTCCTGGCTAAATTGGCTAGATTTGTTACTGGGACGCCGCTGGTGAGGCTAGTCGCTGTGGCCGCCGCCACCGTGATCGTGCTAGAGCTAGAGGCTGAGTTAAAGCCAGCCTTGGTTGCGAGGGCCTTAACAGTTACCTGAGACTCAGTGAGTTGAGATGGTAAGGCAAACGCACCACTGTACGTTGGGGAAACCGTAGTCGGTTCGGATCCATCCAGGGTATAATAGATTTTTGTCAGTGTAGTAGCGGATGAGATTGTCACCGAAGTGGTCGGAGTGGTGGCGACCGCAGCTGACGCGGCGGCAGAGGTGATGACTGGTGCGACTACGCTCTGGACAGTAGTCTCAAGAATAGCTTTGAGCGTGACGTTCGAATAGGACTGCTGGCCGACGAGCAGTATGTACCAATCACCTGCCCAATTCTCGACGCTGGAACGATTGATGACCACGGACTCGTTACTTCCTGTTACCAGGGTCGGGCGGAAATCAAAGGCGGTGGAGCTCGGCGTAGAACCAAATTTCACAAAAAGATCCGAGTCGCCAGTGCCAGTGGTGCTGATCGTGAGTTTGTCGTTGGTATCACCGGCGGGAACATTGAATTTGTAATAAGCCAAGATCCCCTGCGCCGCCGACAGTCCAGTCAGTGCGCCACTATCACCGGTGCTGAATTGTGGGGGGGCAGTGATGGTGTAGACCGCGCTCTGTGTACCGCTAGTTGCAAATCCGACCCGAAATGCTTTGGCTTTCAGTGTAGCCGACTCCGAAAGCCGAATCGGACCGAGGTAGGGGGTTGAAACCTCGCTAGGTTCAGATCCGTCAGTGGTATAGCGGATCGTTGCGCCTGGTGTCGTGGACGTCATGGCAACCAAAGCTTGCACGCTGTAAGTGCCAGTGGAAGGGGTGAAAACAGGCGTGGCTACTTGTTCTAATGTAGGGGTGTAGGCTGCCCGGACGCTTACCCTTGTGAAGGGAACTCCCGCCTTAGCGACCAGCATGACATACCAATCCCCCTGTGTCGGATTGGTGATGCTGACGCTCTCAATGTTGCCGGCCAAAAGCGGGGCGTAGTCGAAGTTGGAGCGGGTGGCGCGCGCCCCATGGCGTATGTAGAGATCGCAGTCGCCAGTTGCTCCTGTGGCAATCACGGTAGCGATGTCCAGCTTGGACTGCGAAGCTGGAACGTTGATAACGAAGTGACGCTCGGCATCTGCTGGGGTGGTGGGCACTGTTGCTGCGACTCCATTCGACAGAGGAGTCAGAGCGTTCGCCAAGGTGAAGATCTTGCTTGCGATGAGACTGGTGGCTCCTCCGCTGACCGTGATGGCCCTCACCTCTCTAGTGCCAGAGGATGACCCATCTGGCAGGGACAACAAGATGGGGGCTGTGTATAGGGGCGAGTCTACGGTAGGGTTAGTGCCATCCAAGGTGTAGCGAATGCTCGCACCGGCAAGAGTCGTGCTGAGGGTTACTGTCACCGGGGTTGCGTCAAACGTGGTGGTGGCCGGGGAGATGATGGGCGTAGCGGGGCGGGCGATCGCAAGGCTCGAGTAGTCGGCGAGCAATGTAACCCCGGCGAACGCTCTGGCGCCGTGGAGCAAGATGTAATAGTAGGTGGGGTCAGGATTCAAAATCTCAATGGACTCAGCATTGCCTGTCTTGGCTGATTGGAGATCGAATGAACTGGTGGTTGGAGGGCTATCTTTACGAATGTAGAGGTCGCAGTCCCCAGTGCCTCCTGATGTTTTCACGACAAGCTTTGTTTGTCCGGCGACCACACGAATCACAAATACTTGCTCGGTGGCGACTGCGCCGGAGAGGTTTGCCACGCTGACGCCGTCGGACAGCGACGACGAAAGCGAGTTAACAGTATACGAAGCCGAGGAAATAGGGCTTGCGCTAAATCCCGGTGAGAAGGCTTGAGCCCTGATAGTAGTCGCCCCGGAGCCAAGAACAATAGGGCTAGTGTAGATTGGGGATGACGTCGTAGGATTGCTCCCGTTGGTGGTGAAGCGAATGGTCGAATTGGCGGTGGCTGAGGCGAGTGTCACGGTTAGTGATCCTGTGTTGTAAACGCCTGGCAAGGGCGAGAACTGTGGGGTTGCCACTTGGCCGAGTGACCGGCTGTAGTCTGCGATTAAGCTGGTGCTTGAGTACGCGGCGAATCCGTGCAGCATGATATACCAAGTGCCAGCCGGTGGATCGGTGATTGAGACTGTTTCATTGCTTGTGAGCGAGAATGGGCGATAGTCGTAGTCGCTCAGAGTCGGCAAGAGAGAACCTGGTCTTCCAGGAGCGTTCACGTAGAGGTCGCAATTCCCAAGTCCACCGAACGTTCTGATCACCAAGCTATTTTGATCTGGGGGGACATCGATCTTAAAATATCGAAAGGTGCTGAGTAGCCCAGAAAGCTTCGCGGTGGCAACGTTCTTCGACAGGAGTTGGGACGTGGCGGCGGTTGCCGGAGTGATGATGTAGTCCGCTGAGGTGACCGCGCTGGGGGCATAGGTAGGCAGGAAGCTGCGCGCACGTAGCTGCACCGACGCGTTGACCGATACTGGGCCAGTGTAGAGGGTCGACGACGCATTCGGGTCTGTTCTGTTTGTGGTGTACCGGATGGTAGCGCCAGTCGTGAGGGTCGTCATAACGACATCTACCTGGTTTGCATAAGTACCTTTACCCGGCGCCAGTGCGGGGGCCGCAACGGACGTGGTCACCAAGCGGGAATACTTAGCTGTGAGGGAGACTGTGCTGTATGCCTGGGCGGCATGGAGCATGATATACCACGGTCCTTCAGCAGGGTTACTTACGACAACGGCCTCGGCACTCCCTGGACGGAAAGGGCGGAAATCATAATCAGAGAGCGTCGGAAGCGATCCTCTTTTGACATAGAGATCGGCGTCTCCGGTTAAGCCCGAGATGGAAACGTCCAGCCGCGTCTGTCCTGCTGGGACGTCGATTACGTAATAGGCCGAACCACCAAGATTTCCCGCCTGGCCTGATCTGGCGAGTGCATTGGTGAGCCTGGATGGGGCGCTGTATGTGAAAGTCGCAGTGGATACAGAGCTGTCTGCTAGGCCTGCCTTGAATGCTTTTGCCCGGACGATGACTGTGGCGGAATCAAACGCTAAAGGTCCGGTGTAGAGCGTGGAAGAGGCGGTCGGTGTTGTGCCATCAATGGTGTATCGGATGGTAGCACCCGCAGTCGAGCAGGCGATCGTGATGTTACTGACCGGGGTCGTGTACTGAAGCCCCGCAGGGTTGATTACCGGCGTAGCGACCACTGTTGAACTCGGAGCAGGAACGGAAACCAGAGCTGTCATTGTCCTTCCGCTTGCTGAAATGCGGGACACCGAAACGTTGGTGGGAGCTCCGAAGGCGTCGTTGCTTGGAGGTTTAGAGGTGGGTGTGAACACCCGGCTGGATGTGTAGTAATCTCCCAAGTCTCCTGGTCTTCCAAGGTCGATTTGGCTGAGACCGTCTGCCTCAACTAGGCGCAGAAGCTTAGGGGTGGTGTTCGAATTGTCATTCTGGAAGCTTGATGGAACGCCATTCAGGACAACTTGTTCTGCATTGACCTGCCAGATCAAAAGTCCATCAGAAGGCAGGGTTGAGTTGGCAACGGTAGTAGAACCAAGGTCATTACCGATTCGGAATCGATTCTCCAATAGGAAGAAATTGTACGGGGAGGTGGCGGGATTTGGGAAGATGGCAACCGCCTTGCGGCCGGGGTTAGAGGAGTCGAGGAGGGCTGTGTCTGCACCGGCATTGAGGGTGACAGTCCTGGCAGGGGAGCCGACGCCGACAATAGTTGGTTCGATCCAGCCCAATGCCCACCGAGCGAAAGCATTTAGATTGCCCCGAGTGCCATCCATAAGGTCGAGCCCACCCACACCACCAGTTGGCGCAGCCGTGGGGGTTGTGTCGAAAAGATCGGGGAGACCCAAAAGATGGCCCGTGTGATGGATGATGTTGCGGGGATCGAAATCGGAGCCTCCGGTTCCGCGGGTCTCAAATGGATGAAAGACGAAATTCTTCACCTTTTTGCCATCCCAGGATTTGGTATCCGCTACCTCGTCTTCGAAGGACCACATGTAGCCACTCCAAAATGTGGCCCAATCCCCCTTGGGACCGGTAAAAAGGATTGTAACTGCGTCGATGATTCCGTCGCCGTTGTTGTCGTACTGGGTAAAATCGTGGGTGGCGTCAAATGAATCCATCGCCGCCCTGAGGAGGTCGAAGATCTTCTGATTCTGTTCGAGAATTGTAGCTCCTGGCGCAGGCGCATACCGAGCTCTAGGGTTCGGGAACTGATACCATCCCAGCACATTGCCCTGGAAGTTCAACTTCTGCTCGGATGCTCGGAAATAGTAGCGGTTCAAGCTTTCAAATGGAAGAAACGTCTGGGCTGTTTGCGTCCCGTTGCCATACAAATTTGCGCTGATAAACGCCGGGCTTGGCGCCGCTGGTGCTCGTGAATCAGAAAAGTCAATCAGAATGGTAAGAACCTTTGGGGATCCGGTTGATGGCAGATCGACGGCGACGGCACCAGGAACGGTTGGCTGCAAGCCAGCGGCGATTGCCGCGGCGCTGTCGAGTTTTGCCTTGGCCTGCTGCACGAACGCAGTGCTAGCCCGCCCATTGTTGAGGGCATTCACAAACTCGAGGCGTGCTTCAAGATCTCCTCGAAGGCGTGCTTCACTCAATTGGGCTGCGGTAGGCGGTTGAAGCGCGAGAGCAAATAGCGGCACCGAAAATGTGATCGCCGCGATGGAGTTTGCTAGCTGGGAAGCAACCGACGGCCAAACCCGAGGCTGGCGGCATTTCGTGGATTCGGAAACAGTGCGCATGGGGGCTTTGTATGAAGCTGCAGAAGTCCCAAACGGCAAAGAACTGCGATTGGGGGCGGCAGCTTCGGAAATAGGTTTCAAAAACAGGCGAGGCGCTGGATCAGGGGCTTTTTGGTGGAGGTCAACGAAACTTCGCAAACCGCTAAAACTCCGAACTGGCGCCACTTTCGGCGAAGCTAGGAAGTGCGCAGACTGGTGTCAAGCGGCTAATTGGATAAAAAGGAGTAGAATGGCACAAAAATTTTCTTTCAAAGAAGTGGAGGCAAAAAAAGCAGCTGTTGAAGCAAAAAGCTTGACTCGCTACACGACCATCGATCATGTCGTAAGGTAGAGTTGTTTCTTGGTGTTGGCGGCGCGGCGTGCAGTCATGCCGTTCCAGCCGAGAATCGCAGTTCGCGATTTGCTTTACTAAACCTCAAAATCGACATGAACAGAATTTCAAAGGCAGTTGTCTGTGCCTTGGGCTTTATAATCCCGACTGCACTCCTTCCCCTTCAGGCGCAGGCCCAAACGACTGGGAGGATCGAGGGGAGTGTCTTTGTTGACGACAACAACAACGGCGTCTACGACACGGGGGAGGATGTGGCTTCGTCCGCCACCCTATTGGTGCTCAATGCGGGAAAATGGACCCCGGTGGCCGGAGCCAGCTTTACTGTGGAGAATGGGCGATTTGTTTTCAGCAATCTCCCCTTGGGCAGTTACCGGGTGCAACTGGAGTTCGAAGGGGGAGTGATTCGGACGACGCAGAATTTAGAGGTAACGGCCGAGAATCGGGTTCTGCAGCTGGATGTGCCATTTGCCAGAGGTGCAGACGGTTCGATCGAGGTGCCTGAGTCCTATGTTCATTCCGATCCAGCATCCGGAGGGTTTTCGAGCGGCGACGATGGGCGTCGGAGCTTCGTCAACATCACGGCAATCATTGGACCTGAGCTGTCCCCCTACAAACCCTGAGAGTCCCATCTTATAGAGCGGTCATCCGTTGGATGTAAGGCAAGGTTTCTCCCCCTCTCCGCGCGCTCCTCAATGGGTGGTAGCTAAATGCTTCGCGCTTGAAACGGCTATGCGTTCGGGGCGAGTTGTCGGTCGAGACTTGCGCCACAGCATGGCAAAGTAAGCCGCTGCGTAAAGACGCAAGGATCCGATCTGGAGCGGGAAGTCGACAAGCGCATGAAGGCCCACAATCGTGAGGGCGACCATCGCGACAGCTAATGAAAGTTCTTCGGGGTGGCGCAACAGGTGATTGATGCCCTTCGCGTAGTTCCAGACTAAAAGCACCACCCAAAGTAAGGTGCCAACAAGTCCAGAGTCGACTGCGGTCTCCAGGTAGTCCTGGTGGGCGTGGCTGAACCTCCCGGGCATAGTCATCTGCATCGAAACTGCGAAATACGGTGCGATCAATTGGAAAGTTCCAACGCCGGTTCCCCACAATGGATGCTGCTTAATGATGGAAATGGCGACGCTGTAAATCATAGGACGGCCGCCAAAGCCCTCTCGGATCACATAATCCCAACGACCAACGGATTGGCCGATGAGAGGAAGGAGGAGGAACGCAGTTGTGCCGAGAAGCATGGAGCCGAGGAGAACGCGCGCGAAGGGTGAGGCAGTTGCGGTGGAGGGGGTGGCTCTCCGCATGGTGGCGAGGGCGAGCGCCAAGCCAGGAAAGGCTGCAAGGTGGCCAAATTTGGAAATGTTGATGAAAAGGGCCAGAAAGATCATTAGAAATGCGTTGATCCAGATCGCCTTCTTGAGTGGCTGTTCAGCAACGTGGGAGCGAAATGTCAAGGCTAGTGCCGCTGGCCAGCATAAGTTGAGGAACGCTGCCGCATGGGCGTGGTAAACATAGGTTCCGAAGAAGGTTCCTGATTGCGATTTGGTGAATGGGATAACTGTTTCGCCCTGGATTTTGATGACCATTCCTGCAATCGCCATTCCCGCACCGACCGCTGCGATCGTGCCTAGGAGCAACCAGCGTGTAGTTCGGTCGCGGCTCAGGTTGGCTAGCGTGAAAAAGCCCATGGCCAGTGCGGCCCAGTGGATCAAGGCGATTATCGAAGTCCGCTGATCGATGGTTGAGGGGAGTCCCGGTAGATGACTATGCAAGTGCATCAAGCTTTGTTTTTCGGGATCGTAAACGTACATGGGATTCAGCGTCTGGAGCAACGCCAGAAGCAGTAGCAGTCCAGCCGGAATCCATGGCGCGGCGGGGATGGCCGGCCAGTCCCGTTGGAGGACACGGCCCGTCATGTATACCGTGAAGGAAGCGGCGAGCAAGCCATCCAGAATGAACCAAGTTTGATCCGTTACGCATCCGTGAGCGAGTGGGGCGTAGACGAGCGCACACAGAATGAGAGAGGTAGCTAGTTTGCGCGTCATCATTTGGGCGCCATGAAACGAGAGAATTGAGGGGTAAAGTGAACCCAGTCAGCAAACGGCTGACGATTATAGTGACTAAAATCGCCTCAGGAAGGTCTGAAGAAAACGGCGGCGGGAGAATTTGATCAATGCTTCCCCTAAGGGTCAAGAAATTTGCGCGAATGGGGTAGATTTGTTAAGGCGGGCGGAGGTGCGGGCGTGAGAGTGGGGTTCTTTGATCCTCACTTTTCGCTGGTGAAATGGAGCGATTGGAGATTGGATGGATCTACCCATGAGCACGACGCGATGCGCACGACTGTTCGCCTGCCTTTTTGTGGCTGGTGGAACCTTCATCACTCAAGCTGAGGAGAACTGGCCCCGTTTTCGTGGCCCGTTCGGGACCGGGCACTCCACGGAGACCGGTTTGCCGGTGAAATGGGACGTAAAGGCGATTGCTTGGAAGATCGGGCTGCCAGGCAAGGGGCAATCGTCGCCGGTGAATTGGGGGAACAAGCTTTTTCTGACCTCCTCTAGCGAGGATGGATTATTGCGTCAGGTTTTTGCGGTCGATGCCGCGAACGGAAATCTGCTTTGGACCGCCAAGGTGACGGTCTCGAAACCGGAGACGCCTCACCAGATGAATACCTTCGCGACGGCGACGTGCGCGACGGACGGTGAGGTGGTGGTGGCGTTCTTCGGCCCGGGAGGTTTGCATGCTTGGGATCTGAAGGGCAAAGCACTGTGGTCGCGCACGGACTTGGGAGGCTTTCCTGGGGATTGGGGCGTGGGCGCTTCGCCCATCATCGACGGCGAATTGGTGATCCAGAACTGCGATGCCGAGGGGCCATCCACGTTGCTGGCGGTGAATCGCAAGACCGGAGAAACGGTATGGAGCACGCCGCGCAAGGATACTCCCAAGGGTGGATGGTCGACGCCGATCGTCATTGGAGCCGAAGGCCGCCGCGAATTGGTCCTCAACGGCGAGTTCGGTGTGCAGGGCTACGATCCCGTGAGTGGCAAGGAACTCTGGTTCTGCGAGGCTTTCAACGGCCGTGGCGAACCGGTGCCGGACTATGCCAATGGACTTCTGTATGTGGTCAGCGGTAAACCGGGCGACGCTTATGTTGTGAGGCCTGGCGGCGCGGGCGATGTCACCAAGACGCACCGCTTGCGCAGCTTTAAGCGGCAGGGCGGCCGCGATCTGGCCTCTCCTGCGGTGGTCGGGGACACCCTGTTTGTCACGAGTATGTCGGGGATCGCTCTATGCTACGATGCGCGCACCGGAGAAACCCTGGGAGAGCCGGTCCGCCTAGAGGCTGCGATTTCGGCTTCGCCGCTGATCGCCAATGGACTGATTTATCTTCAGGCGGAGAATGGCGACGTCATCGTGGTCCGGCCCGGGAAAACCGTGGACGTCGTCGCCCGTAACTCCGTCGGAGCGGGAGCGGAGGAGGTGTTCCGGGCCTCGCCAGCCCCTATCGGTGGTGCGATTTACCTGCGATCGACAACCGCCCTTTACCGTATCAATGGTTGAGTTGAGCACACGGCGTTGTTGCCTGTCTCATTTCTTGTAGCTGATCCGCGCCCATGAAAACCAAAGTGATTGTGAGTCTCTCTTCGGTAGCCTTGCTCTTGTTGACGACCGGATGCGAAACCCAAGAAGCGTTCCTTCCTCAATCTTTCCGGCCAGTCTCGGGGATCGGCAGCAAGGAAGTCGGCTTGTATCGAACATATGCTTACGATCCGTACTACTACTTCAGCGGTTCCATTTTCCCCTACAAGGACTTTTACTGGTACGGCCGTCCACCGTTTTACACCGGCGCCGGTCCGCTCAAGAAGTTCGGGGCGGACGAGGAGGAGCCGCTGCCGAAGAAGGCGAAAGTGCGGTCAGCTCCCTGAGGGGATTCCGATTTCCTCCCGCCGGGCGATCTTCGCTTTCTGGGAGTTCAGTGGCGCGAAGCGATTCGCGCGGAAGCCGAGTTCGTCTCCGCCGATGTGGGAGTAGTCGATATCATTCTCAAGTTCCTCAAGCAGGAGCGTGAGAACAGCCGCACCGCCGTCGAGATTGGGACGCCCCGGGCGGACGGCTCGGACGGTGTAGATTTCTCCTTTTTCCGGGAGTTGATTGTAGGTATCAAAGACCCACGCGTCCCAGGTATCATTGATGCAAACGACCTTGTCGCCGACGTTCATGGATTATTCTGAGGGGAAAGGATGTTCCTTGAGGATTTCCTCGACCATGTAGAACTGGTTGCGGTCCTTGGTTTCTTCGCGGACGCGCTTGACGTCCTCGGGTTTCACGGCCGGGTAGCTGTTCTTGAAACTGTAGCGGACGTAGGTGAGAACGCCAGCGATCTCCTCATCGGAAAGCAGGCCAGCGAATCCGGTCATGGGCGGGACGCCTTTGGTGGGATCGAACTTCTGACCGTTGACCGAGATGGGGCCCCAAAGGCCTTTAAGGACGATCTTGATGAGGCGATCCGCATCTCCGGAGATCCATTCATTCTTCTCCAAGCCCGGGTAAATATTGGGCAGGCCCTGCCCGTTGCTCTGGTGGCAGGTGGCACAGTGGGCCTCGCGGCCGTAGACTTCTTTGCCGATGTTGTAGAGCTTGAGCGCGGCGGCTGGAACATTCACATAAGGTTGTGGAGCCGGTTTGATGGTGGGCTCAAACTTCAGTTTGCCGGCGAGGAAACCCTCCAGCGCGGCGTTGCCGGCGACACGGAGGCGATTGGCCGTGACGGCATCGCGAAGATCGTCCTCCAAGGTCCACATGGCGGCCTGCATCGGGGCTCCCATCCAGGTTTCGACCGGTTTCTCCATCACCTTGGCGGCGATCAGGGCCCCGTCGGCATTGTCGAGCCAGGAGGCGGCGGCCAACGCTTCCAACCGGACTCGCGGATGGGCATCGGCGGCGCCTTTCAGCACGAGCGAGGTGGCATCGGAGACCTGGGCATGGCCATGACGCAAGACGCGGACGGCTGCGGAACGGACTTCGTGGCGCGGAGAATCGAGGCAGGCGACGAGGAGATCGCGATCAATGCGTCCCTGACCCCAGGTGACCCACAAGGCTTCGAGTTGGTGTCTTGGAAAGCTGGGATCTTGCTTGGAGAGCTTGGCGGCCCATTCCTTGACGGCTGGGAGCACTTGAGCGGAGGGACGTCCGCGCAGTTCGCGGTGGGTGCGGTAGCGGGCGCTGTATTCCGGAAGCTTGAGGTTTTCCAAAAGCGTCGAAATCGGGGCTCCGGCGATCTGGGGGGGCGTCACGAGAGGGCGGGCCGGATAGGTGACCCGGTAGATGCGGCCGTAGGTTGAGTTGCGGTTCGGGTCCCGCGCGGAATGCTGCATGTGGCCGACCAGCGCATTGTGCCAATCGACGATGTAGAGCGAGCCGTCCGGAGCGAACTCGAGATCGACGGGGCGGTAGTTCGGATCGTCGGAGACCACGAGATCCTGGCGAAGTTCACCGGTATAGCCCGCACCGGTTTCCCGGATGGTGTGCTGCTTGGTGCCGAGGAATCCGATGGTGTTGTTCAGGAGGAAATCACCTTGCACTTCGTCCGGAAAATGGCGGCTGGCGACGAACTCCGCGCCGGAGGTGGGGCGCACCTTGAAGGTGGTGAACTGGCCTTCCTTCTCGATCTCCCGGCCATGAGGCACCTTCAGAGAGAGGGGGAGCATCCACCAGTTGTCACCACCGGACGCGTCCGCGAGGAAGTTCTGGCCCCACTGATCGAACGCCATGCCCCACGGGTTGTTGTAGTCCGATTGGCTGAAGCGTTCGAGACGCCAGGAGCGGGGGTCGAAGCGCCAGGCTCCGCCATCGGTCATGCGCTGCGGACCGTAGGGAGTTTCCACCTGGGAATGGAGGAAGCGGCCTTCCAGCAGATAGAAGGCGCCAGAGGGATCGGCGCAATACGCGGAGATGGCATGGTGGGTGTCGTGGCTGTCGAACCCGCTCATGATGATGTGCTTCTGATCGGCCCGGTCATCGCCGTTGGTGTCCTTGAGCAACATTAGGTAAGGTTCTTCGGAGACGTAAACGCCATCGGGCGCCAGTTCGAACCCAATCGGGAGGCTCAGCCCTTCGGCGAAGATGGTTTGTTTGTCGGCCCGGTGATCGCCGTCGGTGTCTTCGAGGATGAGGATCTTGTCGTTCGGCCGCGGACCACCGGGACGGTAGTGGGGATAGGACTGAATGGTGGAGACCCAGAGACGGCCCTTGTTGTCGAACGACATCTGCACGGGGTTTCCTAGAGCCGGGAACAGGGCTTCGGAGGCGAAGAGTTCGATCTTATACCCGGCCGGGAGGTGGAACTTGGAAAGCGCTTCCTTCTCGTCGAAGTATCGGATCGGTGCGCGATAGTTCGTCTCCACCGGGCTCAGCGGACGGGTTCTCGCATCATCGGCTGGCGGTGGCGTGGCCGTGGCATTGAGGGCCTGCCAAATGCGTTCGTCCCTTAGCTTGCCCATCTGGCGAATTTTGGCGATTTCTTCGGGGTAGTTGACATTGCCATAAGGCTGCCAACGTTGCCCATAGGCATGGACGCCGTTGAGCATCCGGTAATCGTTTTGCCAGATCCAATTCTTGTCGAGGACCGCCTGGAGTACGGAATCGTAGCTGCCTTTCGCCTCCGGTTTCGCGTCTCCCCAAATCGCAGAGACAAACGCGGGTGCCAAGCGCCGGTAACCCTCGTCGGAAAGGTGGCAACCGTTGATGGTGAGCGGCTCTTCTTCGGAGAACCAGCCTTGCGTCAGGCTGAAGACATCGACAAATCCGACCCGCTTTTCGGCGGCCACGGAAATCACCGCTTTGGCGTAAGCGGCGAGGCGCTCGTTGGCTTCCAAGCCGTTCGGAAGATCGTAGTCCGCCGAGCGGTCCTCGAACGCGATGGGGGTAACCAACACGAGCCGAGGGGCTGACTTGCCGTTGTAGGACAAAGACAATGAGTGATCGACGAAGGCAGCGAGTTCCGCGCGGAACCGCTCGACGTGCTTGAGGCCGTCGAAGGATTCGTTGAACCCAAAGCAGGCTATGATGGTGTCCGCCTTGATCTCGGTGAGCCACTCGTCGGGATAAGGATAATGTCCCTTTCCGTTGTGCGTTCTAATGTCCGGATGAAACTTTTCGGCACCCGGGAAGGCCCAAGGGGAGGTGCGAGCGGGATGAGCGCGGAAGCCAGGAGTATCGCCAGCGTTGCTCAGGTTGCGCACGGTGAGATGGTGTTCTGGGAAGTGCCGTTGCAGGACGGTTTCGATATGGCCGAAGTTGTCCATCCGCTCGCCAAGAGTGTTGCCAATGATGGCGATGACTTCACCGGCCGTGGGCTGCAAGGGAAGCCGGACTGGGCCAGGAAGGGCCGGAGCTTTGGTGGGCTGGGCGTAGACGGGCGGCTTGTCGAGCCCGTTGGCCGGGGCCGGAGCGGGCGCAGGACTCGACGCGGGCGCAATGGGCTTGCTGAGCGCGCCGATGGCGGCCAAGGCGGCGGGGGACGGGGGATTGTCGAGGCCGGTGGAGGCGTTGGATCCAAGTTTCCACATGGAGACAAGGAGCTTGCGCTCATCATAGAACTTGCCGTCCTTGCCTTTGTTAAATCCATAGAAGGTTGGAGCGTAGGCATCGACGTAGTTCACGTCGGTCTTCAACGGTACCGGCTGTTTGGTCAAAAACAGCGCGGCGTTGACCACCAACCGGCGGAGGTCTTCGCAAAGAAGATCTACGGATGCGCCAGCGGTGGTGCAGAAGGCTTGGCCGGTCGTCTTTCCATCAGGGGCAACGTAGGTCCGGAACCAAGCCAGGGCTTGCACCGGCTTGTTGCGTGGATCGTTAACGAGGATTTTGGAAGCGGGGTCCAAAGTTTCCGTAATGGCGCCGCGAAGCAGGACCGTGGCGCGGGACTCATCAAGGTTCTTGACCGTGTAAACATCGCTCAGCGCGAAGACGTCGGTCACGCCGCGCATGACTTCGTGGGTCTTATTCGCCTCGACGATTTCACCGCGGCAGCCCTCCACCTTGTGCTTGCCGTGGTGCGCGACCCATTGCTCACCGAGAACTTTGAGGCCGAATTCCGCCCATTTGAATTCGCCGCTTTTGCCCGATCCGGTGAAGGCATGCGTCGAGGTGCGAAGGCCGATTACTGGCTTCCCTTGGTTGAGGAAGTCCGCGATATGCCGGTATTGATCGTCCGGGAGTTGGCGGAACCGGGTGGCGATGATCATCAAATCCGCATCCTTGAGCTTTTCCAGTCCGGGGATGTTCTTCTGGTAATTGGGATCGACAAATCCCGTCTCTAGATTGATTGCAAAGTGGACCGTGCAATCAAACCCGAGTCGCTGACTCAGGATCTTGCCGAGCATTGGCATCGATTCCTCGGAGCGGTACTCCTCGTCGCCGGAGATGAGAACGATCTTCTTGCCGTTGCCTTTCCCAGCAGGCGGGAAGTGGATCCAGAGATCGTCCGCGGCGAATACGGGAGAGATGAGCCCCAGGAAAATGGGGAAAATGATGAAAACGCGGCTCATGGGGTGCAGGGGTAGGGCGCACACTCAAGCGGGCATCACCGTCCTGGTCAAGCGGGGAACGGCTAGGTGATGACTGGGAATTTTCGGGATATCGGCTTTTTATTGAATCCGACTAGACTCATCAAGATTGCGCTCTCAGTAAGCGCTGCTGTTCTCCAGTAGGTTTAGATGAGAGGCGTCTTCGCCATCCATCCAAGCCCGCCGGTCACGCCTGCTCCAGGAGCGCTGGCGGTTTCGGCGACGGGGGCTAGCCCTTCCGTGCAGATCAAGCTGACCCGGACGCAACTCAGGCCGGCGCGGAGAGTGTGGCGGTGGAGGTACTGGTCACGGTAGGCAGTCTTGTCTGCGCGACCAACTCCACGTTCCCCAACCCCACGACCGAAGTTCATCGGGGATGCAACGCTCGTGGGACGCGGGTCCAGCAACTCCTGCAACTACACCGCCGCCGCGCGGCGAGTGGGCAACACGGTCTTCTCCGGTTCCCGAAGAACCGGCTGCAAGCCCCGGCGGATCGCTTTGAGATAGTCATCCCGTTCCTTCTCCAACTCAGCTTTGCGCTGCGTAAACGCATTCGTCCGGTCGAGCCGCACCCGGAGATGAGATCCCAATGAAGCGTCTCCGTGGCGATATCTTGCCCCAGTGTATGCATCACCGGATCCGTGGCCGGGACGCCGGTCTTAGGATCCAGCAGTTCTTTGGCGATCCGGTCACCACCAGATGTCACTCACGGCAGGACAATACCGCCATCCCCACCGAACCGGAGCACATTCATGCTATCCAGACGGATCGCATTTTGGCCAGTCAACACCGAAGGAATGGAAGGCTCGAACGCGCTAATGAAGGTTGATTCGCCACCACTAAGGTTCGGAGCTTTGTAGAGATATTCGTAGCTCCACAACGTATAGGCTCCGTTGGCGACGTTGCCCGCGGAGTATCCAAAACCATTGTAATTCAGGGCGATCGAGCCGACTCCAGCCCCCCCTGTGACGCTGGTGATCGCCGCAGCGTCTGGCAGCGGAAGGTAGCCCACCAGGATGACGGACGAGGGGGCGGCCCCGCCTACCTGGGTGGAAGCAGAGCGGCGAGACAACACGGAGCGGAGGACGGCTGCGGACGGGAAACCGGTATTCCCCAAGCCATCCAGAGAACTCACCGTGCCGGTTCCCTCGGTTCCGTTGAGAGTAGCTGAGGAATACTGAACATTCAGCGTGAACGGGCCAAACCGAGTTTCGGATAAGATGGCCGACCGCATGCCCGAATCCGGAGAGCCTCCCACGGTGAGTACGTAGCTGGTGTGCGACGCATTGCCCGTGTAAGCGGAGAGCTTCATTTCGCCCAAGGACCATTGGGCGGAGAAGACTTGATCCGTGATGTTGGTCAGGCTGGTCGGCGCGCCAGGATTGGCGACGAAGACGTAGGGGAGCACCGCAATCGCTTGCCCGGTCAAGGCGGGCGCGGGAGTCGGCGTGATATTCTGGTTGCAGTCCGAAAAGACGAACCGCGGCGCCGCGCTCGCCGTTTTGCCAGCCGGATTGATGGCCCTGCCGCCGATGATTCGGTCGGTTGCCGTTGCCGAGGCGTCGAGGAAGCCCTCGACGCTGTTCCCCTGGATCACATCGGAGATGCCCTTGAGCGAGCCCTGCAAGGAGGTGCGGACGAGGTAGAAGTTGCCGCCCGCGTGTCCTTCAAAAATGGCGGTTTCCGCGCCGGCGATGCCGCTGGTTCCGGCGAAGGCGTATTTGCACTTGGACCCGCCGCCGAGGAATTGAATCAAGGCTTGGTGGATCACTGCGCGGAACGCACTGGAACCGGCGATGACGATTTCGTTCACCGGTTCTTGGACATCGCTCACCTGGACGGTGAGGACCTCCTCAAACGTGCCGCCGCCGCTGTCCGTGACCCGGAGGCGGATGCTGTAGCTGCTCTGGGTTTCAAAGTCCGGGACCGTGGCGAGTTGCAACGCCGTGCCGTTGAGGGTGAAGCGGGCATTGTCCGTGGATCCGGTGCCGCTGACCAAGGCAAAGGTGAAGGTATCCCCGGCATCCGCGTCCGCCGCGCCCAACGTCCCGACGACCGTGCCCACCGGACTGTCTTCTGGGACGGAGGCATTGCTCAAGGTGATGTCCGTGGGCGGATTGTTCAACCCGGTCCCGCTCAGGGCGATGACAAACGGATTTTCCGCCCCGTCGGGATCATTGCTGGCGATGTGAAGTGCGGTGGAACGGGGGCCGACGGCGCTCGGAGAAAAGGTCAACGTAAACGTGGTGTTCCCTCCGCCGGGAACGGACGTGGAGCCCAAGGATCCCAGCACAAAGTCAGCCGCATGGCCGCCCACTTTGCTCAAGGCCAACCCGGTCAGAGGAACCTGGCCGGTGTTGCGGACGGTAAACGTCAACGCGGACCCGGAAGCACCGCGGAAGACGGAGCCAAGGTTCTTCGTGGAGCTGCCGGAGGTCAAATTGGCCGATGCCTCATCCTCCACGGCGATGTCGGGGAATGCCAGGGTGGTGAAGGTGGCGACCGCGGTGTAGCTGGTGCCGGCGGCGTTGGTGGCAAAAGCTTTGAAGCTGTACCCTGTGCCTGGTGTTAAGCCGGTAACGGACGTCGTGAAGATTCCTGTGGTGCCGCTAGCGACGATCTTGGTCACACTCGTCCCGCCGATCAGCGGATTCGCGTTCGTCGCCGTCGCGGCGATGACCACGCCGCGCTCGGAGATGGTCGCCCCCCCATCAGCGGTGACGGTTCCGCCCAATGTGGCACTGTCTGCGGTGATGCTGGTGTTGGTGGGTGTGGTCACCGTGGGCGCATCCCGGGTATCGACGGTAAGGTTGTCCGTCTCGGCGACACTGAAGGCGGCCTTGAGTGGGCTCGGCAAAGCCAATGCCAAAACTATGATTAATCCCAACTGGAAAAGTCTTTGATGTTTCATGAAAGGGTACCGGCCCAGAATTCAAGTTGAGCGGTTGGACCAGCTGAGGTGGCCTGACCTACATTGACTGCGTTTCTTGGATGGCGTTCCGCGCCGCCTCTCTCGGGCCGTGGCGCCTGCCTCCGTGGATTTCACTTGTTTAGGTTTTTGGTGAATGGTCTAGGTTTGCTATTGACCACGCCGGGCTGCCCGGAACCCGATGCGGTCGCTAAAACCTTCGGTCGCGGCGCTGTTGCGATCGGAGCATCGTGTGTAGACGGCGCGGCTGCCCCAGGCCCCCCCGCGCGTCACGCGCTCGGAGCTGCTCGCCGGACCTCGTGGGTTGGTCACTCCGCTCGTGTAAATGCCTCCCTCATAATCCCAGCACCATTCCCAGACATTTCCTGCTAGATCGCTTAGGCCAAAGCCATTGGTCGCGAAGCTTCCCACTGGCGATGTATAAGGAACGTCCCCGGTTGCATGCGTTGGGTGAAAACCTGAAGTACCGCTCTGATAAGGTTCTACACCCGAATTGTTAAAGTTCGCCTGTGAGTGACTGATTGTATCCGTCCCCCACGGAAAACGTTTCCCGCTCACGCCTCCCCTCGCCGCCTTTTCCCACTCCGCTTCGGTCGGCAGCCGATACCCGTTTGCGTTCCAGTTCGCCGTCGGCTCCGTCGTCCCCGTTCGCATGAGCGCTCCGGAAACCGTGTAAACCGCCGTCAGCCCCTCCTTCTCACTCCGCGCGTTACACCATTTCACCACATCCCACCAACTCACCGTCTGCACGGGATGGTTCGCGGCCTTGCCAGCGCCGGCGGCTAGGTCGGTGTAGCCGTTGTTCAAGCCCCATGTCCGCACCTCATCCCACTGCGCTTTGGTTGTCTCCGTCTCCTGCAGGAGAAACGAGCTCACCGTCACCGTCACCGGTGGCGCGTTGCTATCCGAGTCGCCGCTGGTCCGGCCCATGGTGAAGGCCCCACCGGGGATCTCGACGAAGTCGTTGATGAGACGGCCGCGGGCGGGGCGCAACCCGATATCGTTGTAGGCGTGGCCGGGCGTGTTGCTAAAGCGAAGCGCGCAGCGCTCGTAGTTCGCGGCGTCGTTAAAACTGCCACCCCGGAATACCCGGACTTGGCCTGAGGTCGCACCTCGCGGATCGGTCGTCCCATTGCTCGTCCCGTAATAGTTTGCACCATACCAGTCCCAGCACCACTCCCACACGTTCCCTGACATGCTGTAAAGCCCAAACCCATTCGCCGCAAAGCTCCCAATCGGCGAGGTATAGGGTCTCACTCCGTCGTTATAGCTCGGATGGAAGTTGTTGATCGGGCTTTGGTCATACGCATTCGAATTGCTCCCAAAGTAGTTTGCCTGCGCATGGCTGATCGTGTCGGTGCCCCACGGAAAGCGCTTCCCGCTCACTCCGCCGCGAGCAGCCTTCTCCCACTCAGCTTCCGTCGGCAGACGATACCCGTTCGCGCTCCAGTTCACCGTCGGTACTGACGTCCCGGTCTTCAGCACCGCCCCGGAAACTGTATAAACTGGCGTTAGTCCTTCCTTCTCACTTCGCGCGTTGCACCATTTCACCGCGTCCCACCAGCTTACTTCATTGACCGGGTGACTCGCGGCCTTGCCAGCCCCGGCGGCTAGGTCGGTGTATCCGTTGCTCAAGCCCCAGGTCCGCACCTCGTCCCACTGAGCCTTTGTCGTCTCGGTCTCCTGCAGGTAAAACCCGCTCACCGTCACCGTCACTGGCGGCGCATCACTGTCCGTGTCGCCACTGGTACGGCCCATGGTGAAGCTGCCGGCGGGGATATACGCAAAGCCCGTCAGCGGGGTCACACCGTCGTCCGCCGTGACGCGGAAGCGCATTTGGCTGCTGTAGCTTTGTGGAAAGTCCGTGCCGGCGTCCCAAACAATGGTTTTTCCGGTGCCTGGCGCGACGCTGGCGCCGATGTCTCCGCTCACGGATACCGCTGGGAGTGTCCAGGTGGCGCCGCCATCGCTGGAGATCTGCAAGCCCACCGCTACCGCCGTGAAACCGGGCGCGGCTAGGTCATAGGTGATGTCCACCAGCTTAGTCCCCGTTCGCTGCGCGGCGGTGAGGTTGGTCACCAAGGAAGCCCCCGGTCCGCTCGCCGAGGAGAAGATGTAGGCGGCTCCGGCATCGGTAGCGGATTCCGTGGGTGGGCTGTTGACGCCCGCCGTATTGCTGTCTTCCCCCCAGGCTCCGATCACCACGGTGCCGACCGACACCGCCACCGAGTAGCCAAAAAGATCACCGGCGGACACTTGGTGAGCCTTGGCATAAGCCTGCTGGCTCCAAGTCGTCCCACTGCGTTCGAACACGTACGCTGCTCCGGCATCGGTTGCCGATTCATTGGGCGTGCTGTCCACCCCGGTGGTGCCGCTGTCTTCCCGGTTCGCGCCAATCACCAACAGGTTTCCTGACAGAGCGACCGCCGACCCGAACGAATCCCCGGCGGTCACCTGATGTGCCTTGAGGTAGGCTTGTTGGGTCCAGGTGGTTCCACTGCGCACAAAGACATACGTCGCCCCGGAGCCAGCGGCGGACTCATTGGGCGTGCTGTCGATGCCCGTCGTGCCGCTGTCCTCTCCCCAAGCTCCGGCGACCACGGTATCCCCGGACACCGCTACCGCCGTCCCAAAGTAGTCGTCCGCGGAAACTTGGTGCGCCTTGAGGTAAGCTTGCTGGGTCCAGGCCGTCCCATTGCGCACAAAGACATAGGCGGCGCCAGAGCTGGTGGCAGATTCGTTGGGCGTGCTGTTGACGCCGGTCGTGCTGCTGTCCTCTTCCTTCGCCCCGACCACCACCGTGTCCCCAGAGACGCCGACGGAAATGCCGAACTCGTCCGCCGCGCTTACCTGATGTGCTTTCAGGTAGGCTTGCTGGGTCCAGGTGGTCCCATTGCGCACAAAAACATAGGCAGCACCGGAACCACTGGCCGACTCATTCGGCGTGCTGTTGACGCCCGTGGTGCTGCTGTCTTCCCGCGTCGCGCCAATCACCACGGTATCGCCCGAGACCGCCACTGAGTAGCCGAACTCGTCTCCCGCGGTCACTTGTGGCGCTTTCAGATAGGCTTGCTGGCTCCAGGTGGTCCCGGTACGCACGAAAATGTAGGCCGCGCCGGCATTGCTGGCCAACTCATTGGGCGAACTGTTCGCACCCGTGGTGCTGCTGTCTTCCCCAAACGCTCCGGCCACGATGGTGTTCCCCGACACGGCGACGGAGACACCAAAGGCGTCGCCAGACGAAACCTGATGGGCTTTCAGATAGGCCTGCTGGACCCACGTCGTTCCACTGCGCGCGAAGACATACACGGCTCCGGAACCTGCAGCCGCTTCGTTTGGCGTGCTGTTCACTCCGGTGGTGCTGCTGTCCTCCTGGTAGGCCCCGACGACGACGGTGTCGCCTGACACGGCGACTGACCAGCCGAATCGGTCCTCCGCTGAGACTTGGTGAGCCTTCAAATACGCCTGCTGCGCGATCGGATCAATGGTGATGGGATAGCGGGCACCGCTCGCGTCCACCTCCACGGCAATGCCATGGGCCGATCTGGCAAACGTCGCCGCCAAGTCCTGGCCGTCCGCGTCCCAGGCTTTCAAGCCTCCGTAGGTCACCACCGCCGCACCTGCCGCATTGGTGAAGGTCACGGCTGAATCGGATACCACAGGCGACAGATCTCCACGCACCGCGAGTTCCAGGCGCACCGGACCCTCTCCGGCTGCGGGCCGATCCGCGATCGTCCAACCTTGCTCCAGCCCACGACCGTCGTTGACAAACCATTCCGTGAGCCCGTGACCGCGCTCGAATCTCAGGCGATTGTCGCTCGCGATACCCGCGCCCGATTCGCCAACGGAAAACCGCTGACTACCAACGGCATAGCACTTGAGTTCCAGTCCCCATCGCCAATCGGCCCTCCAGGCTTGAGCCACGAAGCCATAGCCGTCAAACCGAGTGATCCACTGCTGCCCCGGGCTGCGTGCCGTCCACTGCCCCGGGTGCCCGTCTTCTGGATGGAAGGCATGACGCCCGGCTTCGTAAGCTGCCCGGATACTGCTCCACTCGGAACTTGAGAGGCCGGCCGGAGGCTGACTCAGCGATCGTGATGGCGCCGCATGATCGGCGAACGCGGTAAAGGTCAAACCCAGTAGGGGGATGAGCAGCAACAGATGTTTCATGGCGGCGGCGATCGGTAGGCAACGTGAGTCGAGCCGATCGAATCACATCAACCGGTCGGCTTCCTGCTTCGGGACGTGTCCATGGAAAACAACATAGTTTGAGTATGGGCAAGGGTTTTGTTGGTAATTTGTTACCAAGGAGGAGGAGACATGGAAGAATTTGGAGGAGTCCACTCCGTGGAATGCGGGCAGTGCCGGGGATCTTGCGAGGTTTGTGACGAAATCGTCACCTAGTGAGTTAGGTTGCTTTTCGTCTGCCGGCGTGGTGAGAAGTGATTCGTTCAGGTTGGTTGCGCGCTGGACGCGGACTCCCTGTCGTGCGGTGCGTTCATGCCTCTTGTCCGTGCACTGGCGATCTCTCGCCCTGGAGCGTCGTTGTTCGGAAACTCCAGCCGGTCGTCGGGATCCGCTTCGACGGCCAGAGGGCGTTCAGCGTCACACGGCTGGTGGGCATCTACGAGGGGAATGGCAGAGCCCGAGTCGTGATCCGGTAAGGACCCGAGCCACCCCGAATGGTATGGAGGATCCGGACGGCGAACAGTGCGCTCATGGCTAGGGAGTGAGCGATCTCGCTAAAGCAACGATGGAGCCATCTCTACGGAGAACTGGTGAAGGCCGCGACTGGAAACGCTGAAAGCGAGTCACACCACCGGCAGATTCCACGGTTGTCCCGCACCTTTCAGGGCGGGGCGTACTATTGGCGGTTTCCCAGGGCTGCGATCGCTAGCGCTCCCTGCGCCCTGGGCTTTCCTATCCCGGCCCGTTGGGCCTGTAGGAATCTTCGCCAGCATGGTGATCTCCAAATCGTGGGTAGTGGGGAGAGTCTATCCCCCAGTGACTCGGGCGGGTGGGGGGCGACTTGCTAAAGCTGAGAGGCGATTTGCCAAGCCGGAGAGACGATTTGCTGGCTTCAATTCTGGCCTCTGTGAACGCTGTGTCCTCTGTGGTGAAAAAGGTAGTTCTTCACCACAGAGAACACCGGGAGCACAGAGAGAATGCTGCCAATCGTGAAGGAATCAGTTCTTTCCGTCGTCAATGGCGTCAAGGTCTACCGGTTTCGTCCAGACTCGGGCGACTGGGGCGGCACCTGGTTCCTGCCGCGCTGTTGGCGGGGCTCCGCGGATGACAAGGACCTGGGGATCGTCTTGGTGGGCTGGCCTTGCGCGCGATGGTCAGGTCCGGTAGAGTGACCCGGATGAGCGTGCGCCAGAACCCGTTCCCTGGAATGAATCCGTTCTTTCAGAACCGTTGGTTGGATGCGCACACTTCGTTGGTCGGCTACGTGCGTGACGCGTTGAACGGGGAGCTGCCGCAGGATCTGACGGCCCAGGCGGAGGAAGGCATCCGCGTAGAGGGAAAGTCCGGCACGCTTCGGGCTGATGTGGCGGTGGTGGAATCCTGGAAGGCGGGTTTTCCGCCGGTGTGGCAACCAGAGCAGGATGAAGGGGGCGTCGCCTTGGAAGTGTCCGAGCCTTACCTGATTGTGGACGACCATCCGAGGCGTTGGGTCGAAATCCGGAGCTTGTCCGGGGAGTTGGTCACGACGATCGAGATCATCAGTCCGTGGAACAAGCGGGACGGGTATGCGGCTTATGTGGCGAAGCGCGGCCTGTGCGTGGATGGTGGCGTCAACGTGGTGGAGATTGACCTCACCCGCGGGGGAGAGCCGTTGACCTTGATTCCGGGATCTTGGCGCCAGGATTGGATCGGCCAAGGGAATCGGATGGACTACGAGGTGTCCGTGTGGCGGGCGTGCGCGAACCGGATCGAGGCCTATCCGGTGTCGTTGCGGGATCGGTTGCCCACCTTGCGCATTCCGTTGCGGGCCACGGATCCGGATGTTCCTCTGGCGTTGCAGCCGGTGGTGGACCGCTGCCACGTGAACGGGCGATATTGGCAACTGAGCGACCTCGGGAAGCTTCATCCACCGCTCACGGAGGAGGATCAGCGTTGGGCCGAAGAATGTTTCCGAGCGGCGCGGGGCGCATAGGAGAACGAGAGTCACCACCAAAATGTGGGCGAACCAATAGGTCTCCAACCTTCGTGTGTCTTCGCGCTCTTCGTGGTGCGAATGGCAGTTGGATTCACCACGAAGAGTGCGAAGGAACACGAAGCTGGGTGGGGATGGTGCCTGCGATTCGTAGGGGCATCTTGTCCGCCTGAATGATCTCCGATAGCCGCTTAGGGCAGGCAGGAGTGCCCGCCCTTATGTGGGCCTCAATCCCCGCGGTTGCCTCCCTGGTCGATCTCCGGTAAGCTGCCGCCATGGGACAAGCTCTGGCGCAATTGCCGGCGATTGAGGATCAGCATCGGTTCAACCGGGAGCGTTGGGACGAGTTGATGGCGGATTCGTTCCTGGCGTCGTTGGAATACAAAATTGAGACTGATCAGTTCGGACACATCCTCATGATGCCGCCACCGGGATTCTTGCATAGCGATTATCAGGCTTTGATCATGGAAGGGCTCCGGGACTCGCTCGGAGAGCGGGGAAGAGCACGGCCCGAGTGTCCACTATCCACTTCGGGCGGAGTCAAAGGCATCGATGTGGTTTGGATTTCCTGGGCGCGGCTAAAGATCGCTCTGGAGGGATCGTTCCTCACCACGGCACCGGAGATTTGCGTGGAGGTGGTCTCGCCCACGAACACGCGTCCCGAGCTTTTGGAGAAGAAGCGGCTCTATTTCGAAGCCGGGGCGGACGAGGTTTGGATTTGTGGAGAGGATGGAGGAATGGCCTTCTTCCTGGCCGATCGTCCCGATGAACAGGCCGTAGCCTCCCGGATTTGTCCTGAGTTTCCCCTCACGCTGCCGCGCGAGTAGGGCCGGAACCTGAAAAAAGTCTGGCATTCCGCCCCGGCCGCCTCAAGGTTCCGGTCCAATGAAATTGATTCGATTCGGCGAGGCGGGCGCGGAGCGTCCGGGATTGATCCTGGCGGATGGACGGAAGGTCGATGCCTCGGCGTTTGGGGAGGATTGGAATGAGGCGTTTTTCGGGAATGATGGCTTGGCCCGCTTGGCTGTTTGGGCCCAGGCAAATGCGACCAGCGCTCCAGAGATCCCGGCTGGAGTCCGGCTGGGGCCCGCGATCGCGCGGCCGAGCAAACTGATCTGCATCGGCCTCAATTTCAAAGATCACGCCGAGGAAACCGGCCAAAAAGCTCCGGCCGAACCGATCATTTTCTCCAAGGCCACGAGTGCCTGGAGCGGTCCCAACGACGAAGTGATCATCCCGCGGGGAAGCGAGAAGACCGACTGGGAAGTCGAGCTGGCAGTGGTAATCGGCAAGCGCGCCTCTTACGTCGATGAAGCGGACGCGGCGAGCTACATCGCGGGCTACGCGTTGCACAATGACTACTCCGAGCGTGCTTTTCAGACGGAGCGCGGCGGGCAGTGGGTTAAGGGGAAGAGCTGCGATACCTTCGCGCCGTTCGGGCCTTTTTTGGCCACTGCGGATGAAGTTGCGGATGTCGATCATCTGCGGATGTGGCTCAAGGTCAACGGGGTGACCAAGCAAGACGGCACCACGGCCAATCTGATTTTCAAGGTGCCGTTCCTGGTCAGTTACTTGAGTCAGTTCATGTCCCTGCTGCCCGGGGACGTGATTTCCACGGGCACTCCGGCGGGTGTGGGCTTGGGCTTTAAACCGCCTCAATTCTTGAATCCCGGCGATGTGGTGGAACTCGGCATCGACGGTTTGGGGGAACAACGGCAGACCCTGCGCGCTTGGCAGGCCTGAGATGGATCTGGAGCTTCGGGGGAAAGTCGTTTGGGTCACCGGCGGTGCTTCGGGGATCGGGGAAGCGATTGTTCGCCGACTCGCCGAGGAAGGGGCGGCAGCGGTGATCATCGATCGTGACCGGGAGCGCGCCGAGGCTCTGGTGGCGCAGGTGCCGGGAAGCGAGGCCGTGATTTGCGATTTGACCGAAGAAGGTGAGTTGGAAGGAATTGCGGCCGAGTTGTTGCGCCGTCACGGGCGGATCGATGGAGTCGTTAACAACGCTGGGGTGAACGACGGTGCGGGACTCTCGCAAACCGTCGCGGAGTTCCGCCAATCCTTGGAACGGAACCTAGTGCCCGCATTTGCTCTGGTGCGGCTCACAGCGGACGCGCTCCGGGCGAGCGGCGGGGCGATCGTCAACATCGCCAGCAAAGTGGCGCTCACGGGGCAGGGCGGGACGTCGGGGTATGCGGCATCGAAGGGCGGATTGTTGGCTCTGACCCGTGAATGGGCAATTGATTTGGCGCCGAATGGTGTGCGGGTAAATGCGGTGGTGCCGGCTGAGGTTTGGACGCCGATGTATGAACGCTGGCTGGCGACGCAACCCGATCCCGAGAGGAAACGGGGCGAGATTGAACGCCGGATTCCCCTGGGCCGCCGCATGACCAGCTGCGAGGAAATCGCGGCCACGGCGGTGTTCTTGCTTTCGGCTCGGTCTGGCCACACGACGGGCCAGTTTGTCCACGTGGACGGGGGGTATATGCACCTCGACCGGGCATTTACGTGATTTTTCTCAATGAATGCCAGTTGTTGGCACCGTCATACGGAGATACGATGGTGGCGATGGGTTCTTTGCTAGTCAGCGAGTGGAGACGATGGCGAACGGTCGGCGCGTGGGTTCTAATCCTTGTAACGTTGACGGCGGCGGCGCAAGCTGGGACGGCGCAGACATGGTTGCTGCGAAACGGGGAGGAGTATTTTGGCGACGCCAGCCGGTACGATTTCGCCTCGCGCGAGCTGACGATCACGAAAGCGGACGGGAAGTCGTTCACGTTTCCGGCGCGGGATTTGGCTTTTTCCGCGAAGTTGCAGCTGATCGATTCTCCGGCATTCGGGGAAGCGCTGAAAAGCTACCGTCCGCCGTTCATGGCCGCGTTGACCATGACGCTGACCCTTTTCGCCGCGCTGTGTCTGCCGGCGCTAATCGGGCTTTGGAGCAGCGCCCATCTCTTCGGAGCGGTGGCGGGGCCGGTGGGGCACTTGACCGGCTTCTTGAAGCTGCTGTCGGTCGCGGCGTTGCAAGCCACGGTTTGGTTCGTGGCGGCCATCACCTTTGACGGCGGGCAACCTTTGCTCCCGGACACCAATGCCGATGTGGTGATGACCTTGACCGTGATCGTGGTTGGCGTGTTGGCCTCTTCGCTGATCGTGGCGTTCCACTACCAACGCTCATTTTGGAAAGGGATGGCGATCACTTGTCTGGCGAGCGTGTTCGCCGGAATCGTGGCCACGGCCCTGAGTCTGACTTCGCTGTACTTCGCCACTCGGGTTGACTATGAAACCCTGGTCACGCGGGTTGTCTTTGAGCCGTTCGCGGTGTTTTGATCGTGGGCTAGGGACGGACGGCCTTAGGTGGAGCCATTCACTCCGTTTTAGCTAGTAGCGGCGCCAAATAACGGGCCGTTTCGCGGGCGATGACTTGGTAACCGGCCAGGTTCGGGTGGCGGTCTCCATACCAGCCGGGCAGGTGGCCGAAGAGGGCATCGAGCCGACTGTCGAGCACGATGACCGCTGGCTCGGCGCCGGGAAAGACGTAGGGCGTGGCCAAAGGCTGCAAGTCCGCCGGGATCTTGTCCAGCGTGTAGCGGCGATAATTGAGCAGGTTGGGGCCGGCTTTGAGGGCCTCTGCGTAGGCTGGGTAGAGTTCAAAGTAGGGCAGATTCTGCTCGCTCGCGACTTGCCGGATTAGGCCATTGATCTCGGTGCTCGCCTCGTCGCTGGAGAAGGGAATCACTGAGGTAGGAATGAGCTGGGCGTTGGGATGATCTTCGCGAAGACGGGTAATTAGCTTCTCTAGATCTTTGGGAAAGTTCTTGGAAAAATTCTCGCGCTTGGCCCGGTCGTTGATGCCATAGCGAATGAAGATGAAGTCCGCGTCCGGTTGGGAGGCCACTTCCTTGTCGTAACGGCCAGATTGGAGGAGGCTCCAGACCGTTTCGCCGCTCAGGCCCAGATTGATGACGTCGCTCCGGTGCCGTTCCGGTGCCAGGGCGAGGAGGATGCGAATCGTGTCCTCCAGCTGCGGCTCGTCGGGCGCAAGGAGTCGCGGGAACGTTGCTGCGGTGGTGCTATCGCCAAGAAGGAGGATTCGGCTCCGTTTGGGGCCGGCGGTGGCTTCGCTGAAAGCGAACGGAGCGCGATCGCCCAGGATCTGATCCGAGGTGATGGTGGCGCAGATGCGTTTCTCGAGATACTCGATGAACAGCCCGGTGCCTCGGGCGTGGCTGACGAAGGGCCAGCTGTCCGGGTTGTACATGGCATCGGTGAGATCGCGAAGGAGCACGGCATTTTTGCCATTCTTAGTCATCTGCCGGAGGCCGAAGGGGCGGCCCGAGACGCACATATTCACATGGACCCCGGCCAGGATTACGTTGTCGATCCCACGAGCGTCGAGGAGGTTCCAGATTTCCGTGCCAGAATCGCTGATGGCGTCCTTCTCCTGGTCAATGGTAAGCAGATCGATCTGGCGGGTCCAAGGAGCCCGCGGATTGAGCCGTTTGGCTTCCATTTCCTTCGTCCAGGCGGCGCGAACCTCGGGGGCGTCGTCATTGCCGCCGTCGGCTTGATCAATGGGGTAGATGACGCCGAGTTCCGCGGGAATTTGGCGGCACCATTCGTTGATTTTCGCTGGGAGCTGGAGCGACGCGGGGGCGTTTCGAGCGCGTTCGCGGGCTGGTGTGCCCTCGTAGGCGGCCATGCAACTGCTCGGCGCGTGAATGACGAGGACGCCCTGGGCACGGGCCTTTTGAAGAACGGCGTCAAGGCGAGGCGCCATTTCTGCTTCACGGGCCATCGCGTTCTTGCAGGTATGCAGATCCCACATATCGCACACGATGAGGGCGGTTCGGGTTGGGTCCCATGCCTCTGACGTATGCTGCGGAGCGCCGGAGGCGTTGCGCCGTTGCAGGGTGAGCTGGAGCGGGGCCGGGGCGGCTTGCGCGGAAAGGGGAAGTGGCAGCAGGGCCAGGACGATGAGGAGGGCGAATCGGAGCGAGCGCATGATGGCGTACCGGGAAACACGCTCGGGAAGAGCTGGGCTCTTTCGGCCGGATGCCGGGCAAATGGTCAGATGGGTAAATCGGGCTGGGTTGGCATCTGGCCAAGAGGTCCGGAGACGATAGGGCCCACGCGGTGGCTCAGAGATGGGAGGCCCCGATTTACCGTCCGGTTCCCCAGCGGCGGTGGAGGAAGCGTTCCCAGGGGGCGAAGAGCAGCTTGTCAGCAAGTAAGCCAATCACGACGATGATGAGCATGACGCCGATGACTTGGTTCATGTCGTTGAGTTCGCGGCCGAAGTGGAGGAGATGTCCGAGGCCGTATCCGGTCAGGATCGT